>CANHGK010000005.1 GCA_947460235.1 Paenibacillaceae bacterium | reverse complement strand
GGTTCTGGTTTTTTTGTAGGTTCTGGTTTTTTTGTAGGTTCTGGTTTTTTTGTAGGTTCCGGTTTTTTTGTAGGTTCCGGTTTTTTCGATGCTTCAGGAGTTTTGGACGGTTCTGGTTTTTTTGTAGGTTCTGGTTTTTTGGACTCTTTTGCAGAATCTTGTTTTGTTACGGATCCTTTGCCTCCATCATGTGCAAGCGCAAATCCTCCACCAATACTCGCAACCAATACGGATGTAAGTGCTACGATTTGACTAACGCGTTGAAACGAATTCATAAAATAATTCCTCCTGAGAAATGTTTGATTTAGCGTTGCCTTGCCCGCCTATGCCAATAATATTCGTGGCCGCGCAATCGTTTGGGAGGGTTTATTTAAAATGTTTAAAAACTTTTTTTGGACGTTACTCTTGCTTTACATTTGGCCGCGTTTATCGTACGATATTTTTGCTAATCGTAATTATTACAATTTAAGAAGGTGCGTTCCATGACGCTTGTTCATATGCAAGATGTGTCGTTCGGTTATGAAGACCGGCCAATATTACAAAATGTTCATATTGATGTTCAACCAGGTGAATGGTTAGTCGTGATGGGATCAAATGGCGCAAGTAAAACAACGACACTAAGACTTATGCTTGGGTTACTAAAACCGTGGCATGGACAAGTCTCGCGTCAAGAGAGTATTTCAATTGGCTACGTGCCTCAACAAGTGTCTGCATTTAATGTAGGATTTCCAAGCACCGTATATGAATTGGTCTCATCAAGTTGTGACACGAGCCCACGATTTTCGAAAGTACCAAAACAAGAAAAAGAAGCGATTGTCTGGCGCGTCTTGCAAGAAGTTGGAATGCAGGAACTTGCGCATCAACGAATTGGTAATTTATCTGGCGGTCAAAAACAACGTCTTTGCATTGCGCGTGCGCTCGCGTTGCAACCAGATTTACTTGTGCTCGACGAACCGACGACAGGCATGGATACGGAAAGTCGTAAAGGATTTTACGATTTAATTTCTCACCATGTTAAGCAACATGGACGTAGCGTTGTGATGGTTACGCACCACTGGGAAGAAGTTCGCAAATATGCTGACCGCTCTATTACTCTTGAACGAAAGGAGAATGTTGGGTGGAGATGTTTTACTACGAGTTCATGCAAAGGGCATTTTGGGCAGGGGCATGCATTGCAATCTTAGCACCTGTACTAGGTGTTTTTCTCATGTTACGGCGACAAGCGATGTTGCCGGATACGCTAGCTCATATTTCATTGGCAGGCGTGGCGCTCGGGATTGTAATCAAAATCACCCCTGAATGGACTGCGATGGCAGTTGCATTGATTGGCGCTGTGATGATGGAATGGTTACGCAGAAGTTACAAAAGTTATAGTGAAATTTCCGTAGCTATTTTAATGACCGGCGGGCTATCCGTTGCCGTGTTGTTAATGAGCATGCAACATTCCATTAATAAAGGATTTACTGCTTATTTGTTCGGATCAATCGTCGCCGTAACACAAGAAGCGCTATATGTGATGACAGGCATTACTGTGATTGGATTATTTCTCATTTGGTGGTACCGTCGGCCGCTTTATTTAATGACATTCGATGAAGATTGTGCCCAAACGAGTGGTGTACCTGTGCGCGGATTATCGATCGCGTTTAATATTCTTGCCGGTATGGTTGTTGCAACAATGATTCCGATTACCGGAGTATTGATGGTGTCTGCACTCGTGATTTTACCTGCTGCGCTCGCTACGAAGCTCGGTCGCTCATTCGGCCAAACGATTTTGATCGCGATGACGATTGGTGTATTCGGTGTTTTTAGCGGGTTATTTTCCTCCTATGAATTAAATACACCGTCTGGAGCGTCAATTGCTTTTATTTTGTTACTCACGTTGATTTGCGGGTTAGGATTAATGCGTTTGCTAAAGTATCTCAAGCGCAGAAGAAATGAATTTGAACAATCATTTACCATTCAACCAACGGTCTCTGTGCCTCAGCCCATAAGTGCAAATGAACATTTAAAGGAGTCATAATCTTAAATATGCGAAAACTAGTTCAACTCAGCATCGCGATCACTCTTTTCGGAACATTGACTGCATGTTCAAATGCACCGGTTGAACGAGCGAATCAATCACTTAAAATTGTTGCTTCATTTTATCCGATGGCTGAATTTGCAAGACAAATTGCCGGCGATCATGCAGAAGTAATCACGCTCATCCCAGCTGGTGTTGAACCACATGATTGGGAACCATCAGCAAAAGACATGGAAACCATCGAATCTGCAGACCTTTTGGTTTATAACGGATCGGGGATGGAAGGATTTGCTGAACAAGTGATTGATACCCTTGATCTTCAAAAAACAAGTGTTGTTGAAGCGAGCCTATCCGTCAAAAAATTGATAACTATCGAAGAGGAATCCGCACTTGATCCACATGTATGGTTAAGCCCAATTACTGCTCAACAAGAAGTAATTGCCATTTCAAATGCCATTCAACAGAAAGATCCAACGAACAAAAAAATGTATGTAAAAAATACCGCTCTATTTCTCGAAAAGTTACGACAATTAGATGCTCTTTTCCAAGTTGTATCAACCGCACCAAAGCATAAAGAATTCGTTACTGCGCACGCTGCATTCGGTTATATCGCACATGATTATCAACTAATTCAGGTTCCACTAAGCGGTCTATCACCTGAACAGGAACCGTCGGCAGGACAACTCGCAGATGTATCCAAGCTCATTCATGATAAACAAATAAAAACAATTTTTTTCGAAACGCTAGTCTCCCCAAAAATTGCCGAAACAATCGCTAAGGAAACTGGCTCGAAAACAGCAGTACTGAATCCGATTGAAGGTTTAACTGAAGATGAACTCAAAGCTGGAAAAAACTATATATCCATCATGAAACAAAATGCCGAGGCATTACAAATCGCTTTGAACGAATAAAAAAAGATAGGTTCATTACTCGAGCGATCCACGAGTACTACCTATCTTTTTTTGTTTATTTATGGAAATTAAGTGTTTATCATACAGTCACTGCACAATCCAAACACTTCAAATCGGTGCCCACTTACAAAAAAATGCTCTGGAACACGGATTTTTGTGTCCATTGGACAAAAGTCTAGAGGAAAAATGGACTCGCATGACGTACATATAAAGTGGTGATGATGTGCATGATGCGAATCGCAATGTAATCTGAATTTTACACCATCGGCACGTTCGAATTGTTCGAGAATCCCAAGAGAAACGAGCGTCCGTAAATTACGGTAAACCGTATCAAAACTTAAGCCACTATGATGTTGAGTCATATGCTCATACACGACACGCGGAGTCACAAAACCGGACTGATCTGCGAACCAACGAGCGATCGTTTTTCGTTGTTCGGTAATGCGTAGGTTTTTTTCTTCCATTTCTTTTAATATGTGCTCGTAAGTTGATAATCCAATGGCATTCGAATGGTCCTTCATTTGAATACCTCACTTTCTCGTAATGATTACGATTATATCGGAGCAACCCGAGAGGAGCAAGTATCGATGAAAACGCCCGTAACCATCCTATCCGGGTTTTTGGGAGCAGGTAAAACAACATTTCTGCTTCAGTGGATCGACGCCCTCATCAGAAACAATAAAAAACCGTTTGTATTGATTAATGAACTGGGCACCAGCGATGTGAGCGGTTCCGTTGCCGCAGCCGTATATCCAGAATTGGATATCGTCACCGCGCTCGACGGTTGTTTTTGCTGCAAACGAAAACCGGATTTACATAACTATTTAGACCTTGCCCTTTCTAAAGGTGTGGATCATATTGTCATTGAAATGAGCGGGATGGGAAATCCTTTAGAGGTTGTTGATACGATCTCTGAATTTGGATATCGGAATCGGCTCTTCATCGATCGAATTATCGGTGTAATTGATGGTAGTTTGATCGCAATGAATCAAGAAATTTTGGTTAAAAATGCGTTAGACGCGATCAAAACCGCGGATGAGATTTTTATTAACAAATCGGATATCGTCGCACCTGCTCAGCGTCAATCCGTCGAAGACAAAATACGCTCCGTTGCTCCGGGAACATTACATTGGGTAAGTCAATCCAGGGTATCACCTACAACGTTGGACGAATGGTTGGCTGCAAGTAAAGATGGTTTCGGTGAACTTAATCCGCACACGAATCTTAATTCAGTGTATATTACAATACCAAACCACCCATTTTTAACAGCTATCAAAATAGAAAGTTGGATTAAAAAATTCTCGATATCTTTAAGTAGAACCATAATACAACCAGGAAAGATCGTCCGTGCAAAAGGATATGTTCGTCTTTCTGGTGCAGAAGAAGTGTACTTGTATCAATTTTCAAACGGAAGTCATGATTGGCAAGGTGCAACAAATCTCGGCGAGTCCTATGTTATCTTGGTGGGAAAAGAGTTGGACCAAAAACAACTACAGAACGATTTCCATGAACACTTCCCGGCGTGGTAAGCATGTGAATGACCATACGCATCAAATGGAAGGATGATTGAATTGAGTACTGCACAACATCGCGCAGAAGCGCCAAACGTTGTTCGGGTAGCAGTCGTAACCGTATCGGATACACGGAATAAAGAAACCGATCAAAGCGGAAGAATCATCATTGATCTGTTGGAAGCTGCTGAACATGTGAACTTCGAAGTTCGGATGTACGAAATTGTACCGGATGATGCTGACCAAATTGTGAATGTTATTCGATATGTTGCAAAACATCCTAACTCATTCGATGCAGTACTCATCAATGGCGGAACTGGCATTGCAGGTCGAGATCACACATTCGAAGCAATTGATAGCTTACTTGAGAAACGCATGCCTGGTTTCGGAGAAATTTTTCGTATGCTCAGTTTCACCGAAGATGTTGGACCTGCCGCAATCCTTAGCCGTGCAACAGCTGGTATTTATCGTCGTATGGCCGTTTTCTCCATGCCTGGCTCAACAGGAGCAGTGACATTAGCGATGAAACGCTTGATTTTGCCGGAACTCGCGCATGTCGTGCGAGAAGTTCGTAAAGACCGTGTAACAATGTAAATTATGTTTCCAACGTCTGATGTGCTCGCCATCCAATCGAGCCTGTCGGACGTTTTTTATCATTCTGACGAGTTGAAAGAATGGCGCTGACACGCTAAACTAAATACGATGTTAACAAAGGGAGGAATTACGTTGGATTCCATGCGTTTTGCTTGGATGCGCCGAAATCAAGAATGTTTCGTCGTATCAATGCCAGAAGATCATATGTATCAATTAACCGCTCTTCACGTGCGGTTGCATAAAGAAATCGATAAATTAACCGCGGACCAAAAACCCGTGCTCGCAACCGTCATTGCCGAATGCGCTGACCTCGACATATTAGACAATACCGTTTCAGTTTACGGCGGATATGAATATCTAACTGAGTTGGAGCGCACCTTTGCAGTCGTACCCGAGAAGGAATACCCACTAATTTCTTTACTGACCGAAATCCGCGCACTTCAAGCGCAGATGGAACAATGGGAAGAAGAACAAGCGGAATATCTTGCATAACACAAAGGACCAATCCCTTGCACTAGGGATCGGTCCTTTGTCACTTGCAATTTCATTCTTCTTTCCATCGATCATTCAATTTCGAAATCAATTCCATATCGTCCTGCATTTTTTGTAATGTTTTGACCGCATCCATCAATTGATGAAAATCACGTTTGATCGACAAACTCGGAATCCAATCCAAATACAATTGATCGTTCATTTGTGAAATTTGACGATGCAATTCATCCGCGCGGTGCTTAATTAATTCAAAATGGTAAGCACGGAATCCGGCGATTGTTTCGAACGTAATCGGCACATCTATTGATTCTTCTAATGCCACGGAAGCATCGATATAATCATCGTCAGCATCTACAACCTCAAATTCTGTCTCAACTTCCTCATCGTGCATCACTGCTTCAGGTTCAACGCTTTTCGTAGCTTGGTATTGAGCCCATGCATCTTTCCATGATGCCGATGATGCAACTTGAACCTCTTCCTCTTCTTCTTCCACTTCTTCGGCAAATGGATCAGTTGAACTGAAATCACTTATTGAGACCTCATCTAATTCAACGTCATCCTTTGCTTCGAATGAATTCACGACATCGAAAGGATTGATTATTGGATCGATCATCGAATCGAACATTGGATCGGCTGCGTGATCGTTCGACGGTTCTGCCTCATCCTGCTCAATTTCTTCATCAATTGATGCTTGCAAATCTTCTTCATCGGATAATGTATCTTCAGCCGTAGTCGTCGCCCCCCACGATTCAAATGGAGCTTCCAATTCCTCTGTTTCATCAAACACACCAAGTCCAGTACTCCGCGTCTCGAACATTGAATTAACATTCGGAATATAAGGGACGGAATTCCCTTCTAGTTCACTCGATTCAATCAAAAAATGATTCGGAGTCGGTTGCGGCAGCACGATCAATTCGACACTGCCATCAACGAACCCGGCATCCGCCAAATACATCAGCATACCGCCCAATGTTCTGCTTGCTGGTTCGAACGTGAATGCATATGTCGTACCTGTTGGGGAGTGCATATGCAATTCGACTTGTTCTTCATCTTCAAATGAAATGTCCATCGCATCCACCATATTCGGTTGTAACACCATTTCTCCGGTAAACATTGTTGTCGCATCCAGCACCACATGTAATGGCGACCGTTCAATCGGTTCAAAATATGGGAGTCCTTCCATGCTTGCCACCTCCTCCGAATTTTCATGTGCATTTCCAATTGTCCAATATCCATCCGCTAACGCGACCACGCTCGGATCCGAACGTAACCACTTCAACAATCCAGCCATCATGAGGAGTGATTCCCGAGGATCAGATCGATCTACGAGCAAATCTGATTGTTGTCCAAGAACCATCATTGGCAATCCGGTTTCATCAGCTTGCTCAAGTAATCCGATCAACCGCTCACGTTGTTCTAGGATTTTCTCTTCGATCACTAAGGGTACTGGCATGCTATTTAAATCAGGCATATCGATAAATGCAGACAAACTTACGTTGCCAGAATCAAAGATGAAGCGATCATCTAGTTTATCCATCCAAACCAAACGCTCGACTGGGATCTCATACTTCTCGCTTACCGCGTTTTTCACTTGTTGCATTTCGCCTTCCAAAATCGACCCATCACGTATTGATTCAAATGCAAAATCATTCAGTACCGTCCATTTCGATAATCCGAATAACTGGCCGTAACGCACAAATCGCACATCTTGTTCAATCATCGATAAAAACGCATTTATTTTCTCCGCTTGTTGTTGCGGTGGATAAATCAATTTCTTACCGAGTACCATTTTCAAATAGTCAGTTGCAATAAACGTTCGCACACTTGGAAAAAAAACAGTCATCCACTCTGCTACTTTTGCTTCTGCCGATTCGTAATTAGGCAATTGAAACGTTGCCAACCCAGAATCATCCACCTGAAACAATCCATTTGATTGTAGGGACGCCTGCTCAATCCATTGTTGCGCCTCTCCATCAGACAATCCGCCAGCACTTGCTTTCTGAAGTTGTAAATGAAAAACGAGTTCGGCTTGCGTTCGTGCAATCCCCGGTTCTCCAAATGCATGTTTGATGAATTGATACGCTTCCACTTGACCTGCTACTGAAACTGACATTTTGATCCCTCCTTGGATCTCGCGATAAAACCTCTTATACCGACTGCATTGTACGTCGTCTTGGTGGTCCGAATGCGGTATCCAACATCCGAATATACCACTTAATAAATAAGCGAATCACATCCATGCGAACACCTTCTTGTTTCACCGCGAGTCGGTCAAATTCCTTTGCCAAATTCGGATTAAAAGGTAACGTTATGTGATGTGCGCATTTATAATGCTCATAAATGTTCATAGCAAGCTGCAATCGCTCTTCACGACCATAAACCGGAATCTTGTACCAACGATTTGATGTCGCTTGGACGACCGCAGAACACGCGGATAATAAACGATCCGAATAATGTTCCCCCTTGCCAATCCCTCCAAGCAAAATATCTGGTGGAATCATCCCGAATGTCATCCGGATAAGACCTCTCGCAGACACGATTCCCGCCAGTGTATCAAGCGCCCGCTTCAATTCTTCTTCCCGGCTCGATAACATACGTGCTTCCTGATCACATTCATCGATACCAATCCAAAACCCGCTTGCGCCGCTTTGCAAGCACAACCATGCGATCGCTTCAAGTGACCTGCGCAAATCGGCAGGTCGTTGATCCACCTGACGGCTGATACAACATTTCACCACGTTAAGCGGCACACCGAATCCAAACTGTTTCCATTGTTTTAATTCATCTTCGCGCCATGTGGCATGACCTAATACGACCGCTTCCAAGCGTTCCGCCCAATCCCACCGATCAGCTGGTTTTAATTGCTGTATCGCTGAAAAAGCATGCCACAATGCACGGAATGCATCATCATGCTTCCAAATCGACCAAAAATCTCTTCCATTGCGTTGCGTCGAAATACAAAACAATTCCCACAGTGATTGATTCATCGATTGCACCGCGGACAGCAACATCCCTAGCGGATCGGCAAAACTACGTTTTTGTCCGTCCAACTCAATCGATGCTGTGATCCACCCTTGATCCTCCATCGATTCACGCACCAAACGAAGCAAGTGACTTTTTCCGCTGCCATATTCCCCGCATACGGTATCTACTTGAATGGTTTGTATCCCGCTCATAAACATAGCAGATGATTGACCTAACCCACCAAGTACCCAATCGTTTAAACCGACTGAACCTAGAGTAAAATCCCCTGCACCTTTAACGGGCACCATGCCCATCCGCAATGCATCAACTAATGCGCGTGATTGCATTTTTAAGTTCTCTTTATGATCGTGATTACTTATTTCTGATGATTCAACGCCATCTATCAACCAAATCGGCTTATCATCAACCGTTTGCAATGGACTGCGATACGGTTCAATTGGGGGACGATGCATTTCGGAGATGCGCTGTTTGATCGGTGGATATACGGCCATACATGCTTGCAACAACTCTTTTTCGATAAAGCCAAGCAATTGAACGCCGCATCCACGCGCTTGCACCGACCAATCTAACCAACGCCGTAATCGACCTGCCAATTGCTCAACACGAATCGTTTGAAGTGGGCTATCTACCGAAGTCCATTCTGCTGTCTGTACAAATGAAATTACAATCCCATTTCCTCCGCACGCACGAAACAATCGGAACATCGACTGTAAAAACCATTCCGCGTTTTTTTCAGAAAGTGGATTGCGAATTTCATCTAATCCTTGCGTCTTCAATAACGTTGCAGCTGGTTTTTGTCCACGCAAAAATGATAGCGTCAAATTGCGTGCCGCGCTATTGTCACCATTCGTGCGCACGATATAATCAATTGCATTCAGAACGCCGCGGTGCAGTCCAGGAAAGGCATCTAAGTCCAAGCCATGTGCTAGCTTAGGCAACTGGCAAAACGCCTCTACGAGGCTAGGCAATACCGTTCCCGCCATCGCTTTTGCATCAGCAAGTTCATGCCATGTTCTTTCTTCAATTCGCAGAGCAATCAAACCATTCTCACTTGCCAACTTTACAACATCCGATGCCGCTTGTTTCAACCGTGTACGATCCAAGCCGTCAAATAAACGGAAACAACTCGCACCGATCCGAACCGATTCGCTTAGCCATTCTTCTTGAAAATACGTGTAAAAATTCATCATGTACCTCGAATTTCTGGCCGACGTTTTATCCTCAAAATTTTCGACATTTACATATTTTTTTCCTGCAAATTCCATACACGGGCATCTCAAAGATCACAAGCAAAAAGAGCCTTTTCGCCAATATTACTTCATCGGCAAAAAGACTCTTATTGTGTACTTTTTCACTTGAACATTTCACGCTTGAATACAATCTATTTTGTAATTCATCATGTATATTACTAATACTTATACCCGCACACCCGGAAGGCATATCAATTTATTCTGTAGGTCCGAGCATCGATAAACTCACACGACCTTTATTGCGATCGATGCCAATGACCCATACATCAATAATATCCCCCACACTAAGCACATCCAGTGGATGCTTAACAAACGTGCGGCCCATTTTGGACAAATGTACGAGACCATCATTTTTCACGCCGATATCAACGAATGCACCAAAATCAATGACATTACGAACGGTTCCGCGGAATTGCATCCCCTCATGAATGTCTTCCAATTTGAGTACATCGCTTCGGAACAATGGTGGCGGTAATTCCTCGCGCGGATCCCTGCCTGGACGACGGATTTGTTCAATCAAATCTTTCACCGTTGGTTCTCCGACCGGATGCGCTGCAATGGGTTGCAAAATAGTTACCCATTCCGCAATTTTATTTCCTTGCACTCCTTCTTCGATCACCGAGGACACCGCTTCGCTTCCGATTGCCGAACGGATTCCAAGATGTTTCAAAAGTGCATTCGCAAGCGGATACGATTCTGGATGAATTGCGGTTTGGTCTAACGGCTCTTCTCCATCAAAAATTCGCATAAACCCGATGCACTGTTCATAGGTTTTTGGACCTAGACGTGGCACATCTTTTAAATCGCGGCGAGAACGGAATTTACCGTTCTTTTCGCGGTACGCTACGATTTGATCAGCAACCGTTGTCGACACACCGGATACGTAAGATAATAACGATGGCGATGCCGTGTTCACATCGACTCCAACTTGGTTAACCGCTGTTTCCACGACGAAACGTAATCGCTCAGATAACCTCTTCTGTCCGACATCGTGCTGATACTGTCCAACACCGACGGATTGCGGATCGATCTTGACGAGCTCTGAAAGCGGATCTTGCAAACGTCGCGCGATTGACACTGCACTGCGCTCCGCCACGTCAAGTGCGGGGAATTCTTTTTGCGCCAGTTTCGATGCCGAATAAACAGATGCACCCGCTTCATTAACAATCAAATATTTCAAATCATCACGTCCAAGGTGACGTATGCAATCTGCAATGAACTGTTCCGTTTCACGAGAAGCCGTACCGTTTCCGATCGCGACCAATGTAATGTTGAACTGCGCAATGAGCGCATGTATAGCCTTCTCGGATTCAGCGGTCTTGTTATATGGTGCCGTCGGATAAATAACACTTACATGAAGCATTTTGCCTGTCTCATCAATCACTGCAAGCTTACAACCTGTACGGAATGCAGGGTCGACGCCAAGAACTCGCTGTCCAAGAACTGGTGGTTGAAGCAATAATTGTCGCAAGTTCTTGCCGAAAATATCGATCGCTTGCGCCTCTGCGGTCTCCGTCATTTGATTGCGAATGTCACGCTCAAGTGCGGGGAACAACAAGCGTTTAAATGAATCTTGTAACATCTCATTTAATATTTCTTTGGCAATGGAAAATGATTTCAACCATTTGCGTTCTAACATTCCAATAGCTCGATCTACTGGCACATCCATATGTACCTTAAGGAACTCTTCACGCTCTCCGCGATTCATCGCCAAAATGCGATGCGGAGGCCATTTTTTCACAGGCTCCTTATAGTCGTAGTACATCTCATACACTGACTCTACGCCTTTTTTCGCCGCTTCCGTGCGAAGTACTGCTTCTTTCCAGATGAACTGACGAAGCATCGCCCGCGTTTCAGCATCATCCGCGACACGTTCTGCCAATATGTCAAGTGCGCCTTGAATTGCAAGTTCAATCGTTGCAACATCAGGTTCTTTTACATACTTAGCTGCTTCGATGCGCAAATCACCATGTGTAGGCTGTGACCATAACCAATTCGCAAATGGTTCAAGACCACGTTCTTTCGCGATGCTCGCACGCGTTTTTCGTTTCGGGCGAAATGGTCGATACAAATCATCGACGCGTTGAACGGTTTCTGCTTTTTCGATTTGAACACGTAGTTCTTCCGTCAATTGTCCTTGCTCACCGATCAACCGAAGGACATCCCGCTTACGTTGCTCAAGTCTTCGTGCAGCTGTAATCGATTCTGCGATTGCATCGATTTCCTGATCACTTAGCGAACCAGTCATTTCTTTTCGGTAACGTGCAATAAACGGAATTGTATTACCTTCATCAAGTAATGCGACTGCATTTTGCACGCCGCTCACCGGTAACTTCAGTGTACTCGCCACAAATTTTAACAAACGCATTTCGGTTTCTGCATCAAACTGACTTACTTTACTTTCGGTTTCTTCTTGGATGGTATCCACAATAATGACTGTTTCTTTTTTAGATTCTGCCATATTACCAATCTCCCTCATTAAAAATCAGTCTACAAGTCGACAAAAAGAGCCTGCTTCGCGATGGCTTGTACCACGCGAGAGCAAGCCCCGCTATTATTATAATGTTACCAATCCGACACTTATCGTTAAGGCTTCGTTAACTTTTCGCATCATATCATCATCTAGATGTGTAATCTTGTCGGTCAATCTAGACTTATCAATCGTCCGAATTTGCTCCAACAAAATCACAGAATCGCGATCGAACCCGTGCGTCTTCGCGTGAATCTCGACGTGCGTGGGCAATTTAGCTTTCTGGATTTGTGCAGTGATCGCTGCTATGATTACGGTCGGACTATACCGATTACCTATATCATTCTGAATGACAAGTACCGGACGAACTCCACCTTGCTCGGAACCAACCACAGGAGACAGATCCGCAAAGAAAACATCTCCACGTTTCACGTTCAAGACATTACACCCCGCTCACCATACGCTCCATCGTGAGATCGGCCTCACCTTCGACCAAAAACGACTCCGACGCGATGCGCAAGTTAATGTTTGCCATTTCTGCATAGCCACGTTGCATTTTTTCGCGAATTGATTGTTTCTTCTTCTCGGTCAACATTTTGCTCATCGCCTGTCGAATCCACTCACTACGGTTAAGACGTTCTTCTTCAACAACAACGTCTACTTCCTCAAGCATGTAATCCGGCAAACTAATCATAATACGCTTTGTGTTATCCAAGTTGGACATATCAAGCACCCCCAAAAACGATTCCCAAGCACAAAAATCCCATAATAAAATGTAGTCAACCGTTACAGCTCTCCGTTTTTGTTTTGGTATGGGAGCTTTTTGAGTAACGATTGTGTGATCTATATCCGAACGTACGTGATACGTTCACGTCACGTGATCGGCGAGCGGTTTGCCTTCTGTATGAAACAACAGATTCACCACGTCTTCGCGAACCCCTTCGCGCAGAAATACCCGTGGAACCCGGTGTGAAACCATACACGTAATTTCGTAATTAATTGTTCCTAATTTAGTAGCAAGTTCTTCGACCGTAATTCGGTCTTCGAGGCCGTCAAAGTTTTGTTCCCCAAACAAAACCACTTCGTCTCCAACTCGAACATTTGGAACATCCGTTACGTCGACCATACATTGATCCATGCAAATTCGGCCAATGATCGGAACTCGCTTACCACGCACAAGCACTTCTGCCTTGCCGGTCAGCATGCGCGTAAATCCGTCGCCATACCCAACGGGAATGGTGGCTACGCGAGTCACTTTATGTGTAACAAACGTACATCCGTAACTTACCGGTGTACCTGCATTTACCGTTTTCAAAAGGACAATTCCCGTCTTGAACTGCATCAAAGGACGCAGCGCAATGCGTTGTGTCTGAACTTCATTCGAGGGATATAAACCATACAAGCTTACGCCAACGCGCACCATATTCCCACTCCACTCAGGAGAATCAATGGCAGCCGCACTATTACCTGCATGCCGCAACGGAATATAAACTCCTTGTTCGGCAATCGCCGCGACAAGACGTTGGAACTTCTCATATTGTATCCTCGTAAAGCTCTTATCTAATTCATCGGCAACTGCGAAGTGTGTGAATAGACCTTCCACAAAAACATTCGACATTTCTGAAAGTTTTTTTGTAAAATCTACTGCATCATCATGATCCGGTATGCCCAAACGACTCATCCCAGTATCCACTTTCACGTGGACCTTCAAAGGACGTTCCGCTGTCCCAACGACACGTATCGCATCAAGCAGTTCATCGCTAAACACCGCGATCGTCACATCATGCTTCCACGCTTCAAAAATAGCATCTGGCGGCGTATATCCTAGAACCAAAACCGGACCGGAAATTCCTGCAAGTCGCAACTCCAATGCTTCATCCAAAAAATTAACTCCCAAATACTGGATCCCTCGTGAAAGCGCTTCACGGGCGATTTGGACTGCACCGTGACCATACCCATTTGCTTTCACGACAGCCATCATTTGCAGATTGGTTGGAAGCATTTGTTGAAATTGCGTCATGTTGTGCTCCAACGCATCGAGTGAAATCTCTACCCGCGTCGGTCGATGAAACGACTCCATCTCACACATCCCTCTCCGCAATGTCATACCTTATCTTAAAGGCGCATCATTATGCTGTCAATCCATTTTAAGCAAAAAAAATGCTGTATTTATGCCATTTCTATTGAATTAGGCACAAAATGTTAATTGGACAAGCATGCCTGGATTACGGTTTTTGCGACCATACATCAATCGAATCGGCCACCTGGATCATCTCATTTATCGGCAACTCCGAGGTGTGCAAACGGTATTCCAGACCATCTTGCCACCATACTAATTGGTCCGTACTTTCCATCAAACCAAACCCCGCATCTAAATCGACCAAACTTTCAGCAACTGTGGTGAGCGGTTCTGTAGCAACACCTGGCAATGAACTCCACACACTATAATCATATGATCCCGCAAATCGTTGAACGAGCGTTTCTTTCCCACCATATTCAAAGGTTTGTTCATCATATTTGGCAACGCCGCCCGGTTGATAGGCTGGTTCATGAATGGAAACCGTCGTTTTTGGTGTCACTTGTGGGGTCACGGGATTCGTTCGAGTCGGCACTTGAAATGCATCTGCAGCAAACGAAATATTTTCTTCATGCTTAGTAAATGTCACTGTAATTCTCGAACGGGATTTTTCATCGAGCACTTCAACTATTTTGGGCGAATAGGTTTTTGCATCGAGCACGATATTTTGAGACGTTAAAATATGATGCGGATATTTGGCCATGACTGAGAATTTCACGTCAGCACCATTTTCGGACGGTGTAATTTTTCCATTTGAATCAGACAAAATTGCTGATAACAACGTTTGATACAAATAGACCTGACCTTGCGGCGTTGGCCAATTGGATTGAAAACGAAACGTCTTATTCAAATTCGGTGTAACCAAAAAGACACCCTCATCATTGCGAATGACCGTTTGCCGCATTGCACGATCCTTTGATTCCAATTCAATACGGTAAAAATGTGGTTTGCGAAATGCCACCTTCACCTTATACGTTGTTGATTTGACTGGCGAATGAATGATCATCTCACCTTCTGACCGATAACTTTCCAATCCATTTAACTTAGCCTGTAACCCCGTCTTTACATCTTGCGGTGAATCTTTTCCGCATCCCGAGAACATCATTACGAAGATTAATATACTCAGTAACAACCCACACACTTTTTTTAGACGACTCATGTTCTTAACGAATTTTATCATCAACCGCACACCCTTTCACATCAGAAAACATCGTTTTTCCAAGCGTATGCACCTGAAGCAAAAGTATGACGATGACGAACATGAAAAAAGCTATCCAGTCCGCAAGCATCACCCTGCACACTGAATAGCTTCAAAATAATAGGTTAAGTATTCTTATTTCAACATTTCTTTCATCACGACACGATGATCCCCCGGCCAAAATGCTGACTTGCCTAACACGACCGTAATGGCCGGCACCAAAAATGGACGAACGATAAACGTATCGAGCAATACGCCAATTGCGGTAATAATCCCAAACTGGAGTAATACTTGAATCGGTAATGTGGCAAGCACTGCGAATGTTCCTGCCAAAATGAGTCCGGCAGACGTAATGACACCGCTCGTATCGCTCACACCTTCGCTGATGGCTTGCTTGAGCGGCATGACCAGACGTTTTTTCCAAATGCCTGAAATCATGAAAATGTTGTAATCCTCACCAAGTGCTACAATAAACACGAATGAATACAACGGGATCGCGCCGCTAATTGCTTCAGCACCCATGCCATAATGCAGCACCAACCAGCCCACACCGAGCGCCGAGAAAAATGAAAGAATGACCGTCAACACCAAGTAGACCGTTGCAACGATCGAACGCAAGTAGACAAGTAACAACAATGAAATCAATCCGATTACCATCGGGACAATCAGGTTTGTATCATGCGAATTCGCTTGTTCTTGATCGTACTGCGTCGCTGATTGACCTGCAATCCACACGAGACTACTTGAATCGGTTAATCCCGCATCGGACAACGCCGTTTCCACTGCGCTTCGCACATCCGGGATGTGTGCTACGACTGCAGAATCATATGGATTTCCTTTGAAACGAACCGTCCACGCTTGAAGCGAGGTCGTTTCTTTGCCCGCCGTTGGACCTTCAATACGATCTAGAAAATCGAGTTTTTTCAATGTGCCGCCTACATCAATATCTTTGCCTTTCAAATCAGCAATGACCGTAAGCGGAGCAAGATCACCTTTTGAAAAATTATTTCCAATGATATTGAACCCTTCACGGGAAGGCATATTTTTCGGGAATGATGATAAAATATCATTCGTATACTCGATTTGTGTGACCATCACGCCCATCCCACCAAGGATTACGACTGTTGCGATAATAATGGTCCATGGACGTGTCACCACCGTACGACCTATCCAGTTACCGATGCGACCGCCTTGTTTTGGTGCAACATATGGTTTGTTTTTCTTTGTCGCCCGCTCACGTAACATGGATTCTGTTCGCGGTATGAACGGGAAAAAGGAAGCTCGGCCAAAGATGGCAAGTAACGCAGGCATCAAGGTAACACTAGCCACCATCATGATTAGAATTGCCAAACTAAACGGAATCGCAAATCGTTGAATATTCCCTTGATCAGCAAGTAACAACGTTAACAGTGAAATAACCACCGTCAGTCCACTCATCGTAATTGCTCCCACTGTACCTGAAAAAGCTTGTAATAACGCTTTTGTTTTGGAGGATTCAACCTGCAATATTTCACGGAATCGCGCGATCAGGAACAAACAGTAATCCGTACCCGCACCAAACAGTAACACACTCATAATCGAGGTCGATTGATCCTCCACGATGATCCATCCGTTTTGTGCCATCCAACCAAGCATCGGACTAATCACACCATAAGCGAAACCAACACCAATAAGTGGTAAGAACGCCAAAATCGGTGAACGATAAATGAGCAACAACAACACCAAGACGAGCATCGTCGTCGCAATAATCAATTTCAAATCCGCACTCAAAAACAAATCCGTCGCATCAATCGCGATCCCGACTGGACCAGTAAAACGTGCAAGCAACTTCGATGCATCATCTGTTTTAACATCAAAAGGTTTATCTGCAAAAATCGTATCAACACGCTCAATCAAAGCAGCTCGAGATTTCTTCAAATCCCCTACTTCCGCTTTGTCATCAAATGAAATCGGCAAAATAAACGCTTTTGCATCAGGTGCGATAATGGATGGAAGCACCATTGGCGGAATTTGATCCAATCGCATAAGATTTGATTGATGATCAAGCGGTTTTTCGCCGAGTGATTTCGTTAATGAAACGATACCCTTTACATCATCAGAAGTTAATCCGCTCGCCCGGAACCACACAAGCAATCCTGGTTTACCCGATTCGGATGGATACTCACGCTTCTCAATCTTCGATGCAACCACAGAGGGATAATCACGTGTAAAAAGACCTTCGTTATTTTTCACTTCTTTGTTCACTTGTGGCCAGAATCCATTCACCAACCCTACAATCACAATCCATACAAACAATGTAATCCACTTCGTTTTTGGGCCTGCAACTAAGGAAGCCCATTTTTCCAATCGATTCACTGCCAAATAAATCCCTCCATAATTGATTTTTGATTTCACTTTAACATTTATCGGTAAAAGATAAATCGGTTTTATGTATATTATAAATTAATTTGTAATTAGCGATTTGCCCTAACAATATAGTTCCCGTTATAATAACTTACATAAAGAAAAAGAAAATGCGGGGTTGATGATTATGCTTACCATTGAAGTTCAACACCTACAACCTGGCATGGTAATTTTCAAAGAAGTATTTGATCCATATGGCAATCAAATCGCAACAAAAGGCACGTTAATTACGGAAAGATTAATTCAAGAGATTCACATCGCCAATGTCAAAGAAGTTAACATCCTCGACATTCAAAAGTTACAAAAGAGAAAAAACGAACAAATCGAACAGTCCGTTGAATTAAAAAGTCGAATAAACCTTCTGTTTAATGGTACGAACGATACGTTAAAACAACTAATTTCATTTCGCACGTATCAATTTCACTCGGAAGTACGTAAATTTTTAATTCCTTTTTTCGTTAACCACGCGGATAGCTCCGCTAAATTCAAAGACATTGAAGAAATCATTACAACTGTTTTATCCAGCCCCAATTTAATCATTCCCATTGCGAATTTGTTGAATTTATCGATGAATTCGATTCGACATGTGCACGTATTGGCGTGCGCACTTGTCATTGGCGAGGAACTTAATTTATCACGTGAAGACCTTTGTGAACTTGCAAAAGCATCGTTGTTCTATAACATGGGATACTGCCGAATACTCTCAAAAAAACAAAATCTTGACCCCTCAAAAATGATTCACGACCTCGAAATCACTGATGAGGACCGTAAGGTGCACATGGAAGAAGGATACTACAGTGTCCTGCAATTTGAGAATGAACGGGTCGCTGCGGTAGCCTATGAACATCACGAACGATTTAATGGCTCAGGATCACCAAGAGGACTTACGGGTACAGAAATTAGTTTGTTTGCTCGCATCGTAAGCGTTGCAAGAACGTACGTTTCACTTCAAACCGACCGGAGAGATCGTGAAAAAGTAAGTTGCGATAAAGCCTTTGATTTCATCGCAGCTGATAATGGGAACCACTTCGACCCTGAAGTGATTAAAGCATTCACTGCATGGTTTCATCCGTATCCGATGGGACGCTTGGTTGAACTTTCCGATGGGAGTATTGGCCTTGTCGCCGAGCAGGACGAGAGTGATGTTCATTCTCCGTACGTTTATATTACGAATCCGAAAGTATTCAATTTCCGTGTTGGTCAAATCATCATGCTACGGATGTATCCGGAACTCTTCATCAAAAAAATCTTTTAAATTGCAAAAGGACATTGGCATGTGGTCATCTAACGACCGCTTCCAATGTCCTTTCATTATTCACAAGGAATTGCAATCCGGAATTCGGTTCCTTCTCCTGGCACAGACCGCACATGAACCTGTCCACCAAGCTGATCAACTTGTTCTTTGACCGCAGATAATCCGACACCACGCCCCGACAATTCGGTCGCTTGATCTTTGGTCGAAAATCCATCGCACCAAATCAATGACAACGTTTCTTCATCTGTAAGTTGCTCCGCCCGGTCCGAATCGATTAATCCTTTTTGAATCGCACGTTTGCGAATTTGCTCAATATGCATTCCGCGTCCGTCATCAAAAATCACGATCACAACTTCATTTTCTTGCTTTTCAATTTTACATCCGACGTGTCCAACTTCCGATTTCCCTTTTTCAACCCGTTCATCCACCGATTCAATCCCGTGATCGATCATATTTCTAAACATATGCACCAATGAACGGACAAATCCTTGAAACCGCTCTGGATCTACAAACACCAACGAACCCTCTATGACCATTGGTGATATCCATTTATCCAATGTTCGTGCAATTCGCTCCACATAGGCTGGATATGTCGCTAGCAAATCATGCATCGTTTTCATTAAATAACGATTTAATAACTCCAAAAACTCCTTGCTTAATGTTGAATCATCTAAACTAATTAAGCGATCGCGTAATTCCATTAATTGACGTCGTTCAATGGATACTACGGAAGAAGGTTTCAACATACTTGAACCTAACCATTGTTGTAACACATTCACATCTGAATCCCATGCATCGCGGACCACTTGATCTGGCTTTGCGATTTTCCAATGCTTTTGGATCAATTGTTCTTCTAACAAATGAAGCGATTCCCCTAAATTTTTCAACTTCAATTGATGCGCTTGCCCTTTTAGTGTATGCACCGAACGAAATAGTGCTTGATAAACGCTCTCATCTTCAAATGCTTTTTCTACCCATTCCGAAAGTTGCTCATGTAACAATTCTTCCGTCATCTCCAATACTTCCACAAATTCATCTTGATGCGAAAATACTTGGATGACCATTTCGAATCGTTCACGTTCGATTTCCATTTGGGATTGCAGACGCAATTCATTGGTAATGTCTGTCGCGATGACTAACAAATGTGCGTCCGTCCCCGGTTGTGGATCAATCCATTTGTAACTGATGCGAATATCAAAACCATTTCGTTTCATTTGATCTGGCAATAACGTTTTCAACACTTCTCGTTGCATCAGTTGAACGGCAGCAAACAAATCACGTAACACATTCGAAATAAAGCGTTGTTGAAAATCGTCATCCGGCGCCAAAACGACGCAAACGTCCATTCCTTCTAAGCGAAGTCCAAATAAATGTCGACATTGAGCCGAATATTCATTTGCAATGGTAAAATCTTTTTCGACCTTAAAAAACCCTTCCTCCGAATGGTCTAACAATTGTTGCAATGAGACCGTTTTTTCCGTCACCTTCAATTTCAATTCGTCATTCCATGCAGCGAGTTGCGCCTGATTTTGTTGTTGCGCAGCAATTCGCTCTGCATCGGCCAACTCTTTGGACCGGCGCATCTCTTGAATCTCATCAAACAACGCCAAAAACAAAATAATGATCTGCAATAATGAACCAATTTGAATCGAATATTCTGTCCACGGGTAACACGGCAACAAACCCAATGCTACACTTCCTGTAATTGCAATCCCTGAACATTGAAATAGAAAAGCCAATGAATACAATTTGGCAGGTCGACTTTTTCGATAGGATAACAATCCATACAATAACAACAACACACTACAAATCAAGGCATCATCGGCAACAAATGGTGCAATCCGTTCAAATGGAAGAATAAATTGAACGAGTTCAAGAAAAATATTCAATCCAATATAGGCTTTTAATACCCAAACAAATTTCGGGAAATTGGTATCCATCTTTAAGAAAATGAGCGAAAACCACGAGACTGCGGCAGCGGACATAAACACCCCGGTATTCACAGAATATTGATTTACCCAATATATATTTTTCCAGGCATATGCCATCCCATACCCTTTGAACGAAGCAACAAATAAGGCAAAACTCAACACATAAAAAATATACGCCACATACCTAAACTTCCGGAATGAAATGTAGAAAATCAAATTCAAAAACACAACCAATAGTAATACCGCAAAGTACGCGCCATCAATGAAACGTTCACCCGCGACCTGTGGTAACATCGCATGACTGTCAGCTAGACGCATCGGAATTTTCATCGGCCCACGTGTTTGTGCATGCACTAAAATCGTTACGGTTTCCTTCGATTGAAAAGGCAAACTTACAATCATTGTAGGATCATTCAATTCACGTTGCTCAAACGGCACTTGATCACCGCTTTGCATAAGTGATTGCGCCTTTTCTTGTACTGTATCGATGCGATATACCGTCACATGGTCAAGTGGCGGATATGCAATTTGAAGCATCGGCTCAAACATTTTCCCATTTGTTCGATATTGAAAAGCCAACCAAACGGAATGATCTTTATAGCCTAGACTGGGATTCCCTGCACCATGTCGCGTATATTCCCCGCGCTTCAGTTTATCGTACATTTTCTCAGGCGACGTAGGCGTATCCGCATCCGTCACCCCATCATCAATGATCATAATCTGATCAGACAACCACACTGAATCATTTGGGTTGAGTGTAATGACAGGCACTTTCGAATCAAGATCAGTTTGCGCCAACACGTTCCCGGCGAAGAAACAAGCAAACAAACAGATGATTTGAATGATGAACATCACTTTCTTGATACAACCTGTCATTTGCGTCCCTCCCATTCCCTAACCCAAACCTTTTCGACACAACACAAAAAAATCCTGCATATCAAAGGAATTTCCCCCCTTCGAATCTGCAGGATCGTAAAATCAGCTCTTTTTCTTTTTAATCGAGAATTTAGATTTAACACTCGTTTTTCTTAGAAGTTTGCGTCCATTCCCGTCAATTTTATCTCGTTTTGAACGTTTAAGGTCACTGTAATTTCCACTCAGATAAGAATAATGCTTCGATTTCGATTTCGTTTTAGATTCTTCCGGATCTTCTTCTGACTCTTCCTCTGACTCTTCCTCTAACGGGTCCACAACATTCTCCGAATACGTTTGACCATCAAAATCCAAATCCAATTCAATTTCGGTTTCGTCATCATATTTCACGCTAATTTTCAGTTCGTATGGCGGCTCTCCATTCAAAAGTTTTGTGATGTTCTCCATAAGTTCATGTCTATCCAATCCAATCAACACCTTTCAATTCATTAAGAATGCTAGTGCATCCTATGAATCAATCACATGTTCCGAATAGGCACTGCTTACATTTGAATACACGTTTTTCAGAGATGAACTTCATACAAATCTACATTCTGTTGCGACGGATTCGCATTGCCCATTTGATCATTTCTGACTTCGGGTCCATTCCATTGATCCCGCGGAATCAATGTGCCGTTCTGCTTGACCCAATCCTCGATGTCATGAGATTGATTGCCTTTCCCTGGTCCACCTTGTTGACCGCCGATAAAAAAATACGTCAACGTTCCACTGCTGACATACGCCTCAAGCTGGGTAATCGAAAGGATATGATCACCGCCATTAAAGCCACCCCATGCCATCACCGGCAATCCGGTATCAATGATCAACTGTGATACTTGATGCGACCCCGATGTGGCACCTAGAGCGAGCCGCCCGATAAATACGATTGAATACTTTTTGGGCAATCTTCCGAGAAATTCCGATTAATCACCAATCCAAAAATTCAACATCCCCTTGGTTCCATCCTCAAATTCAATAAAATAATTATTCAAAATCCGACTTGTCGGATAAAATCCAACGTCAAGTAATTTGAACGATTGGTTATGGAACGTTCGGTGTTTATCCCACCAATTTTCAAAACTCAATTGCTCCGAAGGAAAAAAGAATGCGTCGCCATCTACAACATATGATTTTCCGAAATAGGGTGTAATGTCATTCGCTTTCATTTGGAAGGAATGATCAATCACTTCGTACCACGCAGAGTAAAATCTTGGTGTAAACCTGGTCACAAAAAATCCAGAAATCACCTTGCCATGATGATTCACAAAACTACCTGCATCTATTGCCCCTAATGAATACAAATGATTTCCGTCGTATTGAAACACATGAAATTGTGCTTCATCACTCGGTCCTGCATCAAACGCGGCAATTTCGATGGTGTGATCATCTTGATCTAGATCCAACAATTCGACTGCTCCATCAAATGTAAAATCCATAGCAATGGTTTGCCTCACTTGATTCACTTGAATATAGGCTTCTGCGCCATAATCTCCTTCGATTCCCCGCAAAAATAAGTGAATTTGATCCATATGCCCGTCACCATTCAAATCAGCCGTTCCATCAACGGAAAAAGACTTCGTTTTATCTTTTGGACCAAATTTTGTAATCTTAAAATTATTCGCGAGCACACGTTCTTTGATCGGTTGAAAGTTGTTAAGTTCCATCCAATCGATGGGTGTGCTAGTGGGTTTTGATGGTGAAAAGGTAACGAGAGATTGGATTGATTCTGTTGAATTAGGAATGCTATGATTTTGATTTTGATTTTGATTTGTATGATTACATCCCGTAAGAACCAGTACCATGACCACACAAAAAATTGTTATCAATCGAAGATTGCGAATTGAGGCTTCCAACAACGTGTTCACCGTCCTCACTGTTACTAACCGAAATTATAAAATTTCAATGATTCGCTTCGCTTCACGAATCCCCGTTAAGTACGCACCGTGTACCGTTGCAAAATAATCAGCAGAGGTCGCCTCACCTGCAAAAAACAATTGTTCTCCTACGGGTTCAGCTAATGCATCTCGATCATCCGCGTTCGTCAGCACCGCGTTGTACGAATACGATCCATATGCATACGGATCAGATGACCATCGTGTGATCTTCGTGCGAACTGGATTCGGAATTTTGTTGCCAAACATCACCTTTAGGGTACTCATCATTTGTAACACAACTTCTTTATCCGCCAACTTTTCTGCTTTCTTCGCAAAACTTCCAGCATTAAATCCAAGCAATATCGGCTGCTTCGTGTACTTATAGATGTTATAAAACTCTGGTAAACTCCCACGATCCGCCGCCATATAATGCATCCAATCCGCATTTTTGTCCCAGAATACACTTGGAAATTGCATATATACTTTATCCAGAACGCCCATTCCAAGTTGACTGATTGCTTGTTGTTTACGCGCTGGGAGGGCAGGACTAAATTTGATACTTCCTTTTTTTAATACACCGAGCGGTACAGTCACAATAACGTGATCCGCTGTAAATACGCCGCGATTTGTCGTGACCGTCACTTGTTCTCCAAGTGAAATTTCACGGACGATCGTTTCTGTTTTGATGCTCAATCCTTTGGCTAAAAATGAAGTGATTTGATCGTAACCTTTTAGAAAAATCGCATCGACTCCGCCAAATTCGCCATCATCATTCCATAATTTCGGGGATAAATCAGCGAGATCCGCCGCATACTCGTGTTCGATATTCGTATGTACCATAAGATTTAATTCTAGTAATTCTTGTTTCGTAAATCCATGATTTCGAAACACTTGGTCGAACGCTTTTTGCAATGAGAATGTCGGATTGTCTGATTCGGCTTCCGCGATGTCGGCGACCTCTTCGAGGAGATCATCGTATTTTTTTTCAAGCGCATCTAAATGATCTTCCGTCATTTTTTTACCCAATTTGTTATATACAACATCTTGTTCTTCCACGTGAAGGATTTGGATGTTTTGTTGTTTTGCCAGCTTGGTAATTGGGTTGTTCGTAACCCCATGAATCCACGTCGCACCTAAATCAAGCGGTTTATCAAACGACTGTTTGTCCGTCCAAATTCGACCGCCGATTCGATTACGCGCTTCCAACACAAGCGGTTTCATTCCATTTTGTTTAAGCGTATAGGCCGCGCTTAGGCCTGCCACTCCGGCGCCAATGATGATGACATCCGGTTCCGTGTCACTTGCTGCATTTGCTTCGAATAATGTATTTGCTATTTTCTCAAATGGAATCATTCCAAGTAACCAAGCACCGAGCGCTACTGTAATGGTTCGTTTCAAAAACGTTCTACGATTCATATCTTTGATCTCCATAGGACATACCACCTTTCCATAATGTTCACGCCTTACTATTAAATCATAACAAACTTCATACGCTCATTCATTTATATTTATTGCTCGAACCCGCCACCAAACGCAGGATGTCCCGCCTTGCGAAGCACAACAAACTGTCCTTCAAAACGCGCACACGCTTCATCGCCTGCATACAACACCGCATGCACGGTCAATCTTGCTTTTCCCGTTTGCTCAAATTTCTGTAGGAATGTTTCAATTTCTTCGTCTGCATGTTTCGAAGTCACCGCGCGAAAATCTGCTTTCACTGGCCGGTCAAACTCAACGAACTGCCTGCGAACGACGATCGCCACTTGATCTGCAAGCTCATCCATCATTGATCGAACATGCGCCCATGCCGCGACGGTGAGCGCCATACTTATACTGCCTCCAAAAACGGTTTGCACATGATTAATATGGTCTAAATAGTTGCCTTCCACGGTGACCAGATGATCTGTACAATCTGTAATCACCAGACCATTACGAGCGACAACTGGCAAATGTTCTTCAATATATTGTTGTAAATATAACGCATCCATGTTTAGCCCACTCCTCCATTGGTTCTGATGAAAAAACGGAGGTAAACTGTGTCTTACTTCTACTCCCGCCCTACCATCAGTGTTTCACTCATCGAAACTCGACTGATCCTACTTATGCACATTAATTTCGAACATTCGAATGTTCCATATACCAACACAAATCCGACGAGAAAATACCAACCATTCACCTGAATGCTCATGGTAAGATTCATACTGTCCATAATTTGTTGATATACCCCTTGTGTCACATACAACGTAACAGGAATACCTAACATATATCCTAATACTACTCCGACACCGGATGGATTCAAAATCATTGATTTGATTTCATGCATTCGATATCCGAACACCTTCATCAATGAAATTTGTGCTTGGTTTTCTTGCACGGTGATCGATGCGATCACGTAAATCAAAACAAGTGCAATCAAAATGGATACGAACATCATCACATACACTGCGGCCATTACTTGTTGCAACATATTTTGCATATTTCCACTTGATTCATGTAGCGAACGCATCGTGTATCGTTGATCTTTTGAAACCGGAACATTTCCATAATTGCTTATTAACACTGCATAACTTCCAAAAGGCAACCCAACGATCTGATTGAGTGTTGCAAGAGGCACAAACACCTGTGCACCTGTTGGAGACGTCGTAATCGCAGTCACCTTAAGTGTAAAAGACTTGTCCGTCACATTCGTTTCCGTAAAAGTTATAAAACTTCCAACATCCGCATGTAATGATTTTACCAATGACTTAGAGAGGATCACCGCATCTTGATGGTCTACATCTAATGGATTTCCTTCGCCGTCCAGCAAATGAATGAAGGAAGATCTCTCTTGAATTCCAATAAGTTCAATCTGTTGTTGCTTATTTTGATCGGATTGCACAAACACCACATCAAGCGGTTCTGTACCCGACGGAACAGGTGATTGAATCGGTTGTTTAAACAAATACTCATACTGATAATCGAACGTAGACTTAATCCCTTCCGAGGCAAGAGCATCGAATGAATGTTTAATTATCATTCCAACATTCAAAAACACCGTCACAAATGCAATGGCCACCATTAAAAAAAATAATTGCGGCAAGCTACGTAGTTGCTCGCGCAACATAAATTTCAGCGAAAACGAAACTTTACCTAGTTTCAGCGACCGTTCCAGCCAACTCGGCTTGCGCACGCTCATTTCGCCGCGCATAAGTGAGATTGGAGAACTTTTCAGTATGTTCCAGATCACAAAAAAACTAAATGGGATCAGTAACATGAATGGCAATATCAAACCCCAGGCAATGATCCCAGGCACGAGTGTTGCCGATTCGATTGGCATTGGAAAATACGCTAAATAATAGATTAGCAATGTTGGATACACCCAAATCCCGAGTATTGTCCCAACGACGGCACCAACGACCGAAATCACCAATGGATATCTTAAATAATGACGGATCAGTTCCGATTTACGGTAACCGAGTGCATAGAGTGTACCGATTTGACCGGCTTGTGTTTTGATTAGTCGGCGAACGATCAGTCCAATCATCACACACGAAGCGAGTAGTAGCATGATCGGCATTACGGCCGAAAACGCTTTGACAGACTTGGTTTTGAGAACAGGCGTATTGATGCGCGCATTGTTCAGCGCATAACTCCAATTTGCGTAATCGATACCAATTCGATGTTCTCTCAAATATTTTTTCAATAAGGCGCCTTGCGTAAACACATCCTTGGATCCATCCAAAAATTTCACCACATAGCGAATCGAATCCGCTTGTACATTCGCTGAAAAATCATTTCGTGTGATGACTGCCACACCGAATGATTTTGAATCATTGATGAGATCACTTGCATTTTTCGTAATATACGTATAATCCGCAAGTGCAACAAAACCGGCAATCTCAAAGTGTTTTCCCGCAACAGTAAGCGGGTCCCCAATTCGTAACGTATTCGATTTCGCGTATTGTGGATCGATCAAAATATGACCATCGGATAGTGGCGTACCTTCTAATAAAGCAGGACGATTTACGGAATGATTTTCTGAGAATACTCGCAACGTCCTGCCTTCGAACACTTCGTCGTAGGAGCGTGATTCCTCGATGGTAGCGTGGACGGCATCACCAATTGCCCTAAGATCACCAAGTGACTGCATCGTTTCAAACTGCAAATCTTCCTGAACCGTCTGCTTTGCGTATGCATCACACACGGTTTGCAAGTTCGTGCCCAACATCCCAAATGAAACAAAGCCGAAACAAGCCAATATGATGATCAAAATCAGCCCAACATATTGACCTTTTTGTTCTTTAATCGTTCGCCATACTGCGTTGTTCAGCACCATTACCAAACAATCCCCCTCGCATCCACAGGCTGACTGTTCGTTCGAACTTCCGTCACCTCGCCGCTTCGGAATTGATAAACATTGTTTGCCATTGCTGCGATCGCTTGATTATGCGTAATCAGTAACACCGTAGTTCCGTACGTACGATTGATTTCTTGGATCATCTCGAGCACTTGAATTGAACTTGCATAGTCAAGCGCACCCGTAATTTCGTCACATAGTAATACTTGTGGATTTTTGATCACCGAACGTGCAATCGCCACCCGTTGTTGCTCACCGCCAGAAAGTTCTCGCGGAAACCGATTGGCTTTGTCTGTCAGCCCAACTGCCGAAAGTACGTGATCCATCGGTAATGGATTCTCACTAATTTGTGAAATCATTTCAATATTCTCTTGAACGGTCAAATGCGAAATCAGATGATAGGCTTGAAAAATAAATCCTACTTGCTTGCGGCGATATTCGGTAAGCTCTTTCTCATGCATTGCACAAATATTTATGCCATTAATGATGATCTTCCCTGAATCGACGCGATCAATGCCACCGATCATATTCAGTAGCGTAGATTTCCCACTACCCGATGGACCAAGAATGACTCCAATGTCTCCTTTTGCCAATTCGAGCGTTGCCTGTTGTATTCCAATGGTTTCAACATCACCACTTTTATAGCGTTTCGTCGCCCGATCTACTTGAATAAACATCAAAACACCCCGATCTCGATTTGGTATTTCTCCTTATTTGAAATTCAAATCATACGATCACCCGATAAACTAAAATCGATGGATTAATAAAAAAGCAATGACGGACTAGGGAATCGAAAGGCCTAGACTGCCATTGCTTTCTTTTGGAATCAATATCATCTAACGATCTGATAAACGAGGCCGAGGGCGCCGGAATCAAAGGTTTTGTTTTCAATAAGTTTAAGATTGGTCTTCCCATTTATCCCTTTGAACAATGACAATCCGCTACCGATCAAGACCGGTGAAACTGTAATTTTAATTTCATCGATTAAATCAAACTGCATAAGATAGTGTGCGAACTTTGGGCTTCCTAGGATAACCATATCCATGCCTTGCTGCTGTTTTAAATTCTTAATCTCTTCCTCGATATTTTCTTTGACCAATCTGGAATTGTTCCATCCTACATGCTCGAGTGTCGTCGAACATATGATTCTGGTAGTCTGCTCGATCCACGCTGCTTGATTCCGCTCATGTTCCGTACTCCTTTGATCTCCTTGGATATCTACCTAACATTATACAACAAAGTATATTCGTCAAACTCGTGTTAACTGTTCACCTAACTTAATACGTATCCTTTTTCACTTGAATCATCTGTTCTCTAAATTTCTCCGGTTCCTCGAGAAACGGAAAGTGTGCAGACTTCTCAAATTTAATGTAGTTTTTCTTTGACGTAATTAGCGCGTAATATTCCTCAAAAAGATTAACTGGCGTATCATAATCATGCTGTCCCATGAAGAAATATACTGGTACTTTAAAATCCAAAAATCCCTGACTAGGATCCTTAAAATTAAATCGAAATACGTCCTTATCGTTGAAAATCCCCTGTGAGAATGTCCATCCGTTACCCCAGGACTCTTCGTTATAGACACCTGAATTGTAAATCATTTGCTCTACACTGTCCGTACCCTTGAGGCCAAACATATCTCCTCCATTGAGGCCTACGTAATAACTCGTTACTTCGAACCCATCTTTGAAATCATTCGTGAATTCGTCTGGTACCGTACCTGGATAATCTCCTGCATCCGTCGGACGTCCAACAATACCGAGTATCTTCATCGCATCTTGGTCATCGTTTCTTTTGGCTTGCGCGAGTGCCCAGTCATATGCGTACTGTTCGTTTTGAGCAACGCTCACCGTCTGTCCGACTCCGACAAAGGCATAATAATCATCCGGATACTGTTTCAGCAGTTCGATTCCCAAAACGGTACCAAATGAATGTCCTAAAATATAGATCTTCTTTTGTCCAAACTTCTCTTTCAGCCACAAGGTAAGTTTATGGGCGTCATCGACAAATTGAGCCAACGTCATCTTGGAAACATCCGTTTCCGGTGAGAGACCTGCTCCTCGTTGATCCCAATTCACGACTGTAAATTCGTTTTCGAGTTCTGGATTCACCTTGTGCATGACCGGCAACATTGCATATCCCGGACCACCGTGTAGAATGAGCAAAATTGGATTTGATGGGTTGTTGGCTTGTACCATAATGGTTTGCTTGAGCCCGTTAATCTCCAGTTGGTATGGTTTGCCCGTCGGAATTGGTTCGGCTACTTCGCTACTCACTTCATTTTTCGTTGTCTGTTCTGTCACATTTGATGAATTCGTACATGCAGTAAGACATAATAAAGCCATCATGATCAAACCAATCACCCAGTATTTCATAGCAAGTCGTTTCATCGCAAACTCCAATCCTTGGGTTTGTGTCATCCCAAAATTTTGATTTACTATAAATAATCATACCATTTCATGATCGATTCAAAAATACATCCACGCGTTTGGACGTGTCTTTTTTCATCGATGACGATTCTTGCTTTTTTAGCGTCCCCATCTTCACGAGCGCATCAATTTCATGGTTTTCGTACGTAACCAGAATCGTTTTCAAGGCCGCCAATGATTTTTTGCGGTCTTTAACCAACTGGGCAATGGAACGTTTAGCCTGACTATTTTGAATCTCCTGATCTGACATCTTCAAAAAAATCGCGACTTGATGAAACATATTTTTCATGTGGTCCTGCGGAAATACTTGTCCCACAGACGTAGGATTTTTGATCGGAACCTCAGCTTTTGGTGATTGTAAATCATTCGTCGGAACGCTCATGACTGGCATCGTATCCCCACCAAAAAAGTAACCCGTATCTGGAATACTCGGCATCGCAATTGCATCTGAATAATGAAAAGCCCCTTTTGGCACGATGGATAAATTACGTAATTTCATCATTGCTTTTCGCTGCGTAGTCGTTAACGTGTGATTGACTTCCGCAAATCGCTGTGCATAAAGCGCGGACAATTCGCCATCTTGCTGACCATATTGATTGACTAGCTCCTGTAACGATTTTTTATTAATTTCCTCGCCACGCATCGATTTACGCAGTTCCATCGCGATCGAACCACGTAATTTTACAATTTCCGCAAGTGCGATACGCTGCTCATCAACAATTCCCGTAATCAATTTCTGTTGGTTCGAATCCAAAATCTTCAAGAACTCTTGACCGGCGTCTTGAGTGATATTTACATCAACCGTCGAACCGACTTGTTGCATCATCGGAAAATCTTTCAAATAGAAACTTCCAAAATATGCACCGTGCCGTTCGGGACAAAAGTATACATCTCCATCCACATTGCCTTTGTACCATGAAAACAATTCGCTCGCATAGGTCATCACAAGCACATACTCCATATGGCCCATACTTTGTTTCAGTTGCTCATCCTCCGGCAAATCTGACCATGAATTTGAATTCGAGAATGATAACTTCGCTAGCTTTTGTTTTTGTGCATCGCGAAACGACTGAATGATTTCTCCACTTACGACCGCACGTCGGTAGCTAATCTCCGCATCCGTTGCATACATTTTCGCCGAATACGCTTGAACATTTGCCGAACGCAATCCGCTCGACCCAGCCATCAAGTTCGTTCGAAATGCTTGCATCAACGGAAATCGGCTATACGCATAGTTTTCGAACAACGGTGCCTGCTCCTTCGCGAGGGCAATCAATTTGGTTTTTTGAGCATCGTCCAAAATCGATAACATATTCATCGCCGCACGTGTCAAAAACAAACTTTTATGTCCGTTATGCGCCTGATCAATGTCACGCATGTATTGAAATCCAAAATAATCTGCGGTTTTACCTGGCGGAAAAAAAGTGTCCGCTCCTAAAGTCCCCGTCAAAAATGCAAGCCCATCAAATGCGATTGTCGAGCGTTGCGCCTGATCGCTTATCGCCTGATCGAGTGTATACGTTAATGACGTCTTTGTTTCTGCGATCGATTCTGGAATCGTTACTGTGCCAACAACCATTGACCATACCAACAATCCGCTCACGAAAATCGTTTTTGTAATCCCCTTTGAATATCGTTTCATATTGATCACTCCCGTAGATGTCATTCTTTAGCATATCATTCGCATGTTATAACGAATATCGGGGGGGGGGTAAAAAAGTACAAATTGGCGTTCCACCAACAAGGATGCGATAATAAGAAAGCAAACTGGAAAGGTGGTTATTGGATATGTATCGGAGCTTAGAAGACTGTATTCTAGACCTCGAGAAACACGGCCATTTGGTCCGCATCAAAGAAGAAGTTGATCCGTATTTAGAAATGGCCTCGATTCAATTGAAAGTATATGAAGCCGGTGGACCGGCTGTTTTATTTGAAAATATTAAAGGCACGAAATACCGTGCCGTTTCAAATTTGTTTGGCACGATTGAACGAAGTAAATTTTTGTTTCGCGATACATGGGAACCTGCACAAAACGCAATCGCGCTACGCAACAATCCAATGCAAGCGCTCAAAAAGCCTTTTCAGCAAATTGGCACTGCGCTTGCCGCAGTGAAAGCTTTGCCCGCCAAACAATCACCGAACGCAGCAGATCATTTTGACGAAATCAGCATTTCAGATGTTCCGCTCATCACACACTGGCCAGCCGACGGCGGCGCATTTGTTACATTGCCGCAAGTGTATAGTGAAGATCCGGAGAAACCTGGCATGATGAATGCCAATCTTGGCATGTACCGCGTCCAATTAAACGGCAATGCCTACGCCAAGGATCAAGAGATCGGCATCCATTACCAGATCCACCGCGGCATCGGTGTACATCAAGCCAAAGCGAACAAACTTGGTCAACCGCTGAAAGTCAGCATCTTCGTTGGCGGTCCGCCGGCACATACGCTAGCAGCTGTCATGCCACTTCCCGAAGGATTAAGCGAATTGACGTTCGCTGGCATGATGGCAGGCAAAAGATTCCGTCATTGTTATGTCGACGGATATTGCCTCAGTCTTGATGCCGATTTTGTCATTACCGGCGAACTGCAACCATACGACACCAAACCTGAGGGTCCATTTGGCGATCATTTGGGATATTACAGCCTGACCCATGAATTTCCATATCTCAAAATCCATAAGGTTTTTGCAAAAAAACAAGCAATTTGGCCATTTACCGTGGTCGGCCGACCTCCGCAAGAAGATACTTCGTTCGGAGCGATTATCCATGAGCTTACTGGCAACGCCATCCGCCATGAAATTCCCGGCGTCAAAGAAGTACATGCTGTTGATGCGGCAGGCGTGCATCCGCTGTTATTTGCACTTGGTAGTGAGCGATACACACCATACCAGAAATCGAAACGTCCTGCGGAACTTCTCACGCTCGCGAACCGAATTTTGGGAACCGGACAATTAAGTCTTGCCAAATATTTATGGATTACCGCTGAACAATCTGCCCCAGTCACGACACATGACGAAAAAGCATTCCTTATGTATATGTTGGAACGCCTCGATTTTCGTCGTGACTTGCATTTCCAGACACAAACGACGATCGATACCCTCGATTATTCAGGGACCGGTCTGAATATGGGGAGCAAAATAATCATTGCTGCTTATGGTGATCAGCGACGGGAACTTTGTACGGAAGTACCAAGCGCACTACACAAACTACCAGCACAAGCACGGCCTCAACTCATTTTCCCAGGTGTCGTAGCGATACAAACATCTGCATTCACCACTTATCCAGATGCCGAACAAGAAATGCATGCGCTTTGTACCGCCATCTCTCAACTCGGTACGTTTGAAGCGTGCCCGCTATTCATCGTTTGTGACGATTCAACGTTCGTGAGTGAATCGTTATCCAACTTCTTATGGGCAACATTTACGCGTAGTAATCCATCGCATGATCTATACGGAATTAACAGTTTCTTTGAACATAAACATTGGGGCTGTGACCAACTCGTCATCGATGCACGCATCAAGCCGCATCATGCCCCGCCGCTCGTTCTCGACCCGCAGACTGAACGAAACGTGCAGCGCTTTTTCAAAAATGGTCGTTTAATTCAAAGCACACTTAAATAAAACGCGCGCCTTTGGGCACGAATCAAAACAAAAACTCCCTTGCGAATGAACGTTCGCAAGGGAGTTTCTCATATCAGTCACCGTACCAAACTCGATTACAATGATTCAGTATATGTTTTGTATCGATTCAAAATCATTTGCCAGCCAGCTTGTTGCATTTCTAACGGATTTTCTTTCTCTGCATCAAATACTTCCACTACATTGACGCCACCTTCAACCACTTCAAACGTGATGGAAACGGTGCGACCATCCGCGAGACCATACGCAATTTTTTCATGCTCAACCACTTCAGAATAAACACCTTCAAAATCAAAACTCATATTGCCATCTTTTGCAGCCATCGTCGACGAAAATGTACCACCAACGCGTAAATCATTCGTTGCTTTCGGGCAATGCCAATCTTCTCCTGCAAATGACCAGTTCACGATATGCTCTGGCAATGTCCATGTTGCCCATACGGTTTCAATCGGTTTCTCGATGATGGCTTCGATCGTTAGTGCTGTGAAATTCATGATGATAGTCCTCCTGAGTGTTGTATTTATGCGTTAATTGTTTGTAACGATCAGCTTTGATTTCGTATAACGTTGGATCAATTGAGAGATCGCGTACAAACCAACGAATGAACCGAGTAATATAAATATTTTTCCGAGCGATCCGAAATCGTGTACGACCATAGCAATAATCATAATCATCGCCATCGCCCAATGAACTTTTCGAGCAGATTTGTCACGCCCATGACGTTCCAACCATTCTCCCCATATTGTTAACAATAAAAATGGAACGAATGACGCAATTCCACTCCACAACGTGAGCGACTTAATATCGTACGATTTGAACCACCACATCGCAAAGAAATAAATGCTATGTGCACTCGTAAATCCGAATGCCAACCAACCTATCGCGCGGTGATGCTCTCGTAAAAATTGGATCAACTTACGTAAAAATTGACGAATCGAGTCCGACATTTTCGGCGCAAAACGCTTAATCGCCTCTACACACAACCAAAACGATACCGCAAACCAAACCATATGCACCGCATCGCTTCCCGGATCACGCATGAAACGAATCGCTTGATTGACAGGCGAATCATTGAATTTCCCGCGCATTTCATGACGTTCACCAGTATCTTCTGATTGTTGCATCTGCCGATCAAATTGCGCCCGCTGCGCCTGTTCTTTTTGCTGTGCTTCAATAATTTGGGCCGTTGTGACTGATTGATAGCTGATCACACCTTGCCATACATAATACCCAAGCAATGCAGTCAACAACACAATGACAGTTCTCGTTACCCATTTTATATACATGCTCATCTTACATACACTCCTACATTAATTGTTTCGTCGGTTGTCCCCATTTTACTTGAGCGGTTGGCTGATGTCGACCGAAATGCAGGTAAAAGTTAAGCGGTTAACACAATCTTAATCCTAAGATACAGAGAAATTATGGGATGAGCGTGTAAAAAATCAAAAAACAATTTCATCCATAAAATCCCAAATGGCGATTCACTTTGCCATCCCATCGGCGTTTCATAGATCGAACCACTTAAACCGCTGGCCCATTCGGGCAATCTGCGCGGATCAGACGCTAGTTCATAAACACGAGCAGGATCTGCAGGTATTACAAGTGAAACATGCTAAAATCATGTGAACATTCGGACACAGTCAAATCTCCCTATTCCTCAAATAAACATTAGGTGTAACAACCATATTCTGTTCAAAAAGGCGGTTCAATTTTGATGTTCTCTACCGTCGTCTAATTAAACAACCGCGTCAGCATTCGTTTTTTCATTCATGTCCGTCCCGCCTCACAATGAATTGTCGTTTATATTTTCGTATCGAGAAAAACAAATATTGAACAACACCGTAACGCCTTCTCTAAGTTATAATTGAATTGTATCCTAAAAAAATAAAAAGAGGTGTCAACATGCGTCGGTTTTTGTTGTTTATCTTTTTATCATTATGCGGTCTTTTCATTACAATCCATGCTACCTTCGCGGCAACACCAAAACCAGGTGCTGTTTGTACCAAGCTCAATCTTAAGGCAACAAGTGGCTCATATATCTATACCTGCATCAAACAGGGTAAAAAATTGGTCTGGTCAAAAGGATCCGTCCTTCCAAAGAAGCCACAAAAACCGATAACCACGATCACTCCGACGATCAAAAAACCGCAATTGATGACGCTTTGTGATAAACGTTCTGAGAAAGGTGTATCGGCTCAAGGTCTCACTTTATCGTGTGAAAAAATGCCTGATGGCAAACTGGTTTGGATCGATCCAAGTTCTCAAAACCAACCGAGTAATCACACGAATAATCAAACAAATACAAATCCGGTGAATCCAGAGTCAGGATTTACGAACAACACAGATCGCATCCTTTCGCAAATTTTTAGTGGAAATCAATGTGTCGGAACATCCACCGCGATCACTTCTGACATTGGCGATGCATCCAAAATGGCTTATATCTATCCACTTGGCGGAATGATCACGTCGCACATCACGCCAATCGATCATATTTATGTGTATTATCCGCGGGATCAAAACAATCAATCGACTGCTCCTGCAGGAAGTTATCTCGTCAAATCTCCAGCGGACGGAACGATCGTATCCGTTGAGGATTTTCAGATTGGAAATCAATATCCATATCCTGATTACCGAATTGTAGTTGAACACTCTTGTAACTTATATAGTGTCTATATACATGTTGGGTCATTAGCAGGAGCCGCAAAAGAGATTCCGTCTCAAATTCGCAAAGATGGATCCTGGAGTGGTCGAATCCCAGTTAAATCCGGTGATGTGATTGCAGACGATTCCCTTAACGGTGGGTATGATTATTCCTTGTTAGATCAATCCAGACCTTTAAAGGGCTTGGCCAATTTGCAAAGCTATGCTGAACAAGAGTCTTGGAAACCATACACCGCAGACCTACTCAACTATTTGCCAGAACCGTCGAAATCAGCCTATCAAGCAAAGTATTTAAGATCCGCTGCACCAATCGGCGGAAAAATAGACTGGGATCAACCTGGAACCGCACTCGGAAACTGGTTCGTCAAAGGCACCAATGGCTATCGAGGGATCGAGTCTCCGGGTGCAGCTTACAACAATCATGGAAAAATTGCTCACGGATACTGGGATACACATTTGGCGATCGCCCCAGATGCCGTCGATGCATCAACGTATATTTTTAGCGTAGGCGATTGGGAAGGGTGTGCCTGTCAATTCGTAACCAATGATCCTACGCTCGATCCGAGCAAAATCACAGCTGCGTCAGGTCTCGTTGTCATTGAACTTTACGAATGGGATGAGTATGACGCCAACGGCAATCTAGTTGATCGTCCAAGACCACCGAAAGATTACAAAATTAAAGCAACCAATGTGATGGTGGGCGTTTTGGCGATTCAAGTAAATGCCGATGGAAGCCTTACCGTCGAAAAAGCACCGACGCTCAAATCAAGAAGCGAATTCAAAGGATTTACTTCTGCCGCAAAAACCTATGTACATTAATTACGATTGGTCTTTCGGTTTCAATTAAAATGTGTTCACAAAAAAACGTTGGACGGAACCGTGCGAGAGTTTAACCTCTGCCATGTTCCATCCAACGTTTTTAATCATATAAACCCTTGCCAGCCAAAATCGAAAGAAAAACTTCCATCCTTCGCTGCCATCGTCGCGGAAAATTTCCCACCAGTGCGGATGTCGTTCGTTGCAGCAGTCGCATGCCACGTATCCGACGCAAAACACCAATTCTGATGGACAGTCTAGCAAGAAGAAGATTATACACACATCCAACCTAAATGTCTGTTAAAATAAGTTCAATCTTCCCCATAAACTCCTAACGAGGTGAAAAAATGCGCTGGTTATCCATGTTGATCCTGTTATCGTTGTGCGTTCCATTCGTATTGGTTCAACCGTCTTTCGCGGCGATTCCGAAACAAGGTGTTGCATGTACCAAACTAAATCTCAAAGCAACAAGCGGCAAATATATCTTTACTTGCATAAAGGTCGGCAAAAAGCTTGCTTGGTCCAAAGGCTCACTTATTCCCACGAAATCGAACAAATCAATGGTAGCAACACCGCTACCAACAAAGAAACCAGCACACATGACGATGTGCTACACCCTTGGAGCAAAATTACATTCTGACCAAGGCATCGGATTATCATGTGAAAAAATGCAAGATGGGTTACTGTTCTGGATTGATCAACGAACGCTTATGACCCCGATGCCTGCAAAGACCGCAACGCCTCAACCAAATGTCACACCATCATCAGCTCCTGTGCAACCTGTAAGTAAACCATCTTTACTAACTGCTTGTAACCAAATCGATGAGAAAAGTATCTCAGATCAAGGAATTACATTAGTTTGTAAAAAAATGTCTGACGGCATGTTAATGTGGGAGGACGATGCACGACTCGCAAAATTAGGTGATGGCATCTTTAAGCCAATCTCGTATGAAACCAACGATGCGCTATCACAAATGTTTAGTATGCACCAGTGTGAGGGAACGTCGACAACGCTGACTTCTGGCATTACTGATGTAAGCAAAATCAATTATATTTATCCCATGGGTGGCATGATTGGTACACACATCACCCCAATCGACCATATCTATGTATACTATCCTTTCGATCAAAACGATCAATCGACCGCACCGGCAGGAAGCTATCTCATTCAGTCGCCGGCAGATGGACATATTGTGGCGGTTGATGACTTCCGTATCGGGAATGGTTATCCCTATCCGGATTATCGAATCACGATTGAACATTCCTGTAATTTATATAGTGTGTTCATCCACGTTGGGCAGTTAACTGGTCCTGCGAAAGAAATCGCAACCCAAATTCGCACAGATGGACATTGGTTCGGGAGAATTCCAGTCAAAGCTGGCGAGGTAATATCCGATGACTCACTCCAAGCTGGATTTGATTATTCCTTATTCGATCAGACAAAACAGTTGAAAGGTTTGGCCAATTTGCAAAGTTATATTGGGCACGAAGCATGGAAACCATTCACGGTTGATTTGTTAGATTATTTGCCAGCATCGTCAAAATCAGCTTACCAATCCAAGTATTTGCGCTCCAGCGCACCAATTGGCGGGAAAATCGATTGGGACCAACCCGGTACAGCACTTGGAAACTGGTATGTAAAAGATACGAATGGCTATCGCGGCGTTGGTTCAAATGCTGCCTCCTACAATAATCACGGAAAAATCGCTCACGGATATTGGGATACGCATCTGGCGATCGCCCCAGATGCCGTCGATGCATCAACATATATTTTTAGCGTAGGCGATTGGGAAGGTTGCGCATGTCAATTCGTAACCAATGATCCTACGCTCGATCCGAGCAAAATCACAGCTGCGTCAGGTCTCGTTGTCGTCGAACTTTCTGAATGGGATCAATATGATGCCAATGGAAATCGCGTTGATCGAATTAGACCATCAAAAGATTACAAGGTCAAAGCAACCAATGTAATCACAGGATTGTTAGCGATTCAAGTAAACCATGACGGAAGTCTGACCGTCGAAAAAGCACCAACGCTCAAATCAAAGAGCGAATTCAAAGGATTTACAGCGGCCGCACAAACCTATGTACATTAATTGAGATTTGTCGTTCGGTTTCATTTCATATGTATTCACAAAAAAACGTTGGACGGAACTGTGCGAGAGGTTATCCTCAGCCATGTTCCATCCAACGTTTTAATCATATAATCCCTTACCCGCCAAAATTTGCGGAATAAACTTCACAATTCGTTCTTCGCGCGTCTTCGCCTGTTTGGCACCGGAAAAATGCAATAAGTATGCTTTTTTTCGACCAGGTGTAAGCGCATCGAATGCCGCTTTCAAATCTGGCATGTCGTCCAACTTGTGTTGAAACTCCTCCGGTACGCTAAATTCCTCCGCTTTTTTGAAGCTCACTTTTGCACCGGATTTCTCAACTTCGATCGCTTCCGCCAAATAGTCACGTAATACCGGCATCAATTCGTTGATCTCTTCCGCGCTGGTAAAACGGATTTGACGACCCGATTGTGAATTCTCGGTCTGGGTGATCAAAATCCCTTGCGGATCTTTCAGCAACGTACCCTTAAAAAAACTAAGTGAACAGTATTCCTTAAAGGCACTTACCATCACCACATTTTTCCCGTCCACCGTATATACAGGCATGCCCCATTTTACTTCTTCATTCATTTCACACGAAAGAACAAGTTCACGTAACATTTTTAATTCGTTTTCCCAAGTGAACACTTTGCATTGCGGGGTGTCATACAACTTACATCGCCCGCAACCCTTTGTGAAATAATCTTCGATATGCTTGATCATCGCAAGCTCCGCTCAGGAATTTATAAAGATTCCGTATATTTTTTGAAGTTGTCCAAAATCGACTGCCAGCCGGCTTGTTGCATGTCATTCGGGTTCATTTGTTCAGGTTCGAATTTCTCCACAACCTTCACGCCGGATGCAACCGTTTCGAATGTGATGGATACGGTACGGCCATCGCCAATTGTGTATTCAATTGTTTCATTTAATTGTACATTCGTATATTCGCCGCCAAAATCGAAAGAAAAGCTTCCATCCTTCGCTGCCATCGTCGTGGTAAATTTCCCACCAGTGCGGATATCGTTCGTTGCTGCAGGCGCATGCCACGTATCTGACGCAAAACACCAATTCATAATATGTTCAGGCGCCGTCCAACTTTCCCAGACGACTGCTATTGGCTTTTCGACTAGCGCTTCAACCGTGATCATTACTTTCTCCATTTCGAATACCCCCGTGATCATCACCAAGTTTGAACTGCTCTTTCACAATAACACGATCGACAAGAGGTGACAATTGAGACTTAAGGGTTACGAGAACAATGACATGATCCCCTCGAATAATTCCGGCGTACGCGAGGCACTAGAAACATATGTGGTGCGAATGGGCAAGGAAATCCTGAAACGTGAAATGATCAACGCAGCTTCAGACCCGCTTTTTCTCAAGGATACAAATGTCAATATCAGAACTGCAATGCGCTTGTATTTCGAACTCTAATTTTCATAGCAAAAAAACCGGCCTATTGCGCGCCGGTTTTGACATACTCTTCCGTTAAAAATGACGCTCCATTCATATAAAAGCGCGGGTCATAAACCGCGATCCTGCGATTATTTTCCTCCAACACCACAAACGGCGACCACTCCGTTAATGTTTTGGCACGCGGGTTATGGTTGAAAAGCAATTGCTTGTCCGCCTGTTCTGCCGACTTCAACGTCCCCGTCTTGCGAAGTCCGCTAAACACCGAGCCACTGTACAAATCCACCGTATCTCCTTTTTTTCCAAGCACGGTAAACTGTCCCGGAACAAAACCTGCAGAACGCGTAACTTGATCATACTTGTCCGCAATTTGATTCGACAACATAACACCTTGTGTCGTCTGCAGCAACATATGCAGACCGATCAGCAACCAAACGAATCGATAGACGTTATGCGATTTCCAGCGTTCGCGGGAAAATCGAACGAACAAATAACCGCACGCCAGGATCAACCATGTCGTCAGATCAACAATCGGAATCGTACCAATTGAAGCACGCATATTTGAGAATGGTTCCAAAATGCCAGTTCCCCATGCATTGAAGCAATCCGATGTTATATGAAAGACGACCGCAATGAACGAAAGCCAATACCAAAACCAACCGCGAACCTTAACCATCGAACGTGCGATTCCGCTGATCAACCCGGCCCAAACTGGCGCGAGAAAAACGGAGTGCGTTATCCCACGATGCCACATCTGATAACGACCTTCGGTATCCCACAGCCTAGAGATGACATCGATGTCCGGAATCTGAGATCCGACTAGCGCACACCCGAGCAGGACTCGCTTCTCCGATCTCGTCATATTCTCCTTATTTACCGCACCGTAGATTGCCAAGCCAAACAACGTATGTGTAATCGAATCCATCTCGGTTCACCTCTACCTTAATTTACAACGACCGCCACCCACGTTTCAATACAAACTAACGTTCATGCGTTCAAATCCACCCCCGTATAGTGTCGCATCGCATCCCGAAAAAATTCAGCCGCGCCCGGTGCGATTTGTTCATAATTTGCCCGAAACCGTTCATCGTCGACGTACATTTGTGCCAGACCCATATGTGCCTCTGGCGAATAAAAATCCCAATAATTCATCAACCATGTTTTGTGCAGTTCGCAGGCAATCCTAGCCAACTCCCCTGCCGGATCTCCGTTTTGCATCGCGGCAGCGATGGTCTCGTTGAGCCTCACGCTAAGTGACTGCGCCTCCGCAAATTGTTGTTCTGACATCCCCTTTACTTTGCGATTGGAACGATCTATTGTGTCGTCTCCGTATTTGGCACGAATTTCTGCGCCGTATTTCTGTTCGTTCTCTTCGATCAACGTTTTCTTCAACCCTTTGAATTTCGCCTGATCAGCCATTGTAATTCCTCCTTGATGAGACGCAATCGTCCGTTGCACATTTTCAATAATTTCAACCAGTTCTGCCTTTCGCGCCTCTAATTTCGAAAGATGTTCCTGTAGCGCTGAGACAATTTGAAAATCTCTCGCATATATGATTTGACGAATGGCTTCTAGCTCGACACCCAATTCACGATACAACAAAATCTGCTGTAACAGTTCCACTTCTCGCGCACCATAAATACGGTATCCGGCAGAAGACGTACGCAATGGTTTTAGCAAGCCGATCTCATCATAATGACGCAACACGTCATAGATCAATTGATACCACCAGGTTTTGGATTTCACGCCACGCATCGGTCCCCATACCCGATACGTAACTAAACGTCATCGCCGGCTTCACGCAAACATCTCGGTTGCTCCAAAAAGAATAACCTTCATCTCGTGTGAGCTCCCCCTTCCGTTTCTATACAAAAACACGCTACATCTATAATATAGTAAGAACAGGAGGTGCACGATGTCATTTCAATACGTTATGGATGAATTAGCCGGACTCGCCAGCGACCGGGTCAAAAAACGTTACCTCGCAGAAGGTGCCAAAGAACCTTTTTTCGGGGTACCTACTGGGGCTATGAAACCATTGGCCAAAAAATATATGTATGATCAGGATCTTGCCGAACAGCTCTTTGCAACAGGCAATTTCGACGCGATGTATTTCGCAGGTGTCATTGCCGATCCGAAACGGATGACGCCAGCTGATTTTGATCGCTGGCTCGCGCAGGCCTATTTCTATATGGTCTCTGATTTTATTGTATCCGTGTCATTGGCAGAGACTAATTTTGCCCAAGAGGTGGCTGACCGCTGGATCACGTCTGAAGAAGAATTGATCGCTTCGGCTGGTTGGAATTGTTACGAATGGCTGCTTGGTTCGCGCAAGGATGTAGAATTTACACCGGAAAAAATCACAGCACTCTTAAATACAGCGGAACACACGATACATGCTGAACCGGACCAGGTAAAAAAAGCAATGAATCGGTTTATCGTGGCTGTCGGCGTATCGTATCAACCGCTTCACACCGAGGCCATACAGTCCGCGGAACGAATTGGCGCCGTAACCGTTGCGGACGGGAAGAAAACCAAATCGTTAAGCCTTGCTGCTGAGACGATTGCCAAAGCAGCTGCACAGGGACGTATCGGATTTAAACGAAAATATGTCAGATGTTAACAGGAAAATGTGCTGTTTTCCCGGCCGAGGTGCAATGCCCCATGCGTTGCAAGCCCTGTTCCGACAAATCTACCAAGAGTGGTTGCCCACTTCTGACCTTCACCGAGTAATGGGTGCCTGTCCTTTGATCGATAGCCACTTTCGCTTTTTAAAGATAAATAAAGAGGGATCGCATTGCGCGAATCCCTCTTTATTTATTCATTACCGTTGCCCAATTACGAATAGCACCTGCTGATGCAGTTGATGCCTTACGTCTGACGGTTTAGTGGCAGCGTCAACCAGATACATCATCACAAGTGAAACTACGTTCGCATAGATGTTCCGAATCGCCGTTTCTACCGGGAATGTTGCAGGCAATTCATCTGCCTGAATCGCTTGGTTAAATGCCTCCGCTATCAGTTGGAACAATTGCTGATCCATCATCAGATGCGCCGGCGAGACATCCTCACGATTTCCCTCGAACCCTAGTGCAATAGATACACTCTCCCGCAACAATGCCCGATCGACCGATAAAAACGGGCGCAGTGCCATATCTAAAATCCGGCTAATTTTATCCGCGAGCGACAGCTCTTGCAACTGAACTACCAATTCAAGCATTGGTTCAGCAACCAACTTTTCTCGAAAAATCGCGATCATCAAATCCGTTTTCGAGGGATAATAATTATAGAGGGTCCCGACACCCAACTCACTGTCGCGGGCCACATCATTCATTGTCGTTTTCGCAAACCCTTGCGTCGTAAACAAATGCTCAGCCGTTGCAAGGATCCGTTGCTTCGTTTTTTGTTTGCGTTCTTGCAGACCCATCTTCATCACCCAGTCTAAGCATAACCGAAATCCGAGTCCCCTTTCAATTACTCAGATAAATCCACACGCGGCAACATTCGCTCAAGCCATCTCGGCAAGCTCCATGCTTGTCGACCAAGCAAGCTCATCATCGCCGGGAGCAACATTGCACGCACCAAGGTGACATCAATCAGAATTGCGGTCCCCAGTGCGAAGCCGATTTGTTTTGTGTCCATCGCTTTGGTCAAAAAGAAGGAGGTAAATACGGCAATCATGATCAACCCCGCCTGGGTAATCGGACCACTCGTATGCGAAATGCCGCGCACGATGGCCTTTTTGGCATCTCCGGTTGCACCCCACTCTTCCTTGATCCTCCCAACCAGAAATACTTCATAATCCATCGACAATCCAAACAACACCGTGAAGGCGATCACCGGTAAAAACACCTGCACAAATGGAATTTGCTCAACCCCAATCCATCCGCCATTGCCGCCGATAAATACCCAGACGAGCAGCCCATATGCTGCACCGACGCTGAGCAAATTTAGAAAAATCGCTTTTAATGGAATGAGCCAACTTCTGAAGGCAACGAGCAGTAACAAATATGATAATATCAACACCGTGAAGATCACGAGTGGCGTTTTGTTTAACGTTTCCTCGGACAACTCCACAATTGACATCGCGAACCCGCCGATTGAACTTTTCAGTCCAGTATCTTTGACCGCATCCGTTAACAGATCATCACGCAATGAGCGGATCCATTCCGCCGCTTCCTTCGAATCAGATCCATGTTTCAAGGTAATATTCACGACTGCCACACGTCCATCGCCGTCCCCATTCCACAGCGATTTGATCTGATCGGCTTTTGGTGAATTCAGCAACTGCTTCATCGTATCATCGTTGAATGGCAATCCCGCTGAAAACACAATGCTCGGCAGGGAGTCCACGCGATAGACTTCTTCTTCATCTGCAATCCGATCCGCAATTCGTTTCACCGCCTGCCAATCCGCTTCTGCGAATGCACCCGAATCCTTCTCGAGCACCAACCGCACCGGAGATAACAAACCAGAACTAAATTGCTGCTGCACGAGTTGCATTCCTTTACCGGCCGGTTGATCCGAAAGAGCATCCATCCCCAGATTCATACCCAATTTCAAGCCAAAAACTTGTGTGGAAAGTATTCCGAGTACGATTACGCCGAACAGCAAGAAACCGATCGGACGACGGACGACCAATGCAGACCAACGATACCAAAAACGTTGGTCCAACGGAATCACTCGTTTATTTTTACGCCAAAAATCAATCCTCAACCAATTTACGCGGTGTCCAAGTGTTGCCAACAGCGTTGGCAACAAGAGTAATGAAATCAACATCATGCACACGACCACCGTCATCGTAGCAACCGCAATATTGAAAAAGACATCCGATTGCAGCCAGAACAGACCACCCATAGAAATCATCACCGTCAATCCAGAGAAAAAGATCGCTTTCCCCGTCGTGCCCATCATCCGTGCAACCGCAACTTCTTTGGTGTGACCGACTTCTAACTCTTCCTTAAAACGCCGTACCAAAAACAAAATGTAATCAATCCCAACACCAAGCCCAATCATCGGTGCAATCCCGGAAACCGTCGTATCAAATGGATGGAAAATAGACACAACGCCAAGCAAACCAAACGTGGTCATCAATCCGATCATCGACAGCACAATCGGCATTCCAGCCGCGATCAACGAACCAAATGCCAACAATAAGATGATAAACGCGATCGGCATTCCTTTAGCTTCCGCCTGTGCCACATCCTTCGCATTCGTATCCAATAGCGCTTGTTTCAAAGGTGTATCCCCGGTCAAATATACTTCAATGTTTCCATTTTTATATGGCTTAATCCGCTCATCAATTGCTTGAATTGTTGTTGCGATTTGCTTCTCATCAACGGTTATGCCAACAAGCGCAATCGCCGTGTGCTGATCTTTGGAGATCATACCGGCAGATTGTGGATCATTTGGAATCGGAAACATCAATTGCTCAATCCCTTCGATCCCTTGCATTGCTTTAGATACTTCCGCAATTAGCTTCTGATACGCTGGATCATCAAAAATAAACTTCCCCGAGTGGAAAACGATCAAATCCTGCTCGGTGTATTTTTTTGAAAATCGAGAATCAATTAGTTCTTTGGCCCGCTGTGCCTGTGAATCAACAACGACCGGATTCGTAGTCTTCAGATTGCTCATGAAAATTGGAGCGGTCGCCGCAGAGAATACGAACAGCAAAAACGAAAAAAATAAGATCCATTTCTTGTGCGTTGCCAACCACATTCCTAAGCGGTAAAATGCAGTTTCTTCTAAAAATTGCTTTTGTGCCATTCCGAACACCCCTTTATAAATGAATTATATTCATAAGTGAATATAATTCATTTATAAAGGGGTGTCAATTGCGTACTGATCTTTTTCAACTTCTGATATGCTATAATATGTTACCAAATCAAATCATGTAATGAGGGATCGCCGAATGAGTGACAATCATGAAGTCTTAGACCCAGGACCTTTTTTTCATGGGACAAAAGCGCAATTGAACATTGGAGATCTATTAGAACCTGATTATGAATCAAATTACCAAGATAAAAAGTCCAACCATATTTATTTTACTGCAACATTGGATGCGGCAAAATGGGGGGCCGAATTGGCGGTAGCTTCATCTAAGGAGAGAATTTATCTTGTCGAGCCATGTGGTGAATTTGAACATGATCCTAACCTAACCAATAAAAGATTTCCAGGCAACCCCACACGTTCTTATCGTTCCAAATCACCTTTGAAAATTATCGCAGAATTAGGTGCATGGGAAAGACATTCCGCTGAAGAAATAAACCGGATGCTTTCGTTTTTGAAAACGTTACGCGAACAAGGAAAAGCTACGATCGAAGATTAACGATCGTAGCTTTTTTTACAATAGTTAGCGCGGTATAACGGAAAAATCTCATTTCGCAAGATTACGAATTGATATCAATACCCAACACACCAACGATGTCTAATCCTCATATTCCCCTTTTATCACAAAAAAGGATCCTCGAATCGTTCCTGCCAACTTGGACTTCATCGTGGCGAACTTAAACTTCCCTTGCAACTCGGCTGGCACTTCCATGCCAACAGCGAGTTTAAAACCTACCGCCCGTTTTTTTGGATTGTCGACCGTGTACATGACGTTCAAGGCGAGTCCGTCCTCATAAAATACGTACGCCATTTTGAGATTTTCTACCTGAAACCGTGCCGTTTCCAGCGGTTTCGCCGCAAACTCAAGTCCGCGCTCCGTTTTCAATATCCGACGCACGTAATCCACAGTATCCTGACTCTCCTCAGCCGAAGTGACGGTGAACTCGTGTTTGTATTTCGTCATGTAATAGCGCGCTTCATGCGCACGTAACCCAGCAAGCGCGTCCGCAACCGGTGAAGATGTCAATCCGCTGGTCGTTACATTTTTGTAATCAACAATTGTTGTCATCGAATGCCTCCAAGATAAAAAATTATGATTGCTCAGGATTCTGTTTGGCGAGATGTCCGATTACCCGCTTTTGACTTTCTTGCGCAATTTGCTCAAGTGCACGTTGAATTGCTAATCGATCGACATTTTTCATTTCAAAATAATGAATACATTTTTCACAAACCAGCATCTTGGAGAGCGCATTCCAATCGTAATCCTCGGTTGAGATTTGTTTTCCAGTCAATGATTCCATCATAACGTCTTCGTTCAATAAGCGAACAGCAAAATAGATCTTCTTGGATTCGCACCGCGGACAACGGATCGCTTGTTCATCGCGTTTCTGAAACATGGTTGTCATTTTCACTCCTCTCAATCCAATCCAATCAAATGAATTGAACCGGCTTTTATCAATTGATTTTAGCATGGAGCTGCGTTTTATTCGACGAGAAAAGAAAAACCGGACTCCTCAGCGGAATCCGGTGCAAAATTTAGCTTATTCTTTCCGCTTACAAGTTTATTGAACTGCTTGATGAACCAGTCAATCTAATTGGAAACCTCAAAGTGCACGAAACCTCTGTGAGTGTTGATTGCGATGAAACCAAAACAGACTGGATGCAAATTACTACGTAGTATGAAGACCTTCATTCGCCTCGCGAGTGAATCCGAGTGTTTCTTAGTGTTTAATGCAGGATCCAAACTGGAATGGTAGAAACTTGCATATCTCATAACGATTCATTATCATTTAATGAAAACGTTTGATCAAAAGCAAAGGAGAATTTCGCAGAATATGAAAAAAAGATATTTTTTAAGAATGTAATCGGTACTTTTAATCATTAGCTTTCTAGTAAGCGCATTACACGTTACAGTTTACGCGGCAACGAATGCCACTCCAGTCAACCTAACAATTGAAGCAAAAGCAGCACTTCAAACGTTAAAGACTGAACTTGATAATCTAAGCAAAATGAATATGTATGATCAGAAGAAATATACTGAAGAGACGGTTAAAAGGACATATGCTAACTTAAATCTAAGTTCTCGACAAAAGCTGTTGAGAGTCATCGATAACGAAGCAAATAAACAACTTGCCACTGTACATCGTCAATTGTTAGATTCAGAATATAAGACACCTGTTGCTTCATCTGCCAAAATCTACCTCTCCGGATGGTTCAGTTGCGATTCATTATGTAGGTTAAATGACTCATTAGCAACATTGCGAATTCCAGTGTTAGCACGTTACTCGCTTGTCGCGATTGGAGCATCAATTGAAGCAAGTTTGACGATTCCAGCATCGCAACTGATTGCGGCAATCATATCTTTGGGTGCAGCCGTTGTTCTAGCGTATTATTGGAGTGACCTAGAACCGATATTTAATCAAATTGTGGATGCGTTCAAGCAGATTTTTCAAACAATTGTGGATATGTTGGAAATCTGTTTCGAATTATTAAAACTTAACATCTGCTATTCTAAAATAAGTTTTAAGGAAGCTATATTAACTGAGTCTACGAGAAAACACTTAGAAGAATCTTGTGTAAATACGATTCGGAAAACAGCTCCGGTCAACGTTTATTATTCATCTAGAAATAAAATAATTATGGCAATTTTTGAAGTTCCAAAGGGATTACAATGTTGGGTCAATAACTCATTAGATACAAATAGCACCTTAACAAAAAGATACGATCGAAAAATCGATTTAACCGGTTATAAATTACTTGTTTTATATGGATTCAGTGGAAATAATGTAAATCAAGTTTTCCATGCCCATCTTCGTTGGGGTGGTAAAATCGATCGTGAAATTGAATTTTACAGATACAAAGAAAAAATGACATATCGAGTAATTCCGTTGCCAATTCTGTACGAATCCATTTTTGAAAATGGATATTCTAGAGGCATAAACAATCCGAATGACCAATTAAATAAAAACTAAGGTGGTTAAAATGAATTATCACGAAACGATTTTATCTGGCATTCGTCAAATTCTAAAAGAAAATAATCATGAATTCAGCACTTCTCGCTTCAGCTTATTTCCTTGGCCAGAATCCATTTATGAAACAATAGATGAATGGCGAATAAGCAAATCCTACTCAAGCTTAGCATCAATTTATCATCTTGCTGGTCATACCATTCGACATATGTTTCCTCATTTCGATTCAGAAAACGGAGATAATTTGTATATTCAAGGTATGCTCGTACACATTGCCAGTCTTTTTGACTATTTAAATGGTAACGCAACAATAGCAAAACAAACTGCAATATTAAACGCCACTATTATTGAGCAAACCTTACAATCGCTAAATGTACGCCAAATTCAGCATGCACTCTTTATTGAATTACTCGCCGATATCCATTTATTGATCGATCATAATCGTTCAAACTCGCTTTACGATCAGGCAATTCAAATGATTGAATCCTCCACCGACTCTGAAATGGAAGAAATTTATAGTTACTATTGGGATAGTTGCGAAACCGAATGGACATTTACGATGCGGACCTGTTTTGATTTTGATTTTTATCCAGGAGAATATCGGAAATATGATCAACGCATCCCCTTTAAAAAAGCATTACAAAATCGAGTCCATTTAAAATAAATCGTCGACATCTGAGTCGTGTTTTATTCGATGAGAAAAGAAAAAGCCGGACCACTGAGTGGAATCCGGCGGATAAGTCGCTTCACTTCGTTGCTTTTCTTTTAAACTGCAACATCAGATTTGCCAAGCCATACCCAAGCCACGTCTGCAATACAAATTGAAATACAACGAACCACGGCTCCATATCTGGCGCCATTTTACGCATCGGACGGTCTGGCGGCTCCAATTCGTGAGCCAAAACACTCGTTGCAAAAACGTGTGAGAAGATTAAAAGTACTGCGGGAAATAAAAGGGTGATGATCGAAGAAATCGGAATTCGCCGGATTGTGAACCAGTTCCGCCAGTTACGCTCCCCATACCCACTAACGACAGATTCCAGTACAAAAGCAATCACCGCACCGATACATGCCAAGCCAATCGCCCATAACTGGATCTCTACATCATAAGCTTGTCCCGAATTCCAGACCATCCAACCCGTTAATCCTGCAAAATACAACGCCGAAGCGAGTAACGAAATTATTGTTCCTAAGCGCCCAAGACGAGCGAATCGCCAAAAAATGAGTTCAAACAAAATGACACCGCCAAATAACGCGTACGGAAAATCATACATGGAAACCTGTCCATCTCGATGTGGCGTATACGGTTGCCATAAATACCAGATCGCCAACTGAAGGAGCCAAACGAATAAAGACATGAATGTCGCATGCCACTTGTAGCCTTTTCGCACAAACCAGAGCACAAAAAATCCAAAAAACAAGGTTTCAAAACAAGCAAACCAGGCAGGATACTGTTCAAATCGGTTTCCGAAATTGTACTCGGCGATCGAAAACTGCAGGAGAAACATCGTTACGCTGATCGTGAAAATCGCAAAAAAAGAACGTAGCATACTTTCTTTTTGCTCATACCATAATGAAGTCAATGCAATCCCCGTTAACACACCACCAAAAATCGCGCCCATGTGCGGTGGGCTCCAAATCGTGACATCAAATCCAAAAATGGAATGATAAATACTGTCCGACACGCCGCTCAAAAGTTGCATACTTGATCCTGCGCCAGCCAATGCCAAACTACGATGAAACGGTAACGCCATTGGACTCCATGTCTTCAGACGAATCATTTGTACAATGACGGTCGTCAGCACAATCATCCCCACCAAAAAAATAGACGCATAAATCATCAGATGCGCATCGGTTAAAAAGGTTTCCACCAATCCAGCAACGTGTCGCCAGCTGTCATAATAGGCACCGCAACCCATAATCAACATCAGAACCGAACAAAGCATTAGTAATTTTCGATTCAATTTTTGCCCTCCTCTTTTTGCGGAAATCATGATTACTTGGCCATGTTAAACCAAGCATTCATTCCCTGGATTTGCTGCACATAGGCAGATCTCGCTTGTTGAAACGAAAAATCCATTGGCGGACTTATTTTTTCACTCACAAAACGATCGACGCGATCAGCAGATCCCGCTTTCATTTGTGCATCCAGATTTTTTTGATCAAACGAAACCAGTTTCGTTTTCAAATCATCGAGTGAACGATTTTTGCTCTGCACGATTTCTGAAATGGTTTTTGTTTTCAAGTCTTCTCTAAGTGAATCGACATCTGTCCCTAAGTAGTCCGCCGTTTGATCAATCATGTTTTTCATTTGATGTGGCGGAAAAGCGGGAAATCCCTCATTACCCATTGGTTGACTCCCTTGTTGACCCGGTCCACCTTGTCGTCCTGGTCCACCTTGGGGTGGTGGGCCCATCGGCGGTGGTCCCATTGGCGGTCCTCCTGCCGGTGGTCGACCAGATTCGGATTGCTTTTGAGCGGACATCCCGTTACTTTGCGAACCCTGAACTTGACGATTAAATGACGAGATCAGTTGCTGCATCGTAGTGTTTGTGGAGCGATACGTTGAAGCATAAGAACGATTAATTTGCATGATTACCTTCCCCATTTCTGATTCTTCGAGCGACGAGTGAGAATTTTTCGAATCCAAAATACCAACAACATGATCACGATGATTACAATCAAAATCAAAACGATCAAGGAATTTTGAATCCATTCATAACCCGTTCGAAGTGTACTTGGTATCCCAGACAACGACGTCGATTTTGTTGCGTTAGTAAGCCATACATAAGCACTCACGAGCCCTCCTTTTGAGAACGAGGCGCTTGGAGTCCCATGATAACAATTCATCACCCACGGATACGTATCCGTCACGTAATATCTATATCGACCGTTGACGTTCATCCCATTACATTCATCAAGCGTTACAGAGTTAGTGACGTAATCTTGAACGTATGTGCCGTCATAGGCTCCACCGGGATCTGATTCACTTGTAGGTCGCACACCTTTTTTCAATGTTCATCCGCTTTTGAATCGGAGGGCATGTAACAACCATCCGATAACAAATCAACGACGACCCCATTCAACATGATCGCATTGTATGTTCCAAATTCAATGAAAAATTATTCATTGATCAGCGGTAACTCCACCTCAAATGAAACCGTCTGATCCAGCCCATTCGTCGCACGCATCTTACCATGATGCTGTTGCACAATGGACTTGGCAATCGCCAACCCGAGTCCATACCCACCAACACTTCGTTGCCGAGCGAAATCCAGTCGAACGAAACGCTCAAAGATCCGCTCCAACTGTTCTTCTGCAATCGGTCCGCCTGAATTCGTGACGTTGAGGGTTGCAACATTGTTTTGATTTTTTAGAAAAATGCTAACATTACCTAGCGGCGACGCATATTTCATCGCGTTATCCAACAAGATCAAGATCACTTGTTTCAACTTTTCATCATCACCAACGCACTTAAGGTCCGATTCAATGGATGTAAGAAAAGATAATTTCTTTTCATAAAAGAGCGGTTCCACCGTCAAGCTCATTTGTTGAACGACTTCACTCAGAGCGACGACGTCAACCAATTGATCCTTGATCGTTTCATCGATCCTTGTCAAATACAACAAATCATTCGTCAACTTCGTCATCCGGCCAACTTCGGATTGAATCGAATGCAACCACTTCGATTGACTGTCGATTGTTTCTTCCGGATTGGTCAAGATCGCATCCACGTTCGTTTGAATGACTGCGAGTGGCGTTTTAAATTCGTGAGATGCATCTGAAATAAATTGTTTTTGCTTTTCGAATGCGGCTTCCAACGGTTTGATGGAACGATTTGCGAACATCCAACTGATCAAGTAAATGATGAACAACATTCCAATCGTCACTGCAACAAAGGTCTGAATCAGTTTCGTCAAAAATCCGTTATGCATCGTAACATCCAAATACGTAATCAGTTTCCCGTCCTGGAACGGCTCGATCACATAGCTCCATTGCTGCGTATCCGTTTCAAATTGTCCAGTTACACTACCTTGATTCCAAGCCAATTCATGCACTTGATCAAATAGCGATTTACCAAGATTAACCTTCGAATAGATTCGCTGAATTACCCCATTGTCATTCACATACAACGAAAAACATAGCGCGCGCGACGGTACATCATCACCATTTTCCAACATGACAGGATGTTTATCCTCAACCGCAACTCCAATTTGTTTGGATATTTCCGACAATCGGACGCGATCGGATGCATCTTTCAATTGGTTGTTAATGCCTCTTTTATTATTTTCCGCCATCATCCCATAGATCACGACGAACGCGACCAGCATCAACGCTGTAATCGTTAACATGTTCAAGATCAAATACTGCTTCCGAAATTGTTGAAACATTATGTCCCAGCCTCCAAAACATAGCCAACACCGCGAATCGTTTGGATGGCCACAACCGACTGGAGAAAGGTCAATTTTTTCCGTAAAAATGAAACATACACTTCCACATTGTTATACTCCGCCTCGGCATGGAATCCCCAAAGTTTTTCGATGATCATTTCTTTCGTGGTCACCGCTCGCTTGCGTTGCATCAACAATTGCAAAAGCTGACTTTCTTTTAAGTTCAATTTCAGCTCCCGAGCACCACAAATGAGTTTTAATGTGCCCGGATTCAATTCCAAATCTTCAAATTGAAACAAGAGGTCATGCACCAGTTGTCCTCTCCGGCGCAAAACGGCACGAATGCGTGCCAACAATTCTTCTACCTCAAACGGCTTGGCGAGATAATCATCCGCACCGACGTCCAACCCATTCACTTTATCCGAACTTTCACTTCTCGCACTCAACATCAATACAGGCGTATTGATTCCCTCAAGGCGCATGCGCTGTACTATGGCGTTTCCATCCAGACCAGGCAGCATCACATCCAGCAAAAGCAAATCATAAATCCCACTCCGTGCTTCATCCAAACCTGCGTGCCCATCGTGAATGAGATCTACCGCGTAATTTTGCTTGCGCAGGATTCGTGCGATTCCTTCTGCCAGTTTGACTTCGTCCTCTACGACCAAAATCCGCATCGATATCCCCTCTCTGGCGAAACAATCTGTTAATTGATTATAGCATTACGAACCTTTAACGAATCTTAAATAAAAGATGGAGGATTGACATCTGCACACAAAAAAAGACGCACACGCTCTAAATGCGCACATGCATCTTAAACCATCAGAGTAACCCCTTGCGGTGCAAAACGACCAAGAATGAACTCATTTCCTCTTCCAGGAAGATCAACCGGCGAGGATCTCCGCCACTGACGCGCATCAATGTAACAATGTGTACTTTAGGCCATTTTCATGCGGGGTTAACGTCACTTTCTTCGAAAAACTACAAAGTATCGTTATGAATCACGTCATATCGCAACGCCACAATCCCCGATGCAAATGGATTCACGTTTTTTAGCACTAGTTTTTTTCGATCACCAATTTCCGAAATCAACGTTTTTCCCGTTCCTAGAATGGTCGGATGGACTAATAAACGTAATTCATCGACCAGATCATGTTGGAATAACAATTGGACGAGTGTACGGCTGCCGTTCACAAGAATTGGCAACCCTGGCTGTGATTTTAATTGCTGAATCGATGCCACAATATTCGAATCGATGATACTTGCTTTGTGCCAGCGTACTTGCTGTAGTGTTCCTGAAACCACATATTTATCCAATTCATACATTTTCATCGCAAAGGGATTATTCGGATCCAGCTCTGCAAAAGCACCCTCAAAGCTTTCATAAGTAATCCGTCCAAGTAACAACGCACCCACTTCATCTAACGCAGACAGATTATGTTGGATATAATCCTGATCGACATAATCTGCACTCCAACCAGTGTACTTAAATCCAGGTTCGCCGCCTAGCGCTTCCACTACACCGTCTAACGTAACTAATTCGGAAATGATTATTTTTCTCACAAATACTCTCCTCTACTATTTTATACTCAATCGGAATCTGGCTTTCAGGCAGTTCGTTGTGTTTTTTATCCCATCATTTCCGTTAACTCTTTTAAGCGTTTTAGCGCTTCGGGAAATCTAATTTGAAACGTTTCTTCTTGTTCTGCTGGAACTTCCATTTTCACAATCAATGTCGTAATGCCATTGATTTCGCTAAGGGAATAGCTCTCCACCCCACCGGTCCACTCATTTTCGCGTTCCAGTTGCCCACTTTCAATGGTGTCTGCACGGTGCCGAAATAACACAAACTCATTCAGGTTCAGTTTTTCGATCAGACTCGTCACACCGTACCCATTGACAGACGATATGAACTCCAATTCATTGCCCTCTTTCATAACACCTTTCATGTATAGGCCTTCATCAATTCGATTGGCCCAGTCACGGAACGTTTCATCATTCCACAGCGTTGCCCAGACTCGTTCCTTGCACGCATGTATTTCGATTGAAAATTGAAGTTCTTGCATCATTTCCACCTACTATTCCTGATCATTTATTAGACGATAATGGATAGCGTATCACTTAAATGGCTTAAAAAATATGTAGCTCTTTTCTAATCGAACCTTACTATCTCTTTTAATTAAAAATCGTTCCAAATCGCTTTGTCTATAATAAAAATGAAAGTAATTTAGCCATCCTTCATCGAATGAACTTTTGACTCCACCCAGTTCTAAATGCGGAATACATGCATTAAGTGATCAATTCTGTTTTTCCTTTGTATTGCCCTAATATGATCGACCCTACTGCTTACTATTATTTAGGCAACGTATTCAGTCAGCATATAGCGTTTTATTATAAAATCGTTTCAACGATTCTAAGTCATGCGTTGGCAAATAAACGGTTTTGTGTGCGCAAGCGAATCGGTCGATCTGTGAATAGGTATCTTTCACTTTTCTAAAGTTTTCACTAATCCCAGGGATACACATCGTTTTGACTTGTTGCTCCGTAAATGATACATCTCCAGCTAGGAAATAATTCAAATCGTCAATGGTGACAACAACTGATTGATGGCCTTCACTGTGACCGGGTGTGTTGACAATGCGAATGTTGCTGTCCGAAGTAAGCGTTGCAGACAATCCAAAAAAAGAATCATTTTGACTCATTTCAGGATACTTAATTTGTAATGACTTTGGCCAATGAAACGGAAATGTGCCTTTGGGGTGAGTTAAGGCGTTTTGATGTTCCACCGAATTCATCCAAATTGTTGCTTTAGGAACGGATGATAAGCCGCCAGTATGGTCGCTATGTACATGTGTCAAAATGACATGTTTGATTTGATCCGGTTTAAAACCGATTCGATGAAGCGCCATCTCTAAATTTGAATCTAACGAGACGTCAAACTTTAATAATTTGCGTATGATCCAGGAATTCACAGGATCTTGTTTGGTGAATTCGGGTTCACTAATGCGCGCATGTTCGCCGGTATCTACTAGTATGGGCCCTTCGGGATGATCAATGAGCCAGCACAATATCGGTAGCCATGGTGTCCAACGGAAATCAGTCATTATCGATGGAAGACGAAAAAATTCAGGACCTCTAAAATTTTGATGTGCACGTTTGACTTTGACCCATCCGGTTTGGAGCGGAAAAATTCGAATCATTTGATTTCCTCCAATTAGTTGCATGCATACTTATATTTATTTTAAAATCATCGTTACAGAAAAACGAACATGGTAAATTTCGACCTTCATTTTTACGAAGTACAAAAGAATAAAGATAGAATATACTGATCCAGTGAATATGAATCACGAACAAAAACTGCATTATTTCACCTTGCAATGTGGTATCCATCAAACAACCGCTTTTATCCAATGGACGGAAGATGCGCTGGGCGCTTTCAACGAAACCTAAAATTAACGATCATCCCAGCGCTTCGCGTCATCCAAAAAAGCATCCAATGCTTTTGTGCTTTTTCCATCCGCTCCAAAACTACTGAACCGATACCCTGACCATGCAAATGCTGCCTGAGGCTCCCAATAAATTACACCTAATCCATTATCTAAAGGCACTTGTCGGACCATTGTCAATAAACGATTTAGCATCCGGTACGTTTCTGCCCCTTTTGTATCCAATCCGCCTGTTTCTGCGATTAATACTTTTTTTCCATAGCGTTTGTTCATTCGAATCATGTTCACTTCCAAATGTTTCATCGCCTGATCTAGCGGCAGTTTCGCCCAATGAGGATAAAAGGAAAGCCCGATCACGTCATACCGTGCATGGTTCTTCGTCATTCCATCAAAAAACCATTGATATAACCCCTCATCTTCACCGTTCGAAAGATGGAGCATTACCGCTGTCTGCGAATTGACTTGCTTCACAGCATCGTAGCCCGCATTAAGCAGTTCGACCAAAGACTTGAAGTTTTGCGAACTTCCGTCGGGCATTAAAATCCCAGAATTGATTTCATTTCCGATTTGAACCATGATCGGAGAGATACCAGCCAACTTGAGTTCGTTCAACACCCCATAAGTGTACTGGTAAACTTCCGCTTTCAATCGGTCAAAAGAGTAGGTAACCCACTTTGCCGGTTTGACTTGTTTGCCAGGGTCACTCCAAGAATCGCTGTAATGAAAATCAATGATGATGTGCATCCCTTTTTGCTGTGCTCGCTTTGCCATCTCGACCGTTTCTTGCGCACGACAATGTCCATTGATGCGATCATTCGTTGGATTCACCCAAGTTCGCAGGCGAATGGTATTGATCCCTTTTTCCTTCAATAAATCGAGCACATCTGCGCGTTCACCCGATGGATTGTAAAATTGAAATCCTGATTGTTCCATTTGCGGAAGCCATGAAATATCCGCACCACGAATAAACGGAACGCCCTCATCGTTAGACAAACGCTCATGAAAACCATGAAATTGACCGCTTAGAACTACCATTATCAATCCAACGAAAACCACCGCGATCGGCTTCCATCGCATCAAAAAAACCTCCCGTCCAATCGGCAATACGCATTCTAGCGACCATTGTTGACGCTTCGTTGCAACTATTTTTCACTACCCATCCCAAACCAACGATGCAACCATTTCGTCCGCTTTATCACCCATTCATAAATCGCAAAACATAACCCAATCGTCAACACAATCACGACAATAAACTTGATCCAAGCTGGCATCGCGAGCGGAAGAACGACAATTCCAATGGCATACAAGACAACCCAATGGATCATATAGATCGGCAAAACCGCTTTATTTGCATACAGAAAAAGTGGGATTGGACGATTGAAATACCGATAACCAAACCCAAAAATAGAAAAGATAATGAAAATGGCACCGGCCTCCTGCACATAATCGCCCATGAATTGAAAGACGACCGCAACAACTACATTCACCATTTTTAACCGGTCGAATGCGTGCCATATTTTTTCACCAAACAAAAGAATGAAAAAACCAAGAAAAAAATCAACAAAATAAATAACTAGCGTATCTGCAAAACCAAGGACTCCATTCAGTAAGCCGAGTGCAATATGTGGAATCGCGAGGAGATAGATCGTCAGCGTTGACTTACTCAGCGTATTTTGAAACCATATCATCCATTTGAGATCCGGCCGTTTTTTCAAGAAACTGAATACTGGTAGTAACAACACGACATAGATCATGATCACGAGAAGAAACCATAAGTGACTTGGTGCCGGCAAATAGGAGTAGGCCCGATGTTCAATGTGTTGTGTGAATAGCATTTGAATCGGTACGATACAAAAAGAACCGAACACCAACGGGATCAGTATTCGCTCTGCTCGATCTCTAAACAATTGCTTGCCCGTTCGTTTCCGAAATGCAAAAAACACGCCCATACCAGAAACAAAAAATAATAACGGTAGTCGCCATGTATGCAGAAATTCCCTCAGTGCAATTAACCAATCCATTGATTGGGGCAATTCGTAATATCCCGCAAATGGACCGTCATAAAGGATGAACCCGGCAGCATGATAAAAAATCAACAAAAATAAGGCAATCACGCGTAAAGAATCGATATCATATCTTCGAGTGTTCGATTGCATGGATTTGGCCTCCAATCGATTCATTCATCATAAAGATGCATTCATTTTAACTCGAAATTCCTCTTTTATCGATCCTGTCAAAATACGCTACTTTCATCTTGAACAATGTATATACATTGTTTATACTTATTTTAGAGGTGATGATCATGGAAAAACAAATGAAATTACAACGTTGGGGCAATAGTTTAGGCATCCGAATTCCTGCTAACATCGCCAATGAACTCGGTTGGCATGATGGAACGGGTCTCGTTGCCGAAGCAAAAGAGACGTATTTGGTGATTCGTAAAAACGAACCTACTCTAAATGATCTTCTGGATCGGATCCAAAACGATCAATTGCATTCGGAAACAAATGCAGGTGAACCAGAAGGGCGTGAATATTGGTGAAATACATTCCGGAACGCGGAGACATCATATGGCTTAATTTTCAGCCACAAGTCGGTTCAGAACAATCCGGGCGCAGACCTGCGATCGTACTTTCTCCACAAAAATACAATCAACGTACCGGCCTGATGATTTGCTGCCCGATTACTTCACAAATCAAAGGCTATCCCTTCGAAATTCCGATCCTTCTGCGCGGCCAGCAGTCCGTGATTTTATCCGATCAAGTCAAGTCACTCGACTGGAATGCTCGAAATGCGGAATATGAATGTACCATTGACCGCGAAACATTACACCGATGCTTAGAACGTTTGATCATGATCCTTGAGGGATAAGTACAGCCGGTTCCACAAAAAATTTCTTTACATATAAAAACGCCGGACTCCCTGCAGAGAATCCGGCATATTGATAAGCTTATTCTTTTACACTACCCATCCCAAACCAACGATGCAACCATTTCATTCGCTTAATCACAAATTCATAGATCGCAAAACATAACCCAATCGTCAGCACGATCACAACGATAAACTTGATCCAAGCTGGCATCGCGAGCGGAAGAATCACACTTCCAACGGCAAACAACACCGCCATATGAACGATATAAATCGGCAATACTGCCTTACTTACATACTGAACGACTGGCATTGGGCGATTCAAATACCGATATCCAAATCCAAAAACGGAGAATATGATCAAAATAGATTCTGCTGCCATCAAGAGATGCGTCTGAATCCCATTCAGTTCATCCAATTTCGTAAAATAGACAACGCCATGAATCACGAGCGCAATGGAGAGATTCACAACTTTCAGCTGATCAAAAGCATGCCATAATTTTTCGCCGAGCATCAGTATGTAAAACCCGAGCGCAAATGCAATAATTCCAATCACTAACCCATGATTCGAGCCCGCAAACATGGCAAATGGAAAACCTTCCGGAATCAAAAACGCTTCTGCAACGTATGGAATCGCTAAGAGATAAATGGTTAATGATGACTTGTCCAACGCCTTACGGAACCATACATTTGGCATGAAATCGGGTCGTCTTTTCAAAAAGTTGAATATTGGCAGGAGTAGAACCACGTAATACACAAGATTTAACATAAACCATAAGTGACTCGGATTTGGTAGATACATATAGTTCGAATGATTATACATTTGAAACAAAATGCTTTGAATGGGGACAATGATCAATGAACCAAACAACAACGGAACAAGAATTCGCTTGGCGCGCTCCGTAAACAATTCCATGGCCGTTCGTTTCCGAAACGCAAAATAAACTCCCATTCCAGATACAAAGAATAAAAGCGGAATCCGCCACGTATTCATCAAACCCATGATGATGGTTAACCAATCCAGCGATTCCTGATTCTCGATAAATCCGATATCAGAGCCCCAGGATAAAAATAAAAAGAACGAATGGTAAATCATTAACAAAAAGATGGCGATCACGCGTATGGTATCGATATCATATCTTCGAATGTTCGATTGCATGGATTTGGCCTCCTATGATTGTGGGAAAATACACATAGACCGACTAGGCCACACTGATGAGAAGCAAATGGTCACGAATTGAGTTATTAGACATGATTTGACGGGTGATATGTAAACTGATACGCATACCATGCAATGATCATATAGATCAACACGTTGATGACAAAAGAACTCCACATGACAACCTGTAGTCCTTTTGCGACACCCGCATAGTTCGTCTTTTTCAATCCAAATACCATTGGAAGAAAATAAAGCCATTGGTAGAAAGCGCCGCCAGTCGATCAATGAGCAATAGAACATCAATTTGTATGGCGATTCCGCAAAATAGTCCAATCGACCATTCTATTTGCGAACGAGTGATCCACGATATCGGTGCATCGATCCGAACATTTGACGCGTCCCAATAACATTGATGGCAGTATGTACGATCCTCTAATTTAGCAACACAAGCTTCACAAACGAACAATTTACACGCTTCACATGAACAAACAACGTCAACTTCGGGATGATATTTACATCCCACAAGCAGCTCACCACCTCATTACCAACCTACCAATGCCCTGAATTGTAGCATATCAATTGTATTTTTGGGGTGAAGAAAACGAAAAAAAGCGTCAGCAATTGGAGAAACTCTCCACTGCTGACGCTCTTGTCTGTAACATCATATCTATTTTCCCATGAAGCGAAAATAGAAACCGCCACCCAAAAGTCTGAACATCTGAGGATTACATTTATGAATCAGATATCAGATTATCCCACCATCGTCTCGCCACAAAATCCTTTGCATGTAAGTCCACCGTTTCACCAATTTGTGGTACCAAAATCGAGACATTTCGTTTCTGAGCTTCATTCACCACACGTTCTGCGGGATCAAACCACGGATGCAACGCTAATGTGAACGCTGCCCAATGTACAGGCAACATTCGTGCAGCTCGCACATCAATCGCAGCTTGCACCGATTCTTCCGGCATGAGATGAATTTGTTTCCATCTCAGATCATATTGTCCGCACTCGATCAACGCCCAATCAAACGGACCATATTTCGCGCCGATGTCTGCAAAATGACTAGCATACCCACTATCGCCGCTATAAAAGAGTCGCGTACCATCGTTCGTATCAATTATCACCCATGAACACCACAACGTTCGATTTCGGTCATTCAAGCTTCTTCCGGAAAAATGTCTCGCCGGTGTGCACGCAATCGTTAACCCTTCGTAAGAAAACTCATCCCACCAATCGTGTTCTTCAATCCGTTCCGGTTGCACTCCCCAACGCTCCAAATGCGCCGATACGCCAAGCGGAACGAAAAATTGTTTTACCTTATGCTGGATCTTGCGAATCGTTCCATAGTCCAAATGATCATAATGATCATGTGAAAAAAACACCGCATCAATTGTAGGCAATTGATGCACTTTGAACGGTAACCCTTGACTGTATCGCTGCCCTGCGAACCATGGAAACGGGGTCGGTGCGTTCCCAAACATCGGATCGATCAAAATGACTTTACCGCGCCAATTCAATAGAAGCGATGAATGACCAAGCCACGTGATGGTAATTCCATCGGATTTGGCAAGCGCATGCGGATCGCAAACCTGCATCGGAATTTGCTGAGACGGTTTCCGATTCGGCGCGCCGACGATAAAATCCCAAAGTATCTTCAACGTCTCACCAAAACCCATATCCATTGTAGTCGCTACTCCATTTTGAAACTGTTTCTTGCCAAACTGTGGCGATTGATGCATGCTTGCACTTTGTTTCCCCGACGGTCTACCGCCAAGCGGAGGATACAGCCATATGAAGAGAATGATGACGACCGTGATCACTGACAACACATACAAAAACGACATCTCAAACACTTCCTGTTATTTGATTCAAGTGGTGTTGAACATTATTTCGAATCTGATTCGGAGGATTGGTAATATGGGCATGTTTCCTCCACCATCTTCACAAACAGTTTAAGCAAATCGATCGCATCGTTTAGTTGCAACGAATAGAAACGTTGTGTCCCTTTCTGTTCAATCGCAACCAACTTCGTATCTCGCAAAATCTTTAAGTGATGCGAGATCGCCGGACGTGATAATTTGGATTGGTCTGCGATTTCGTTGACCGTCAAGCGCTCCTGTTCGGATAAAAGGATGATAATATCCTGTCTCGCCGGATCTGCCAACGCTTGAAATAACGGGATGCAATTCCGAAAAGCGTCTAAAGGTTGTACGTCCATTTCATTCGCCTGCTTTCCAAGGACCCCACTTCGTCCCAAAATTCAATTCATCATGGGACAATTATAATACAGCGTATGCAATAAGACATCTCTAATCCCATTTGAATCGCTTAAGTAAGAAGTGCATCAGCAAATTTGCGCATCATATGGGTAGTCCAATCTCGTGGTAAGATGCGCGGCAGAAGAGACAGTACTCGATTAACTCCACCGGGTATGATCACCCTTTGCCCTTTTTTAAATCCATTCAGCGCAATGATCGCAACTTCAGAGGCTTGCATCATCATGTTTTCCGCACGCTCAAAATGAATCGGTCGATCAAAACCAACTGCACTTCGAGCCGCAAAATCCGTTTTTGTTCCGCCTGGGCACAACGCGCACACCGTCACGCCACTTCCTCGAACTTCATTCGCCAACGCCTCCGTAAACGAAAGTACATATGCCTTTGTTGCACAATAGACAGCCATCATTGGTCCCGGTTGAAACGCCGCCGTTGAAGCCACATTCAAGATTCCGCCAGATTTTCGTTGAAGCATTTCTGGCAAAAACAATTTGGTCAATTGCGTAAGCGTCCTTACATTCAAATCAATCATACTTATTTCTCTCACAGCATCCGTATGTTGAAACGGACCATACATCCCAAATCCCGCGTTATTTACCAGCACATCTACCTGAATGTTTAGCGAGGTTATTGCTTCATACAACTGTAGAGGAGCACTGTGTTCACTTAAGTCCGTATCAAACACCATAACCTCTACGTGGTGAGTTTCAGTGATCTTTTTCGCCAACACTTCTAATTTTTCACGATTTCGCGCAACCAAAATGAGCTGGTAACCGTCCTGCGCAAATTGTAACGCCAATTCGTAACCAATACCACCGGAACTCCCCGTAATCAAGGCGGTTTTCGATTGTCCAATTTTCGGAGCCATATCTTCCACCTTCCTTTTAATTTTTCATCATGCTACGTAACATCCCATCAAATATCCGATCCGATAAAAGCTTGCGCATCAGCAAAAATGGAGTCGCCATCGCTCCTGCGACATATCTCGTTTTGGGTTGTTTGGCGCGAATCGCTTTAAGAACCACGCGAGCAATCACATCTGGAGATGAACCTTTCCCCTCAAAGCCCCCCATCAATTTCACGAACGCATTCGCATACGCGCTATACGACGAATTCTCGGATGATTTTTTCACGTGATCAACCATGATTCCTCCCCATTCCGTTTCGATGTTTCCTGGTTCAACAATCACAACCTTTATCCCAAACTGCGCCACTTCCAAACGCAAGCAATCCGAAAAACCTTCCAACGCATGCTTCGTCGCATGATACCACGCACCAAGTGGCGTATAAATTTTCCCGCCCATCGAGGAGTTATTGATAATGAGCCCAGATTTTTGCTTACGCATATGCGGTAAAACCAATTGCGTCAATCGTCCTAACCCGAACAAATTCACTTCAAATTGTCGTCTCGCTTCGTCGATCGAAAGATTTTCTACAGCACCGAATAATCCGTACCCCGCGTTATTAAAAAGGACATCGATCCGCCCTTGTTCGCGGACGACTTGATTGATACCGTCAACCATGGATTGATCATCCGTGACATCCATTTTCAATATTTTTGCACCAGATGCTTTGAGATCGTTCATTTTGTCGATGCGACGTGCTGCCGCATAAACGATGAAACCTTCATTTAATAAAAGTTTTGCAGTTGCTTTCCCCATACCGGATGACGCGCCAGTAATAATAACAACCTGTTTTGTTTGTGTAGCCATAAAAATCCTCCTATCAGAATTAAGTTTATATGTTTAAGCGTTTAAACATATAATAATAAAGGAGTGAGTATGTTGTCAACTCAAAAGATTTTCGTTCAATTTGACTATCTAAATAATGTAATCAAAAAAGCGTCAGCAATTGGAGCAACTCTCCTCTGCTGACGCTCTAGTTAATAAAATCTAACGTTCTTACATCATGTCCAGTCTGATGTAAAAAAGAGCGAAAAAAGCGGATGAACTTCACTCCTTCGTTGATTCTTACTGCTCGAAGGAGTGCATCAATCTCGCTTTTTTCGCTCTTTGCTGTCCTATCGTGAACGACAAATCACGCAAGTGCGTGGTCAAAATGTGGTCACGGAGACGATTTTCGTTCAAAAAACCCAGTGTTCATGCGGTTTTTTGAGCACTTCTTACATCATGCCGCCCATGCCGCCCATATCAGGCATTGCAGGACCTTTGTTATTGTCTGGTTTGTCAGCGATAACCGCTTCTGTTGTTAAGAACATTGCCGCAACAGATGCTGCGTTTTGAAGTGCGGAACGTGTAACTTTTGCTGGGTCAACGATCCCAGCTGCAAACATGTTAACCCATTCGCCAGTAGCAGCATTGAAGCCGATACCGACTGGTTCTTTTTTCAAGCGATCTACGATCACGGATCCTTCAAGTCCAGCATTTTCGGAAATCGTACGAACTGGAGCTTCCAACGCGCGAAGCACAATGTTTACGCCAGTTTGCTCGTCGCCTACAACTTTGGAAATGACTGCTTCAACCGCTTTGATTACGTTCACAAGCGCAGTACCACCGCCAGAAACGATTCCTTCTTCAACCGCTGCACGTGTGGAGTTCAGTGCATCTTCAATGCGCAATTTGCGCTCTTTCAATTCGGTTTCTGTTGCTGCGCCAACTTTGATGACTGCTACGCCGCCAGCAAGTTTCGCCAATCGCTCTTGCAATTTCTCTTTGTCGAACTCGGAAGTTGTTTCTTCAAGTTGTACGCGGATTTGAGCAACGCGCGCGCCGATATCTTTTTTGTCGCCGTTACCATCAACGATGATTGTGTTTTCTTTTGTTACACGAACTTGGCGAGCACGACCCAATTGTGAGATCGTTGCAGATTTCAATTCCAAACCAAGTTCTTCTGTGATCACTTGACCACCTGTAAGGACGGAAATATCTTGCAACATTGCTTTACGGCGATCACCAAAACCAGGTGCTTTTACCGCTACACATGTAAATGTTCCGCGCAATTTGTTCACAACAAGCGTCGCTTGTGCTTCGCCTTCCACATCTTCAGCAATGATCAAAAGTGGACGACCTTGTTGTACCACTTTCTCCAATACTGGAAGAATTTCTTGGATGTTGGAGATCTTTTTATCCGTGATCAAAATGAATGGATCGTCAAGAACCGCTTCCATTTTGTCTGTGTCTGTAATCATGTACGGCGAAATGTAACCGCGGTCGAATTGCATGCCTTCCACAACTTCCATCTCTGTTGCAAAACCTTTCGATTCTTCAACCGTAATGACGCCGTCGTTTCCGACTTTCTCCATTGCTTCCGCAATCAATTGACCAACTTCATCGTCTGCTGAGGAAATTGCCGCAACTTGAGCGATGGATTGTTTGCCTTCGATTGGTTTTGCAATTTTTTGCAATTCTTCAACCGCTGCACGAACTGCTTTCTCGATCCCTTTGCGGATTACCATTGGGTTTGCGCCAGCAGTAACGTTTTTCAAGCCTTCGCGAATCATCGCTTGTGCAAGAACGGTAGCTGTTGTTGTGCCATCACCAGCAACATCATTTGTTTTTGTTGCTACTTCTTTAACGAGTTGTGCACCCATGTTTTCGAATGCATCTTCAAGTTCGATTTCTTTTGCAATTGTAACCCCGTCATTTGTGATAAGCGGGCTACCAAATTTTTTCTCTAATACAACATTGCGGCCTTTTGGTCCCAATGTAACTTTAACTGCGTTTGCAAGTGCATCTACACCGCGAAGCATTGCGCGGCGCGCGTCTTCGGAAAATTTAATTTCTTTTGCCATGATCAGGTCGTTCCTCCTTGAGATGGTTGATTAAAATGTATTGATTAGCCCAAAATTGCCAAAACATCGCTTTCGCGAAGAATTAACAAGTCGCGGCCTTCGAATTTCACTTCTGTTCCTGCGTATTTAGAGAAGAGCACACGTTGCCCTTCTTGAACTTCAAGTGCCACACGGCCGGATTCTTTCAGATGTCCGCTACCTACGGCAAGAACTTTACCTTCTTGTGGTTTTTCTTTCGCCGTATCCGGCAACACGATTCCGCTTGCTGTCGTTTGCTCCTTTGCAATCGGTTCAATGACGACGCGGTCTCCTAACGGTTTAATCATCCCAAACTTCCTCCTTCAAATTCGTCCCTCATTATTTATTAGCACTTATCAATGTTGAGTGCTAACGTTTTTAATAATAATCAATCAACACCGATTTTGCAAGTTTGGAAATTTACGAGCACGCATTTTTTTATGCACGCGCCGCTTCCGCCCCTTCAGCCACTTCTTGTTCCCGTAACTGTTTGCGATAAACAAATCCAGATAACCATACGCTCACTTCATATAATAAAACAAGCGGGACCGACACAAGCAAATCCGAAATCACATCAGGGGGAGTAATCGTGACGCCAACAAAAATAAGTACGAACCACGCCACCCGACGCATTTTTTTTAAGCGCAGCGGATTCAATATTCGAATCCGTGTCAAAAACATAATAATGACCGGTAATTCAAAAATCAACGAAACCGGAAACACAATACTAAACAGAAAATCCACATAATGCACGATGCCATACGTTTCTTGTAAGCCAAGTGCACGCGTAACAGAAGAAGTAAAAGAAAGCGCCAGTGGAAATACTACATAATACGCGAATGCCGCCCCGATTATGAATAATAAAGCACTTAAAGGAACATATTGAATTGCGCCGCGGCGTTCTACCGGACGCAAACCAGGTTTTACGAACGACCAAAGCTGGTACAATGCGAATGGACCAAGTAATGCAAACGAAGCAATCATCGCAAACTTAACATATAAAGTGATCCCGTCCCACGGTGAAAATGCATTCCATGTCATCCCTGAATTCGGAACACTTCGCTTGATCCATTGAATCATATCCCCGGCATAAAAAAAACCGACACTTAGTCCTACGACCCAAACGATTAAGCAAGAAACAATTCTCCGGCGAAGTTCGGCCAAATGTTCCGTCCAGTGCATTTCCTGAACTTCTTGCACTGCTTGTCACTCCTTCCCAAAAAAAAGATAGGCCGGTTATTCCGCCTATCATGGTTTGATTACTCTGGAAGATTTTTATTTACTTCCTGTACGTTCTTTGCTTGTTCTACCGTAGTATCTGGCGCTGCTTGTTGAACTTGTGTTGGTTGTTGCGGCACTTCTTGCTCCGTCGATTTCATTACACCGGCAGCACCTTCTTTAAATTCACGCAACGTTTGTCCGAGTGCGCGACCTAGTTCTGGCAACTTTTTTGGCCCAAATAAAAGCAAACCAAGAATTATCAAAAGCAATATTCCAGGCAATCCGATTCCACCCATTTAATTCCCCTCCTTTATTCGTAAACTTCGCTCTCGCGGCGTAATTTCAATTTCTCTAATGCGTAAGGTAATTGATCCATGATCGCATTCAATCCTGCAAATGTAACTTTCGGAGTGCCGGCCAAATTAATAATTAATACCGTTTTGCGAAGTCCTGCGATTCCACGTCCAAACATCGAACTTCGTGATTTGATCAAACAGGCTTCACGAATCACTTCAGAAATGCCAGGCACAACCTGATCGATCACTTGTCTCGTCGCTTCTGGCGTTACATCTCGCTCTGCCAATCCAATTCCGCCGGTCGTAAAAATCAAATCCGCTCGAACGTTATCCGCTAATTCAATCAGTGCATTACGAATCGTTTGAATATCATCCGGAACGATGCTGTAATTGATAATTTCACCATGCAATTCTTCCTCGACAAGTTCTCGAATCACTTGTGCACTTGTATCAGATGCTACTCCCTGATACCTGCTATCACTGCATGTTAAAATCGCTACCCTCCAAGCCATCAACGCTCCTCCAATTCTCAATTATTTTATCATGTTTACTTACAATTACACGCAAGTGCAATGCTTTATTGGTTAAGGTTTTATGAATTTTCTCGAACAAAATCTCCACTTTTGCCGCCGTGTTTCCGAAGGAGCATCACCTGTTCAATCGTAATGCCTTTATCCGCCGATTTGCACATATCATACACAGTGAGTGCGGCTGCGGAAACTGCGGTAAGTGCCTCCATTTCTACACCGGTTACCGATTTCGTTTTGACCGTTGCTTCTATAATAATAAGGCAAGGTGTTTCGGTATGGAATTGCAAATCAACACCACTGATTGGAATGGGATGACACATGGGAATCCATTGTGCTGTATTTTTCGCTGCCATAACCCCTGCTACTTGTGCAACGGCGAGTACATCCCCTTTTTTCATCCGACCTTCGCGAACTGCACCCCATGTTTGCTCGTTCATGCAAACACGCGCCTGTGCCACGGCGAGCCGCGCGGTTTCCACTTTATCACTTACGTCAACCATCTTGGCTAGACCTTGTTCGTTTAGATGTGTAAATCTATGTTCACTCATGATGTAATTCAATACCTTTCTCATCAATTGGTTTAATTCCTATTATTTTGACAAGCCCCATCAAATGTTGGTGTAATCAGCCATTCGATCTGTTGATCGAATGCTTGCATCGGTACAGACTCCACGTCTTGTATATCAAGACATGCCCCGATCACGAAATAGGTTTTCACGTGCGCATCTACATTATTAGATTGTTTTTCCCTTGATGCGCGTAAAAACCGATCATAATAACCCCCGCCGTATCCGAGTCGACCGCCAGTCCGATCAAATGCCACACCAGGTACCAAGAGCACATCAAACGTTTCATCAGGTTCTAACCATGATAATCTGCTATCTGCTTTAGGCACGCGAATTCCAAAATCATCGCTTTGAAGTGCTACAAAAGGCGTCCATTTCCACCACGTTAATTGCTCGTCACCAATGCACGATCCAGGAACAAAAACTTCGATCCCTTGTTCATACCAGTCATCTAGCAGTCCATCGATTGGTAGTTCATGACTCATCGGCAAATATGCCAAAATTCTAGTTGCTCCCCAAGCATGGATTCGTGCTGCTAATCGCTTTGCAACGTGGAGTCCTTGTTTGCGACGTTCTGCTTGCGGCATCGATCGCAACATCGACAACACACGACTACGGATTTGTTTTTTTTCAGAAGTTATGTTCAGTTCAGTCAACGAAACACCCGCTTTCTGACAAATACTGTTCCTTTTATTTTAACACAGGAATGTAATTGGAAGCAGTAGCGAAATTGAGTTACACTACACTAGGGAGGGTTTACGATGAACTTACAAACAAATCAATTAGGATGCATGTATGGTGATCGGACGATTTTTGAAAATGTATCCGTCCAAGTTGGCGGTCGTGATCGCATCGGACTCGTTGGGGTGAACGGCGCCGGTAAATCGACGTTACTTAAAATCCTTGCTGGAATTCAAAAACCGGATAGCGGTCATCTCCAACTAATTCCTGGTCTTAAACTTGGCTATTTGCCGCAACAAGTCCATATGGACGCTTTACATAGTGTGGAACACGAAATGCGCACGGTGCTTGAACCGCTTCGCCAAATGGAAAAACAATTGCGCGATCTAGAAACTCAGATGGCTGATCCCGAACTACATACCAATGAACACCTTTGGAATCGCGTCAGCAAACAATATGATGAGTTATCTAAACAATTTGCTGAAGCTGATGGATATGCGATGGATGCCCAATTGCGCAGCGTCTTAACCGGGATGAAGTTTCCTCCAGAACAATGGTCGCAGCCAATTGCAACGTTAAGTGGCGGTCAAAAAACGAGACTTGGTCTTGCCAAATTATTATTACAAAAACCTGATTTGTTACTTTTGGACGAGCCAACGAATCATTTGGATCTCGAAACATTGGAATGGCTTGAGAACTATCTAGGTTCGTTTCCGGGCGCAATCATTTCCGTATCCCATGACCGCTACTTTCTCGACGCCTCCTCCAAAATGATATGGGAAATTGAGAACGGAAAAGTCAGCACATATAAGGGCGACTATACACGCTACACCGCATCCAAAGCGGCCGAGCGTGAACTGCAAGGTTACGCGTTCAATAAGCAACAAGAACAAATATCCAAATTAGAAGAATTTATTCAACGAAACATCGCGAGAGCATCTACAAGCAAACGCGCCAAAAGTCGCCGAAATCAATTGGATGCCATGGACCGCGTTGAAGCACCTACGGCTGATCCAACCAAAGTCGCCCTTCGTTTTCCACCAACGCAGCGCACTGGTAAAGATGTGTTAAACGTCCAACAATTAAAATTGATCGAACAAACGGTTAGCTTTCATATTTGCCGCGGGGAATCTGTAACAATTCTTGGCCCGAATGGGGTCGGCAAAACAACATTGCTTCGTAAATTGCGTGATTGCTATGATAACGGTTCACCTGAACATGCCGATTGGCTCGTTAAATGGGGTTCTGGCGTCAAACCAGGCTACTATGATCAGGAATTGAGTAATCTTCAACCAGATCTGACCGTGTTAGAAACGGTGTGGTCTGCATTCGCTCATTTAGAAGAGAAAGTCATTCGCGGTGCACTTGGGCGACTTCATTTTAGTGGAGATGATGTGAAACGTACGATCCGCGGTCTGAGCGGTGGTGAGAAAGCACGCGTTGTCTGGTGTTTGCTTATGTTGACCGAACCAAACGTACTTTTACTTGATGAGCCTACGAACCATTTGGATTTATGGACACGTGAAGCCGTCGAAGATGCGTTACTCGAATTTGATGGCACCATGTTAATGATTTCGCATGACCGTTATTTTTTAAACAAAATTGGCGATCGTGTGTTGTACTTGGACCCGAAAAACCTAACTTCGTATGAAGGAACGTATGATGATGTAAAACTCCAATTCGAGCAAAAGAAAGTTCGCGAACTGGAACGATTGCAAAAAGAAACAGCAGAACAAAACAAATCAACATCGAACACCATTCATCGTGAAACGAGCCGCGAACAACGCCAACAACGCCGAAAACTTGAACAATTAGAACATGAAATCGCAGCGCTTGAAGAGCGCTCCGCTGAACTTGAGGCAATTTGTGCCGACGAAACCATAGCTGCAGATTATGCAAAATGGAAACAAGCAGATCAAGAACTTAAAGACACTCAAAGCAAATTATTAGTAACAATGGAAGAGTGGTCTATCCTTTCCGATACGTTGTAAATTCGTTTTTCAAAATGTTATCCACCTTGTGCACAGACATATCCACAGGTTGCCAAAGATTAAAACGTCATTTTGACAAGTATTTCACGGTTTCGACAAGATTCGAATCCACAATTCCACAGGGTTGTGGATAACTTTATCCACATGAAAATGACTGGGAATTGGAAGCATGGTGCAATTGTGCAGGATTTTTTTTTGTTTTTGTTGAAAACTTACTAACAATAGTATCTATCGAAAAGAGGGGAAATTCATGCCGAACTTTCCGCCAGTACTAAAAAGCATTTTGCGAGTAAGTCTCACTCTGGTGTTTGGTATGTTTGTGCTTTTATCAAATATCGTTTGGGCTGCAGATCAAGCGCCTGAGCAATCGAATTTACTTGATGGTTGGCAATATCGCTGGGGAGACTCACCTCGAAATGTAGATGGATTATTTAAGTGGGCATCTGATGGTAACTTCGCAAATGGCTGGGAATTGACGGATTCCCCGCACAACTTGCAATACCGACCGTATAAAAGTGATGGTTCGCTCGAAGATATGCTTTGGATGCGCATTAAATTGTCCGATGTTCGTTGTGAAGACTGTTCAATTTGGTTTGCTGAACTTACGAGGAATTATGAAATTTACGTAGACGGTAAACAAATTGGTCATTTTGGTACGATCCAACCTGGGCAACCGGTACAATTTGAGGGTGAAAGCGCGAATTTATTTGATATTCCGCACAACATGAAAGACAAATGGCTTGCTCTTCGCATTCAATCTGACGATCGATTCATTGGCATCAATCAAAACGTGATAGTAGGCAATCGAAATGCGATCTATCAAAGCATTTTGAATGCCTCTGCTATTCCTTATACCATCGGTTGGGGTGGTTTTTTCACTGGTCTTTTCATCTTATTGGCTTGGTTATCGATCCGTAAGGAACAAATGAGTTTTTGGTTTTCCTTGTACACAATCGGAATTGGATTCATGATTTGTATTCGTGAAAAAGCGATCTTTTTAATGTTTCCTGACCATCCGATGCTGACGTTGTTGGTCTTGCATCTATATTTACTAAATGGTGTAATCATGGCCCGATATTTAATGACAATCATTGGTGATGGCCCCTATCGCATCCTACATTGGTTTTCACTGCTGTCATTCGGACTGTACTTGATGATCTTTTTCGGAAATATGCTAGGCCTATTACAATTTTACGTTTGGGCGGATATGATCGCGCCAATACAAGCTGCTTTGAATTTTGCCATCATCATATGGGTGTTTTCCACGTTACGTCAGCGTTTCGAATTGTACACATGGCTAGGATTAGCAGGTTTTGTCGTCTTAACTGTCGCTGGAATGATCGATGCGTACTCAACGATCGTATTGCATGGCTCGGTTAAAAACGTATTGCATTACGGATACCTAATGTTTATCATCCTCAACGTCCTTGCGATTTCGAGACGAATCTATCACCATCAACTCGTTGGGTACAAACATGAGCAGCAGTTAGAAGATCTCATCTCACGATCAACAGATGAAATGGCTGCGCTCCAAAATCGCTTAGCAGAAAATGATCGGCAAACATATGAGTTGAACATGAAATTAAAAGATGCAAATCGCATCAGTCAACAAAAAGATCAAATGCTTGCGAATACGACACATGAACTCCGCACGCCGTTAAATGGAATTATTGGAATTACAGAATCGCTTTTAGACGAAACGGCAGGTAAAATCAATTCAACATTACGCACGAATTTACAAATGATTGTGTTAAGTGCTCGCCGCTTGAACAATCTCGTCAGTGATATTGTTGATTTTTCACGCATCAAAAACCAAACGCTAACATTACAAACAAAAAAAATAAGATTATTTGACACGGTTCAATCCGTTGTCTCTCTTTTCAGTCCCATGCTTGCGAATAAACCCGTATATTTAGTAAACCAAATTGATCATCATTTCCCGCTAATCGTTGCTGATGAAAATCGTTTAATTCAAATTTTTAACAACTTACTATCTAACTCGATCAAATTCACCCTCAAGGGTGCGATTACCGTGCGAGCAGAAATTCGTGACAATTTGGCAGTTGTACATGTTCGAGATAGTGGAATTGGCATTCCAGCGAATCAATTAACCGAGTTGCTAAAACCAGTTCCAGCAGATACGAATTCCATTGCCGGCACATCAACTTCAAGTAGCGGTTTCGGCTTAGCCATCACGAAACAATTAATTGAAATGCATCAAGGAACGTTCCATGTTGAAAGTATTGAGAACGAGTTTACTGAATTCAGTTTTACTCTTCCATTGGCAGAAATCAATCCCTCAAATGTTCCAATCGATCAGTCCTTGGATCCCAATTTTATTTTTCTTGAAGAACCAATTGCACCTGATTTACAGGATGTAACACTTCAAGACGATAAAATCCAATCACAAAAACGTATTTTGCTTGTGGATGATGAGCCAATTAACTTACAAGTGTTACAAAATCTACTTATGACTTACAATTATGAACTGGTCACGGCAAGAGATGGTTTTGAAGCACTGGGAATATTGAAAGAACAAGGACAATTCGACCTCATTCTATTGGATGTGATGATGCCTCGCTTATCGGGATATGACGTATGCCTGCGCGTACGAAAATCATATTCAGCAAACGAACTTCCGATTTTGTTGCTTACCGCAAAAAATACGATTGATGATTTGGTTCGAGGGTTCCAAGTTGGTGCGAATGATTATTTAACGAAACCTTTTGCCAAACAAGAATTGATTGCACGTGTACAAATGCAATTACAATTAGCAGAACATCACCGAATGATCAAGAACAAAAGCAATCGCACCACGGATTGAAAGGAGGTTACCGGATGATACGCCGCTTTATTTTGACAACATTCATTATCTTTACCTGTTTCAATCTATTGCAATCTGGTTCGGCATTTGCAGGTTCGGCAGTTATCGATGAAACGAAGAGCTTCACAGGACCCTGGCAATATCAATGGGGAGATTCAGAAATGGATAACAATGGGCAATATACCCGTTTATTGGAGCCGCTGAATTCACCTGGTTGGCAAACCATCGCCACTCCTGCAGATATTATTGATCGAAACGGAAAAGATGTGTTGTGGATCCGAACGGTTGTTCAGACAGATCATTGCACGAACTGCGCACTATATGCCGAATCGATTGATCAAGTGTTCGAGTTATATGCCGACCAACGATTAATCACAAAAATCGGTGCGATTCATCAAGGTACTCCTGTCGTCTATGCAGGTGCACCTCTTAATTTATATTCCATACCAAATATACAACTACCAAATGGTGATCATCACTCCGTGTTATTAACATTAAGAATTCAATCAGATCAAAATAATATTGGATTGCTTGGACCCATTTATTTCGGCGAGTATTCATTACTCGCGCAAAAAATTATGCAATCGTATTGGATAGAAGTCTTTTTTGGATTAACCACGATTTTCATGTCATTTATTTCATTGGTTTTCGCAATTCGTATGCGTTCGTACGATTTGTTTGGCAAATTTGCATTATTTTCATTTACACTTGGTATTTACCTTTGCATCTCCACGCGAATCATCCAATTTGTTTATCCTGAACCACTATTCTTCGGATATTTAGAAATCATTTTAGCGCACCTCGTGCCGATTGTGTTTTATCTGTATATGATTTCGTTAATTGGCAAGGGCAAGTGGAATTTGAACCAGTATTCACTAATTTTTCAATCCATCGTTTCAGGAATTTGTGCACTTGCTGTTTATTTTGGCGCCGTCCAAATCCATCAGACGCTCGAAGTTTTACAGCTAGCTTGTTTAGTAACATTGGTTACGATTTTAGTTGGTCTTTTATTTCGCAAAGATAAATTAGAATTGGCAACCAAACGCTTCACGGTAGGATTTGTTGCGTTCATGCTGACTGGAATTCACGACGTTTTAGTTGGGTTGAACGTTTTACCCTATCAATTTTATATTGGTTTTTTCGGTTGGTTCATTCTCGTTTCCTATCAAATGTATATTTTGTTTTCACGCATTGCGGATGCAAATTCGCGTTCTGATGAATATGCGGCGCAATTGGAACATCACACGCAATTACTTAATGATCAACATCTACAATTACAAAATTACTCGTCCATTCTCGAAGATCGAACTAGGGAACTGAATGCTAAAAACGAAGAATTATTAAAAATGAATGACATTAAAGATCAGATTTTGGCCAATACTTCTCACGAATTGCGTACACCTATTAATGGCATCATCGGAATTGCAGAATCGATGACCGATAATTTACAAGGTGACCCCAATGCAGAAATGCGTCGGAATTTGCGGATGATCGTTTCAAGCGGACGACGTCTCTCAAATTTGGTAAATGATATTTTGGACTATTCGAGAATGCGCAATAATCAACTGACGCTCCGAATCGGAAAAGTGGATGTAAACATCGTTGCACAAATGGTCATTGATCTATGTCGTCCGCTTGTCGGAAGCAAATTGATTGAATTACGCAATGACTTGGAACCTGATTTTCCACTCATTAACGCCGATGAAAATCGGATGCATCAAATTCTTTATAATCTCGTTTCAAATTCGATTAAATTTACCCCGTCTGGAGAAGTTGCGATTAGCGGGAAGCGCGTTGGTGATCATGTTGAAATTTCAGTTCGAGATACTGGTATTGGCATTCCACGTGAAAAGCAAAATCATATTTTTGAATCATTTGAACAAGTGGATGGCAGTGTGGCTCGCGAATTTGGCGGAACGGGTCTTGGGTTAGCGGTGACGAAGCAACTCGTTGAATTACAAGGAGGAGAAATTTGGGTTGATTCCGAAATCCATCATTACACAGCATTTACGTTCCAGATTCCACTCTACCTGGAAACTGAGATATCAAATGTCATGCGTGAAGGTACCCAAGTCGGCAATCGAATGGTCATATCTGCTGATCAATTGCCAGATTTCCAAATCAATCATTCGAAGTTAGATACAGAAGGCGAATATAATGTGCTTATCGTCGATGATGAACCCCTTAACTTGCAAGTGATTATCAATCATTTAATGCCGCTTAACTACGGGATCACGACTGCAAGCGACGGGATCGAAGCACTTGCCTATTTGCATAGTGGTAAACAATATGATCTTGTACTGCTTGACGTGATGATGCCGCGCATGTCTGGATACGAAGTGTGTGAACGCATTCGCCAGAAATTCCAAGCGAATGAATTACCCGTCATTATTTTGACCGCAAAAAACTCAACGGAAGACCTCGTCAAAGGCTTCCAAGTTGGTGCCAATGACTATTTACCGAAACCATTTGCTCGTCAGGAACTCATTTCACGCATTCAAACGCATCTAAAATTAACAAGGCAACATCGCAGTTTGAAAGTCATGAAGGAGCGTTTAGAGCAATTGCTTGATCGCCGAAACGAAACCTACTAATACAAAGGCTATTCTTCTGGACATTTGATCGATCGTGTCCAAGAGAATAGCCTTTTTGTTTATCCACTATATTTCTTATTGCTGACTCCACTGGGTTAGCGAAAACATTGGTTCTACGTTCATCTCTAACGATGCCATCTTACCTTGTTTCCATTTCCAAAAAGCCGCTGCACCGATCATTGCTGCGTTATCCGTACAAAATTCGAACGGTGGGATGGCTAGCGGGATAGCGTTGTCTGCACACGCTACTTCGAGCGATTTACGAAGTCCTTGATTCGCAGCAACACCGCCTGCAAGTACGATTTGTTTCACACCAAACTCCTTTGCAGCACGCAATGTTTTTGTTGTGATCACATCAGTCACTGAATTTTGGAAGCCTCGAGCTACTGCATGATGATTCAATTCGATTCCACGTTGCTTGGATTGTTGAACCAGCAGTGCGACCGCCGATTTCAAGCCGCTAAAACTAAAATCATATGATCCAGAATCCAACCACGCCCGAGGAAAAGGGTGTTCTGCAATGCCCATTGTTTCAGCCTCATTGGCCATGCGATCAATCAAAGGGCCGCCCGGATACGCTAAACCTAATGTCCTTGCGACCTTATCATATGCTTCGCCAACGGCATCATCGCGTGTCCGTCCAATTGTAGTAAACATACCTTCTTCTGGGCAATGAATCAGTTCTGTATGTCCTCCGGATACGATAACTGCCAACAATGGATAATGTAGCGGTTGATCGAGTTGATTTGCATAAATATGTCCCGCGATGTGATGCACGCCAATGAGCGGTATATCGAGCGATATACAAAGTGCTTTTGCGGCTACAATGCCAACTAATAATGAACCAACCAAACCAGGCCCTTGTGTGACAGCGATCGCATCAATATCAACGATGTTTAGCTCCGCTTTTGTAATCGCTTGTTCGATCATTTGTGTAATTGTTTCTACATGCTGACGAGATGCAACTTCCGGCACGACACCACCGAACCGTTGATGTGATTCGATTTGACTAGAAACGACATTGGATACGAGTACAGATCCATTTCTCACGACAGCAACAGCGGTTTCGTCACAACTTGTTTCGATCGCCAAAATTGTTGCATGTTCTTTCGTTACGTTTGATTGATTCATTGTCTCATCGATTCTCCCATTCTTTCGTCAGCACCATCGCATCTTCGTGGTTATCCGAATAATAGGCAGATCGGATTGTTTGGTACTTGAATCCAAATTGGCTATAGAGATTTTGCGCCACAACATTTGACACCCTAACCTCCAGCGTCATGAATAACACACCACATGCATCCGCTTCTTCGACTAATTTTTGCATCAATTTTTTGCCCCAGCCGTGACCACGAAGTTCAGGTAAAACGGCGATATTCGTTACATGAGCCTCGTCAATAACGATCCACATCCCTGCATATGCCAAAACGCGATCCGCATCATCCGTTAGGACATAATACCGTGAAAATGGATTTCCTGTGACTTCATGTTGAAAAGCCGCCTCTGACCACGGAATGGCGAATGACAAATGTTCTACGTTCAATACACCTTCGACATCTTTCAATTGCATTGCCCGGATAATCATCGTCACACCTCCAGTTGTGGTTTTTGCGCCTCGATCCACTTGCGTTCTGCTTCAGCAAGTTGCGTATAATTTGGAGCCAAATCGTGCGCAAGAGTGGGTAACTCATTCTGAATGACTTGACGAACAGCAGATGCCATCCCTTCGGGATTCATCGTACATTGTATATATCGAATGCGCTCATCCAAAGGCAATCCAATAAACTTATCAAGATCCCCGATCAAATAAATCACAGCATCTTTGGCTTCTGCCATTGTTAAAATATGCTGTATCCATTCAAGCGCATTTGCAACTTGATCTCGCGTAACTTCCATCATTCGGTTATTTGTTGCGTCATATTCGTACCATCCGGTAAATGCTTGTCCGCGCCTTGCATCCGTCAGCGGAACAAGCCATGCAAGTTTGTTATCTACATGTGTAATGGATGCCCAGCCGCTCCATACTAAGCTAAGCATACTAGAAACCCCCCATACCGGAACGTTCAGCGCCCAAGCCATTGTTTTTGCAACCGTCACACCGATTCGCACACCTGTATAAGAACCCGGACCAATTCCACATGCAATTCCGCGAATCATTGACCGATCTTGTTGTACATCATGAAATAATTGTTTGATTTCAGGGGCCAATTGGATGGAATGGTTACGCACTGCTGTTGTTACCCTTCCGGTCACTTCAGCGTGATCGCCTAACCATGCAACCGTCATTGCCGTTGTAGCCGTATCCATTACTAACATCGGCAGTTTTGCATGCGTCATAATTCGATTCATCCTTGCATCTCTTTTTTTATTGCCCTGAGCCATGTTTCATATGGTTCGCCGCTCGCTTGAAGCGTCCAATGTCTTAAACCTTCATCATCGACTGACACATCGATTTGCAAACGCTCCGGCGGCAAATACTCAGCGGCCCGTGAAGACCACTCGACCACACTAACCCCATTGCCATACCAATAATCATCTAATCCGAGCGCTTGCATATCACGTTCTTTCAAACGATATAAGTCCATATGATATATCGGCAGAATACCGTCTTCATATTCGCGAATTATTGTAAAAGTTGGACTAACAACTACCTCTTTGACACCTAGATGTTTCGCCAAATATTGTGTAAATGCAGTTTTTCCTGCACCCAAATCACCGTCTAACGTAATCATCGAACCAGGTATCAGCATGCTTGCCACACAAGCCGCCAATGCGTCTGTTTCTGCGAGTGTCTTTGTGTCCAATCGCAACTGCGAAGGCCTATCGACCATCATTTATTTTTCACCGCCAAAATGATTGTATCCCTTTTTTTCCAATAAAGCACGTTGTTCATTATTCCACATCAGTTCAACTTCGGACGCTTGATTTGGTTTTGATTCATTTACCATTCCAATCATGACGATGTGAATCCCATATTCATATAACATTGTTTGAATGCGTGGCAATTCAATTCCCGGCGCGGTGCCAACAAGTTGATAATCTTCACCACCATAAAGTACCCATGATAGTCCCGGTTGATCGGTCAAAACCCCGTATCGCACCAATTCAGGTGCAATCGGAATCAGTTCTTCGAATAATGTTATGTTTTTTCCGGATGCTTCTGCAATTTCATAGCATTCACTAACCAAACCATCACTGATGTCATTAAGTGATGTGACAACACCGGATTCTAAGAGCAATCGGCCTGTTTGTAATTGTGCTTTGGGACGTTGGTGAAATGTTTTTAAAATAGTTAATTCTTTACGAATGGAATCTTTCATCGGTAACTCTTCCCGATTAAGCATCCAATCAAGCCCCGCAGCAGATAAACCAAGTTCCCCTGTAATAAATACGACATCGCCTGTTTGAGCACCACTTCTCAAAATCGCCTTGTTTTTTTCCACTTCACCAGTTATCGTAACCGTCAATGTTAGCGGTCCTGTTGTGGAAACGGTATCTCCTCCGACAATTTTAACGCCATGATCACATGCAGATTGATCCAAACCTGTAAATAAATCATACATCAATTGTTGATCCATGGTTTTTGGAATCGATGCGGAAACGAGTGCCGTTTTTGCAATTCCACCCATTGCAGCGATATCGCTGATCGCAGCAGACATTGCTTTGTATCCAACATCTTCCTTGGACATCGTTCGATCCGTAAAATGGATCCCGTCCACCATCGTGTCAACTGTCAAAAGCAACTCCATGTGCTGTTGTTCATCATTCGGACCAAACCGTACAACCGCAGCATCATCACCAATTCCTACACGCACAACGTCAACTTCTTGTTGTACACCTGTCACAGTTGAAGAACGTTGCCCAGTGATCCAATGTATTAATCCAAATTCATCGCGCTGACTCATCGCTGTTCCACGTCCTTCATCCAGTTCATTTCATCGAAATAGGTAATCAATTGCTGCTTCACATGATATGCTTTCAACATTTCATGCACTTTACTTTTCGCGATTGCCATTCGTTCTTTGTAATTCGTTGGCGCTTTTTTCGGCATCACCGCACGAATCAATATATTTTTCGGAGTATGTTCGGTCTCAATAAATTCTACCATTTGTGTATTATAACCAATGGCTTCAAGCGCTAATGCACGCAATCCATCCGTCCATAAGGATGCAAAACGTTCTCGAAATAACCCATGAGACAACAACGGTTGTAAATCTAGGTGTTCTAGTTGTCGCGCAACTTCATGCTGGCAACACGGTACCGCAAAAATCACGTTTGAACGCCAACGGGCTGCCTTAGCAATTGCCGCATCCGTCGCTGTGTCACACGCATGAAGAGACACGACCATATTTACATTCCCTTGAAATTCAAACTTACCGATATCCCCAATTTGAAAATGTAACGCTGACCAACCAAGTTTTTCTGCAAGCGCAGTCGCAGTCTGAATAACATCTTTGCGTAAATCCAAACCAATGATTTCAATGTTTAATCCGAGCTGAATTTTCATATAATGATATAACGCGAACGTCAAATATGATTTTCCGCAACCAAAATCAACAATCCGAATTGGCTCTTGATCACCAAGATGATTGGTTAGTTCCGGCAATACATCTTGAACAAACTCTAAGTACCGATTCAATTGACGAAACTTGTGATACATTGCAGCAGTCACGGTACCGTCCGCGCGCATTACGCCAAGTTCAATCAAGAATGGAATCGGCGTTCCTTCTTGGAGTAAATATTTCTTTTCTCGATTATGCGATGGAATGATTACAGCGTTCTGCTCCGTTTGTCCATCGTCGGAAAATGCTGTCACGTCTTTCAAATGCAAACTAACTTTGCCTTTCGGACTAATCGTTACATGCACACTGCCACCACCATGATAAGTAATTAATGCCTGACGAAATACTTTCATCCAATCAGAGATTTTTCCAGTCACGTCTGACCAAACGACATTCTCATGAAACACTTGTTTCCCAACCATCGATTCGAACTGCGCGTGTAACCCGCCTTTTTTCAGTTGTACTGGGCGAACGCGAATCTTGGTAGGAATTTCGATGTCTGCCGCACTTTCTTTCGTCGGTTGGCTTAAGGTTGCTTCTTTCCAATCCGTACGTGTCAACCAAGTATTTATCCAATCCTGCGTTTGCGGTGGTGTCATAGACTTTAGAATCTCCTTTGTACATATAAGGCCAAAATTTATCCTTATTCTTATCAAATTGTACTGTGCGAATAAAAAACGTCCTTTTCCCTGGCGTTCGGCCGGAAAAAGGACGTAAGTGCTTCGTTCCTCGTGTTATGGCAAGTTGGAACTACCCATTAACCAACGATCAACTTCGCGTGCTACCCCGCGACCTTCATTGATCGCCCAGACGACCAACGATTGACCACGGCGCATATCGCCGGCAGCGAACACGCCTTCTACGTTTGTGTTGTATTTCTCGTGCTCAGCTTTTGCGTTTGATCGATCATCTCGGTCAACTCCCAATTGCTCAAGCATTGGATTCTCTGGACCTAAGAAGCCCATAGCAAGTAAAACAAGGTCTGCTTTCCATTCTTTTTCGGAACCTGGAACTTCTTGCGGACCAAAACGACCGTTATCGTCTTTTTTCCACTCGATTTCTACGGTTACGAGACCTGTGATGTTGCCTTCTGCATCGCCAAGGAAACGTTTGGTAGAAATGCAATATGTTCTCGGGTCATTTCCGTAAAGGACTTTCGCTTCTTCTTGACCGTAATCCAACTTATATACACGTGGAAATTGCGGCCATGGATTTTGCGGTGTACGCTCTTCAGGAGGTTTGCCCATCAATTCAAATTGTGTCACCGAGTTACAGCCATGACGAATCGATGTTCCAACGCAGTCTGTACCTGTGTCTCCGCCACCGATGACAATTACATTTTTGCCTTTTGCAGTAATGTAATTTCCGCCCGCATGTTTATCATCAAGTAATGCTTTTGTATTTGCATGTAAAAATTCCATTGCAAAGTGAACGCCTTTTAAGTTACGTCCTTCGATTGGCAAGTCGCGCGGTTTTGTTGCTCCGCCGCAAAGTACCATTGCATCGAATTCTTTTTTGATTTGGTCGGCGGTAATGTCTTTACCGATTTCAACGCCGGTAATGAATGTAACACCTTCCTCTTTCAATAAGTTCACACGGCGATCAACAACTTCTTTTTCGAGTTTCATATTCGGAATTCCGTACATCAGCAATCCGCCTACGCGATCTGCACGTTCGTAAACCGTTACCGTATGTCCCGCTTTGTTCAATTGTGCTGCTGCAGCAAGACCAGATGGTCCTGAACCGACAACGGCAACCTTTTTACCGGTACGGATCTTCGGTGGTTGAGCGACGACCCAACCTTCTTCGAATCCTTTATCGATAATCGCATGCTCAATTGATTTAATTGCGACAGGTATGCCATTCAAGCCTACAGTACAAGCACCTTCACATGGCGCTGGACAAACGCGTCCCGTGAACTCAGGGAAGTTATTTGTTTTGTGTAAACGATCAAGTGCCTCGCGCCATTGTCCTTGATATACCAAGTCATTCCACTCAGGGATCAAATTGTTAATTGGACAACCGGAAGCCATATTATTGATTAAAACACCGGAGTGACAGAAAGGGATCCCGCAATCCATACAGCGAGCACCTTGCGTGCGCAACTCTTCTTCTTTTAAATGATGGTGGAATTCGTTCCAGTCCTTGATGCGCTCAAGTTCTGTACGGTCCGGAGCAATTTTGCGCTCATATTCGATAAAACCTGTCGGTCTACCCATCTTCCGATCCTCCTAATCCTTAAATAACCCACAACGCTCGTTCATCAATGTTTGAAATTCGATCAACGAACGTTGTGATCATGCTACTATTTATACGCTAACATTAGTTACCGCTCACACGGGAGATATCTTTCATATTCGCTTCGAATGCCGCCATAACCGCATCTTCTCCGCTTAATCCCGCTTTTTTAACACGCTCGATCGCATCCATCATTCGTTTGTAATCTTTCGGAATGACTTTCACGAATTTTTTCGCTCGATCATTCCATTCGTTCAAGAACGTTTTGCCGAGGTTACTACCTGTATAATGAACATGATTTTCAATCAATGTTTTCAATTCTTGAATTTCTTCAACACTTTGTTCCGCAAGATTCTCAAGACCAACCATCTCGATGTTACAACGTTTCACAAAGTCGCCAGTTGCGTCGTATACATAAGCGATACCGCCGGACATCCCTGCTGCGAAGTTACGGCCAGTTGTTCCAAGAATGACTACACGTCCGCCTGTCATGTATTCGCAACCATGGTCGCCAACGCCTTCAACTACCGTTGTTACACCAGAGTTACGAACCGCAAAGCGCTCACCAGCAATCCCGTTAATGTACGCTTCACCTTTTGTCGCACCGTAGAATGCAACGTTACCGATAATGACGTTGTCTTCTGCTTTGAAACCTGCTTTTTCGGATGGACGTACGACAAGTTTACCGCCAGACAAACCTTTACCAAAATAGTCATTGGAGTCGCCTTCAAGTTTCAACGTCATCCCTTTTGGCACGAAACCACCAAAACTTTGACCTGCAGAACCTTTAAAGTTGAATGTGATGGTATCTTCCGGCAAACCTGCAGCGCCGTACTTACGAGTCACTTCGCTACCTGTAATCGTACCAACAACGCGGTCAACGTTCGTCACAATGACGTCAGCTTCCACTTTTGTGCCGGATTCGATCGCTGGTTGTGCAAGCGGCAATAATTCACGCATATCCAATGATTTATCTAAGCGATGATCTTGTGAGAAGCAGCAGAAACGAGTGGAATCTGCGCGAACTTCTGGTTGATACAAGAGTGGTGATAAGTCAACGCCTTTTGCTTTCCAATGTGAAACCGCTTGGTTCGTTTCCAATGCATCCGTGCGACCAACCATTTCATTGATCGTGCGGAAGCCAAGTTCAGCCATGATTTCGCGCATTTCAGTTGCAATGAAGCGCATGAAATTAACTACATGTGCAGGATCGCCGCCGAATTTTTTGCGCAAGTCAGGATTTTGAGTCGCAACGCCGACTGGACAAGTATCCAAGTGACAAACACGCATCATTACGCAACCAAGTACTACCAATGGAGCTGTGGAGAAACCATATTCTTCAGCACCGAGCATTGTCGCAATCACAACGTCGCGGCCTGTCATTAATTTACCATCTGTTTCAACAACAATGCGGTCACGCAAATTGTTGAGGACAAGTGTTTGATGCGTTTCAGCAAGACCAAGTTCCCACGGCAAACCTGCATGACGAATCGAAGTTTGCGGTGATGCACCCGTACCGCCTTCGTAACCAGAAACGAGTACGACATCCGCACGGCCTTTTGCAACGCCGGCAGCGATCGTTCCTACACCCACTTCAGAAACGAGTTTCACGTTGATGCGAGCACGAGGGTTCGCATTCTTAAGATCATGAATCAACTCAGCCAAATCCTCGATCGAGTAGATGTCATGGTGCGGAGGTGGTGAGATCAAACCTACTCCTGTTGTTGATCCGCGAACTTCAGCGATCCAAGGGTAAACTTTACGACCTGGCAATTGTCCGCCTTCGCCTGGTTTTGCACCTTGTGCCATCTTAATTTGGATTTCATCTGCATTTACCAAATAGTTACTGGTTACGCCAAAGCGTCCAGAAGCTACTTGTTTGATTGCCGAACGGCGCAAATCGCCATTTGCATCGCGTGTGAAACGCGCTGGGTCTTCTCCGCCCTCACCGGTATTCGATTTACCTCCAATGCGGTTCATCGCAATCGCCATTGACTCATGTGCTTCTTTGGAGATTGAACCATAAGACATTGCACCTGTTTTGAAACGTTTCATGATGGCTTCAACAGTTTCAACCTCTTCGATTGGAACTGAACCCGTGGATGCTTTGAACTTCAACAATCCACGAAGCGTCATGTGTTTCTCGGATTGATCGTTAACCAACCCTGTATATTTCTTAAATGATGTGAAATCATTCGTACGACAAGCTTGCTGCAATGTGTGGATCGTGAGCGGGTTGTACAAATGTTGCTCCCCGTCTTTCCGCCATTGATAATCTCCGCCAACATCAAGCGTTGGGTCAACGCCATCTTGTTTGGAATATGCACGTTGGTGATCACGTATCGCTTCTTCAGCGATTTGATGAATGTCAATACCTTCAATACGGGTTGGTGTCCATGTGAAGTATTTATCAACAACCGATTTCGCGATGCCGACCGCTTCAAAAATTTGTGCACCACGGTAAGATTGGATTGTGGAAATTCCCATTTTGGAGAGGATTTTCACAACGCCTTTCGTACACGATTTAATATAGTTGTAGATTGCTTTCTCATGCGTAACATCTTTAAGCAATCCTTGTTTGATCATGTCATCGAATGTTTCAAACGCAAGATAAGGGTTTACTACGCTCGCACCGAAACCAATAAGCAACGCCATGTGATGAACTTCACGCGGTTCGCCTGATTCCAAAAGTAAACTGATTTTTGTGCGTGTACCTTTACGAATCAAGTGATGATGTACTGCAGATACTGCTAGTAACGCTGGAATTGGACAGTTGTCCGCATCCATCCCGCGGTCAGACAAAATTAGCAACGTTGTACCGTGCTCAATTTGACGGTCTGCTGCTGCACAAATTTCTTCGAGCGCGTTCTCAAGACCAGCGCCGCCTGTTGTAGGGTTAAAGAAAATTGGCAATGTCGCGGATTTGAAGCCCGGACGTGTAATATGGCGTAATTTTGCGAAGTCTTCATTCGACAAAATTGGTGATTTCAATGAAATTTGACGCGCGCTTTCTGGTTGTGGATCAAGTAAGTTGCGCTCGCCACCAATTGTTGTTGTCGCAGAAGTAATGATTTCCTCGCGCAATGCATCGATTGGCGGGTTCGTTACTTGTGCAAACAACTGTTTGAAGTAGTTATACAAACGTTGCGATTTGCTCGACAACACTGCAAGCGGTGCATCGTAACCCATCGAACCGATTGCTTCTACGCCTGATTTTGCCATTGGCTCAAGCAACTTACGAAGTTCTTCGAACTTGTAACCAAATGCTTGTTGACGTTGAACAACGGTTTCATGATCCTCAGCAGGAACTTGATATGCTTCCGGCAATTGCTCAAGCGTAACGAGTTGATCTTTCAACCATGCTGCATATGGATTTTCATTCGCGATTTCCGCTTTCACTTCTTCATCAGGGATAATGCGGCCTTGAACCGTATCGACGAGCAACATACGACCTGGACGAAGACGTTCTTTAATTAAGATATCTTCAGCAGGTACAGGCAATACACCAGCCTCGGAAGCAAGGATGATGCGGTCATCTTTCGTAACGTAGTAACGCGCAGGACGAAGTCCATTACGATCAAGAATCGCACCAATTTGTTTCCCATCTGTAAACGAAACTGCTGCAGGACCATCCCATGGTTCCATCAAACAACTGTGGAATTCATAAAATGCCTTTTTCTCTTCGGACATGGATTCATGATTGGACCATGGCTCAGGAATCATCATCATTGCCGCGTGTGCAAGCGAACGTCCACCTAGGTATAAGAATTCCATCGTGTTATCAAACATCGCTGTATCTGAACCGTCGTTATCAATGACTGGAATTGCTTTCTTAATGTCATTGCCAAATAATTCGGATTCACAACTATTCTGACGTGCATGCATCCAGTTCACGTTACCGCGAAGCGTGTTGATCTCCCCGTTATGAATCACAAAACGGTATGGATGTGCGCGTTCCCATGTAGGGAATGTATTTGTTGAGAAACGGGAGTGGACAAGCGCCAATGCCGTTACCAATTCTTCATTTTGTAATTCAACATAGAATGTACTCACTTGCTCAGGAGTCAACATCCCTTTATATACGATCGTGCTACTCGACAATGAAGTCACATAGAACACGTTTCCGCCTGCGACTTGGCCGCTAAAACGGATCGCTTTCTCCGCACGTTTACGAATAATGTACAATTTGCGTTCAAAAGCCATTTGATCAGCAACATCTGCACTCTTACCAATAAAAATTTGGCGTACAAACGGTTGAGCAGCTTTCGCTGAAAGTCCCAAACCATGATCGCTGGTTGGAACTGTACGCCAACCGATCAATGTTTGTCCTTCTTCAGCAACAATATTGTTTAAAATAGTTTCAATCTCTGCACGTTGAGCAGCATCTGTAGGTAAGAACAACATTCCGACACCATACTCGCCTGCTTGCGGCAGATTTAGACCCAATGTCTTGCTTTCTTTTTCAAAAAAGGCATGCGGAATTTGGAGCAATACGCCCGCTCCGTCACCTGTATTCTCTTCGCCTTGACCACCGCGGTGATCAATATTAATCAATACTTGCAGCGCATCGCGCAAAATTTGGTGTGATTTATTGCCCTTAATGTTAGCGACAAATCCAATCCCACACGCATCTTTTTCAAATTGCGGGTCATACATCCCCTGTTTTACAGGCAATCCGATTCCGTTCATGTTGCGCAACCTTTCATAAAAAAATTTTCGTTCGCAGATTTCTCTGCAGAATACCACGCTTCATTTTATCATCGATTGAATACAAACTGCAAACGATAAAATGTAAACAAATGATGACACTATTTCATTCATCCGAACATTTATATTTTATTACCCAAAAAACGTTCGTCTTTCTATTATCTATAAATCTTATTTCGCAGTCAAATGGATTACAATAAAAAAAATTTATCAACAGTTCAAAGAAGTGAAATCAACTGCATTTCAGCTTTATTTCAGTTTATTCGCATACAATAGGATAGTTGTGAAACAAATCCAATCCTAAATCAAAGGAGAATCGAACATGTCTACACCATTACACCCACTCGTCGTCCACTTCCCAATCGCACTATTGCTCGTTGCTGTTGTTTTTCAATTCCTCGCACTGTGGAAAAAATCCTTATTTCAAAACGCCGCACTTTTGCTTTTTGGCATCGGCTGGGTTTCTGGTCTTGTCGCATATTTAACAGGCGACCCCGCAGAGGAATATGCTCAAGAACGTTGGGGGAGTGGATTGCGTACAATTATCCACAACCATGAAGACCTTGCATTTCAAACGTTAGTTGTCTTCGCAATCGTCATCGGATTACTACTATTAAATCGTTACAAACCTGCCAAATGGATCATACCTGTCGTACTTGTGCTTAGTTTAGTTGGTGGAGGTTTAGTCGCATATACTGGACACATCGGGGGACAAATCGTGTATGATACAAATAACGTCAAACAAACGGATCCCGTTCGACCAATGAACGCTGAAGGTGACGACGACTAAGACCCATCACGAGGAGGAACTAACATTATGCGGATGTCTGTATTCATCGCTGTTAGTTTAGACGGTATGATCGCAAGAACTAATGGGGACATCGATTGGTTAACCGCTACCTCGCACCTCATCCCTGGTGAAGATTTTGGATATGGATCTTTCATTTCCACCGTTGACGCATTACTCATGGGCCGTCGAAGTTTCGAGAAAGTCCTCACATTTGGTGAATGGCCATACGGAGATTTACCCGTTTATGTGTTATCTAACACATTAACCGAAATCCCAAATCACTTACCCGAACACGTACAACGAATCTCGGGTAGCATGGAACAAACAATACAAACATTGAAGTCGAGCGGATATCAGCATGTGTACGTCGATGGCGGAAAAACTGTTCAATCGGCGCTACGTGCAGGCGCAATTGACCATATGATCATCACCAGAATCCCCATACTCATCGGGGAAGGAATCTCTCTATTTGGTTCATTAGACAGCGACATTCATTTAAAACATGTAAAAACAGTAACCTTCAAAAACGGATTGATACAATCGTTGTATGATTGTAACTATTAATCGAAAAAGGCAGTTCGGACAGAATCATCCGAACCGCCTTTTTTAATGTAGATTAGCATCTTGAGTTTCAATCCATTCTTCTTCACCTGGTGCATAACGTGTTATATATTCTAAAAACTGATCAATATCATTTTGCGTAAATTCACCAACCTCATCGGTGGCAGATTCAAAATGAATGGCGATATCACTCTTTACACCATGATCTTCTGCGCTCATCGGTCCAAATAATTTGACTACTTTCGCCCGAAGCGTATAAATACCATCATCACTCGTAAAAATAAAATAGACCAACTGTCCGCCGAACGGTCGATAATCAATTTCAGACAATCTGCAACCGGATGAACTAATGTCTTCGATTTTTGCATCATGCATGTCTGAATCATCTTCATTATAAAAAACAAGCGTCGCTAGCCAGTCAGGTAAAGGCTGAATTCGTTTTGCGCGAGTGTGCACAGGATCACATCCATCATCGTTAATGAGTAGACAACTAATTTCGGCACACATCACACATTTTCCTGCTTACCGATTAACATGTGATCATTTAACGGAAGCGAGATACGAAATAGCGTACCTTCGCCTCGCTTTGTACGAACTTCTAACCCCCCATGGAGTGATGCGATTTCTTCTTTTAGTGCCCCCATCCCCATGCCTCGCCCTGACAAGTCAGTCACTTCATTTTTCGTCGTTAATTCATCATGTAAAATCAAATACACTACCTGTTCATCCGACATTGCATAAATTTCCGACTCACTCGCAATCGCCAAAGTCGCCGCTTTTCGGCGAACTTTTTCGAGCGGAACACCTTGCCCATCGTCTGCAACAACAATTTCTACCTGATCTCCAATAACTTTCATTTCAAAACGAATTCGACCAAACTCATCTTTCCCTTTTTCTAGTCGATGATCAATCGATTCAATTCCATGATCAATCATATTTCGAAACAAATGAATCAGTGAATTTGCAAATGCTTTGAAGTATTCCGGATCAACCAATACATCATCACCGATCAATTCAAATGGATGAATTAATTTTTCCATTCGTCCAGCCAAAATCATTGAATATGAGGCATATTTCCCTAACATTTCTTTCAACGATCGGAAATATAAGTTTTTAATCAACGAACGTAGATATTCTGCTTCGTCTCGCTGAAAATGTTGACTTACATAATGCTCAAACTCCAAAAGCAATGTCCGATTGACTGGTATTCCATCATCCTCATCAAAAAAAGAAGCCCCCAACACTTCCTGCAATGTCTGTACATCTTCTCCCCAGACACTGTACCAATTCATTTCCTTCATTAATTTTTGAAATGGAGCTCGCTGATAATCATGTATTTCGGACAATCGATCTTCTAATTCGTGTATATTTTTTTGTGTGATTACCATTCCGAATCGACCAATATTTCCTTTCAACGTGTGCACATGCCGTTTGATTTCCAAAACAATTTCTTCTATCGGTACCATTTCATCAATCAATTCAACAACACGCTTCTCAATAAAATTTCTAAAATCATTCATCGATTCGAGCAGGTCTTGTTTCTGAGTCACACTTTTTACCACCATTCGTATGACTCGTTCTTCTTCGATCATCTTTTGTTGTAATAATTTCCGTTCATAAATATCCGTTAAAATGATCATTACTTGTATCAATTCTCCCTGTTCATTTTTAATCGGTTTATAGATGACCTCGATCGGACGTTGATTCACCGAAATTTCTTCTGGGAAAAGTGACATAATCACCGATAGCTGACCCCGTTCTTTTTCACACCACAAATAGTCTACAATCGATTCAAAAAAATCAATTTGATTTCGATCCGATCCATAAATGAGTTCTGTAATCTTCAAACCTCCAACAGGTTTACCAAAAATCACTTCACATTCTTGGCTATATTGATGATCGACGATTAGTTTTTGATTGAATGACATAAATCCTTGCCCCGCATGATTCAAAAGCAAATGAATTGAACGTGTCCGTTCTCGGACGGTCATTTCCAACTCCTCGTTCATGGTTTGCAATTCTTCTCGCGAATCGTTCAATTGTCTTGTCATTTGATTGAACTTTTGAGCCAAAAACTGCATTTCCGCATTTTCATCAACTTTTAATTCATAATTAAAGTCACCCGAACCAACACGTTCGACGCCAACCATCAATCGATCGATTGGTTTTTGAATGGTGCGATACACATTTCGAATGGACAACAATGCAAGCAAAACCATTACGAGAAAAACAACAATCCCAGAATAGACTGACATTCGATCCAACTGTCCGAGCACGTCTTGTACCGGACGTTGCATCACTACCGTCCACCCAGTTGAAGCAATATGATCCGAAATCATAAAATACTCCACACCGTCTACCGTAGTCGTTGCGATATTTTTTTCGATTCGCATGGCTTGTTCATATTGTTTTCGCATTGCAATCTCGAAACGTTTCAAAACATTTTCTTTGAACATGTTCTCGTGATTTGAATGGTACAATACCGTTCCATCATTAGATAACAACATCAGCGTCGATTGATCATTTTTACGAAACGCATCCCCGATCGATTGAACACTCGACAACTGCATATCAAGGCCAACAACGCCAATTAATGTGTGTACTGCATCATAAACAGGTGTCCCAATCGAAATCATCGGCTGTTTTAGATCTTCGTCTTTATATGGATCAGTAAAATAGGTTTCGCCCGTCCGAACAGGACCATAGTAATAATCAAAATCAGGATTTAACGCAAATTCTCCCCCAATTGTGATATCCCGTTCATCTGAACCAATCGGAACGGCGTGTCCATCCGCAAATCGGTACCAGGGCTGAAAATAATGATATCCCTTATATTTGGAGGTTCCTAAAAACCAAACCGAATTCAATTGATCATGATTTTGTTCAATAAATGATTGCAAAAATTGCGCGACATCCACATAGGGATCATTTGACTTGTAAAACACGCGAAGTGCTTGAGATGCCGCCTCCAATCTACTCACTTTCGATATCAAAAGTTCATTAATTTTCGCGGACATAAGTTGAACGTCTTGTTGCATAATCAGCTTTGCATCATCCGTTAAATTGGTTCGCCATACCCACTGTCCAGACACAAAAATTAACCCGAACAAAACGGTCATGCTACTCACAATCGGCACAATAATTTGCCACCTGATTTTACGAAACAATCCGTTCACCTCCATAACATTCGTGTAATCTTCATCCAAATTAAATTTCTGCATCCCCCCTGAATTTCCCTGTTTACATTTAAAAAAACAAAATTTAACATATTTTTAAACAAAAAAATAGCGTATCCGCATCATGTTTCGACACGAACACGCCTCAAGCCCCTCCGCAAAGCTTCATCGCAATTCACACTACGTAACCATCGATCAAACACTTAAATGATGCATCAATAGTGACTCATCAAACATCGCCATTGGTCCTTCTGCAACAATCGCACCCTTATCAAGCACATAGAAGTAATCGCCAACTTCGAGCACGAATTCAACGCTTTGCTCCACCAACAAAATCGCCAAATCGCCCCGTTTTTTTAACTTGTGGATGACATTTTGAATATCCTGCACGATCGACGGTTGAATTCCTTCGGTCGGTTCATCAAGGAGTAATACTTCTGGTTCAGACGTGAGTGCACGCGCAAAAGCAAGCTGTTGTTGCTGCCCACCACTCAAATCTCCACCGCGGCGTTTCGCCATTTGTTTCAGCACCGGAAATTCCACCGTTGCCTCAGCAGGCACCGCTTTTCGTCCAAAACGATTCGCTTCAAGCCCAATTTGAATATTTTCCTCAACTGTCAATTGCGAAAAAATTTCCCGACCTTGCGGCACATAGCCGATTCCCATGCGCGCGCGCTGATCCGGCGATTTTTTCGTAATATCTGTTTTACCATATGATATCGTCCCTTTTTTTGCAGGCAATACGCCCATGATCGCACGAATCAATGTCGTTTTCCCAACACCGTTACGCCCCATCAAACAAACGACTTGGCCTTTTGAAACCTTTAATGAAATATCCCTTAAAATGATACTCTCACCATATCCAACTTCTAACCCTTGAATTTGTAACATTGCCTCACTTCCCACTTCCAACGGCATCGCGCTCTTTCCCCTTTCCAAGGTAAACTTCGCGAACACGCGCGTCTTTGGACACTTCATCCATTGTACCTTCGAACAAAAACTTCCCTTCATGCATAACCGTTACTTTATTTGCGAACGCACGCACAAAATCCATATCGTGTTCCACGACGACAACCGAAGCCGTTTTTGCAATTTCTTTTAGCAAATGTCCTGTCTTTTCTGTTTCTGCATCCGTCATTCCAGCCACCGGTTCATCAAATAGCAATAATCGCGGTTCTTCAATTAAAATCATCCCAATTTCAAGCCATTGTTTTTGCCCGTGCGATAATCCACCAGCCCGAACATTCGCTTGACCAGCCAGTCCAACGAGATCCAATTTGCTCATAATCTTCGTTTGTTCTTCAATCGTGCGTTTCGCACGAAGTTGTGTCCAAATACTATGCGACTGGCGCATGGCAAGTTCCATGTTTTCATAGACAGTTAGACTACCAAAAATCGACGGCGCTTGAAATTTACGACCAATTCCAAGTTCAGCGATCGCATGTTCTTTCATCCGCGTCACATCATGTTCCACACCGACTAGATCACGATAAATAATTTTCCCACCAGTCGGTTTTGTTTTGCCGCACATCATATCGAGCATCGTCGTTTTTCCAGCACCGTTCGGTCCGATCAAAAATCGAAGTTCACCCTCTTCAAGACTCAGCGACATTTGATTCACCGCAACGAATCCATCAAAATCAACGGTCACTTGCTCCGCTTGGAGCACCAATAACTGATTCATCTAGGGCAACCTCCTTTTTCACCGAACGGTTCATCCATTTCCACGATGCGCTACGCTGTTTCAGCCAACCGTATAAACCTTGCGGTAAAAACACAACCACAACAACGAACAACAAACCAAGGAAATACGACCATTGATCCGGATACGCTTCCGAAAATAAACTTTTCGCGCTATTAATGAGTACCGCACCGACGATCGCACCAATTAACGTTCCCCGTCCGCCAATCGCAACCCAAAGTACCATTTCGATCGAGGGAACAATATACATCATCGAAGGAGAAATAATCCCTACGTTTAATACAAACAACATACCACCAATGGCCGACAACGCCGCGGACACACAGAACACGAACGTTTGATACGTCGCTGGATTATAACCAAAGAAACGCAATCTATTTTCTCCATCTCGTACAGCTTGTAGCACATTACCGAATCGGCTATTCACCAATCGGCGGCACAGCACATAAGCCAACACAACGAATGCAACCGTAATGAAGTAAATCACCAATTTCACATCAGGATCCATCAACGAAAACCCGAAAACAGTGAAGAAATTCGTAATCCCATTCGTACCGCCAGTATACCCTTGCTGTCCAATAAACAATGTGTACACAATAATGACAAGCGCTTGCGTCAAAATCGAGAAGTATGCACCTTTGATCCGATTTCTGAAGGTAACCGCGCCAAGAAACCACGCGAGCAACACTGGAATCAAAATCGCTAGAATGATCGCAATCGGCGCATAACCAAACATTTTCCACCACCATGGTAGCGACGTAACACCGCTCCACTCCATGAAGTCAGGTAACTTTCCACCTGTTGATTCAAGCTTCAAATACATTGCAAAACAATATGCACCCAAGCCAAAAAACACACCTTGCCCCAAACTCAAAATCCCGGTATATCCCCAAATCAAATCAACACCAATGGCAACAAGTGCGTATGCCAAAAATTTCGTAAGCAAGTCCAATCGAAATTCCGACAATACAAACGGCATCACAACCAGAAACAGCAACGCAAATCCGTAAAAGATCATGCGCTGCTTCGAGCGTTTTTTATCCAATATTACTTCCATCGAAGAGCCTCCTTTATACGGATCAGATTACGAATCTAGGGAACGCGAACGCATTTTGACGAACCCCGTTGGACGCCATTGCAAGAATGCAACAATACATAAGAACACGAGCACTTTACCGATTGATGCAGTTGACCACGCTTCAAATACCGTATTTGCAAATCCAATTCCGAATGCCCCAAAAATCGTCCCGATCAACTTTCCAACACCGCCGAGTACAACAACCATAAACGAATCTACAATATAATAGGTTCCAATTGATGGCCCGATCGGTCCAATCAACGTGAGCGCGCTACCCGCCAGTCCAGCAACTCCAGAACCGATTGCGAACGTCATCGCATCAACGCGCCGCGTTGATATTCCCATACAAGATGCCATATTCCGATTTTGCATGACGGCACGCATTCTACGACCAGCCGCTGAACGATAAATGTAATACCACATGGAGGTCAACGTAATGATGACCATCGCGATAATAAACAAGCGCTTATACGGCATTACCAAACCTTCCATCACGGTTAACCCACCATCTAACCAAGCTGGACTCGTGACTGCAACATTCGGTGCACCAAAAATGGTTCGCGCCAATTGTTGAAGCATTAACCCAACGCCCCATGTCGCGAGTAAACTATCAAGTGGTCGATTGTACAAATGACGAATTAATACACGTTCCAGTAAATATCCGAATAAAGCAGCCATCACAAATGCAATTGGCAAAGAAACGATAAAATAAGAATCAAACCATGATTTCGGCAAATAATCCATAAACGTCTTTTGCACAACATATGTCGAGTAAGCCCCGACCATAATAAATTCACCGTGAGCCATATTGATAACGCCCATTAATCCGAATGTGATCGCTAATCCTAATCCGATCATCAGTAAAATAGAGCCCAAACTTAAACTATTAAACAAATGCAACAAGTACACTTCCACGGCAACAGATCTCCCTTCTCGAAAAAGTCGGGCCGGACGTTAGTACGTCCGACCCGTCCCATTTTAATGTTAATTAATTACTACTTAAGGAAGCTGCCCATGAGTATGATTTCAAATATGGATCTGGTTTCACAACATCTGGTGTTGACCAAACTTCTTTAATCATACCGTCTGCTTGAATTTCACCGATACGAACTTTTTTGTAGATGTGTTGATTGTCGCCATCAATTTTAACAGTACCTTCTGGAGCTTTGAATTCGATCCCTTTTGCTGCCTCGCGAACTTTATCCACTTCGAAAGAACCTGCTTTTTCTACTGCTGCTTTCCATAAGTAAACTGCATCGTAACCCGCTTCAACTGGATCGGATGTTACGCGCTCAGCACCATATTTTGCTTTGTATGCCGCAACGAATTTCGTGTTTTCTGGTGTATCAGTTGTTTGGTAGTAATTCCATGATACATAGTGACCAGTCAAGTACGCTGGGCCGATACCACGAACTTCTTCTTCCGCAACGGATACGGACATTGTTTTCAATGTATCTGGACCGATACCAGCATCTTTTAATTGTTTGAAGAATGCTACGTTGGAATCACCGTTCAATGTGTTGAATACAACGTCTGGTTTTGTTTCTTTAATTTTCGCAATAATTGTATTGAAATCTGTGTTACCAAGTGGGATATATTCTTCTGCTACTGTTGTTGCGCCAGCATTTTTCAATTGTTCTTTGATGATTTTGTTTGCTGTACGTGGGAATACATAGTCAGAACCTAATAAGTAGAATTTCGTTAATTTTTTCTCTAACAAGAAGTCAACTGCAGGAATGATTTGTTGGTTCGTTGTTGCACCTGTGTAGAAAATGTTAGGCGATGATTCCAAACCTTCATATTGTACTGGGTACCAAAGCAATCCTTTTAATGATTCGAATACTGGCAATACCGCTTTACGTGAAGATGATGTCCAGCATCCAAATACCGTTGCAACTTTATCTTGGGAAATCAATTTCTTCGCTTTCTCAGTAAACGTCGGCCAGTCAGATGCGCCGTCTTCTACAACCGGTTCGATTTTCTTACCGAGAACTCCGCCCGCAGCATTGATCTCGTCGATTGCCATCATTTCAGAATCTTTAACGGATACTTCACTGATCGCCATCGTTCCGCTCAAAGAGTGCAAAATACCAACTTTCACCGTGTCACCCGATACGCCCGTTTCTGAAGAACACCCCGCCGCGAATACTAACGCCAACGCACTCACACCAATCGCAATTCGTTTCCACAATTTGTTCATAATACTCCACTCCCTAACTTTTTTTGTTTTTTGTTGTAAATCCGAACATTGTGCGATTTCACAACCGCTTCGTTCGATTTTTATATTATCAACAAAAATTATCGATGTCAAATGATCTAACATAAAAAATACAAAAAACTAGAAAATCACACAAAACAACATGTTAAGCCCTCTGATTTTATTGATTTGTGTAATGTAATATGACATAATAAGAACGAAAAACACGAAAATAAATAATAACTTCGTAAAAAAAAGTGTAAATTATCTAACAAATAAAAAATGTTATTCCCTCCGAAGAAAATATCTAATATTCGGAAAATAGAGGATGATGGTCAGGACGAATTCACTTTTGTATGCTACAATTTCTCTCTATAAGGGTTAACAAACAAATTCAAACGATTTAGGAGTGGTGGCATTGCATTTAACAGAACGTGAAAAAGAGAAATTACTTATTGTCGTTGCTGCTGACGTTGCGCGCAGACGAAAAGCACGCGGACTCAAACTAAATTATCCGGAAGCAATGGCAATTCTGATCGCTGATGTCATGGAACACGCGCGTGATGGAATGAGTGTCGCGGAGTTAATGCGAGTTGGCGGAACCATTTTGAGACGCGAAGATGTAATGGACGGGATTGCTGACATGATCCACGAAGTACAAGTTGAGGCTACCTTCCCAGATGGCACGAAACTCGTCACCATTCACGAACCAATCCGTTAATTATCTTTATATAGGAGGAACACATTGATGATTCCAGGAGAATACCGAATTGCAGCTGGAAATATTGAACTCGTCCCCAATCGCAAACGAATCACGATCGACATTAGACATACCGGCGACCGCCCCGTTCAGGTTGGTTCGCACATGCACTTTTATGAAGTTAACCGCGCATTGCAATTCGATCGACCACAGGCATGGGGAATGCGGCTCGACATTCCAGCCGGAACTGCAGTACGATTCGAACCCGGTGAACAAAAACTCATATCATTAGTAGAACTTGGTGGGAAGCGAATTTTGCATGGTGGAAACGGGCTCGCTGAAGGACCTGTGGATGATGTAACTTCCTTCCCCGCTCGCGACAATCGCTTAAAAGATTGGCTTTCACTTGGCAACACAAAGGAGGGTAGCGATCATGAGTAAAATCAGCAGGGCTTCGTACGCTGCCATGTTCGGGCCGACAACCGGTGATGCAGTCAGGCTTGCAGATACGAATTTGTGGGCAAGAATCGAGAAAGATTTTACCGTTTACGGGGATGAAGCGAAGTTTGGCGGAGGTAAAGTTATCCGGGACGGTCAAGGCCAATCATCCACAGCGACCCGTGAATCAGGCACACCAGACGTTGTATTAACGAATGCAATCGTCATTGACCACTGGGGCATTGTAAAAGCAGACATCGGAATTCGTGACGGGAGAATTATTGCCATCGGCAAATCTGGAAACCCAGATACAATGGAAGGCGTCGATCCTCGCTTGGTGATCGGTGCTGGCACCGAAATCATTTCATGTGAAGGCAAAATCGTTACTGCTGGCGGCCTCGATACACACATTCATTATATCTGTCCTCAGCAAATTGAAACTGCACTCGCATCCGGCGTAACGACAATGATCGGCGGCGGAACGGGACCGGCAACAGGTACGAACGCAACCACATGTACGCCAGGCGCATGGAATATTTACCGCATGTTGCAAGCAGCCGAAGCTTTTCCGATGAATCTTGGATTTACCGGTAAAGGCAACTGCGCAACAACTGCCCCATTGATTGAACAAATCGAGGCGGGTGTCATCGGGTTAAAGTTACACGAAGACTGGGGCACAACACCAAAAGCAATCGATACATGCTTAACTGTTGCCGACCAATACGATGTCCAAGTTGCCATCCACACCGACACATTGAATGAAACAGGGTTCGTTGAAGATACGATTCGCGCAATCGGCGGACGCACGATTCACACCTATCACACGGAAGGCGCAGGCGGAGGTCATGCACCAGACATTATCCGCATCGCATCCGAGCATTATGTTTTACCAAGTTCCACAAACCCAACCCGTCCTTACACAGTAAATACGATCGAAGAACATTTAGACATGCTTATGGTTTGTCATCACCTTGATCCAGATATTCCTGAAGATGTTGCATTTGCCGATTCCCGAATTCGTCCAGAAACAATTGCTGCGGAAGATATTATGCATGACCTCGGTGTGTTCAGCATGATCAGTTCCGATTCTCAAGCAATGGGACGCGTCGGCGAAGTCATCACCCGCACATGGCAAACCGCAGATAAAATGAAACAGCAACGTGGTTTATTGAATGAAGACGAAATCGACAGTGCTACATTTGGCGAAAGCGATAATTACCGCATTAAACGATACATTGCGAAGTACACAATCAACCCTGCACGCACACATGGTATTGCGCACATCGTAGGTTCACTCGAAGAAAATAAATGGGCCGACCTTGTCGTTTGGGACCCTAAATTTTTTGGTGTAAAACCAGATCTCATCTTAAAAGGCGGCATGATTGCTTACGCCCAAATGGGCGATCCAAATGCATCGATTCCTACGCCACAACCCGTTTGGGGCCGTCTAATGTTCGGTGCGTTCGGGCGGGCGGTGAGTGAAACGTGCATTACCTTCGTATCACAAGCAGCCATTCACGGCGGAGTTCCAGAACAACTTGGTTTAATGAAGCGAATCGAAGCCGTCCAAGGTTGTCGCTCGGTATGTAAGGCGGATATGATTCATAATGACGCAACACCGACCATTACGGTCAATCCCGAAACATACGAAGTGCTCGTTGACGGAGTTCCTGCCGTTTGTGAACCCGCAAAAACATTGCCGATGGCGCAGCGATATTTCTTATTCTAAGTTTTGAAAGGATGTGGCATCATGACGTACGCCCATTTCGGCTGGATTCAATTATTGGACTCCGCGCTACCGATCGGCGGTTTTGCCCATTCGTTCGGTCTTGAAACAGCAGTTCAGCGAGGTACGGTCGACCGACCCGCAGACTTAGAGCAATACATCCGCGCACAATTTCGCCATAGCTGGGGCCCGCTCGATGCGGCTTCGATTCGCCAACAACGTGAAGCGTTAGCAGCGAACGAAATCGCCCGATTTCTTTTATAGGATCAGCGGATTCACGCGCAGCGAATCGCGCAAGAAACACGGAATGGGCAGCGCAAAATGGGCCGGCAACTGCTTCAACTCGCCAATCGTTGGGATGCCAAGCTAGAGATGGATCGACTTTTGCATGAACTCGTTACAGCCAAATCACCAGGCATGCTCTCGACGATTTATGCGTGGATTACCCATCATTGGAATATCTCGCTTAACGAAGCATTACACGGATTTCTATACAACGCGGCTTCCATGTCAATCCAAGCGGGCATTCGTTTAATTTCGATGGGCCAAATGGAAGGGCAGACGATGCTCTATAACCTCCAACCCGCAATTGCCGAAACTGTTCTTTCCGTCTGCCAACCAACAACATGTCCTCAGCCACGTTCATACGCTTGGATGCAAGACGCTGACGCAATGGCGCACGAAGAGTTATATTCTCGTTTGTTTATGTCTTAACTGCAATCAAATTAATCGTAAAGGTGGTTTTTTCATATGTGTCAAGGCGCAGATCATTCCCACGATCAGTGGAGTACGCCAACCCTACCACTCGGACGGCCAATCCGCATCGGTATCGGCGGGCCAGTCGGATCCGGCAAAACAGCACTCGTAGAAGCTTTATCCAAAGCAATGCGCGATAAATACAGCATGGCCGTAATTACTAACGATATTTATACAAAAGAAGATGCCCTCATCCTCCTTCGCGCAGATGCATTACCCGAAGAGCGTATCATCGGCGTCGAAACTGGCGGTTGCCCGCACACTGCGATTCGTGAAGATGCGTCCATGAACTTAGAGGCTGTTCATGAATTGGAGCAACGTTTTAGCGATCTCGAGCTCATCCTGATCGAAAGCGGCGGCGACAACTTAGCAGCTGCATTTAGCCCAGAACTCGTCGATCGTTTTATTTATATTATTGATGTGGCACAAGGGGAAAAAATCCCGCGCAAAGGCGGGCCCGGCATCATGCGCTCAGATTTACTTCTAATTAACAAAACCGATCTTGCTCCGCACGTTGGCGCAAACTTAGACGTGATGAAAGCAGACACCGAGAAAATGCGTGGACATCGCCCGTATTCATTCACCAACTTACGTTCTGGGGACGGACTTGCCGGCATCGTACATTGGCTTGAACATCAAATTCGCGGCGACGTAACTAACGGCGTTCATACTCACGAACAATCACATGAGCACAAACACACGCATCAGCATGCTCACTAACCCGCACCAAGTCCAAAAAGGCATTCACACCCGCGCAACCGCTCGGGTGGAATGCCGTAATCAACGAACCGTAATGATGGACCGATACGCCAACGCTCCGCTCAAGTGGAGTCGCGGCTTTACGGACGTAGATGGAACGCTAAATGTATATTTACAAGACGTATCGCCAGGTTGGATGGACGGCGACAACTATGAAATCACCCTAGATCTTTTACCGGCAAGCAAACTAACCCTCCGCACGACAACATTTGGCAAAGTGCATCCTAGCACTCCAGATGGAAGCGGCGCAGTCATCAACACTTCAATTCGCTTGGATGACGCAAGGTTATGTTATTGCCCGGAACCTGTCATTCCTTTTAAGGATGCCAAATTAACAACCTACACAACCATCACCATGACCAAACACGCTCAATTGTTTCTCGCAGAATCATGGGCGCCAGGTCGTACGCACAAAAATGAACGATTCCTATACGACTCTTTAACTGCTACTACTGAAATCACCTATAACGAGCAGTTACTCGTCTGGGATCCGTTCGCCTTTTCTCCTTCTGAAGCATCGCCGGAATCACTTGGCGCGTGGGAACAGTATTCACACATTGGTTCGATATGGATCATCGACGGAACAGCTGAACCGCATGTCATCACAAAACTAATTGAATTGATTCGCGCACTAAATACACAAACAAGCGAAACACTGCGCACGGCAGTATCCCGCTTAGAAGGACCCGGATTATCCGTCCGGATTGCAGCGAATCGCGCGGATCTATTACAACAACAAATCATCCGCATTTGGCAAATCGCAAGAATTCAATTATGGAATCAGCACGAAGACGTATGGACTGCACCGGGCGAACAACTCCCCGAATTAGCGCCCGCCATCCCGTCTGGCCATCACTTTCAAGAATAACTTTACCGGGAAATAATACAACATCGCCATGAGCGCACCGAAAACAATCATTCCGACCGGTAAAATCAACAAACAAAACAATCCATTTTGCACGAGTAAACCAATTAAATCGGAATCACCCGCATTGTGTGCGATTTGCAAAATAAAGACAAATAACCCAACACCACCACCTGCAACCCCGGAGAAAAAGCTCACTTTCTTCACAAAAGGTACAAATTGCAGATGATCGAAAAAACCATTAAATGGACGATATGAATTTCCCGCCTGTTGCGATTGCGTCACATATGACGCGTCAATGCCAGGCGTTTTCTTTTGATATACCGAACCCGGTGCACCATCCGGAAAATAAAACATCACTTGGGTATTCGACCATTCATCACCAATACGCTTGCCACTGCGAATCCATAGCATCAAAAATTCCAGCGGCAGCATAACCAACAACAAATTCCGAATCAACAACCGAACTTGTCCTGGGCGATCGAGCGGATCATTCGCCCCACGAACGACTAAACCAAGTCGCCGCTTCCCAAAACTGCGGCCATCTTTCCAATCACGCAATAACATTCCGATCGCATACACCGAGAACGCAACTAAAAATGCAATTTGATACTTATTCCCGACTTCATTCATCCAATACACATCAAACAACATCCAGTACACAAACACAGCAATCAACATCCACAACATGTGGTCGATCATAAACGCCCAAATCCGGCGCTGAATAAATGAAACAAGTTCCTTATCCATTCCTCGTAATACCCCTTTGTGATCAATTCAACGGTTCCGCTTTTCATGCGAAACCACTTTTCGAATTGTACCACGAAAACAATGCTTCCACATTATTTCAAACCAAATCCATTAGTTCGCTTGGATTTACAATCAACACGACATGACCGTTCCCGAGCAATGATATGCATTTTTCGCAATTAATAACTCACCGATCATATTTTGTACTTTATCAAGTTTTTCGTGTTGATGATGAATCGTTTTCGATTCTAATGATTGATATTCCTTAGTAGATTTTTGTTCATCAGGTATTGATGGCGTTGAAACCCCAGCCTTGCCACTAATCACCAAATTCTTCAAGCCATTCATCCAATCCCCGTTCATCGTTACCCATCGCTTCATAATGTTCAACTGCAGCAAATCCTATATGGATAAACTAACCAAGTATATCTTGAATTAACTTAATCACATGTTTTTGTTACATTTTTTACACAAAAAGAAAAGTAAATAATATCCAAACGAAAGTTTGCAATTTCGGATTCGTTTCGATTATGATCTTTTATGTTATAATTTAGATCTAATTGGTTTTGCTCACTTAGACTCAGCATACTTCCCCCAATCGAAATCATAATGTATTTTTATCGAAAAACGATGTTAATATTATACAGCAACTTTCATCTATGTGGAATATTTTAATTCTATATTCCATCAGGGATTTATTCATCAATGTACTCGTTTAAGTATTTGGAGGAATTGTTTTGATCAACATGAAAACATCCGCAGTAATGCCTGGCCTAATCGTTGGCAAAAATATTATTGGCATTTCAGGACAAGTACTTGTAGGAAAAGGATACAAGTTAAATCAACGAATTATTCAGCAATTAAAAGAACATGGCATCCTTGAAGTTCCGATCTTGCAATCGATTGATCTGTTAGACCCACTTTCGCCAAATCGATTGTCCAGAAAACAAATTTTTTATGATAAGAAATCAGATGCACAAGAAAACTATCAATTGTTAGCGAATAAAATTATTAGTGATGAATTATTACACACCGTTTTAGTGCATTTAAGATCGTTCTATAGTCATCTCAATGAGTTTGATGCGATTGAAATGAAAATTCGAAATTTAATTGATCAAATTTGCAAGGACTTGCACGTTATTTCCATCTTGTCGATGATGAAATGCTTAGACCACAAAAGCATTTTACGATACTCCCGTGTTACGGCCATCGGATTAATGATAGGTATTGATATGGGCATCGAACACGAAAAATTAATTTCGTTAGGAAAAGCATGCCTATTCTACAATATTGGTCATTTTATTTTGATGAAAAATTTCAAAATTACCAATTTATCCAAATGGAAGCAGACCGAACAAATTTATCAGAGCCATTCGTTAATTGGGTCAACGTATCTTAGCGATTTTTTCGATGAGGATGTCGCTCGTGCCGCACTTGAACATCACGAACGCTTCGCTGGTGGCGGAACTCCAAATAACAAAAGTGGCAGCGAGATTGCCTTAATTTCAAAAATTGTTTCTGTTGCTGGTCGATTTGTTAGTATGAAATATAACAATAGTTTACGTGTAAAATGCAAGCGGGACTTGGCCATGGATTATATATTTAACGTGGAAGGAACCATGTTTGACACCAATGTTGTCAACTCATTCCGCAAACACATTACACCCTATCCGATTGGGACGGTACTCGAATTAAGTGACGGTTCTCGCGGGATTGTGATTAAAAACGGTATCGGACCGGATTATGAACCGATGATCAAAATCGTCATTGCAAAATCTACTATTTTTAATAATGGTGATTTTATCAATACAAAAGATCTCGAAGATATTTATATTAGACGCGAATTAATGATTCAATAAAAAATATTTTTTTTATCACTCAACCATATTGAAATTGTCAGATAAATCAGTTATATTTAATTCACACCGATAAGGGCAAAGTTGCTGAAAGGCAATGGCGCAAAGCTAGAGGGACTAAGGTGTTGGAAGATTCACGAAGTGGAACATTGGGATATTGTATACCGTGTGATTTCGAGTGGAGGCGAAGTGACGGCGGCATGAAACTTGGTTGTGAATATGCGGTGAATCAATTGGATTGATTAGGGTTATGGCTTGGTGAATCCAGATCGTCGACATGGAAGCAAGTAAGGGTTATGTGGAGGGTATGCAAAGGAAAAATGCTAAACGGTAAGATCAGCATGTGGTGACAGGACTGTAAAGAGGTTTTGGGACAGATGTTGAGTGGATTGGAAAATAAGATGTCAGCCAGCTACCGTGAACGAGAAGGATGATAGGTGATTTCCACCGAAAAAGCAAAGCCATTGAAAAGTGGTGACGCAAAGCTATAGGGACTAACGGATGTTTGGGATACTGTCAGAGGTTGAATAAATGTCGAATGTTTGCCAGCTGCCGAATTGTGAAGGTCTATTATCGGTGTACCAAAGAAGACTTGTTAATTTACAAAGTTCCCTCTTTCGAAAGAGAACTCTGTAAGTAAACAAGTCTTTTTTGTATCTATTTACTTTGTCGGGTAAGCACTGGCAATTCCACCCAAAACATCGCGCCTTTGCCTTGCTCACTCGAAACACCGATTAACCCGTCGTGCGCTTGCACGATCGCCTGGGCGATTGACAAGCCGATCCCGAGCCCCTTGCGATTTGTGCGTGACTCATCTGCAACATAAAACCGTTCAAATAAATACGGTAAATGTTCTTTTGCCACACCATCTCCATCATTCATTATTTCCATCCGCAAAATCGAACGATTCCTAAGTAATGGTTTTCGAAGCAATGTCACAGATATGGTTCCACGATCAGGTGCATATTTAATTGCATTTTCAAGAAAAATAGATAGTAACTGTTCAAAAAGAACGGGGTCTCCGTCCCAAAGAAATGATCCTTCACCAAATTGTTCAATGGTTAATTGTCTTGAATCTGCTTGTAGCTTCATACGCTGAATGACCTGGGCAACCCGCTGCGCCGCATCCATCCGTTCAACGATTGGTTTAGCACCACTTTCCATTCTCGCCATGGATAATAAACGATCAATGATTCCACTCATGCGATCCACTTCATCATATACGTTCTTCATCCAGTACTGTGCAATTGATGATCTTGATACTTCTTCTTCCACACCCAAACAATCCAGCGACGTTCGGATGATACTGAGCGGCGTGCGAAATTCATGCGAAGCATTCGTCACAAATTGTGCTTGGCGCTTCATTGCATCTGCGACTGGTCTAAGCGAACGACCCGTTACCAACCAAGCAAGTAAACTTCCAATTACCGCAAAAATCCCGATCACGCCGAGCAACCACCAAATCGTCGTCCACCACAACTTGTCCGATGCGCTCAACTCGTTACCAACATAAAGCCAACCTTGTGATGTGTGTTCTGCAGCAACTAAAAACGAAAGTGATTTCATGCTATTTTCGACGTTTATCGATACCGATAATTTCATCGTCTGACGTTTTTGCGGTTTAAACCCATTCAATTGTTTCTCAACTTGAACCGAAAGATTATTAACTCGCTCAAAAGGTAGAGCCCATTTCCCTCGCTCGTCCCGAAGAAGTCGGAACCACAGTCCGCTTCGACCAAACTCACGCCCAGAAAATTTCGGAACATTTTGGTGGTCTTCCTCATCTTGTTCGTGCTCGATCATCTGCGCTCGATTTTTCGCTTCTTGATTCATCGACATAATTTCTTGATCAAGCAATTCATACAGCGAACGCTCATTTTGAAGTTGGACTGTTTTCCACAAAATAAAGATTGCAATTGAACTAAATAACAATAAAAACGTACAATACATGAATACGACGCGAACTGCAATCCGGCGTCCGGTTTTTTTAATCACGATTCGTTGCAAATCGATACCCCACCCCGCGAATCGTTTCGATCGATTGACTCGCACCAATTTTTTCGAGCTTTTTGCGAAGCAATTTAATACATGCTTCCACCGCATTTAATGTCACGTCAGAGTCCATGCCCCATATTCGTTCGAGTAATGCTTGTTTACTAAAAAAACGCGTGGGGTGCCTTGCAAGCCATTCCAACATTGCAAATTCACGTTGTGACAACAACACTTCTTCTTCACCGCGGCGTACCGTATTTCGTAATCGGTCCAATCCAAGATCACCGATTACAAGTTCATTCGATTCAAACGAAGCAAAATTCCGTCGTGATAATGCATGGATGCGAGCCACCAATTCTTGCATTGCAAATGGTTTAACGATATAGTCATCCGCCCCGCCCGACAATCCTTGAACCCGATCTTCAAGTGCATCCCGCGCGGTAACAAGTATAATTGCCCGTTGATAACCGTTCGAGCGTAGTTTACGGATGACTTCAATTCCTGTCATGTCCGGCATCATCCAATCGAGCAACACGACATCGTAACCCGCCTGCATACATAACTCAAACGCATCGGAGCCATTTCGTACCCATTCCACCTGCATCTGTTGTGCGCGTAAAAAATGCGCCATGGCTTCACCAAGACGCGGATCGTCTTCAGCAATTAAAATTTTCATATATTTCACCTCTTTTTTTATTCTGACCCTATTTCAGTTTCATTTCAATAACGAATGATATGATGTAACTATAATAAATGCTCGCAAACTCAATTGGAGGAATTTTTATGAAACCTGTTTGGATTAAATGGATGACCGGCCTCAGCGCTATTGCTACATTTGGATTATATTTGAATTTTACACAACCTGAGAAACAAGACGATTCGCAATATATAGAAGATCCGAACACGACAGGTTGGGATCCCCAAACGGCACAGGCCTCAGCAATAGAAGATCCGAATGCGCCTTCTAGCCGTCAAGTACAACGCGTTGAAGACTATCAATTAGAACAGAAAGAGCAATTGCGTCTATCCCCACTTGAACAACAAGAAGGTCAATTAGATAATACTCAAGCATCAGAAATTACACCACAGGTGACCGAAGAACCAACGTTATCCACCCAAACCAATGAAGTGAAAAAAACAGAGAAAAAAGTTGCATCTAACCTACAATCAAAAAAGACAACCATTAAAAAAGTGAAACCTCGTCCAACAGCGACACCGGTTGATGCTGATTTGATTAGTGCAGATACTGAAATATCGTGGGATGAATTAAATGCACTGCTTGCTGATCCGGCAACAACGGACCAACAATCAACAAATGATTCCGTGTTCGTACAACCGGATCCAACCGCAACTCCAGAACCTTTGCCTGATTTAAGTCAAAATAATAACACACAACAAGACGTTCAAATTGTGCAACCACGTCGCCGTGTACGTACTGCTCGCTCATGAGTAATAAACATCACTCCCCGCTAACCTTACAGGGCATCAAATGGAAAGCGATGAATACGACATGGACGATTTATGCACCTTGGAGTTCCACCGAGATCGAAACAGGCAAACCCGCGTGGCAAGACATCATTCACCATCAGGTAGAGCGCTTTGAACACTCACTTTCTCGCTTTCGTTCCACTAGCGAAGTTAGTAAAATGAACGAACTTCAATTAGGTTGCCAAATGGTTGTCAGCGAACTATTCCACGCGATTCTCGTAGATAGTTTGTTAATGAATCAACAAACAGATGGGTGGTTCAGCCCATTTCTAGGCAAACAAATAAAACGAGTCGGCTACACGCAATCCATTGAACAAGTGAAAGCTGCAGACCCTGCAACCCGCGCGATTAATCGTTCCTTTCAAATGCCGACGATCTCACAATCGGATTCCTGTTCGCAAGAACCGTTGTCATTCGTGTCCGCAAATCCACCGAAGTGGCAAAAAAACGCAGAGGTCGATCTTGATTTCGGCGGCATCGGCAAAGGCTGGATGGCTGACAGAATCGCGAAACAACTTCGTACGGTGTGGAACGTTCCGTGCGGTCTTGTGGACGCCGGCGGTGACTTGACCGTTTGGGGAATCAGCGAATCTCAACCTTTTATCATTGATATACAAGATCCATGGGACGAAGACAAAGTCATTGCGGATACGACACTCGTTGCAGGTGCACTTGCGACGTCAAATCGCGTGTACCGCAAATGGCAAAACGCGGACGGTTCTTGGATGCACCATTTACTCGATCCGCATACAGGTCTACCGAGCACGAGTCCAACCGTTCAAGCGACTGTACATGCAGAATGTGCAATGCTCGCAGATGTTTGGGCGAAATGTTTGTGTATGTTGCCTCCAGAGGATGCATTCGAATGGATCTCAAAACAAAAAGGTGCTTTTGCCGCTTGGATCGTCACTGAAGATGGAAATTTGCAAACATGGAGCACTACGAAGGCGAGGTAACGTAATGAATCAATATATCGATCAAATGCTATCGATGCTTGGAACATGGGCGGTTGCTCGCTCCGCGGGGATTACGGCCTTTATCGGGTTCGGACTTTCTGCCATCGCAGGGATGATCAGTCACTGGAAAATCATAAGTCCACAGATGCGTGCCAAATGGAATATTACCCATCAATGGACAGGCTGGTTCGCTTGGTTGATGTTAATTTTGCACCTCGTTGCACTGATATTAGATCAGTACGTTCATTACACGTTATTGGACATCCTCATTCCATTTCGTAGCACCGAACACTGGTTTGCGAATGGCCTTGGCTCCCTAGCGATGTTTTGCTTTGCAGGAATCATTATTTCATCTGATTTCATTCGCAGCAAATTTCCGCGCACATGGAAATTCATTCATCAATCTGCATTTCCTGCGTTTCTATTAATGCTCGCACATGCACTTATTATCGGTACGGATCGCCATAAATGGGTTGTGGTCGGAATCTACTTAGGAATCTCGGTATTATTCATTGTACTCGCTTGGTTCCGTCAAAAACCGACCAGCGAAAACGACGCTCAGCATGTACGCAGCCCAAGAAAATCTTTTTAAAATAAAAACGACACCGCGTTTGCCCTCCTCGGAAGGTACTCGTGGTGTTGTTTTTCGTTAATAAACCATCAGATCTCGCGTAATATAAACTGCTTCAAGTTCTTGCGTATTTACGATATCACCATTTTCAAACATCGTTGACTTAGAAAATTGAATCTTAATAATCGGGAAGTAGTCCGGACCCATTCCGTTTTTGATCACAATTCCCCGCGAACCCTCACTCAACTCAATGACCGAATTGATTGGATACGGTGTGATCTGTTTGCGAAATGAATTGACCACATTCGAATCAAACTGAAAGCCTTCTTGATTAAAAATATAATCGATCGCTAAATCGCGATGATACCGCGTATGAATCCCATTCTTATGTTTTAGACTAACGAATCGGCCAGCGACGCTTACGATTTTTGAAACTAACGAAATTTCACTTCCACTCAAATTATTCGGAAATCCACTACCAGAAACACGCTCATGATGTTCCAATGCTGCACGAGAAACGTCTTCATCAAAAAAATCATTTAAATATTTTGAACCAATGGTCCCATGACTCGTGTAAAGTTTATCTTCTTGTTTCCAAGCAGACAATTTGTCCACCTTGAAATTTTTCATCAATACAAAATGCCCCATATTATAAAACAAACATGCCTTTGCCAATGAAATCAACTTCTCGTATTCAATCCCCATATCAATTCCGATGAGCAGTCCAATTGTACATACTCGAGAATAACGCTTGATGCTTTTATAATCCATACATTTCATCATCGATAAAAACGAAATAACGTGCAAATCCGCACACGTATCGACAAGAATTTTTTCAATTCGCCGTTTTAATTCCTCAAGATTAACTAAATGTATAAAATACGTATCGAGGTGAAAATTAACGTTTTGTTTCAATTCATTTGCGATCAGTTGGTTAACGATCGTTTGATACGTTTCATTGATATCGACTTTCTTTTCATAGATTACTTCTCGTCGTCTCAGGCGATCTGGAGAAAGTGGATCTAATAAGTCAATCGATTGCATAATTGGGACTTCGACAATCCCGTGTTCTTTGAGTTGCAGAATATATCTTTGATTTAATTTTACACCGCGGCCAACTAGTACTTGTCCGGATGCACCGATTACGTTTTTACCAACAATTAAACCAGGTAATAAACTGCTTGTTTTCATGTCGATCATTACTGCACACTCCAAATTTCACTAACTCGCTCTATCTTTGAATACATACTGCTTCACCTAGCAAGTTTTAGTTTCTATTTAGAATTATACACTTTTGGTCAAGTTTAAAACAATCCATGGTATCGGTTGACATAAAAATAACGGCGCATGATTTCAGCGCCGTTACGTATGCAACTTCATAAATTCTTCTGCATTTTTCCCACTTGCAAGCGGCAACGTGAATACAAACGCACAGCCAAGTCGATCATTCGTTTCCACTCGTGCAGTGCCTCCATGTAATAAAATGATCTGATTTGCAATCGCAGACCCCAATGATCGATTCATCTCTTTGCCGCCAAACAATGCTTCCCATTGGCCTAGATCCACGCTAAATCCGGGTTCTTTGATCATCACCGTCAACCAGCCCCCGGACAATTCCGCTTCAACAATAAGCTGACCTCGTTTGCTGACAAGCATAATTTGAGAAAATAAATAAGAGAATAAATATTTTAAACGCACTTCATCACCAGCAACTTCCGGCAGCACAGAGCTAACTTCGTTGCGCAACCCAACCGTATTCCCACCATGCTTCAGCGCAGAATCATCCCATGATTCATTAACTAAATCACGTAAATTCAGCGGTTTTGGGATGAGCAATGTTTGATTGTTCGTTAGGGTCAAATATAATTCAATTTGATCGAGCAAATGCAGCGCTTCGTTCGTCGACCAGCGGTCCGACCGTTTTGCATTCAAATCTTGAAGTACGTCCAGTACTTCATACAACAACGAACGACTTCGCGAAATCGCATGTTTCCAAAGTTGCAATCCAATTTGTTGTTGTTGTTGCATTGATTGAATTTGTTTTTCCATCACTTTCACTTGTCGGAACCATGTATCACGTTGCATTAACATTTGCATTGCTTCTGAACGATTTTCACCTTCACGGTCGGCATGATTCGTCAGTTCGAGTTTTAATCGCTTAACCTCTTCCATCATCTGATCCATTTCCATCGTTACAAATTCTAATTTACGTTTGTTGCGTAACATCGTCCTTGTCTGTATGATCGCACCAAGGATACAAGCGACAAATATGATATACACAATCAGCGTCCCTTGATTTTCACCACCAACGACCGCTAGCGCTTTGTAACCAACAATGGTCCATGGTGCATGTATCATTGTTCGCGTAACGACCACACTATTTATCCCGTTCACGGTTTGGACCCATGACGAGTGCTCACCATGCTCATTCAAAAAGAACATGGAATGTGCTATTGTTTCACCATTCTGATTTACATTAAGTGACTCACCGTAGCTGTTATACATCTCGATGTTCACCGTTGGATCATGCAAAAAAGCATTCATATCTTGCTGCCACGTATTTTCAGCAATGTCCGCACACAGAATCCAATCGAGTTCGTTATTGGACTCCTTGTTGATTTTCTTTGCAACGGTAAATGTGAGTGGCTGTCTTTCTCCGAACCATCCTTGAGCATTTCGAAACCATAATGGAATGCCATCTACGCGCACAACTTGTTCCAATCGTTGTTGCGCAAGCTCCGTCATTTGAAGCGACTCCAATTGCATTTCCGGCGACGTATAAAGCTGACTTTTCCCTGCTTCCCAGCGTCCGGTGCCGGCATGAACCGAAATCAATTTCACACTGATCACTTCTGGTACTTCTTTTTTTATTTGCTGTAACAGATTACGAATAGAACCAGCGTCCGGACCATTCAACGATGTTTCTGCAACATGATTGATGGCCATCTCATATCGTCCCAACCATTGGTCCATTGCAACTTGCGATTGTTCTACATGCGCTTCAACTTGCCCTACTGCCACTTGCTCTTTTTGCGCTTGAGAGGAGAAATCTGCAAACATATATATCAACATTCCGAGGAAAAGGAGTGCCGGAATGATCGTATACGCATGTTCTTTTTTCCAAATAAACATCTGTTTACGGTCCAATCGATCATCCCTTCCGAATACAGTTTCTACTTATTAACATTCTTTCATTTATCGTATTGTCCTGCAAAATAAAAAAAAGCAGCCGACGGAAATGTGATTTCCCATCTCGACTGCTCCTGTTCGCAACGAAACCAATTAACACTCGCTTGGTACGCCAGCTTCTTCTTTCGTACGGAAACTGCTGCCGCAACCGCATGTTGCCGTCGCATTCGGATTAAAAATTGTAAATCCGCCGCCCATTTCCGCTTCTTTATAATCAATTTGTAGTCCGTTCAAATATTTCGCACTATCTTGATCTACGACAATGTCAAACCCGTTCATGTTGAAACGTGTATCGCTCTCTGCATAATCGTCGTCAAATCCCATGCCATATGAGAACCCGCTGCAACCACCCGATCTAACACCGACTCGCAAAAACAAATTCGGCACTTCTTCGCTTGCTAACATTTCACGGATTTTAACTACTGCTGATTGTGTAACATCGATCATGGTGACCCCTCCAGTCTAAAACAGTATTCGTAATTCTTCTTTATTATAACTCATAATTATTTCAAATGTCGAACAGTTCCCTTGTTTTGACGGACGTTGTCGGTCCTTGTCGTTGCTCTTGTTGTTTTGAGCGTTTATAATAGGTTGAATGCTTTAAATTTTAAGGAGGCGCACCCGAATGGGAATTATGCTGAGCACGATGGATGCACAAATGCGCGACATTATTCGTAAAGTAGAACGCTCGGAAAGACTTTCCAAAGCGGACGGACTATACTTATATCAATCATCCGATTTATTAACGATAGGTCAACTTGCCAACGAAGTGAACCTTGCGAAGAATGGCAAGAACGTTTATTTCATCGAAAATATGAGTTTGTACTTCACCAATGTATGCGAAGCGCATTGCCGTTTTTGCGGATTCCGCCGCGATCCAGGTGAACCTGGCGCTTACACATTATCCCCTGATGAAATGATCAATTTTATTGAACAGCATTATCATCCGGGCATCCGCGAATTTCACATTGTCGGCGGTCACAATGCCGAAGTGCCTTTTAGCTATTATGTGGAATCGATCCGCGCATTAAAAGCAAAATATCCACATGTGACCATGAAATCATATACGGCTGCCGAAATTGAGTTTTTTGCTCGAATTAGCAATCAATCCTACGAAGCCGTTCTTCGTGAATTAATGGATGCTGGCCTTGGTACATTAACAGGCGGCGGCGCAGAAATCTTATCCGAACGCTACCGCCAAAAAATGGCGGTCGACAAGGCATCACCACAGCAATGGCTTGATGTGCACAAAACAGCACATCAACTTGGTCTTCGCACCCACGCTACGATGTTATATGGTTCGATTGAGACGTTGGAAGAACGCGTAGAACATTTTATGCAACTTCGTGAACTTCAGGACGAGACGAACGGCTTCCAAGTTTTTATTCCATTGGCGATGCAACCATTACAACAAACAGCTGGAATCAAACGCCGCACCGCAGCCTTTGAAGATATTAAGACAATTGCGATTAGCCGCTTAATGCTCGATAACTTTCAGCATATTAAAGCGTATTTCATCAATATCGGAACTCAATTAACGCAACTCGCATTAACCTTCGGTGCTGACGACGTCCACGGAACGATCGTGAAAGAACGCATTAGCCATTCCGCTGGTGCATTAACACAAGAAGGATTAACGCGTGACGAACTCATTTGGCTGATTAAAGGTGCTGACCGCATTCCAGTCGAGCGCGATACATTCTATAATCCGGTACAAATTTATAGTTAAATACTTCATAAGGCCCTAGTTCACCAATATTCGTTCGAACGCGCGACATCAATCGCAATCATCGACGAAATAGAAGTGAATTAGTGCCTTATTTTTGTGTTTTTTAATTACAAATCCTCATGTAATGATTCGAGTTGAACTTTGATGTAATGCATGGTTTAGCACGTTAATTGCCGATTCAAGTACTTGTCGTTTAGAAATCCGAAATTGCACTCCGATCCGATAGTGCTCCCAGTACCCCATTTTGAGATGACGCTCAAAAGATCGTTTATCCATATCCATTGAAAAATATTTTAATTCCTTACAAAGTTGGCTTAATTGATCATCTTGTGCGATTTCATCAATGATTGATTGCGTATCGAATAACGTCTCGATCAATGTATTTCCAATCGTTTCAATGCCATTGTCCTGATTTTCTTCCCGTTCAAAAAACAGAGCTTCCCTTGTAATTGCTGTCGGTTCAGTTTGTGCACGTAAATTGTTACGTGCAAAAGATACAACTTCAGATAAAGCAATGACGTTGTAACCCAACAGACGTTTCACTTGAAAATATTTGTCGACCGTTTTGCGATCTAATTTCCATCTTGCCATTAACCCATCCACAAACAAATGGTACTCATCTGCCATAATGTTTGCCAATGCCAATTGCTCTTTTTGCGATTTTTGGGCATACCATTTTTTCGAACATTCCATTGCCTCATCTAATAACTCTAGGATGTTCACTTCAATTTCAGCCCAGACCAATGTACCCAATCGCGTGACAGGTCGAACGATTGTCATACGTGCATATTGCATGAGTTCATCTTCCCGCAGTTCCAATTCAGCTTTCAGTCCGATCAATCGCTCCAATGGAATTTGTTTCAGTTTTTGCGGTGTAAACATTGCGTTCATTTGCTGCACACTGAAATCAGCCAACCGCTCCGTCAACTCAAACCAGTCGTCAGATGAAAACCATTGGAATTCATTTGGATGTAACCCTTGAAGTTCATCGATGGACATGAGTAATAATTGTTTTAATCTCAAGCGATTGACCTTTTTGACATCAGTAAACGAAAGCAGTTCCTGTGCTTCAAGATATTTTGGATTTCGATACATCGGTTCCCCCCCCTTTTTGTACCGCGTAAAGCACTTAATTATATATTTTCTGAACATTCATTCTTCATTGACAATAAATAAGGATAATGGTACATTCTAAGCGACGCGATCCGTGGATCTGGAGGAATTACATCATGAAATACTTACCTTCCTCAGAAAAACATACCCATCAAGTACTGTTAATGACTCCTCACGGCCTCAAAGACACACAGGTGTCGATCGAATTAAACCGAATTGAACAACAACAAAAGATGTGTTGGCACGTCTTCGTTCATGCGTGTATTTATGGTTCTTCGGAGGCTGTTGTATTTCATTCCGCTTATTTTAAAGCGAACGAGTGGTTGCGCGCACAAAATCGATTTCATTTTTATAAATTATTGATCACACATATCACAGGCTTTATGCCGAGCAATGAACCTAATCATAGTAAAAACTCCGGTTTTTCGCAATAAGCGAATCCGGAGTTTTTTGTGCTTATTTCTTATTGCATTGTCAATTCATCGGATGTTAAATCATTATTTTCTAGCACATCCTCATGATCCGTTTTTATCTCACCAGTTTCCATGTTATAAATGGTATGTTCAAACACCGTTCCATCTCGATCCATATAGGTGCCATCCATATCGGTTCCCCACAACATCTCATCGCTTTCAAATGTTGAACCATCGCACCAATACATCATCCCTTCCCCTTCGGGCGTCATGAATTCAGGTACTTGAAATAATAATGGATTAAGATCCACAAGATCTTGAATATCAATGGTCGTCATTCCTTCGTAAGATTGCAATTCTCCAGGATCGGAATTGTCCATGCTTCCATATTCAATACCTGCAGTACCATCCGTAAATAATGTAGCGAAATAAAACCCATCTGCCTTGATCCCTTCATCCAACGCCTCGATCACATACCCATCCGATTTCACAGCACCGCTAAAATTGTCTGTATTCGTACTGATTTGATATAACGGGTGATGATCTGCAGTCATTACGATACCGCCATTGACCTTCCCGGAATGATCTAACTCACCAATAAAAACATTCGTTTTTACATTATTCGAATAATACGTCGCCACGACTTTCCCCGATAATATCCCGTGATGAAAAACACCCTTACTAATGATTTTTTCACCAGTGTCATACATTTTCGTTAATGTAGAAGCACCTTCTAGTTCACCATCCTTAAATACCCCCTGCAAAAACATGTCAGGATACTCCAGTGTTCCTGCACCATTTGGCTTGCTTTTCGACCACAATCCGGTATAACTCCCTCCTGCGTAGTCTTTATGTTCCACTCGTAAAAATTCTGCAGGAATTACCTTTGCCAATTTGACGTTTGCTTTCGGTTTAAACTTCATTTTCGATGATGCCGCTTCTGATGTTGATGTAAATGATGTGAAAATGATAGCAAGTGCCAATATTGCGATAATTTTATTCATAGTGATTCGCTCCTTTGAAATTCATGATGGGCAACGATGACGGTAGCGACGACAACAATTTTGCTCTACGGGGTTATTGTACATATTTCTTATTATATTTTCAAGTGTTTTTAAAGATTGTCAACAAACATAAAAAATGTTCGTCAACTACCCACTAACAAATATCCAAATTCAATCAATAAAAGCATCAGTGCATAGGTAAAAAGATAACGCATTACTCGTTCACCATCTGGAGGGTAAATACTTGTCCCGATCATGCAAAAGAACAACAAATATAATAGCAAAATCATGTGAGCACCCTCCAAACTGATGATAAAATGATCAAACTCGGCAAATTTCATTTGTACACATTTCACATTTGACTTCATTTCTCAAATAAGCTTCATCCTTTATGATGATGTAGCCGCTATCAAATTCAATGACATTGTTTTTCTTCAGTTCAGAAATCATCCGATTGACTCGTTCACGACTAACACAAATCATTTCACTGATCAATTGATTCGTAATTCGTTTATTTAGCAATATCCCTGCTTCATGCGGTTCACCAAATGAATTTTTTAGTCGAAGTAATACAGCACTTAAAGCCCCTGTTTTCCCATACAGCATCGTATCTCTAATTTTCATCAGAGCGAGTTGATGCATGTGGCCTGCCCATTTCAACCATTCCATTCGAAATATCGTGTCCTGAATCATGAAATTTTGAAGATCTTTTTTCGCAATGATTCCCAGGACCGAATTTTCGTGTGCCGTCGCTTGATCCGCATGAAAATGATCTTGAACATCTTCAATATGCCCAAAAAGGTCATCGGCGAGAAACCAATTTTCAATGATTCGCTTTCCAATTTTCGATATTTTTCGAATGATAATCGATCCACTAATTACATAATATAACCAATCCGTAGGCTCGCCCTCTTGATAAAGTAATTCCCCCCGCTTAACGGATTTGAATTGCATCTGTTCTTTCATCGTATTTATTGAACGTTCTGAGAAACAAAATGTATTTTTAATTTTAACGCACTCCCTATGTTGTCAAACCACTTACCCAATCTTAATTCATATTGTAAAGAACCATGTATGAAAAAGTTCACAACATATACAGAATAAACAAAATAAAAACTCCTGCCGGATGACAGGAGCCGTGAATTTACATTTCATTATTTATTGACGAATGCTATCTTCAATTGGAAAAATTGCCTCTTCTTCGAGGTAACGCTCCGCCAATTCACGATCGAACGTATTTGATACGCTAAATTGAAATCCATCCAATTGAATCGTCGATTGTTCATTTCCATTCTTTCGAATTTCAATAAGTGCACATTTTGTATCACGTTGCCATTGTATGAGTCGCTCAAGCGTCGATTTTACAGCCTTTTCCCATGTTCCAAATCTGCGAATGACCGTTGATAAGTTCGGATACACCTGGGCACGCGTATATATTTTCGGTGAAATATCCCCATGATGCATTTGCGATACCTTCCAAATCATCTCACAAGTATATTCTTTTTGTTTTTCAATCGTCCAATCGTTCCAATTCATCGGTTTTTTATCTTTTGTATTTATTTGCTTCGGTTCGGTTTTGATTAACGAATATTGTAACCAGTTATCTTGTGGAAATTGTTCGTTTAACTCACTCAGTAATTGATCCCAGCTCTGATATTGAAATATCAATTGACGGAACCGCGGTGCATCTTTATGCTCTCGAGCGTACAATTGATATTTTCGCGGAGTAAACATTCCTGTTCCGCGTTCGATGCATGTCAAAAAATGTGAACGAACAACAGAGTAATCATTCATTCCATTGGTCCGTTTTGTTATCGGATGCTGGGGATATGGCAATCCCGCGTGCTCAAGCGTAGCATGCCAACTTCCAAAACGAATGGAAAATGTGGAATACGCCGGTATCCGTTTGTCTGGTGCATCAGTACGCTGTTGATCAAGCCAATGTCGGAATAAACTCAAATCATTAGAGTTCCCTTGCACATTCATCGCAGTTGCAAATTCATGCAAAATCAGATAAAGGTCTTGATCGGAGTGGACCCGATCTCTCATACCTTCATTCACCCCTAGTTGTTACAATTTTCTCATTTTTAAATTGCGTATTATTTTTTAAAATTTGGAGTTTTCAGATTATTACACTGATCACAATAATTATTATAAATGATTTCAACCTGAAAATACAATTGGAAATTCGCACATTTTTAATCTAAATACGGCAAATCAGCAAATGGGTCTTTCGTTTCATCTTCTTCTAACGTTGTGAGGATGTGTTCGCGCAATAATTCAACGGATTCCGCTGCTTTGATTTGTCCTTCGACCATCGCAAACGGCATTGCAAAACATTCACCGCAATTACCGAGACAGCCATATACGATTGCGTCGCAATCTTCACGATTTTCGAGTTCTAAAATTAACGATTCTGTGCCGTGGTGCCGATTTCCATTACAAAATTCAATCATAACTCGCATTTTATATCCTCCTTGCATTATAATAGAAGTGAACATCTGGAAGGAGTTGAATCGCATGAGTGAAGTAACACAATCCAACAACTTATATGACGAAGTACTTGAAGTACTAGATAAACTTCGTCCTTATTTGCAACGCGATGGCGGCGACGTAGAATTGGTTGATGTCGAAGATGGTATCGTCAAATTGCGTCTTGTGGGTGCTTGTGGAAGTTGCCCGAGCTCGACAATTACGTTAAAAGCCGGCATCGAACGCGCATTGTTTGAAGAAATCGATGGCGTTCGCGAAGTTATGCAAGTATTCTAAATCACACGCTGCCAACACTGGCATGCGAAACAGCCGACCCACAGGAACACTGGAGTGTCACTCCAATTCCTGAGGTACGGCTGTTTTTTTTGCACCTTTTCGTTCTGCGTTCGTGTTTCGCTCCCAAAACACGCCATCTTCATAGCCTTGAATCGCTGTTTGTTGTTCCGCGATTTGTAACCGTTTCAACGCAACTACCGCAAATTCTTCTTCCCGTTCAATTGCAAAAAACGATCTACCGAGTTTCTTAGCGGTCACCGCTGTCGTTCCCGATCCGAGAAATGGGTCAAAAACCACGTCGCCAAATTCAGAACTTGCCAAAATTAGTTTCGCAATTAACTTTTCTGGTTTTTGCGTCGGATGCATCGTATTTTCCGCCATCGACCAAAATGGAACGGTCAAATCCGTCCATAAATTCGAAGGATGGGTTAATCGATAACCCGTTCCAGCTTCTTCATCGGTTGTCCAATCTTTGGGCATTCCCGCTTCATTGCGATATGGAGCCATGACTTTGCGTTTCAATTTTACGGCAGAAGGGTCGAAAAAATAATCATCACTGACCGTCGCGAACCAGATGTCTTCACTGGCATTTTTCCAATTATGAAGTGACCCGCGGCCTTTTTCACGCTCCCACGTGATCCGGTTTCGCACGACGACATGTTTCTCAAGTACGCTTTGAATCGCCATACTACTCCGCCAATCACCGCATACATAAATCGTTGCTGTTTGTTTCAATGTACGTAGCATTGGCAAGAACCAGGATTCAAACCACTGCGCATAGTCGTGATTCGTCATTGACTTGAATTTATAATCTGCAAATTGTTTATCTAAATTATAAGGCGGGTCCAAAATGAGCAGGTCAACCGATGCGTCTGGCACAAGTCCAGTTCCATCTAACATATCCATACATATGACACGGTTTAAAACGTCGGAATTTACGTTGTCCGGTGTAACCAATTGACTGCGAAAATGCTGTATGTCTTCGTCGGACACGAGAATTGTCCGGTTACGTGATGATAATCCTTTTATTTCCAACGCAACCGTCTCCCCTTCGTTAAAATAGTCTTTAATTAACAACCACTATTTACTCGCCAATAATCTCAAAATGGTATTCGACATCACAATAAACAACCAAGACAAGAATAAAATATGTGCCATACTCGTTAACAATTGCAATGGACCATTCCCTAATGTCCATACAATGAAGGCACCGCTAAAAATTTGAATGGCACAAATCAGGATCATGCGGACAGCCGCCTGTCGAAACATCGTTGACAAATTCAATTTCCTTGTCAAAAAGAACAATGCGATTAAAAACGCAAATAACCACGCTGCACCTAATCGGTGTGCGAACACCGTAAATGCAGCCGTTGTCCACGTCTCATCCGGTAACCAAGCACCGTTACATGTTGGCCAACCAAAACATCCGCCAGTCGATTTGGTGTGACGAACTAACGCCCCTAAATAGATGACCCCATACGTGAACACCCAAATCGACAACATCCACCCAACCATTTTGCGGTCCGAACGTGGTACGCTCATCTTCTCGGGATTAAGCCAAACAAGAAATGCAACCGTTGACGATAGCGCCATGAGCGAAAATCCGAAATGCAATGCCAAAATTGGGGGAGACTGCGGCCAAACAACAGCCATCGCCCCTAAAAATGCTTGCAGCATTGTAAAGAAAAATCCGCTCATTGCAGCCCAAAAAGCAACAGTAAACGCTGGTTGCCGCATGTTTCGCCATGCATAAATCAAAATACCCAGCACCAGAAAACCAGCTACTCCGCTGACCATTCGATGACTGTATTCAATTAGTGATTCGATTGTATGATCTGGCAACAAATTCCCATGACACATTGGCCATGACCGTCCACACCCTTCACCCGAACCTGTTTTCGTCACCAACGCACCCATCAGCACGACGATAAACATACATATGACATTGATCCATGCCCAAAATTTGATTGTAATCTTCATGGTGTTCCCCGCTTTTCCCTAGACAAATACGACATATATTATGGATCTGTGATTACGTTCCATTGTTTTCCACTTGGATCATACGTTGCCTGCACATTTAAACTCATTGACAGTACATTCAAATAAGTAAACGGCTGACCAGCAACCAATTCAACTTGATGTTTTCCAACGGAAACGATTTGTTTTACCGATCCGTTAGCTATCGTAAGTTGTTGTGCTTTTGCGTTGTATTGTGCTGTCAATCCAAGTTGCTTTGCAAGCCATTTTGCATTTACAGAAGTACGCACGCTCTTCCCGTCATTCGTCCAACTCGTACCATCCGCATTCGTTACTCGATTGATGGCCACGACGGCCGCCTTAGCCTTTTGGGTTTTAACTGGCGTTACTTTTTTGGGAGACTTCAAAGTATTAGGATATTTAAGCACGATTGTTTTACGATTCGTTTGATAAAAAGAACCTAACCAATTGTTTAATTTTGTACCTTTGGCAGCTTGTGTTATCCATTTTTTCTCATCATACAATTTATCGTAAGACCAATGTTCAAAGGGAACATTTTCGGATACGACAGCAGATCCTACATTCCACGTGCTCCGTTTCCAAGCGATTTGGTAACCATTAACACCAGCCCATGGATGAATCGGATAATATGTTAAATCAAATGAAAACTGCCGAACCGCCAAATCCTTATCAATCCACCAATCCACAAGTAAATGATCTTGGGCGTTTGGTAATTTCCAATTTGTTTGGATGTCTTTGAAAATGTTCTCGATATACATTGATAAAATTCCAATGAGCCATTTATCACTTTCTGCAACAACCGCTTTGTCTGCAGGCACATTTTCTGCAACCGTTAATAAAGCAAGGATCTTCTCCGTGAGTGCCGTCCGTCCGGCGGGATCGCTTAATACATTTTGTACGAGCCCGCTCATAAATGATTTCAACGTATTCGAGTCCATATCCATATGTGCATGCACCGTCGATATGGATTCACCTTGAGAATCAATGGATTCAAGCGAAACTGAAACGCCTTCAGGTTCAGGCATTTTTGACGCAAAATAAGTTGAAAATAAAGGCATAATTTCTGCGAAACGATGGTCAAATTTGGATTTCATATCGCTTGATAGTGGTAAGTTCTGCCAACCATTGCGTGTTAAAATCACATTCATTGGAATAACCAGTGGATTGGCAATACCTTCGAAAGCAACAGCGAGTTGTCCATCGCGAACGTTCGCTTTTATCGGAAGAGTCAACCCGTTTTTCAGAGCAATCGCACCATCCCATGACCACGTTTTGGCATCTTGTTTTTTACGGGAGTAACTCAGCACTGTACCATCAAAACCTGAAATATGCTTGTACGTATCGCGATCAGCCGTGGTTGCATTCGCGAATGACTTTGCATCCGACATCAATTTGAAGGATAATTCCATCGTACCTTCACCCGAGGTGATATCATAGCGTTTTTTCAATACATCCATCCAAACAATGGAATCCACTGTTGAGCAACCAGTAAGCCCAACGAACAAAAGCAACCCCATTATCACTAAACTAAATCGCGCAAAGCTTGATCGTTTTCCGTTCAAGTACATATGTAGAACTCCTTTATGAATGTCTCATTTTATTGTTCTGCCAAAAACCAACGACCACATAAATCTCGAATCCTGCGCGGCACAACTGCCCACTCACTTGTTCGCATTACACGACCACGAATCATCAGAATTGCAAATCCCACGCCAACGACAATACAAATGATGAACAGGAACAATAAATCAACCAGCCATGGTTGTAAATGAGAAAACCATCTCGTATTATTTTGCATCAAAACATCATAGGTGCACAACCCCGCAGCCCCAATTAATAATGATCCTGCGTAGAAACGAATCATTGCTGCGTTCAACGCGCCTTTTATTTCGATCGATTTTGATAGTTGTATCCGATTTAATATCGTAACCGTCAAAAATCCCGCCATCGTCGCAAGAATGATTCCTCTGATCCCGAACACTGGAGCCAGTGCCACCGATAATCCCAATTTCAAAACAATACCTACAATGACATGCATCATTGGAATCGTCGTTTTCCCTAATCCATTTAATAATCCATTCGTCACCGTCATACTGATTTGGAACATCGAACCAATAATCATCAGCATGATCAAATCATTGCCGTTACCGTTACCAAAAATTAATCGATTAATCATTGGCGTTGCAAGCGTTAAAAGCACGATAAATGGCGTTGCCGCAAACGTCGCTAGCCGAAGCGCCTGTCCCGCTTTGTTGGATAACTCGGTTTGGTCCTTACGTGCAGCAGCCGCAGAAATAATTGGCACGACCGAAGCACTTAATGCAATCGCCAAAATTGGTGGCAAGGCAGCTAATGTTTGTGCCCTTGCGGTCATAATCCCAACGGTTGCTTTCGCTTGTAAATAGCCCAACGAATCTTGCAATAACGGAATAATTAAAGAAGAATCCAAAAAGTAAACCATTGGCACTGCTAATGCAGCAATGCTTACTGGCACGGATAATTTGAATAAATACGTATACCCAACCGCTTTTGCGGAATGTTCAGGGGCTACTGTTTTTGCCGCATCGATCATTGCCTGTTGTTGCAAGGAACTAACTTGTTTGCGCGCTCGAATTAAAATCCAGAGCGCACCGATTCCACCAATGGTACCACCCAAAACAGCAAGTGCGACAACCGGTTCTTCAGACAATCCCAGGGTGACACCAGCGAATGCGAGTGCAACGGTCGACCCTACCCGAAAAATTTGCTCGACAATCTGTGAATGTCCGCTAGGTGTTGCAAATCGATGCCCTTGGTACCAACCGCGCATCATCGCAATGATCGGAAATAATACCATCGATGGCGCCACACACCAAATGGCCGCCCTCGCTTCTGGAACTCCTGCTTGCTCTGAATACCACGGAGCCAATAGCACCATCAATAAGGCAAGCGCTGAACCCGAAAATGTACCAAACCAAAGTGCGAGACGATACGTACGCTTCGCCGCTTCCAAATCGCCAACAGCAAGTTGACCGCTGACCAGTTTACTAATTGCAGTTGGCATTCCTGCAACCGCAACAATTAACAACATAAAATACAAGTTATACGCGATGCCATATGTCGCCATGCCGGTATCATCCAAAATATGTTGCAATGGTACACGTTGAACGACACCGAGGACCCTTGCAACGAGTGCTGCGATTGTTAAAATCATTGTGCCTTTAACTAATGACTCCGCCTGTTTGCCCACGCCGCGCCTTCACCCGCTCGTTTTAATTTATCGTCCACATAAATTGAATGATCATTACAATTTGGATCAACACTTTCAGTACGGCACCGATGAGAAACGACAACACAGCCCCCCAACCGACGCGCAATGCTTGCCGCCAATCTTTTTTGACGCCATACTCACTGACGAAAGTTCCAATGAATGTGCCAATGATCATTCCGATTTGAAGCCACGGTCCAAGCAACAAACCAATGGTACCACCAATCATCGATGCTTTAGAACCGCCAAACCTTTTAATCATCACCGCACTAAGCCAGTAATCCAATCCAATCAACGTAACCGCACAAAACCCTTGGATAAGCCAAAATACCGTGCCAAGGGCTTCGAATCCTTGAAACCAACCATATATGAAATATCCTAATATCATAAACAATACACCAGGAATAATTGGCAACACCGCGCCTATGAAAGCAATCACCCAACTTGCTATGATTAATAACCACATCAAAGAAATCATCGCTGAGCCTCCAGTATCCGTTTAATTGCAAATGCAACCCCAGCTTCAAGGTTCGATTTCGTAACCCATTTTGCCGCTTTTTTAAGCGTATCTTGTGCGTTACCCATCGCAATCCCAAATCCAACGGTCTCGATCATCGCAAAATCGTTCAAACTATCGCCCAATGCTGCAACAGCAGAAAGCGGAATATTCAACCGCTCACATACGAGTTGAATCGCGGTTCCCTTGTTAACGCCATAAGGATTCACCTCAATATTATCTTCTGAAGAATTAGTAAGAGAAAACGTTCCCCACGCCCGAAGTTCATCCCAAATTTCTTTAAGTACGTCCGCTTTCGTTGAATAATATCCGTACTTCAACCACGTCTGATTCGTCTGCTTAGGTGGACGCTTATCTTTATTGAACACACCTTCTGAACCGTATATCCAAAACCAAACATCATGTTTGTCTGCAAGCATTTGTAATTGAGCTACATCATCGGTTTCCAAATTCGTGCGTTTGATTAATTGATCTGGAGAATCCCAAACTTCACCACCATTGACGGTAATTTGTGGTCCGTTCAATCCCAATTGCTCAATATATCTTCGGGCAACATTCATGCTCCTACCGGTTGCGATCATGACTTGAATGCCTGCGTCCATTGCATTCTGAATCGCTTCAACATTGCCTTTGACGATTTCCATGTCATCGTTCAATAATGTTCCATCCATATCAATCGCAATTAAACGGATTGGTTCAGACAAGTTAAAATCATTCATGGCTTCTTAGCCTCCAGTCCGTAAACGCGGTCATATGCATCAAAAATACTCCTAGCAATTGGCGCCGCCCCGAAAGCACCATAACCACCTTCTGGCACAACAACTGCAACCGCAAGTTTCGGATGATCTAATGGGGCGAACGCAATAAAAACCGCATTATGCACGATGCCACCTGAAACCTGCTGTTGTGAAGTGCCTGTTTTGCAACCAAACTTGTATGGAAAATTCGCAAACGCATCACGAACCCCAGAATTATGTGAAACGCGCTCCATCCCATCATGTACCACGTTCCAATATAAATCCGAAAAGTTCACTGCGTCTAACACATTAGGAACCATTCGCTGCACAGGAATTCCATCTGACGTTACAATTCGATCGACAAACAGTGGTTGCATCCGTTTGCCACGATTCGCAAGCATTGATACAAACTGAGCAAGCTGTATTGCCGTATATTTGCCTTGCTGACCGAACGTCGAGTAAATAAGTGCAGATTGTGCACTTGAACGTTTAGACTCCGTCAAATATTCTTTAACACCTGCTTGTTCATTCGGCAAACCACTTCCCGTTGTAATCCCAAGACCAAACTTCGTCATGTACCGATCCCAGAGCGATACGCCTTCTTTTCCTAACTTCATATAAATTCGATCACCAACCATCGCCATAAAAACATTTGACGAATGTTGAATCGCCGCTGCGGGCGTCAATGTCCCTAGCACTTCATGATTTGAATTGCGAACTGAGGACATATCTTGATAACCAAATTTATAAACCCCTTGGTCTCTATATCGCTCAAACGGGGTAATAAAGCCCTCTTTCATCCCTAATAATACGGTTAACGGCTTGATGACAGAACCCGCTGGAACGAGCGACCGGGGATGTTTTTTCAATTCTTTTGCTGGAAAATCAGGACTTCGATCTCGAATCGCACCATTCAAAATATACGGACTTACTTTTTCGTAATCGGCTTGACTAAGTGACCCTGCCCAAATATTTGGATCATAATCAGGCATGCTCGCCATGGCTACTACACGCCCTGTATTCACTTCCATCGCAACTGCGTAACCCGCTCGGGCATTTGGTGCATACACATTCGGTCCTGCTTTGCGACTACGCAGAAAATCGAGGTGTTGCATGATTTTATCTTCTGCGGCCAACTGAACATCTTTATCAATCGTTAAATATAAGTTATTCCCTTTAACCGGCGGAACAATTGATACTTGCCCAATAATTTTCTCTGCCGCATTGACTGGATACGATTTTACGCCGTTACGCCCACGCAACTGATTCTGATACATAAATTCAATCCCATCAAATCCAACATCTTCTGTCCCCAAAAATTTGGGTGATTGTGGGTCATGCGAGTTCTCAAGATTTTTATAGCGATCTAATCGATTCACCGCAATATCAAAATTACGCAAATATCCAACCAATTGTACGCCAATCGTGCGGGCATCGTATTTCCGAATACTCTCTTCAACGACTTCTATTCCTTTATACTCATCACGGTGTTCCGAAAAATAAGCCATCTCCGCACGCGAAAGCTGACTTTTTAATCGGCGAGGCTGAAACATGTAATTAACCAACGATACTTTTTTCTTATTCAAATCAACACCAGCATCCATCCGTTCTAGTACTACAGCTGGATCTCGCAGCGGATCATCGAGCGATCCTAGCTTTTGAAATACAAGCGCCAACCGTTTCGCCATACGAATTAACTGATCTGGTTTTGTCTCAGGTTCAATTTTGAAAAAAATGGACTGCGTTGATACTGACCTGGCAATTGGATACCCGTGCGCATCGTAAATATTGCCACGAATCGGTGAAATTGGAATTTCTTTATTAACCTTACGCATTTTCTCTACCGTCAATTCTTCATTTTCAACAAATTGAAGTACTGCGAGCCGAATAATTAACGTTAAAATAAATAAGAACACTCCAATATATAATGTATATAATCGCATGGAAAAATTGCGTTCCTGTTTCTGTCCGCTCGCATGATCTTCAAGCGAACGCCCTGGCTCCATCCCCACGCGTCCCCCCCCTTTGCAACACCCGTTAACTTCAAAAATTCTTACTTCAGTTTACCACATGCCAGCTTGTAAATAAAAAAAGCATCCTGCTGAATTTGTCGATTCAGGGATGCCAATTACGAATGTTCACTTTTGATTTACTTCATTGTTTTCGATTGCGCTTGTGCCTGTTCGATAACCTTTTTAACGGTTTCAAATGGGACTTTCACGGAATGACCCATATATGCAATTTCGACATCCGCATTACCCGGCTTACCTTTAAGGGTGATCCCCTTCGTCGAAACCGCATAACTGCCATCATCCGATTTCTTAAACGTTAAATCTCCGGCCTTCTCTTGGAGCGCTTTCAATGCCTGATCTTTCATCGTATTTTCTGCCATCGTTTTTGCATCATTTACGAGATCCGGCGAGTACTGCGTAGCATATCCAAATAACACAACAACGACCACGATTGTAATGACCCATTTCACAACCGTTTTGACCATTTTCACGATTAAACCAACGATTACGAATGCAATTAATACTAACCACCATTGCTCCTGTAAGAACGGTTGAAGATTTTCCACACCAAAACCTCCCATAAACTGATTTCGCGAACAGTATAGCCCATAATTTCAATACTGGCAATCGAAACTTGCGGTGTTCATCATCTCATGCGAAAATGAATGTATATGTATGACTTGTTCCTTTTAGGAGGGAATCTGTTGAAACAAACCGATATTCCAAAATGGGTATCATGGGTAAAAAAAACGGCGGACCAATCATGGTTCCCCATTCCAGCTGGTGCTATTGTACTTGCGGATTATTTTTTCCCTTTACTGCCGAGCACTGCAATGGTGATCGCTTCTGCACTTGTCGCACCGCGCAAATGGTTTGTAAACTCCATTGGTTGCGCAATTGGATCTGCGATCGGTGCATTCATAATCGCGATCATTTTCCAAGAATACGGTTGGTATGTTATTGAATGGCTTTTTGGGAATTTGCGCAATGCACCGCAATGGAATGCGATACATGGTGCGATTGCCGCTTTTGGACTAATTGCCTTATTCATTATGTCAGGATTGCCAATGCCTCTTCGCGTTCCAACACTAATTACGATTCTTGCTGGGACTTCCCCGTGGATTGTATTTCTAATTGTTTTACTTGGTCGTTGTTTTGGCTATTCAATCCTTGGTTATTTCTCAAGTATTTCACCAGCAAAATTACTGCAGTTCCGCCTCATTCGCAGATCTCGCTTGATTCGCGCATTTTTGGAGCATCCCGATCAATTAAAAACGAATGAATCGTAATCAACTAGGCATTCGTCCATTCACTTCTACCTCATCGTGCATTTATTACAATGTACCCGTTAACAACGCGGTAACATCAAAAAAACGAGGAGCGTGACAACGATGAGCGAATGCAACCATTCCCATCACCAAGGACACGGAGGTTATAGCCTCTGGTCGAGCGCAACAATGATCTTGGTACTTTTCATCTTATTGGTTATCGTATTGCGTACATTCTAATTGGCCACACGCCAAAAAACGGGCTTCCGCAAACACTTGCGGAGCTCGTTTTTTTGTTTTTAAATAACAGTTAAATTATATTTATGTCAACCGTTGCCATATCTTGCGTGAATATTTATATCATTGTAAAATAAAAACTGTAGTTGTTCTATGTAGAATTTTGTAAAAAAAGATAGATAATTCGGATTTTTAGAAACGGGGTAAACGATGCTTTCAATGAAGACCACATCCTTATTGCCAGGATTAATTGTAGGCAAAAATGTCATTGGTATTTCTGGTCAAGTACTTGTAGGTCGTGGCGTGAAATTAAATCAACGGTATATCAACCAATTAAAAGAACATGGAATTTCTGAAGTGCCGATTATGCAATCGATTGACGTGCTCGACCCACTTTCACCAGATCGTTTGCGTCGAAAACAAATTTTTTATGAGAAAAAAACAGATATCCAAGAAAGTTATCAAACCATTACAAATCAAATATTGATCAAAGAATTAAATTTGAATATTTATGCGTACTTAGAGTCCTATTTTATCCATTTAACGAATCTGAAAGAAATCGAATCACAAATCCAACGAATTCTTTCTGAAGTGTGCGTCGATTTGCATGTCCTATCATTATTATCCATGATGAAATGCATGAAACACGAAAGTATCCGGCGATATGCTCGGGTATGTACCATCGGTCTACTCATTGGTTTGGATATGGGACTTGAACACGAAAAATTAATTTCTCTAGCCAAAGCATGTTTATTTTACAATATAGGTCATTTCGTGTTATTGAAAAATTTCAATGTTGACACCTTATCCGATTGGATGCCCAATGAACAAGTTTATCAAAGTCATATTCGAATCGGATCCACCTATTTAAGTGATTTTTTTGATGAAGACGTGTCCCGCGCAGCCTTAGAACATCATGAGCGTGTATCTGGAGGCGGTTTTCCAAATAACAAAAGCGGCAGTGAAATTTCGCTCGTATCCAAAATTGTAGCCGTTGCTGGTCGATTTATTAGTCTCGAATTTAATAATGGAATTCATCCAAATTTCAAAAGAGAATTATCGTTAGATTACATATTAAATCAAGAAAGTTATCAATTCGATTCAAATGTTGTCAATTCATTTCGAAAACACATTGCGCCGTATCCCATTGGTTCGGTCGTCGTGCTAAGTGATGAATCTCGCGGAATTGTTGTCAAAAACGGGACAGGTCCTGATTATAATCCAATTCTAAAAATTGTTGTTGCAAAGTCAGAAGCTTTTACTGTCGGAGATACGGTAAATACGTTTGAATTAGAAGAAATATTTATTAAACGCGATTTAATTGTTTATTAAAAAATAGGATAAAAACACAAAAGCCAGCGATCATCAACCCATGATGAAAAAACTGGCTTTTGTGTTTTTTATTGTTAAACCATTAATTCAATTCTGAGCGTTGGTTTTTCACCAAATAAACAACGCCTTCACCAATATTTGTCGCATGATCTGCGATGCGTTCAATAAACCGGCCTACGAAACATAATAACATCGCTTGGTTAACCGAATCACTCTCGTTTGACATTAAGGCAAATAGGTCACGCAGTACCTTGCTATATAATGCATCCACTTGATCGTCAGACTTTGCCATTGATTCAGCCAACACAATATCTTCACGTAAATACGAGTCAATCGCTTGGTGAATCATCTCATGTACAAATTTTGCCATCGCAGGCAAATCGATCAACGGCTTAATGAGCGGTTGTCCCGCCAAACGAACAGTAACATTCGCAATATCTCGCGCCAAATCCCCCATTCGCTCCAAGTCTGCAGCAATGCGGAATCCTACGAGAATTTTGCGCAAATCCTTGGCAACAGGTTGTTGTTTCAAAATCAATTGCGTCCCTAAATCGTCAATTTGACGCTCCAACAGATTAATTTCATGATCGCGCTCAAACACCAACTTTGCTTGTTCTACATTTGAGGTTTGCAAAGAGTCCATCGCATGTTCTAACGCCCACTGCACGCGTTCACCCATTGCAATTAACAATGTTTTGATTTCTTGTAAACCATGATCAAATTCTTTACGTTCCGTCATGCTTTTTGCTCCTTTTTCCATCGCTAATATGGTTCAACCAAAACGTCCTGTAATGTAAGATTCCGTACGCTCATCACCCGGATTTGAGAACAATTGCTCAGTAGTAGCAAATTCAACCAATTCTCCATTCAAGAAAAATCCTGTATGATCACTCGCACGAGCTGCTTGGTGCATATTATGCGTGACCATAATGATTGTATATTTCGATTTTAATTCTTGCGCCAATTCTTCGATTTTGATCGTTGAAATGGGATCCAATGCAGAAGTAGCTTCGTCCATCAGCAAAATTTCTGGATTCACAGCGATCGCTCTCGCAATACAAAGACGTTGTTGCTGCCCACCCGAAATATCGTATGCCATTTTCTTTAATTTATCTTTTACTTCATCCCAAAGTGCCGCTTGGCGAAGACTCGATTCGACGATTTCATCAAGTTCACTTTTCTTTGTGACCCCATGCAAGCGCGGCCCAAAAGCAATATTGTCATAAATGGATTTAGGGAACGGATTTGGTTGTTGGAATACCATCCCGATTTTTTTGCGTAATGCTTCCACATCAACTTGTTGATCATAAATATCGACACCATTAATGATAATTTTGCCGTCCACTCTTGAACCTGGTACTAAATCATTCATCCGATTGATCGTTCGTAAAAACGTTGATTTACCGCAACCTGAAGGACCGATTAACGCAGTAATTGCGCGAGCTGGCAACGCCTCAATTTGTATATTTTTTAATGCATGAAACGTCTCATAGTACACATTGAGCCCGTCAATACGAATCGCTTTTTCCATGTCATTCCCTCCAAAACTAACTTCTATCCTGCTTAAATTCTTTTTTGATATTTATTGCGCAACCAAACCGCAGTAATATTCAAACTAATTAATACTAGTAACAAAATTAAAATCCCTGAAGCGGCTAATTCATGATATTCATCTTGCGGACGGGCGATCCAGTTAAAAAACTGAATTGGTAAGACCGTAAAGGAATCTGTCAATGATTCTGGTAAAAATGCAACAAATGTGAATGCACCTATCATAATTAAAGGTGCCGTTTCTCCGATGGCACGAGAAACTGCCAAAATCATTCCCGTTAATATTCCAGGTACTGCTGAAGGAAGTACTGCACGAGCGACAGTTTGCCACTTGGTAGCACCTAACGCGAGCGCGGCTTCACGTCTTGCGCGAGGAACCGCACGAATTGCTTCTTGCGCAGCCACAATAATGATGGGCAATACCAATAATGTCATCGTAAATGCACCACTTATTAAACTCGCTCCGAATTCTGCCCCACGAACAAAAATGGTTAACCCCAAAATTCCATATACAATGGAAGGTACTCCTGCGAGCGTTCTAATATTTAATTGAATAAAACTATTCAATGCATTTTTTTTCGAAAACTCCTCAAGATATATTGCTGCACCGGTTCCAATAAAAAAAGCAATCGGCGTCATAATACCTATGACATATAATGTTCCAATCAACGCCGGATAAATCCCCGCTTCTGAAGGTTCACTTGACGGAAAAGAGGTCACAAATTGCATGGAAAGTCGCGGTAGTGCATCGATCACAATTTGTACTAATAGTACGAGTAGCACGAGCATGGCAATCGAAAGTGCTAGAATAAATAAAAATTCAAACATTTTATTTTGGGCTCGGCGAATTTTCAAATTCATGTTTAATACTCCTCTCTGTACCGTCGCGCAATTAGTAGTGCTACGATATTCAACAGGAACGTAATGATAAACAAGGTCATACCAACCGCATAAACGGTTTGATATTCAATTGTTCCGTGTGCCGCATCTCCAGTGATGACTTGCACGATATACGCCGTCATCGTTTGAATACTGTCCAATGGATTGATATCAATTTTTGGTGTTGCACCTGCTGAAACCGTAACGATCATCGTTTCCCCGATCGCACGCGAAAACGCCAGTACAAACGACGCGATAATTCCAGAAAGTGCTGCTGGAAATACAATTTGTGTGGCAACCTCAAAACGCGTCGCACCAAGCGCAAATGCGCCCTCACGCAATTTTTTTGGCACTGCATTCATCGCATCTTCACTCAACGAAGAAATCATCGGAATAATCATAATCCCTACACAAATCCCCGCGCTAAGTGCGTTAAAAATCCCCATGGTATCAAATATCTTTTGTAATTGAGGCGTTACAAAAAACAACGCAAAATATCCCAACACAATGGTTGGAATTCCGGCTAACACTTCTAAAATTGGTTTTACAACTTTTCGAACTCGGTTCGGTGCATATTCACTTAAATAAATCGCACTCGCAATTCCGATCGGAAAAGCAAATAAACAGGCAATTAACGTAACTTGAAATGTGCCGAGTAGTAATGGTAATACGCCATAACTTCGAGGATCAATTAACGGTGTCCATTGCGTACCAGTGATAAAATCAAAGACAGTAACTTGCTTAAAAAACGCTACCGTTTCACCAAATAACGTCCATACAATTCCGACGGTTGTTCCGATGGAAACCAACGCACATAAAAACAATAGTTTGGGCATCAACCAATTCATTATTGATTTACGTTTATCCTTAAACATTTCTATTCCTTGTTCCTGCATCATGACATTCACCTCTTTTTACACTGTAAAAAAAATTTGTTTTTCCATAAAGAAATGCCCCATAATCAGAGGGAGGAGCGATTATGGGGCCCATTGCATCGTTAATTATTGTGGAATTTTTGCAAGATCCGCATCGTAGAATGATTGTGGCAACTTGATGTATCCAACGGCTTTAACTAGAGAACCTACATTTTTCACATAATAAGTTACATATTCTTTCACTTCTGGACGAGCGAATGCTTTTTTGTTGACATAGATGTATAACATCCGTGAAATTGGATATGATTTATTTTGAATCGTCTCATATGTTGGTTGAATTCCTTCAACGGAAACTGCATTCAACTTACTCATGTTTTCTTCATAATAAGAGTATCCAAAATAACCGATCGCATATTTGCTGCCTGAAATTCCTTGAACAAGTACATTATCATTTTCACTAAATGTAACTTGGCTATCATTACGACTCGCGCCCGCTTTACCATTCACGTGTTCAGTAAAATAATCAAACGTTCCAGATGCTGTACCTGGTGAATAAATTTTAATTGTTTCTGCCGGCCAACCTGCACGAACATCTGCCCACGTAACTACTTTGCTATTCGGTTCGAAGATTTTCTTCAATTCTGCAACCGTCATTGTTTTTGCAAAATCATTGTTTTGATTCACAGATACGGTAATCCCATCATACGCAACTTCAAATGGAATCGACTCAATACCACCTTTTGTACAAGCATCTGTTTCAGTCGCTTTAATGGTACGGGAAGCATCATTGATATCTGTTTCACCTTTACAGAATTTAGTGAAACCGCCACCTGTTCCGGACACTGCTACTGGAACGCGTACTTTCAAGTACTCTTTATTAAATTTCGATGAAACTGCTTCTGAAATTGGGAATACCGTTGAAGATCCATCGATTTTGATTGTTCCTGTAAATGCTGCTTTACGCTCAGCTTCCGCTTTCGCTAACTCTGCCGCAATGCGTTGTTGCTCTTCTAATTTCGCTTGTTCTGCTTCTCTTTGTTTTTGCAATTCTAATGCCGCTTGGTGCGCTGCCATTTGTTGTTGTGCTTCAGCGAAGCGAGCTTTGTTTGCTGCAAGCGCTGCTGCACTTGCTTTTGCAGCTAATGCTTTCGCTGCTGCTTGCTCATCTGCTTGCTTTTTCGCTTCAGCTTTTGCTGCCGCTGCTTCAGCTTGCGCTTTTTTCAATTGATCCGCCAATTCTTTCGATTTAGCTGCATCATTGTCTGCTTTCGCTTTAGCTACTGCTTCTTCTAATGCTTTCGCTTCCGCTGCTTGTTTTTCAGATTCTGCTTTTGCTGCAGCCGCTTCGTCTGCTTGTTTTTTCGCTTCAGCATCTGCTGCAGTTTTTTCTTCTGCTGCTTTCGCTTCTTCTTGTTTCTTTTGCTCTAATTCAGCATTTTGAGCTTCTAAGTCTTTTTGAGCTTGTTCAAGTTTTGCATTAGCGTCGTCAACTTTTTTCTGAGCATCGATTTCCGCTTGTGTTTTTTCTACGGGTGCCGAATTCGTTGTGCTTGATGCACCTGTACTTCCGCAAGCGCTTGCTACTGTAACCGTTAATGCTAACAATGCGAGCAATGCTGTTGATCTCCAATTTTTGAACATGATTACTTGTCCACTCCTTAAAATTTGTCTGTGTTCAATCGTTTACACTACTGATATTAATGTGTTTCTATTTTCGATATTCGTTTGTTTTGTAAAACTTGTGTAAACTTTCTTAAACTTCAACACTTCGATTTAACACAAGCTTGTATCCAACGCCGCGAATGGATTCGATCCGCATGACCGCTGAGAACGATTCAATCTTTCTTCGAAGTGCATTGATGTGCACATCAACCGTTCGCTCACCGAGTTCAGCATCATAGCCCCATACCATATTCATCAAATCATCCCGATTTACAACAACACCTGGACGTTTGAACAAATATTGCAGAATCTGAAACTCTTTTGGCCGAAGTGTGAGTGATTGCTGACGATACGCAATTTCGTGCCGTTCCGGATAAATCGCTAAATCACCATAACGTATACGCTTTTCACCAAGCAACAATTCTTCTTGCATGACATGGCCTTTTGTACGGCGCATCACAGCCGTTACTCTTGCAAATAGTTCAGCAACGCCAAATGGTTTGGTCATAAAATCATCCGCACCATTACTAAGACCATTCGCAATTCCATCTTCATCTGTATGCGCAGTTAAAATAATGACTGGCGTACGGATATCTCTCTGACGTAAATTTTTCAATACTTCTAACCCGTGCATCCCTGGCAACATTAAATCTAAGATCACCAAATCGAATGATTCTTCCAAAAGAATATCCAATGCGACTCTACCATTATCAGCCGTTTGCGGAATGAAGCCAGCTGACTTAAAATTGTAACTGAGGAGCCGCGAAATGGTCGGTTCATCTTCAACGATCAATACCTTTTGCGACATCTCATTCCCCTTATTCCTCGAAAGTGATACATTTATTATAAAATGTATCAAACGTCTGTTAAGCGACATCTATAAACTTGTAAAGCGAGTGTAAAATGTGAACAATTCTAAGCTATTAATTAAAAATGGAACCTTTATTACCATGAACGAACAACTTCCTGTCCTCAAACAAGGACATATGGGCGTCGACAGCGGCATAATTTCATTTATCGGAACTGAGATTCCTGCTGAATGGAACGATGCTTCCATTGAAGTCAAAGACGGTTCTAATCGAGTCTATTTACCCGGCCTCGTCAACACACACGGTCATGCGGCAATGTCGTTGCTTCGTGGCTATTCCGATGATGTGTCATTGCAAGTTTGGCTTGAAGAAAAAATGTGGCCGATTGAAAACGCGTGGGGTGCAGAAGACATTAAATGGGGTACGTTATTATCCATCATGGAAATGATACGCGGAGGTACGACAACCTTCGTGGATATGTATTCGTTTATGGAGGAAGTTGCAGCGGTCGTGGATTCGAGCGGGATGCGTGGATGTTTGGCACGAGGGGTTATTGGTCTGTGTCCACCTGATATACAAACCGCTAAATTAGATGAGGCAACTGCATTTGCAAAGGCATGGCACGGGAAAGCGAATGGACGGATTACGACGATGATGTCCCCTCATGCTCCCTACACTTGCCCTCCTGATTATATTGAACGCATTGTTGCCGCGTCCAAGGAATTGAATCTACCGATTCATATTCATTTATCTGAAACCGCACGTGAAGTACAAGGTCATATTAATCAATATGGCAAACGTCCGGTTGCACATTTGAATGAACTAGGCGTATTTGATCGTCCGACGCTTGTTGCACACGCTGTTCATGTAACACAGGAAGAAATCGAATTGTTTGCCGCAAAAGGTGTCCATGTGTCCCATAATCCGGGTAGCAACTTAAAACTCGCTTCTGGTATTGCACCTGTTCCTGCGATGTTAAAAGCTGGTGTTCGCGTTTCACTTGGTACCGACAGTTCGGCTAGTAATAACAACTTAGACTTGTTTGAAGAAATGCGTCTTGCAGCGCTACTTCACAAAGGGGTAAGCGGAGACCCGACAGCGGTACCCGCAACAGCCGCACTTCGAATGGGTACGATTGAAGGTGCCAAATCCATTTGGATTGAAGATATTGGTTGTCTTCAACCTGGAATGAAAGCCGATTTTATCGCACTTGATGCGAATCAAGCTCACTTCCAGCCGCAATCGGATTGGATCTCTCACATCGTCTATTCCGCAAATGCAAATGACGTAACTGATGTTTGGGTCGACGGCAAACAATTAATGAGCAATCGCGTGTTATTAACGGTAGACGAAGAACGAATCCGCTTTGAAGCGAACCGATTGCTTCGCAAATTTTCAACTGGTGCATAAATAATGAAGCGGAATATGATCATCACTGTCATCTTATTAGTCCTTTTAATCACAACCTATCTCATGAACGGGGTAAGCAGCAGCTTGGATGCTCGAACTTCAGAAGAAGCAATTGCAATATCTCTTATTCGAGAAAAAATTTCGATCAACAAAATCTTAAAATTGGATCATTTTCATGGCGAAAAAAAATGGTGGATCGTTTGGGGCATAGACGGCAATGATCGTCCATTTGCGGGGTGGGTTGAAGGTCAAAACGTCAGTATCGACGACACGACATCGAAACCACCTCCAAGCTATTTTTCAGATTTCGTAGTTAATCAGAATTCTTTGCGCAAAATCATTCGGGTAACCCCCGGAGTCGTACACGATATTAAAGTTTGGGAAGTTTTCTATAAAGAATTAACCTCCAAAGGGTACGCGTATCATTACGCATATTTTAAATGGAAAAACAGCGAACCGATTGAAACGTATCAGCTCGCTGTTTCTAAATAACTTATTCAAATGGTTGATCTTTCAGGCGGGGGAGGGCAGGAAGCTCATCCCCGTCTTTTTCTACGACATTAACTAATGCAGGTGCATAATATGCCTCAATAACCATTTCCACGTTGAGATCTTTTGCACTGTCATTAATACTTACCGGATTCGTGGATGATGTATGAATTGACATTTGTTTAACTTGCATCAATCGGGGCATATCTTCAATTTCTTGAAGTAGCTTTTCTAGCTGATCATAATTGGCCTTAAATGTGTGTTGCAACATGACCGGAATGACTTGTACGTTCCCTGAACCCAAATGAGTTTTTGCAGAAACGGTTATTGGAGTCGCATCCGTTTTCCAATCATAAGTTGAAAATGGAATGCCACTAATCAATTCCAAACTTCGAGCATCATGTAATAAGTTCGGTAATCTCGCATCTTCAGGTACGGCTCTTCGCGTTGCACCAATATAGAAACGCTCCACCAATCCATTTTGTTGCATCTGTTTTACACGCCAATTTGTATCCGCCGTTTGACGTTTCACTTCCTCAAGCTGATCGATCCGATCAAATCTTAATTCAATCTTAGGTTTTATCCAATACATAAATAACAACGCCAACAACAACAATAAAATCAAGCTAAGAAAAAAAGTTTGTTTCGTTTCTTGATTCATCACGGTTGTCCTCCTTGTTGTTCATCTACGATTGGAGGAGTCACTTGAAAATCAAATTGTATGGTTGTCACCGGGACATACGCTGTTGAAGGCATCGCCCCTTGCACATCAATCACTGGTTTATTCATGAACGTATCCATTCTAACAATGTGGAATTCAGCATCGTGATCAATGGTTGCCTTGAAATTTGTAAAGGATTCTGTGGAACCAAAATCAATTTTGCAACGCAAAATATTGGTTTCGTCAATCATCCATTCTGTGACGGATGTATCTTCCGGCAAAAACTTAGCAAAATCCTTCATTAGCTGCAACGGCTCCAAATGACTTCGTCTTATGGCATTCGGCAAATCTGCCCAAACATCCAAACGTCCTCCGGCATTCATTTGTTGCAATTGATTTTGATAGGTTGTCATTTTAGATTGTTCATCACTAATTTTTAGATCATAATCCTCAATATTACTTTGAATAATATTTGCCCAAACAATCAAAGCAAGGAACAATACCGTATATACAGAACCAATGACTAAAAACTTACCATTGGGGCCGCGAAATTCTCTCGTTCGTTGTTGATATAAATTGATTTCGATCGGTCGAAATTGATTCAAAGAAGACATTACCGCCCCTCTCCTTTCATCGCTAAACCGAGCGGAACCGCAAACGAACTAATTGATTCCGGACGATTTTTAGCAAACTCAGGAACAGGCATCGGAATAATTTCTCCATGAAACATGTTCTTCAGAAAATCAGGCAAGACGGCAACATGTTCTGCATGCCCTGTAAAATAAATGACTTCCAATTCCTCATGGTTATCCGATACGGTATATTTGAAAAAGTTTAAAATTCTTGATAGTTCAATTGATAATGTACGGCAATACGCCTCCGTGGCACCATTCTCAGAATACATCACATTGCTCGAAGACAAGGCAACTGAACGGATAAATGTCGGCCACCCATTCTCAAAAATACAAATATCCGCATGATCCAATTCTGCGTTCAACATGGCAAATCGCAATGGCGCATGATCATTAAGTTGGGTGCTCGTCATCACCCGATACGTAGCTAGTGGCGCAATATCGACACCAATTACTTTTAAATCAGCAGAACGCACGGCATGTGTATAACTACTAATCAACTCCTCTGGCGAAGCAAAAATTAATACATCATTCATTTTATCTGCATTTGGTGCACTAATGCGCACATAATCAAACACCGGGTTTTTGAACGGTAGTTTGTCTTCTCCGTGCAGTTCCACATCAATTAAATTACGCAATTCTTTATCCGGCAAGGCAGGATACGTCGTTTTGCGCAACAATACATTAGATGTCGGAATCGTAATGTAAACTTGGCTATTCGCAATATGATTCTCATACACCAGTCTTTGTAAGTGCTGAATCACGACTTCTTTATTCATGATTCTCCCTTTCATAATCGTCCCCAGCGGCAATGGCATCCGAATCTGATCCGTAATTTGCCATGTTTTATTTGCTGGTTGGAGACCGATGCACTTAATTTCGTAGTCCAGCAACTGGATACCATAGATCTTTGATTTGGACCATCGAAACATTTTTTCGCCCCCATTCTTTTATTTATAGGAAATTCTCATATAATTTGAACATCGGCGACATGATCGCCATAACGATTATCCCAACTAAACCTGCAATAATCACTAACATTAATGGCTCAATCAATGATTTGAGACGTTCCACATTTTGTTCTACGTCTTCTTCGTACGAATCCGCGATTTTACTTAACATTTCCTCGATTTGGCCGGTTTCCTCACCGATCACAACCATTTGTGTCATGACTTGAGGGAATACTTTACTCGTTGAAAATGCTTCTGAAAGTGGTCTACCTTGCTGGAGTCCTTCACGCGATTCACGCAATACTTTTTCGATGAGTCGATTTCCAATTACTTTTTCCGTAATTTCTAATGCTTGGAGTACTGGCACCGCGCTTTTGAATAATGCTGATAATGTCCGAGTTAATCTCGCAATCGAAGCTTTTAAATACAACTCTCCGAAAAGAGGTATTTTTAATATTAACGTATCTAATATCATTGCAACGGCCGGATCCTTCTTGATTCTCACAAAGGTAATCCAGATGGCAATAGCCACGAGAATAATTACCCACCATACTTCCTGTAACCCTGAGCTTATTCCAAGCACAACTTTCGTCACAAGGGGCAACTCAAGTTTCTGTTGTTTGAACATCCCAGCAAATACAGGCACAACATTGGTTAACAAATATCCGACAACGACGAGTGCAATTGTGATGACAATGATCGGATACGTCATTGCCGACTGTACCTTTTTAATCGTTTTATTTTCTTTTTCATAATGAACGGCCAATCGTGTTAACACATGATCCAATTCTCCAGTAATTTCGCCTGCCGCTAACATGTTCGTAAACATTGGCGGAAAAATCGCAGGGTGCCTTGCCATTGACGAAGAAATAGACATCCCGTTTCTCAATTGTTCCAACACATCACCAAGCGCTTCTCTCATTTTCTTTGAAGGCGCTTGTTGTTCTAACATTTTAATTGCTGGTTCAATCATGACACCTGATCGTATTAACGTCGCAAATTGCCTACAAAAAAATACAAAATGTTCAAGCTTAACGGGAGGCCCAAACGTAATCTCCATATCAAGCATCGATTTTTCTTTCTCTTTCACACTGCGTAGTGACAAGCCCTTCGTCCGCAATTCATTGATGACCACTTGCTTGGACTGTCCACGTAATACGCCGCTTACTTTTTTGCCTTTGGTATTAACAGCTTCGTAGGCATATAACGGCATCGCCGATCATCTCTCCTTCTTGGCCACTCTTTACGTTTCTTCACTGACCGCTTTGAGTACTTCTTCAATACTCGTATGACCCTGCATCGATTTCACAAGGCCATCGGCCAACATCATTCGAAAACCCATCTTATTAAGATACGCTCTCAATTCTTCGCTCGGACGACCTTGCGCGATTAAACGACGCAACCCATCATCAATAACCAATACCTCATGAATCGCCAGTCGGCCCTTGTACCCCGATTTGTGACACGCATTACAACCTTTACCATGGTAAACATGTAATGGTTCTTGAGAAGGCGTAACTTGCACTCGTTCAAATAAACTAACAACCGATGGCGGCGCCGGGATCCGCGTTTTGCAGTCCGGACAAATTCTTCGAACCAAGCGCTGTGCAACAATTCCGTTTACAGATGATGCGATCAAATACGGTTCAATACTCATATCTTCCAACCTGCTAATGGTCTCAACCGCACTATTCGTATGCAATGTACTAAGCACGAGATGTCCGGTTAACGATGCACGAATTGCGATCTCTGCCGTCTCCGTATCGCGAATTTCACCGACCATAACGATATTCGGGTCTTGTCGCAAAATGGATCTCAATCCTGATGCGAAGGTTAAGCCGATTTGTGCATTGACTTGAACTTGCGTAATCCCATCCATTCGATATTCGACCGGGTCTTCGACAGTAATAATTTTAACATCATCAGAATTCACATCGCCGAGGGCAGAATATAATGTGGATGTTTTTCCACTTCCCGTTGGTCCTGTAATGAGAATGATTCCATTTGGCTTGCCTAGTAATTTTTCGAAATTTCGCTGATTATTTTCAAGCATACCGAGTTCGGTAATTTTCTTAATACCGGATGATTGATCCAAAATCCTCATAACAACACTTTCACCATGTACACTTGGTAAAGTCGAAATGCGAATATCAATCCGGCGATGTTCAACGTTCATTTGAATTCGTCCATCTTGCGGCAATCTTTTTTCTGCGATATTTAATTTTGCAATAATTTTCAGGCGAGAAATAATTACGTTTTGTGTGTTTTTCGGAAGTGTACGTTCTGTTCGCAAAACTCCATCTAAGCGAAATCGGACGATGACCGCTTTTTCTTGCGACTCAATGTGAATATCACTCACTTTTTGCTGGACCGCGGTCATAATAATTTGATTCACCAATTTTACGATTGGAGAATCTAAATCACTCGCATCACGTTCTGATAATTCTTTCTCGTTGATTTCTATCCCAGTTTGGCCGATTAACGCATCTACCGATTCTCGGAATCCATAATATTTGGAGATGGCTTGTTCAATTTCTTGTTTCGATGCAATAAAAGGCAACACCGTCAATCCCGTTGCCATTCGCACTTCTTCAATTGCATCGTAATTGAGTGGGTCATTCATCGCGATTTTTAATTTATCTTTCGATCGATCGATCGGAATTAATACGTATTTACGGGCAACCGACTCTGGGACCAATTTTAATATCGGAGGATCAATTTGTGCTTCAAACAAATTTACGACCGGATATCCTAATTGAAATTCCAAAACTTCAAGAATTTGACGCTCCGTCAAAATGGATTCTTTAACTAAGATCTCACCTAATTTTTGCTTCGTTTCACGTTGGACTTTTAATGCAAATTCCATTTGTTCCTGCGTGACCATTCCGCTATTGATGAGCAACTCACCCATTTTCATCGATTTCACGTCCTTTCCCTGCTGCGATTAATATAATGAATTATTGTGCGGTTATTGTTGTATCTTCAGCACGTTTACCGGTAGTCATTAAAGTCGGTGTCGGCGCATAAAAATCTCTAGAAACGAGATGTTTTTTTACTTTTGCACTTTCGCCATAAATTTTAACCAACAAACCAGGAACCCCTTGATTCTTCAATGTTTTCACGCCTACTGCAGAATAGATATCCGTTTGTAATTGAATTGGCGACGCAATCTGTACAGAGGTAATGGTAAGCGTATTCGCCGTCCACGTTTTATCGTCTTTTGGAGCACTCCATTCCAAAGTCCAAACATTAGATGAACCAGTTGAATTCAATGACATGATCGCCGTATATTGATTCATAAATGTTAAATCTTGTTTGTCTTTTTTCAAAGAAACATCAAAACCAATACTTGATGCATCCACTTGTTTCGTATGCGGCGTTCGGTCTCCAATAATTAATGAAGCTTTTAACGCACCTTGATAAAGCAATGATGCAATTTTTTCAGCGGATTTCAGACTCAAATCTGGCATATCCTTTTGTTGCCCCATCCATTTGCGGAACGAAAAAACTTTTCGTGGTCCCAATGTAACCTTACCTAGTTGCGTCAACCATTTTTGTTCAACAGAATCCCAAGCAATCACCGGAACAGGGGTTGCTGTGGCTACAGGTGTACTTACAGAAGTGGTTCCTGTTTTTTTGGTTTTATGTTTTGCCATCGCAAATTCGGCGGAAACGGTCGAAAAAATCAAACCGGTTACAACCGCAACGAATGCAAGTCGTTTAGCAAGTTTGCGCATGTGTATCCCCCTTGGATTTAAAGTGCACTTCTTAAGATTCATCACTCGCGTTCAAAATTCCTTCATTAACATAAAACCAAACTTGCCCTTGTAATAAACTGAATATTCCGATACAATCGCAATACAAACATCGATACGGGCAAACTTGCCGAAAGACAAGGGCGCAAAACTATAGGGGCTTCGGTATTCAATACCATGCTAGCCAGTTGCCGATCATCGCGTTTGTTCGCATTCCAAATACATCGATGGGGCTATCACGATTTTGTTCGTGGTCGTTCCATTTTTAATTCCTAACCAAAAATAGGAGGGCTCTAAGATGTGGCGAACAGATTGTGCCAACGCAGGTCGAATTGAAATTATGAAACAAATTCAGTCGCATGAACCACTTGAGCATCAACTCAGAAGATCCATAGAAAAAGACCGTGTTATTAGCACATCCAATCAACCTCACAGCTTTGATCAGCAAGACGTTGAATTTTTTTTAACAACCAGAAGTAGTTCAGCAGGGATTTTAAGACAAAAAAAGAATTCTTTCAGATAAATATATCCTGAAAATAGGTGGTCGTTGCGATGCTCACGTTCGCGCTATGTTCAATGATCTTCGTGGCATTGATCAATTTGCTCCGTTTTTTTCTTCGAGATTCCCAAAATCGGTTACTGGTAACCTTAGGAATCATCGTCACCTCCTATTCTATTAGTTTTTATGCCGATCAATCTATGGTTCCCTGGCTATTGTTTCTGCCAATTTGGATAGCTGGAATCAGTTATAAAGCAACTGGCGGTTTATTGGCATCGATCGTTAACATGTTGATATTATCATGGCAAACCGGACATCCGATCGCGGACCAAGTGTTTCTTGACGTATTATATGTATTGCTTGGGGTTGGTTGGGGACAATATATGCATTCCAAACATCAATCAAGGATCCAATCAGACCGGTTACTAAAGCAATTGCGACGTCAATCAAAAGATTTGAATATCGTAAGGCATATCAGTACAGCACTTCAAAGTACGCATGACCACGGCAAATTATTGCACATCGTGTTGACGGCAATCACTGCAGGTTATGGTCACGGGATCAATCGGGCAATGTTGTTTCTTGTAAATGAAGATCAGACGCAATTCAAAGGAGCACTCGGAATTGGTTCGATTTCTGAGGAAGAGGGGCTTGCCAAGTGGTACGCCATTTCCAAAGGAAATATGACGTTAGGTGATTATATCACAAACGATAATGAAGCAAAAACACATGATGTCGACTTAAATGGTGTTGTTAAAAACACTACCTTTACAATGGATCCGCCGAATGTGCTGAGCACAGCACTATTTGAACAATCACCGAAGCATATCACGAAACTTAATTTATCAGATGATGTCGAGAAATACTTAGCGAATGTGTTTAATATGGATGAATTCGCGGTCGTTCCACTTGTCATTCAAGGTGAGAATTTAGGCGTGATTTTGTTGGATAATAACATTAAGAAATCACCCATTACCCGAGAGCAACTTGATAGTATCATTCCGCTTGCCAATCAAGCTGCAATTGCAATTCATAATACCCAGTTATTTATTCATGCGCAGGAATTAGCAATCACAGATAATTTAACCGGTCTTTACAACCAGCGCTTTTTCGAACGGATGCTAAACTCTTACTTCAATACCACACGTCGAAATAAAATTCCGCTCTCAATGATTGTTCTTGATATTGACTATTTCAAAGTATATAACGATACAAACGGTCATGTTGCCGGTAATGAAGTGTTAATTATGGTTGCATCAATTTTGAAGGAAAGCATCCGGAAAGATGACTTGTCCTTCCGTTTTGGCGGAGAAGAATTTGTCGTACTGTTATCTTCAACATCAAAACGAGATGCAATGGCAGTCGCAGAAAAAATTCGAACAAACATCTCCGAAATGGTATTTCCAAACGAAGAAAAACAGCCTAGCGGAGACTTAACGGTAAGCCTTGGTGTTGCATCATTTCCTGAAGATAAAGACTCTCCTGCCGCACTCTTGCACAGTGCTGATTTGGCTTTATACGTTGCAAAAAAACAAGGCCGCAATCAAGTGGTTTCATTTGAGGAGGACATGCAATGAATCTTTCCATCCAACTCGTCTGTTATATGATTGGCATCGTGGTCATCATGTTACTCAGTCAGCGGTTTTACCGATGGCACTTACATTTGTACTCCATGCGAAAGTTAAAGCAATTGAACTTCGACTTAGAAGAGATTACTTATTCCCTAGAAGAGATTATTTATTTTGTAACCTTACCAAGCATTGATAAGCTAATTACCGATGCGAATCCAGAACAATTGATCGTCAGACCAGATTTCAATTCAATCTTTTTTCCGCAATTGGTTGGTGTGTCCGTGATGATTGAACATACTGGAGAAGGGAATCGCGTGATCGCATACTTGCCACTTGAACGACTTGGCACACCAATGTTGGATACATTGTTACTCATCAAAAAAATCGATCTTACTGACTATGAACGCATGTCTGCTTATCGGCTGTTACATCACTCAACGATTCGTGAAATTCAACTCGAAGTTCATCGTCAATTACAAACGAAACCAAGATTTGCTTAACACAAAAAATAAGCCTCAATCTCCATCTAAAGGAGATTGAGGCTTATTTTGATTCTACCATTCATTCATGTAAACGTACGATAACCGAGTTGGCGCGCTTTATCCAGGAATGTGTTGATTTTCGGATATTTATTCTTAAAATCTCCATACGTTAACATTTCCGATTTGATCGCCATTTTCACATGGTTGCAAACACTGGAGACAACCAATTGATTAATGGATTTAGGGCTATCAAAACTAATAAATTCTCGCTCTGCAGTATCGATATTAATAATATAAGATCCATTACGCTCTTCGAATTCCCGCAAAAGTTTGATCATGTTTCTCACGTCAGTACACCACCTTGGGGTCGTCGATGTTCACCAAATAGCCATACGACTTCGAAAATTATTATACCATAAGTCGCCCAAATTGGTTACTGGATATTTTATTTATTTAGAAAAAAAGAAAACAAATCCGAAGGCTTGTACACCTTCGGATTTATACTTTTATTCAACGGTCGGAATTGTTTCCACGATTTCCACGGTTACGTAGGAATGTAGGAATTTCTAGATCGTTTCCTGGAGTACCTAGATTAACCGGATCTTTTGCACGTGCTACCGGACTACTCGGTTCCGTTGTACGACGAACTTGAGGTTGATGTTGGTGCGGTTTATGTTCAAATCCTGTCGCAATGATCGTAACAATAATTGCATCGCTCATATCTTCACGAATGACAGAACCAAAAATAATATTTACATCTGGATCGCAACTTTGCGTAACGATATCAGCAGCTTCGTTTACTTCGTATAAGCTTAAGTTCAACCCGCCAGTAATGTTCAATAAAACACCTTTAGCTCCATCAATGTTCGTCTCAAGCAATGGGCTCATAATCGCCTTGCGTGCCGCATCTGTCGCACGATTCTCGCCGGAAGCCATTCCAATCCCCATCAGCGCAGAACCGCGCTCTGACATGATTGTTTTGACGTCTGCGAAGTCAAGGTTGATTAACCCAGGAACGTTGATCAAATCCGAAATACCTTGCACACCTTGGCGCAATACATTGTCAGCTTCACGGAACGCTTCAAGCATCGGCGTCTTTTTATCAACAATCTCGAGCAAACGGTCATTTGGAATCACAATCAGCGTGTCCACTTTTTCACGAAGATTGCTAATGCCGTTCTCCGCGTGTTGTGAACGTTTACGACCTTCAAATGTAAAAGGACGCGTCACGACTCCAACCGTTAGTGCGCCGATTTCTTTTGCAATTTCGGCAATGACTGGGGCAGCACCAGTACCTGTTCCGCCTCCCATTCCTGCGGTTACGAATACGAGGTCTGCACCTTTTAATGCATTCGCAATTGCTTCACGGGATTCCTCAGCTGCTTTTTTACCGACATCAGGATTTGCACCAGCGCCCAAACCGCGCGTTAATTTCTCGCCGATTTGCAAACGCAATTGTGATTTCGCATGATTCAATGCTTGAGCATCTGTGTTCACCGTAATGAACTCTACGCCTTTGACACCGTGTTCTATCATACGGTTCACAGCGTTGCTACCGCCGCCGCCGACACCAATGACCTTAATCTGTGCGGTTGCGTCAATATCCATTTCTAATTCAAACATATCTAAATCCTCCTAATATGCGTCATATAAAATCGCTGAAAAATGCCTTAAGCTTCTCGCTCCAGTTCCCACTGCGAGATACACCGGATTTGCGTGATGCTACGCGTGCACTTCCTACAGCACGTCCACGAGCATTTTTCTGTACGTAGTTGATAATACTCACACCACCTGTAAACGCGGGGTCGCGTACGCCGATATAATCAGGTACAGCAACACGGACAGGGGAATGTAATACTTCCTGTGCCAATTGAATCACACCAGGCATTTGAACGGTACCACCAGTCAATACGTATCCACCAGTTAATTCACGGTACCCTAAACGAGTGGTTTCTTGGCGAATTAATTGAAAAATTTCTTCAACGCGAGGTTCGATCATTTCAGCCAAATCAATTTGAGTGTATTCTTTGTCTGGTTGTTCTTTTGAATTCATTCGATTCGGGATTTTGAACAACAAATCTTTTGCAGCATCCGTTACTAATGCACAACCATATTTCACCTTTAATTTTTCAGCAAAATCAGTTTGCGTCTTAAACCCGTATGCAATGTCATTTGTAATGCTTTCTCCACCTACAGGCAAACTTGTCGTGTGAACCAAATGACCTTGATCATAAATTGCAATGGTTGTAATTCCCGCACCAATATCAACTAATGCAGTCCCCATCATTTTCTCGTCTTTCGTAAGGACTGTCTCACCAGCCGATAAAGGCATTAGAATTTTCCCTGCCAAACGTAACTCAGCTTTTTCAACACATCGTTCGATATTATGTATAGCTGTTTTTGCGCCGGTCACAACGGTTGCTTCTACTTCGAGCCGTACACCGATCATTCCGCGTGGGTCTTGAATTTCTTCCAACCCATCTACGATAAACTGACGCGCCATCACATCGATAATTTCGCGTTCCGGAGGCAACGTAACAATCTTTGCTGCATCCATTACACGGTCTATGTCTTCGTATCCGATTTCACGATCTTCATTGGAGACAGCAACAACACCTTGATTGGTTTGCAAGGCAATGTGATTTCCTGAAACTCCAACATACACTTCTTCAATTTGGACTCCAACCATACGTTCAGCATGATTAATCGCTTGTCGAATTGATTCAACCGTTTGGTCGATATCAACAATCGAGCCCTTCTTCATACCTAATGATTCCGCGGAACCCACACCAACGATATTTAACGTCCCGTTGCTGACCTCACCAATTATTACACGGGTATTTTTCGTCCCGAGATCGAGGCTCACAATCAATTCTTGGTTGCTCAACCGGTGGCACCTCCTGCACGCATTCCCGTAAAGGGATTTGGCAAATTAAAATTCCGTACGAACCGCTCTCCAAGGAATCCCAATTTTTTTATGAATTTTCTATAATACACGAAACACATTGTAACACTAATTAGTCGGATTGAGTAGATTTTTTTGTACATCTTCTGAAAAAGGTCGAAAAACATCTGCCTCAAGTAGCTCTATATATCCGCGTTTATACTTATTTGCTTCGACTTGAACAATGATTTGACGCAAAAATCCGATTTTTTTCTTCAAATATGTAATTGTCGTATGTACTTCATATCCATCACGTGTATATATCTTAATTTTGTCGGGATATGCAAAACTTGGGAATGGCCGAATTTCAGAAACTTCTGCAAGTTGCGAGACTGGTATCTCACCCATCACGCCGATTAAATTCGATAAATTCGGATCCGTATCTTTCCAACCGGTTAATAGTGGACGATCAACAAACAATTTATCTGGAGCAACGGAAATTGCAGTTCCATTTGACAATCGAACTTTAGCCGCTCCAGATTTATCCATTTGGTAGGCGATTTTTGCATACTCATGTACATAGATATACATTTTTCCTGGAAACGATTTATTTACATCAACTTTTTGGATCATAGGGTCGGTCATTAAGCGCTGAATGATTGTTTGTTCTGTCGGAACAAAATAAGAACTCCCCTTGTTTACTCCTGCAAGCGCCAATACACGATCTTGTGTGAGCAAATCGGTTCCTTTTAGCTGAATCGTATCAATGCGTGCTAATGATGAATTGAAAAAAAACACCATTCCTAGTGCAAACAAAAATAAAGCAGCACCTACAATCCATTTAAGATTCGGGGATTGTTCCATATCTGGTTTCGGTAAAAAAGGAATTGTAATTTTTCGCTCAACCATAGCTTGTCCCTCCCAACAAACTGTTCGGAGTGAACACTCCAAAACAGTCAATGATAACCTTTTAAGATGCCGTTTCTGTTAATAACAATGATGTTTTTGTTCGTTGGATATCCGCACCACATGCGCTTAGTACATCAACAACATGTTCATAACCGCGATCCACATGATGGATACCTTCCAAAATCGTCGTTCCCCGCGCTGCAAGTCCCGCTAAAATCAGCCCTGCTCCGGCACGCAAATCCGTCGCACGCACTTGCGCACCATTCAATCTGCTAATTCCCTGAATGACTGCTGAGGACCCAGATACTGATATTTCAGCACTCATCCTCCGCAGCATTTCAACATGTTGAAAGCGTCGTTCAAAAACCGTTTCGCGCATGATGCTTTTACCATCCGCTACTGTAAAGAATACCATTAATTGTGCCTGAAGGTCAGTCGGAAATAATGGATATGGCGCGGTCGTAATCCGTTCTACCGCTTTTGGACGTTTCATCATGCGTACACGTATTGTTTCCGCATCCATCCGAGTAATTTCAACACCCGATTGTTTCAACACATGAATTAATGATCCAATATGATCCGTTCTAACCCCTTCGAGTTGGAGTTCCCCGCGCGTAATTCCAGCTGCGATCATCCATGTTCCCGCTGCAATTCGGTCAGGAATAACATGGTAACGAACCGGCTCCAAGCGCTCTACTCCCTGAATTCGTATTGTCGTTGTGCCTGCACCTTCAATATTCGCACCCATTTGATTTAGCATCGCCTGTAAATCTTGCACTTCAGGTTCGCATGCTGCATTAAAAATGATGGTTTCACCCTTCGCGAGTGCCGCTGCCATCATTAAGTTTTCTGTCGCTCCAACGCTTGGATAGGATAATCGAATATTCGCACCTGTTAACCGGCCAACGGTAATTTGAAGATTACTTTGCGTCTCATCCATTTGCACAAACGCACCCAATTGCTCAAATCCCGATAGATGAATATCAATTTTACGTTCTCCAATCGCGCATCCACCAGGCAAATTCGCTTCTGCGCCCCCAAATCGGGCAATCAATGGACCTAACAAAAACAAGGAAGAGCGCATTTTGCGCATATATTCTTCTGGAATCTTGTTAGAATGAATTGGTCCAGTATCGAGTATCAGCTGATCGCCACTTCGCTCCACGACACCACCTAACGATTCAATAATCAAAATCATCGTTCGTATATCCGCTAAATCAGGGACATTACAAAGTGTGGTTCTACCTTTAGCCATCACGGCTGCTGCCATTAGCGGAAGTGCAGCATTTTTTGAACCTTGCACGCGTATGCTTCCTCGCAACGGGTTTCCGCCTTGAATCTTCAAACAATCCGTCATGTGTTACCCTCCGTCCATCAAACCATCGGAAAGACACCGAGCATGCGTACTTCAGGCTCAAGCTGCACATCATAAGCGTCACGAACCGTCTTTTGAATATGTAGAATGAGCTTTAACACATCCGCCGCCGACGCCGTTCCTGTGTTGATGATAAAATTAGCATGTAACAGAGAGATTTGCGCCCCGCCGATTTGAAACCCTTTCAACCCGGCGCGTTCGATCAATTGTGCGGCATACATCCGCTCTGGATCAATCAGCGGATTCCGAAACACACTCCCGCAACATGGCAACATGAGCGGTTGAGTTTGCAAACGGCGAAATTTATGTCCGGCCATCGCCGCCCCAATTTGTTTACGGTCTCCGTGGCGCAATTGAAGTCCGACTCGGGTAACGATCGCTTGCGTTTGATGCAGGGATGTATGCCGATAAGAAAAAGTCAAATCTTCTTTTGACCAACGAACGGAACGACCATCAACTAAAAAACCATCTGCAAAATCGAAAATGTCCGAAAAATCCCCGCCATGAGCTCCGGCATTCATGTATACCGCGCCGCCGACTGTTGCAGGAATTCCGCCCGCAAACTCCAAACCACTTAGTCCTTCTTTCGCAGCAATAGAAGCAAGCTTAATGAGTGAATATCCGGCACCTGCAACGACTTTATCCCCTTGAAAAGCAATCTTCTCATATTCACTTGCCAATCGGATCACGACACCACGAACGCCTTCATCACTAATTAATACATTTGAACCGCGACCGAGCACAGTCCAATTGATTTTTAGATCATATAGTACAGTTAAGAGCGTTTGTAATTGTTGGTCATTTCCCGGTTCGACCAACACATCGGCTGGACCACCAATTTTCCATGTCGAAAAAGAACCTAACATCACCTGTTCTCGAACAAAACCGACATCCATACCATCAAACATTGACGCACGCACCGCCATCGGACTCCTCCTTCCTGCGAAATCACGCATTGATACGCTATCGTATGCGTTTACCGCTTTTTGTGACACCCATTACTTCTTTGACAATATCGTACAAGCGTTTTGCTGCATCTGCCTGTCCAATCGACTTTGCCGCCGCACCCATCGATTCACGAACACTCTCGTTATTGATAATCGCCATTACTTGGTGATGTAATTTTTCAGCAGTCAAGTCACGTTCGATAATCATCGTTGCAGCTTTAGCTTTAACAAGAGACTTCGCATTTTCTTCTTGATGATTCGCCGTCACATTCGGAGATGGAATCAAAATGACAGGCACCCCGAGCACCGTCCACTCCGCAATCGAAGATGCACCCGCACGGCCAATCGCCAAGTACGTCGCCGCCAATAGGTCCGGCATATCATACACATATGGAACGATCGTCACTTGTTCGTTCCAATCAATTCGTCCTTCGCCAACTTGTGCACCTGTCAAATTCACCGCCGCGTCCATCCATGCTTTATAGTAACGTTCGCCACTGACGACAAGAACATGTATCGATGGATCAGAAATAATTGGAATCCAACCTCGAATTGCATCATTGATTGCGAGGGCACCGCGACTCCCCCCAATGACGAGTACGAGCTTTTTCCCATCCGGAATGGCATATTTCTTGCGCGCAGCTACTGCATTGCCAGACTGAACCTGGGAAGCCCTTGGATTGCCTGTATATACCGCTCTCCGAGCTGCAGGAAACTTTCGCTCTGTCCCGCGAAAACTGAGCGCCACCGCACTCGTATATCGACTTAAAAATTTATTGGTCAATCCAGCAATCGCATTTTGTTCGTGAATAACAGTTGGAATGCCTGCCCGCGCCGCCGCATATACAAGCGGTGCACACACATAACCACCGGTTCCGACGACAACGTCAGGCTTAAATTCCCTAATTAATTTGCGACTTCTACTCACCGCTCGCACAAAACGCACAACAGTGCGTACATTCTCGATCGAAATACTTCGCCGAAACCCACTCACTTCGAGGGACTCAAATGCAACGTTTTGCATGTTTGCATTCACAACCAGCTGATTTTCTAACCCACGCAATGAACCAACATAAATAAACTCCGACCCAGGTTCGGCCTTTGATATGTATTCGATTAATGCCAACGCCGGATAAATATGTCCGCCCGTTCCTCCGCCGCTAATCATCATTCTCATCTTGTTCACCTCGTATATCTAGAAATATTCAAAACCATGCCCATCGCCGTCAACATAATCGTTAACGAGGATCCTCCGTATGAAATCAGCGGCAACGTAATCCCCGTCACCGGAAACATTCCTGTCACAACACCTACATTAATAATGACTTGCACTGCTAACAACGAACATAAGCCAATCGACACCAAACTTGAATATGCATCTGGTGCGAGCATTGCTGTACGAAACCCCCGATACAACAACCACGCGAACAATAACAATACGAATCCCGCGCCGATGAAGCCCAATTCTTCAGCAACAATAGAAAAAATAAAATCCGTCTGCGGTTCTGGCAAGTAACTGTATTTCTGCCTACTTAGCCCATAGCCGAGCCCGAACAATCCACCCGGACCAATTGCATAGAGTGACTGGATTGCCTGATAACCCGCACCAAGCGGATCTTCCCACGGATCCAAAAAAGCCGTGATCCTTTTAAGCCGATACGGTGCTGAAGCGACCATTGCAACCATTCCCGCAAGTGCCACACCGCCAAGCCCAATTAAGTGCCGCCATTTTGCTCCCGCGACAATCATTAACATCACACTTGCACCAGCGATCACCGTTGCCGTTCCAAAGTCCGGTTGCAACATGATAAGTCCAAACACGCCCGCGAGCACAAGCAATGCTGGTAAAAGCCCCTTCGTGAAACGCGATAATTTCATCTGCTCTTTTGAGAACCAATCCGCATAAAACAATACGATTCCAAGTTTCAAAAACTCTGATGGTTGGACACCGAACGATCCAATTCCAAGCCAACTCCGCGCGCCTCCGCGCACGACACCAATACCTGGTATCAATACTGCCCCGACCAAAATCAAACATCCTAGAAAAATTCGTTTCGCATAGGGCTGAAAAAACGCAAATGAGCGATTCGCCATCCATGTCATGGAAACCAATCCTAACCCTGCAAACAATGCTTGCCGTTTCAAAAAATAAAACGAATCGCCATACACCCGAAACGCAAGTACATGACTCGCGCTGTACACCATCATTAATCCAATGACCAACAATCCAATAATCGCAACTACTAATTGCTTATCAACCGGTCCCGCTCGATGCACTGGACACGACACCCCTCTGCAAGGAAAAATTACACTCCTTACAGATTATGTACCGCAGCTTTAAACATGCGTCCACGAACCTCATATGATTTAAATTGATCCCAACTTGCGCACGCGGGTGACAACAATACGACATCGCCTGGATTAGCAAACCCGAACGCTGCTTCCACCGCATCTGCGATCATACCTTCGAGACCGCGTCCGTCTGGAAGTCCGACCAACTGAATGTTCGCCACCCCAGCAAGTTCAGCGACACGTTTTAACTTTTCAGCGGTTTGTCCAAATGCAACAAGCGCTTTAATATGCTTTTCAAAAAACGGCAATAACTCCATATAATCCGAACCTCGATCTAACCCGCCTGCTATATAAACCACCGGCTGATTAAACGACGTAATCGCTCGAATTGACGCTTGTGGATTCGTCGCTTTGGAATCGTTAAACACTTGAATACCGCCAATCTCACGCACAAACTCAAGTCGATGCTCTACTCCGCGAAATTCACTTAATACTGCAAAAATCGATTCAATGGATGCACCCGCCGCGAGCGATATTGCAGCTGCAGCTGCTGCATTTTCAACATTGTGTTGTCCTGGAATACCAATTTCATCTAGTTTTATGATTTGCTCCGAAGCACCGTCAACTTTGTACCATGTTAAGAAGCCTTCTTGAACACCAACACCGCGAGTCACCGATCCAGTTGAGGAAAACAACCATACATCCCCACCAAACGGTCGTTTCAACCATTCATTTGTAATGGATTGGTCTGCGTTCCATACCGCCACATCCCCAGTTTGCATCCCTGAAAATAATTTATATTTTGATTCCGAATAATCATTCATATCCCCATGATAATCCAAATGCGTCTCATACAAATTCGTCATACATCCGATGCGCGCACGCGTATCAAACGTACCTTTCAATTGAAAACTACTTAACTCAGCAACTAACCAGCGTACTGCATGGTTCGAATCCGATTGACTTTCATTCGCTTCTGTCACTGCATCCGTCACTGGACGCCCGATATTTCCGCACACCATTGGGTTCATGCCTGCGCGGTCCATGATCATCCCCACAAGTGTTGTCGTTGTTGTTTTCCCGTTGGAGCCAGTAATTCCGATTAACGGAATGTCCGTATCCGAAAAAGCAACTTCGACTTCACTAACCACCTCGATACCCAGCGTAATCGCACGTTGCACAGGAAGTACTTGATATGGAATGCCTGGATTTTTCACCAGTAATTTTGTGTTTTCACTCGGAAAATCATCCGGATGCCCGCCGCAAATCACGTGAATGCCCAGTGCTTCTAGTTCCGCCGCTTCCGGGCTTTCTTCGCGTGTTTTGAGATCATTAACCGTCACAACCGCACCTGCTAAATGAAACCGCTTCGCTGCCGCTACTCCACTTTTTCCAAGTCCCAAAATCGCAACTTGTAAGCCTTCATACGCTTGAACCTTCTTCATTACTTACATTCCCTTCTGCATCCAAATGCCGATCAATGCGCAAATAAAAGCGAATCCCCAAAACGCTAGAACAATACGCCACTCCGTCCAACCACCAAGCTCAAAATGATGATGAATCGGACTCATACGAAAAATGCGCTTGCCGCGCAGCTTAAATGATGCGACTTGTATAATCACCGAGAGCATTTCGATAACGAATAATCCACCGATAACCACGAGTAACAATTCTGTTTTCGTCAGCACCGCAAGCATCGTCAGCGCACCACCAATACCAAGTGAACCGGTATCACCCATGAACACTTTTGCAGGATGTGCATTAAACACCAAAAAACCAAGCGACGCGCCAACCATCGCCGCCGCCGCAAAGGATACATTTTGATTACTCATCGCAAGTCCAATGACCGCATATGCCGTCATCGTAATCGCGGTGGAACCAGACAGTAAACCGTCCAATCCATCTGTAAAATTCACCGCATTCGTTGTTCCCAAAAACATAATCACAAGCAAAATTCCGTATCCAAACCAGCCAAAATCAATCACAGCATCCGTAAACGGAATGGCAATGGTTGTCGGATGACCGGTCGCGAGTAACCCAATCCAGATGACAAGCGTGATCCCCAATTGCCCCAACAACTTATGACGTGCGGACAAACCCTTATTGTTTTTCAGCGCAACTTTAATATAATCATCCATAAACCCAACTGCTCCAAAGCCAAGTGCCGCCAAAATGATCCATAGAAACTCCCAATTGAACGTTCCCGCTTTTAGGAATGCAATGGCAAAAGCAAGCATAATAATTACGCCGCCCATCGTTGGTGTGCCTGCTTTTTTTAAGTGCGCCTGCGGACCTTCCTCACGGATGTATTGTCCGAACTTTAATCTACGCAAAATTGGAATCGTAATCGGACCTAAAATAATTGATGCCGCGAATGCAATCAATGTTGTAATGAGGATCGCTGAAACACCCATCTGCCAAAACCTCCGCCTAAATGTCGATACCATCTCATATTCTGATTATCTAATACGCTCAACGATGAATTGAACGAGTTCTTCCATGCGCATGCCACGAGAACCTTTGACAAGCACCCAATCTCCAGGCAATAAAATGTCAGATAACGCTGCGAGTAGCGCATCTTTTGTGGCAAAATGTTTTGCCCGCTCCGCGCCAAAACTCTCCAACGCCGCCATTATCGTATGCTTGGAACGTTCTCCATATGTTAATACGTACTGTTCTGTTTTCGGATTCGCAAATCGTCCGATCTCTGCGTGCATATCCATTTCATGATCGCCGAGTTCAAGCATATCGCCCAAAATCAAAATTCGACGTTTGGCTTGTACGACTCCGCGTAATGATTCAATCGCCGCTTTGACTGAACTCGGGCTTGCATTATAAGCGTCATTAATGACCGTCCAACCGCCGGAACTTTTTTGGACTTGTGAACGCATTGCCGTCATTTGGATATTTCCGATTCCTTTAAGCAGCTCAGATTCGCGCACCCCGCACCATTTGGCCATTACATAAGCCAACATTGCGTTGCTAACATGATGTTTTCCAAGTAACGGAATTTCTATTTTAATTGGTTGTACACCAACGGGATCGCGACTTGCGAGTTGACTTTTATTCACAACTGGAACAAAAGACATATGCGGCGGATCATCGAATGACTGGATTTGTTCGGCATGATAATCGCTCAATTCACCGGTTCCAACACGAATCACACGAGTACCAATGGGCAAATCAATTTGCGAAAGTTCTCCCTCGAGCCATTCAGATCCGGACGGAATGACCAACACGCCATTCGGACGCATCCCCTTAACAATTTCCAGTTTCGCACGAGCAATGCCCGCACGTGAACCGAGATGTTCCATATGCGCTTCGCCAATATGTGTAATGATCGCCGCTTCCGGTTGAGCGAGCGTTGTTAACAATTCGATTTCCCCTGCGCCGCTCATCCCCATTTCGATGACGGCAATTTGCGTTGACGCTTCCAATTGCAACAACATGAGCGGAACACCGATGTGATTATTTAAGTTTCCTTTCGTTTTGAGCACCTTATATTTCCCACTTAACATGCCCGCAAGTAAATCTTTCGTAGATGTTTTACCATTACTCCCCGTGATGCCGATGACACGGACATCAAGTGTTTTGCGATAAGCGCTCGCCAACCTTTGCAATGCCATTAACGGATCATCAACTAAAATAATCGCGCCTTCCACTGGAACATCCGTTTCTTCTTGCTGCCAAAACGATGCTACCGCACCCTTTAGAAAAGCATCTGCAACGAACGCGTGCCCATTAAATCGTTCCCCGCTTAATGGCACAAACAATGATCCCATCCCAATCGTTCGCGTATCTGTGGAAACTCCTTTAATCGCTAATTGACCTTGCTGTTGACGAAGCAATGTACCCCCGCACATCCGTGCAATATTTTCCAATGTGGTTTGAATCATGCATTCGCCTCCTCAAATCCACGTTTATGTAATGCACGGCGAGCTTGAACGCGATCATCAAATGAATGCGTCACACCTTTTATGATCTGATACGTTTCATGACCTTTTCCGGCGATCAATACGACATCGCCCGCTTCCGCAAGTGAGATTGCCCGTTCGATCGCTTCCGCACGATCTGCAATTCGCTCCACTTGTTTTGCTAGAGCACCCTCTTGAGGTGCATACACAATCCCTGTGAATACATCATCTAGGATCATTTCTGGATCTTCACTTCTCGGATTGTCCGAAGTCGCAATAACGACGTCACTCCACTGACAAGCGATCCTCGCCATTTTTGGACGTTTCGTTCGATCTCGATCACCGCCACAACCAAACAGACAAATCACGCGTCCCTCTGTCAATGTTCGAGCAGTTTGTAATACATTTTCTAATCCGTCCGGAGTATGCGCATAATCCACAACCGCCAAAAACGGTTGCCCCGCGCGAACAGGCTCGAATCGTCCGTCAACACCGTTTACTGAATCTAATCCCGCGATCATTTCGTCCAAATCAAGCCGTTCGGCTAACCCAGTCGCAAGCGCCGCAAGTACGTTATACACATTGAAAAGCCCAAACATTTTTGTATTCACAAGTCGATCCCCTAAATAGGATGTCAACGTAAATGTCGTTCCGCCTAAATGATATGAAATATTAACCGCCCGCAGATGCGCCGTTGCATCTTTTACGCCATACGTCAGCACTTGTGCCGACGTCAAACGTGCAAACGTAACGGTTGCAGGATCGTCAGCGTTTAATACAGCGGTCTGTACTTCCTGCATGTTTGCACCAAGTGAATTGTCCATGCGCGCAAACAACAGTGCTTTTGAATCCCTATAGTCGTCCATCGTCACATGAAAGTCCAAATGATCCTGAGTAAGATTTGTAAAAACAGCCGTTGAAAATCGGACTCCCTTTACTCTTCCTAGCGCAAGTCCATGTGATGATACTTCCATTGCCACATGCGAACAACCAGCACTTTTCATTTCTCGCAGTGTACGTTGCAATGACAACGCATCCATTGTTGTGTTTACAGCAGTTTCGGTCTTGCCGGCATACGAGATACGAATCGTCCCCATTAATCCGGTCTCTTTTCCCGAATGTTGCAGTAAATGTTCGAGTAAATAGGTTGTGGTTGTTTTTCCGTTCGTTCCAGTGACACCAATAACACGCATTTCTTTTGATGGCGATTGATAACAATAATTTGCAATCCACGCTTGCGCTTCTCGGCAATCAGGAACGAGCAATTGAGGCACTGCCAGCGGCAATTCCCTTGTTACGACTAATGCGACGGCCCCCTGTTCAACCGCTATCGCAGCGAATTCATGACCATCCATCGTTGTACCAGGTAAACAAATAAACAAGTCGCCTTCGTTTACTTTCCGTGAATCCGTCTCGACGCCTCTGAATACAATGCCACCTTGATCACTTCGACTTACGATACGCGAGCGCAATAACAATTCATTGATTTCTTCTAATTTCCACTGCTCCTCACGCATGTACATCTCTCCCCAAAACATTAATTCAAATACACTCTAACAATCGAACCCGATGGGACATAACTTCCTGGCGCTGGTGATTGGTGGACGACTTTCGTTCCATTACCGATTGACTCCACCTTTAAATCAGACGCCGCATCCCCATTTTCGATCAGCTCAGTTAACGTCATTCCAGTCCAATCCGGCACTTGTACGGTGATCATTACATCACCGGGTCTATGTTCCATTGCCAATCCCTCAGACTGCAGCGGGATTTTCAAATAGGGCAATGTGTCTTTCAAAATATTTCGTACGATTGGCGCTGCCACCACTCCGCCAAATTGAATGCCTTGTGGATGGTCGACCGCCGTATATACGAGCACTTTCGGCGCATTCGCGGGTGCAAATCCAACAAACGAAACAATGTAAGCATCCGATGAATATTTTCCACCGATGACTTTTTGTGCGGTTCCTGTTTTGCCGCCGACGCGATAGCCGTCGATAAATGCATTTCGTCCGGTACCTTGCGCAACGACCGATTCCAATGCCAACCTAACTTGTTCAGAAACCGCTTGTGATATGACACGCTCGCCTTTTGGCACTGGTAATTTAGCCAATTCTTTTCCGCTTTTCGGATCGAGCCAGCGCAAACCGAAATGAGGTTGGTGCCAGGTCCCACCATTGACCGCCGCAGAAACCGCAGCAGCCTGCTGAATTGGAGTAACTGATACCCCTTGACCAAACGAAATCGTGGAAAGTTCAACCGGTCCTACCCGACTTGGTTTAAAGATAATTCCATTTTCTTCGCCAGGCAAATCAATGCCTGTTCGTTTGCCGAACCCGAATTTTTTCACATATCCTAACAATCGATCTTTCCCAAGTCGCTGTCCCATGGTCACAAAACCGGGGTTACATGAATTTTGGACAACTTGCAAAAACGTCTCCGTGCCATGCCCTTGCCGCTTCCAACATCGAAGCCTCGCACCGGCAACTTGTATATACCCTGGATCATGAATTCTTTCTCGATCTAAATCAACAACATGCTCTTCAAGTGCTGCGGCCAACGTCAAAATCTTAAATGTCGATCCTGGCTCATACGTCATCCAAACCGGCAAATTTCGATTGGTGACTTCTACTGGTTCCTGACGCGCCTTGGTTGGGTCGAAAGTCGGACGTGACGACATGGCCAAAATCTCGCCATTATTGGGGTCCATCACAATCGCGATCGCTTTTTCTGCACGCGTCGTAATCATCGCCTGATCCAGTTCACGTTCAACAATGGTTTGAATGGTTCGATCTAACGAAACTTGAAGATCTAAACCATCTCTTGATGGCTGCACAGTAAGCGGCATACCAGGAATATTTCTTCCGGCAGCATCCGCAAAAAACGAGTAACTTCCGTTAATTCCAGACAAGTGTTCATCATAGTTTCGTTCTAATCCAGTTAATCCTTGATGGTCTCCGCCTGTAAACCCTAACACATGTGCCGCCAGTCTTCCAAATGGATAAAAACGCTGACTATCTTCCGCAACAACGATTCCAGGCAACCGTAACTTCTGAATTTCACGGGCTTGCGCCGTCGTAATGTTCCGTCCGCCCGGTCTAATATTTACGATAAATTGTTTTCGTTTAAAATCATCGGCGATTTGCGCAATCGGCACATGTAAAATGCCAGATAACGCAATCGCCGTTTTTTCCTTTTCAATCATTTGAACAGGAATCGCCATCACTGTAGGCCGCGTCACATCATATGTTAACGCTTCTCCATTGCGGTCGATTACTTTTCCGCGCTTTGCAACCATCGGAATATCTCGTTTCCAAGATTCTTCCGCTTTCTCATTAATCCAATTACTTTGATGTAATTGTACATTTGCCAAACGAACCATAATCATCATCAATAAAATCGCAACACAAGCGCCTGCCAAACGAATTCGTCTCCGCAACAGCGGATACTTGATACTCAATGATGTCACTCCCCGCGCACACTTTCTTTTATCGTATGCGAAAGGGAAAGCAACTCATTCCAAATAACTCGAATGTCTTTTACTACTTTTACGACTAGGTGAATCGGTCGGTGTAGGTTCTGGTCTTGGTCTTGGTCTTGGTGTTGATGTTGATGTTTGCAACGGCGTTGCCGTAACAATTAGTGCAGGCCCCATCGTAGCCCCAGCATTCGGATCGTCTTGCGAAGGTCCTTCATCGGCTTGATCATCCGGCATGGTTGATGGCAATGGCGATGTCAATGGTGACGGGTCATACACAACAGACAATGGCTTTAGCAAAAATGAAATCCATTTTCGCGTTCCGCTATCCACAATATTTTGTTCGGCAACATAACCCTCCCCATCAATTCGACAAGAAGCCTTAAATACCGTACACATTTCCAGCACATCACGATATGAACGATCATGCATATCCGGTAGCGTCAACGCTTCGGATGCTGCAGAAATTAAATAAATCGGTTGTTCAAGACCAAGTTTTGCCCCTGCATGAGGGAATTGATTCAAAACCGTCTGTCCATTACCAAGCAAAACTGATTGCATTCCTTTTGCCGTCAATTGTTTTTGCGCTTCTGTGACTTCCATTCCTTTTAATTCTGGCGCCTTATGTTCTTCCTCAGGTTGTGCGGTAATTACTTTTCCACCTTCCGCTCTCACACCCAAATACAATAAACTTTTTGACATCACATCTTGAAACACTGGCGCAGCAACTGTACCGCCGCCCAAATAACTTCCACCTGTATCTGGTTCGTCGATAATAATTCCACATAATAACTTTGGATTTTCCGCAGGAGCATATCCGATAAACGACAACACCCATTTGTTTGCGGAATAAACCCCGTCAACAACTTTTTGTGCGGTACCCGTTTTTCCCGCAACGCGGTAGCCATTGATTGCAGCCAGTTTACCGGTCCCTTTTTTGGGATCATTGACGACCGTCTCAAGAAATTCCGTCACTTTCCGTGCCGTTTGCGCACTTACGACTTGACGAATGACTTTAGGTCCATTTTCTTGAATGACCGCGTTTGTTTTAGGATCAATAATTTGTTTCACAATATACGGACGCATTAACTTGCCGCCATTCGCGATCACAGCATAAGCTGAAACTTGTTGTAATGGTGTAACGGCTACTCCCCCCTGTCCAAAGGTCGCGGTTGCAACCTCTGACGGGTACTTAAACTTAACTTTCCCCGCAACTTCACCAGGTAAATCAATACCAGTCATTTCATTAAAACCAAAACGATTGATATAATCTCTTAATTTATCTTCCCCTAATCGCTCATAGCCGAGTTTTACGAATGCAATATTCGAAGAACGTTGAAGTCCTTCAAGAAAGGTAATTTTGCCCCAACCTGTTCGATTATGATCTCGAATGGTCGCACCAGGAACGTGAATTTGTCCAGACATATACTCCTCATTTGGATCAAACACACCTTCTTCTACCGCGCCACTTAATGTAACAACCTTAAACGTTGAACCAGGTTCATATCGGGAAGCGATCGCATGATCATAAAAATTTGCCTGATCATCTGCTTTCCAATATTCATTCGGATTAAAATTCGGCCGATTTGATAATGCCAAAATCTCCATCGTTTGTGGATCAACCACGATACCTACCATACTTTTCGGATGATATTGCGCCACCGTTTTTTCCATGGCTTGTTCCAAAAACTGCTGAATATTTCGATCGATCGTCGTACGAATCGTTTTACCATCATGCGCATCATTGATGGTCACCTTTCCGCTCGGCAACTCGACGCCCTTCAAATCTTTTTCGTATGATACCGAACCAGCTTGCCCTTGGAGATATTGGTTAAACCCTTTCTCCAAACCACCGATTGCGCCGCCTTCTTTATGTAAATAACCAAGTACTTGTGCTGCCATTGTCTGATAAGGATAAAAGCGTTTTTTTCCGTCCATTAGAAAAACGCCTTCCATTTTTTTCGTTTCAATCGCTTTGCGAACTTTATCCGCTACAATCGCATCAATTTGCCATCCTTCATTTCGCAATTCCACTTGTCCATAAAATTTTCCGTTGGAGCGTTTTTTATTTACCAAGGAACGTAATTTCGTTTCATTCATTTTAATAATTGGACCAATGGTCGTGACGACAAGATCTTCTTGGTTCTTCTCATGAATCCTTATTGGATTAATTGCAACCGTAAATGATGGCGCGTCGAAAGAAAGCACATCATCGTGCCGATCTAAAATCGCACCACGAACCGCTTGAATTTGCCGACTCGTTTCCCATACGTTTTTCGCCAAATCCACCAGTTCCGCACTACGCGAAACTTGAACGTTAAATAAATGAAAAATGAGCGTCAGGAAGAGGAGTATCGTTGCTCCTCCCACCAAGAACGCCCGGTTTTTATTTCGTTTATTCATACAATTACCCCTGCCTTACTACTTTGGCGACGCAGTTAGCGCGCATCTGCCATCTGGTGTTGGTCAATCGGTGCATCATTGTTGTTGATGCTGATCTTGATCATTTGATCGTCAGACGCCATGTGCATTCCATTATCTTCGCCAGTCTGTTGCATTTGCTCCATGCCACCCAAGCGAGACATTTCAATCTTAAGCTTACTATTATCTTGCTCCAATTGGCGCATTTCGTTTTTAATTTGTTTAATTTGGGTATTAAGCTCATAAATTTGAGCATAACGTGAGACGATGACGACACTTACGATGACACAAGCCAAAACCGCCACCATATAAAGGATCTTCTCTTGTGCAGGGATGACCGCTTTCTTCCGGTTTACGTTCCGACGTTGCTGTTGCATGGAATGTTTACGGTTACGCGAATTACGATCATCAACCGCTAAGTTACCATGAATATATGCTACCATGTCTTGTCACCTCTTCACAATTTTTCGGCCACGCGCAATTTCGCAGAACGCGCACGGTTGTTTTGTTCAAGTTCTTCTTCACTCGGGGGAATCGGCTTCCTAGACACCAAGTGAAGATCTCCTACTGAGTTGCAAACACATTGCGGAAAACCCGGTGGACATGTACATCGTCCAACATGTGCTGCGAATGTATTTTTACAAATTCGATCTTCTAAGGAATGAAACGTAATTACACAAACCCGTCCGCCAGTCCGCGTACACCGAATCGCTTGTTCCACCGCATCAGCAAAAACGTTCAATTCATCATTCACTGCAATCCGAATCGCTTGAAACGTACGTTTCGCCGGATGTGGTCCACTGCGCCTCGCAGCAGCAGGAATCCCTAATTTAATTAACTCAACCAATTGTCCAGTCGTTTCAATCGGTGCTTTCGCCCTTGCATTGACAAACTCCCTTGCAATGCGACGAGAAAACTTTTCTTCACCATACTCATAAAGGATTTTGGCGATTTCAGCCTCATCCCATTCATTAACGATGGTACGTGCATCAAGTGCCTGCCGTTGGTCCATTCGCATATCAAGAGGTGCATCCTCCTGATAACTGAATCCTCGTTCCGCCTCATCTAACTGCGGGGAGGAAACACCAAGATCAAACAGTATACCATCTACTTGAGGCGTTTCATTTATCGGGGTTGCAAGCGCTTCACGTAAGGCTTGCTCTATGTATCGGAAATTCGTACGAATCAGTTTAGTTCGGTCTGCATAAGGCGCCAACCGCTGTTTCGCATGCTCGAGTGCTCGTTCATCTTGGTCAAAACCGATTAACAATCCGTTTGGTCCAAGCTGTTTCGCAATCACTTCGCTATGTCCTGCTCCTCCGACCGTACAATCGACATAAATGCCGTCGGGCCGGATCTTCAAACCACTCAATGCTTCTTGTTTTAAAACCGTAATATGATGAAACACTTCTTCCTCCCGCTATGAAAGCGCTTAACTGTTAAAGGTCGGGTTTATCTGTGGTTTTGAAGACAATATAGACTTTATCAAATTTCCAGATCAAAATCGACTAATTTTTCAGCAATTTCATTAAATGATGTTTCAGACTGTGAAACGTACTGCTCCCAACGTGCTTTCGACCAAATTTCCACCCGACTGGATACACCGATCACAACACAATCTTTTTCCAATTTCGCGTGTTCACGTAAGTTGGATGGCAATGTCACACGACCTTGTTTATCCCACTCACACTCACTAGCACCCGAAAAGAAAAACCGTGTAAATGCACGAGCGTCAGATTTCATCAATGAAAGTGTGCGGAGTTTATCGGCAAGCTGGTTCCACTCCATTTTTGGATAAACAAATAAACATTCATCCAAACCGCGTGTCACCACGAAAGCGTCGCCTAAGGATTCGCGAAATTTGGCCGGCATGATGAGTCGTCCCTTATCATCTACAGAATGCTGGAACTCTCCCATGAACATGTCGGTCAACCTCCTTCACCCTTTTTCGCTACTTCGATTCCTATTATAACCGAAGTCCACCACTTTCCACCACTATCCCCCACTACTTTTACTATTCTATTTCATATTTCTTTTTCCTTCAAGTATTTTTAAGTTGTTTGAAAATTTTTTTTAATAAAAAAACGGCCAGAATCTCAAAAGAGATTCTGGCCGCCAACTAAAACGGCATGCCCGCGGTCAATGTGACTGCCAACTTGCCAAATATGCATTTTGCTCATCTGATAACGTGTCGATGGCTAATCCTAATGCCTGTAATTTCAGGCGGGCTACGCGCTCATCCAATTCACGTGGTACATTGTGTACATTTTGACCAAGTTTCTCGTAATTTTCATTCACGAATCGGAGCGCAAGAGCTTGCAATGCGAACGTCATATCCATAATTTCTGCTGGATGTCCGTCACCTGCAGCCAAGTTCACCAATCGACCTTCCGCGAGTAAGTAGATTTTTCGACCGTCTTTTAATTGGAACTCTTCAATGTTTTTACGAACTGTACGGCGGGACGTGGAACGTTCTAACAATTCAGGAATGTTCACTTCGATATCAAAATGACCCGCATTCGACAATATCGCGCCATCTTTCATCACATCATAATGTTCTCCGCGGATCACATCACGGTTCCCAGTTACGGTAACAAAGAAATCACCATGTTTCGCCGCTTCAACCATTGGCATCACCGCAAAACCGTCCATTACTGCTTCGATCGCTTTGATTCCATCAATTTCGGTAACGATAACATTTGCGCCGAGACCTTTGGCACGCATCGCCACACCTTTACCACACCATCCATAACCATTCACAACAACCGTTTTTCCGGATACAACAAGATTCGTTGTTCGATTAATGCCATCCCATACGGATTGCCCTGTGCCATAACGATTGTCGAACAAAAACTTACATTGCGCATCATTTACAGCAATCATCGGGAATTGGAGCTGTTTCTCCGCTTCCATTGCTTTCAATCGCAAAATACCCGTCGTCGTTTCTTCCGCGCCTCCGCGAACATGCGATAATAATTCACGTTTCTCGCTATGCAAAATAGAGACTAGATCCCCGCCGTCATCTATGATCAGTTGCGGGCATGTATCTACCGTAAGTTGCAAATGGTGATGATATTCTTCAGGTGACGGATTGTATTTGGCAAATACCGTTACGCCGTCTTCTACTAATGCCGCACATACATCATCTTGCGTGGAAAGGGGATTGGAACCAGTGATCGCAACTTGCGCACCACCCGCTTGAATCACTTTTGCAAGGTATGCTGTTTTGGCTTCAAGATGCAACGAAATTGCTACACGAAGCCCTTTGAACGGTTGATCTTTCTCGAATTGCTTGCGAATTTCGTTCAATACCGGCATATGTTGCTCGACCCAATCTAATTTCAACCGTCCTTCGTTGGCTAACGTTGGATCTGCTATCACGCTTTGGTTTACTGCATTCATTGAATATCCTCCTCAATTAACGAGCGGATCCAACCTTGGAACCACTCCACTCCATATTTATTTATATATGATATCGGATGGTAAACGCGCTCCTGCGGCTTACCGTTCGGAACAATCGCGTTCAACATCCGCTCCCATTGACGAATCCCTGACTCAAGAATTTGACGCTGATTTTGATCCAATTTACGGACCAAGTAATTCATTTGCTCAGACACTTTCTCTTCATTCGCCTGAATATGCGTAAGCAGTTCAGGCAGACGATTCTTCACTTGACGTTCTAACCGTAAATAAGCCATCTTTATTTCTTTTTGCCACAACTCAATCGCCGTTTGAACAATGATATCCGAGTGATCATCGATCCACACTTGCTTGCGTCGTTCACCATCTTCAAGCAAATATTCTGGACTGACACCGTGTTTTTCAAACATACGTTCAACGGGTCCTTCAATAATTTGATAGGCTCTTCGAGAAATGAGCGGTGGCTCATGCATTCCGAATAGTTCTAATGCAGGATTAAGCACACTCCAATACGCAAGTTCAGAAGGGCCTAGAATTACAGAGAGTGTTGGAAATAAAAACTCTTGCATAATCGGCCTGGATAATACGTTATTGCTGAACGTTTCTGGATTTTCTGCCAACTGGACTTTCAAAGCATCCCAAGAGAATTGAACCTCTTTGCGTTTATCCGTCACACCATCCACACCATCTGCAAATAATAACCTGCGACGTCCTCGATGGACAATGAACAAATGAGTACATTTTTCTTCCCACATTACACCACTTTGGAAACCATGTTTATGCAATTTTTTTTCGTTTTCCAATAAAGATTGCCGTAATTGTTCGTTTCGATCCATTAATTCATTAAACATCGGCTTCTCTAATGTACGCACGTTAGGATCGTGCGCATCAAAAACAATCAACCGCTCTTCCTTAAACCAAAACATTAACAATTTCGCACATGCATCAGTAATCGAAATTGCTCCTTTAACAGCCGTTCGCAACATTTCCATGGACTCTGCCGTAAAATCAGTTGTTGGTAGCACTTGCAGTATTTGTTCAAGCAGTTCTTTCCATTGATCGTCACTACGACCGATTTCGGATACCGGTATCAAATCCGGTCGATCCGTAAAGCCGATTTTTTGAGGCGCATGATTCGCATTGGCTACATAAAGATGATTCACTTCATCCCAGTCATGATCCTCACTTGCGAGCCAAAACACAGGTAGCACCGGGCGTCCGAGACGTTTTGTCGCTTGTTTTGCGGTGCGAATTGTCGAAATCACTTTATAGACAATCAGCATCGGACCCGCAAACAAATTACATTGCTGACCACCTAAGACAAACAAACAATCAGGTGAGCGCGCTTGATCAAGCGCAATTCTCATCGAAGCTGAAATTGAACCCCATCGCTGCATTTGTTGCTCAATTACTCGAATGAGTTCATCTCGATCTGCATGTAGATGTTTAAAACGATTTTGATCGAGCCATTTAGCCCGGTCACGCCAAATGGCTAACGAAACTTCCATCGGTGCATCACGTTCCGGCCGTCCTAAGATCGGATAATTATAGAATGATGCTGCGCCCCAAAGTCCTGCACAACTATCCGCAACAATTCGAGGTGTTAACGGTCTGACCAAAGGATTTGTTTGCACGTTTCTCGACCTTCTCCCGAATTAAAAAATGATTAAACTATACCATATCCATATACATACTAATCGTATCCGTAATCAACCAAACATACATCACAATAGAAACAAGAAACCCAATGCGCCAAATTGAACGTAACACACGCATGATATCAATTTTGCCACGAATTCGATATTGCAACGCCATGATCATTCCACTTAACAACATAAAACAAGCAAACACCCAAATTAACGGTTCCCCTTGTGGGTCACGAACTTCAAACAAAGAAATAATCGAAACCCAAAAAAACAATGCCGAACCATCAACAATCATAAAAACCGTTTTTTTGCTTTCTTTCTTCCTAAAGGAAGCATATGCAATTAACAATAAAACAATAAAAAACGGAAACGCAATTATCAAACCAAGTAATTCATTGAAAAAATTCACTTCAAGCACCCCTCTTGATCCATCCAGGATTCTAACAATCGATGATTGGGCACTGCAATGCCCATATGTACTGATTTCCGAATCAATTCACCATTTAGAGATTGCCATTCCAATCTCCTGCCTGCCTCCAAATCTTGCAACATCGAAGATCGATTCACTTCCGTTTTGCGACAAAGCTCTAACAATTCATCCCACAACGACTCTTGATCTCCCAAATATACTTCAGAACATCGCAAAGCCACGGAATACGCTTCATCAAAAAGCAATCTAGCTTGTCCACGCAAATAATCATCTTGTTCAATTATACCATTCATAACTCGATAACGCGCGGTCAACGGGTTTATGACACAATTCAAAATCCACTTGCGCAGTACAAACCATTGGATATGATCAACTTGTGCTGTTTCAAATCCGGCCTGTTCAAAAACACTTGAAATCTCTTGTTGATATTTCGTTCCATCATTAGAAGTAATCAGCGTTCCGAATCTTGTAATCCCTCGGCCTGTATGTCTAACTTCACGGTCGCTAACTTTCTGCGCAGCCTCGGTCGTAACTGCTACGCATAATCGTTCCAACTTGATTCGCTCACACATTCGTTCAACATGACCGATCCCATTTTGAATAACCACGAAATACACGGAGCGATCAAATGTTTCTTGAAGCCATTGCACGAACGAATGATCAATATCATCATTCTTAACTGCGACAATCACGAAGCGAAAACGATTAACATCTACAGAAGTAGATAAAGGCATGTCCAGAGAACAATAATAGCGAACATGATTCACGATCTGATGATCAATTTTGATCCCGTGGTTTTGCAATATAGCAACCTGTTCTGGTCTTCGAGCAAAGAGATGTACGTCCACACCTAACATCGCAAGCTTTGCAGAAATGAGCATTCCAATCGCACCACTTCCAACGACGCCTATCGAATCCATGAACTAATCCGCCTCTTTTTGATTTCATTGTAATGTATTATACCGAAAAAGAAAAAAGTGTGCGACAGTTCTGACGCAATTTCATCGTCAGGTCGCACACTCTTTTATCTGAAACATTCTAAATTTCCGTTCTCTTCCATTCTAAACCTTGTTTTTTGCGCAGATGCATCTTCGGAAAGAAAGGTCATCTTGCGCGCGCGATCCATCATTTGTACGAACATTTTATAATCTTCCGTCAACGTTTGATAGTCCGTAGAAATTTCATTCAATCGCTTCTTCAATTGAGAACATTCTATTCTTAGTTGTGCATTTTCTTGCTCCGTCGCATCCAATTGACGTTGAAGATGCATTGTTTTCTTCGATGAACCCGTTGATTCCGATTTATATTGCTTCAAAAAACGAATCCATCCATCAAAATCAGGCTGCACAGACTGTTCATTATCTGTTTTCACTTCTACTTCTTTGAAGATTCTAGATTCCTGAATAATCGCTTCGACCGCAACTTCAACATCCATATTCGTTTGCATCTCAACTTCATTTGCTTGTTGCGCACGTTTTTTACGCTGTACTTTTGCTAATTGAATGGATGTTTCGAATTGCTTGCGCACAACACTATTCCAACGAAACCCGCACGCTGCCGAAGTACGTCCCAATTGAGCAGCTGCCTCGTTAAACGCAGATAATTGCGTTCCACCTTCACGAATTTGCCGAAGCGTAACATCAGCTAACATCAAATCATCTTCTTCAGACCATGCATCTTGACGAACTGCCATAACGAATCCCCCTTTTTTTGAATCGTAGACTTAGTCTATGCACCAAATGAAAATGATAGAATCTTCCTCTTCTATTTTATTCCCTTCAAACGGGATCGTTATTCATCACGTGTTCGTAAAATATTCAAATGTCCTTTGGTTTACATGATGATTCGGAAACGTTATAATATGAAAAGTGATTTGAAAGCGAAGGGGGTACACTTATGGCACGTATGTTTCGTGTGCTTGGTTTCTGGGCATTGGCAATCGCTTTAATGTCATTCGCGGGCGGAGAAGAATTCATCCCGATGGGATTGATTTTCATTTTTCAAACGACCGTTTTTGTAACATTGAGCTACATGAATTTGACGGAGCGCACATACATCCTTATTTTCTGGGGATACATGTTCCTTTCGTTTACTGGCTTTACGTATTGGTCGTTCTTCAAGAACACAGCGGAAGCAGCGCTTTCTCTTCTATAATTTTGACTAATTAAAACAAAACTCCCGCAGGATCTCCTGCGGGAGTTTTGTTTTATGCCTTTCGATGTTCCATTACCTTAAAAATATCGCCCATTTGTGCTCCAACAAGCAATTGCTTAATCGCCCGATTTTTCTTGGATACATCATCCATCGGATGTCCGTATAAATGATCTCGCAGCAATCCCATTACGCCTTCACGCACAAGAAACTCCGTCTGCGTCACGAGCGGCTCCACTTCCCAGCCGAACTTTTTAGCCAATTCCTGAAATGCAGAAAAATGTACGTGCGCCGTAATGTCTTGCTCACCAATCCGCTCCAGCGGTTCATCATTCGTTTGATGCTTAAAATAACATTGCAAACTTCCGTTCATACGATGTTTTGCAAATAACTCGGCCGTTTCGTGACCATAATCAATATGAAGCATCGTTGCATTTTCAAGTAAATTCAATATCTTCCCATACCAAGTCACCGCCGAAAGAGATATATCAGCAATTTGACCTTCGTACAATTCGATAAAATAGTCATCCAAATAAGCCATCAACTCATCATCTGGTGTCGCCCATTCCCACTCGAATAACTCCTGATTCCCAGAACGCGTCTTCACAAACGCCTGTTCATACTGCCCCGCGCGACAACGCACTCGTTCCACTGGAAATGCATCGAGCAATTCATTAGAAAACAAAATAATGTTTGCCTTCGACCCGCGTTCGATCCATTCATCCGGAGTAAAAAAGTGAACATGACCTTGATGATCACCTAGCGCATTTTCTTGCTTTGCACGATGATCTGAACTCGTTTCAACCAATTCATAGCGGCATGTTGCATACCGTCCAGGCATCATTTCCCTCAGCGCATCGAGTATTTGTTTCGCCAATTTCCCAGGCCCAGCTCCCCATTCTACAAGCACAAGGGGATTCTGTTCATCCGGTTTTCGCTTCAAAAATGCCGCAGTCAGCACCTCCGCCAAAACCGTTCCGATCGACACACTCGTGTAAAAGTCACCTTCTTTGCCAACTTTTTCACCAGCACGGCAATAATAACCAAACACAGGATGATATAATGCCAATTCCATAAACGATCCAAAAGGCAAGCGTTGATCCGGCGAACGCCGAATCTTTTGCCCAATGATGTTTGTTAAACTCACCGTTTGTCACTCCCAATTCCATTCGTTCACGACCGATGCATCGTCCTTGCCTCCCGAAACTTCGACGCTTTTCCCTGCATCTGAACTCGTTTCTTCCGCGTTTGACGTAACCAATTTCATCACCGGCACATGATAACGATATCCTAAACCTGTTTGCTTTTCCTCGTTGACTTGAAACCATTCCGACTCTGTAATATCCGCAATCGTCGGCATTGTTAAATTCATACCGTCCGATCTCGTCATCGGATGATTGACCGGGGTTCCGCCTTGCGGCATCGCAATCACGGGTTGTCCATTGACCATTAGATTAACACTTTTCACACCTGGTAAATCCGTCATTGCCCAAACGACCGCCTCAAGCGCTCCGCGCTCATTCATACGATCTACCTTCAAAAACTCTGCATTCAAATCCGCAGTCAATTGACCCGTTTTTTCATTTAAATTTGCCGTTTTTAATTCCACATGTTTCGGCAGTAATGCTTGAAAACCATCAGGCAACGCATGTTCAGGCAATCCACCTTTAGACATCCAGGCAATCGTCTGCTTCGCTCGTGCGGTCAATGCTTTAGCATCATGATCTTTTATCGCAATCGTTGATGGTACCGAAAGTGGTACACGCATTCCATCTACATCTTCCATGACAATCGTCACCCGCGAAACCGTTTTTGCGGCACTTGGAAGTTGCGCATGTTGTTCCATCTCGAACGGCGGCGGATCAATCGCCTCCGTCGAACTTTTCAGTGCGGTACACCCTGTCGTCGACACAAGTAAACTACAAGCCGCCAGCAATAACCATAACATTTTTCCTACCATAACCATAAACCCTCCCGAAAAGTTAGAATGGTTTATCCTATGTTTGTCTTGTTATAATCATGAGAACCAAATGCTCGCTTCTTTTCGCTCGGAAAAAATAGTACCTTCACACTCCAAATACCATAAATGGGCGATCATCTCTGCAAATGCAAACCGCATTTGTTGATCCGTTTCTATTTTATTATACAGTTTTGGCACTAACGTCCACGCCTGCACCGGAGCGCATTCACGCACAAGTCTGGATATTTGCTCTAACCGCATCTCATGATGATCAAGCAACTCTTGAATCCGTTGTTCCCATCGCGTTATCACACCTCGGTGGCCCGGAAACGCACGTTTCACTTGAAAATGCTGCGCTGCCTGCAAATCTTGCATATACGTCTCCAACGGATTCGCGTCTTCATTGACCAGCACTGAAATATTTGGTGAAATATCTGGCAATACATGATCTGCACAAAACATCCAACCTCGTTCCGCTTGCCATAACATTCGTTGACCACTCGCATGGCCTTCTGCTTTAAGCACGCTCCACGCTAATCCCGCCAATTCAATTTTGGCCCCGACGACCAAATCAAGGCAATGCGCCTTTATCGGTTGCGGAGTTACAAGTTCTTGAAACGAATGAAAATGCTCCATCATCCGAATCCCCCATGAATCTGGCATTCCATGTTCTGAAAATAGTATGGATAACTCCGTCGGCATTGTGACCTGTTCCCATGGCGTCGGCGTAAACTCTTCCGATACTCCCCACATGTTTTTCATGATGTTCCGCGTTTCCTGACTGATCCAAACCGGAGCTTTCGTTTTGCGTTGCATCCAGCCGGCTAACCCACAGTGATCCGGATGATAGTGCGTTACCACAATCGAAGTAATGTCTTCCCAGCGTAAGCTGAGTTTTGCTAAATGTCGTTCCCATGTCCCGATCGTCTCTTCATTATGAAAACCCGGATCAATTGCAACGACTTCACCACCGCCGCGCATCAAATACCCATTCACAGCGCGAAGTGCATTTGGCAAAGGTAATGGACAACGCCAAATTTGAACGTCATTGCCAGATTCGATTCCCTCGATCAGAATTGCTTCTAACAATTTTGTCATTCGATTCGTCTCCCAGTCAAAATCAAGCGAGTTGAGGAATCACGTACGTATTCATCTCCATCAAAATTACCAAAAACACGTTCCAATTTCAGCCCCGCATCGACAACCATCCGCTTCATTTCTGCATGTTCATATAATCGAACTTGCTCTCGATATTCCCTCACTTCTTTCGTTGCTTTTTCAGTTACCCTAATTAATTTATGAACGAATCCCTCGTTGAGCGTACGAATTTCTTCTATTACAAGTTCCTCATTTTCACGAACACTTAAAGGTACGAGTGTCTTCCTGATATGCTCAGCATTAAGAAAATCAATAACGAACAATCCACCAGGTCGCAACACACGAGCCATTTCTAATAAGACCAATGCATTTTCGGAATCATGATCAAAATAACCAAATGAAGTAAACAAATTCACAACGGCATCGAATGTTCCATCATCAAACGGTAAACGACGCGCATCAGAGCGAACCCATCTAACAATCCCTTTTTCGTCCCGATTCTTCGCTTCTGCAAGTAAAACCTCAGACAAATCTAACCCCGTCACATGAAACCCAAATTCAGCAAGCGCCAACGAGTGTCGACCTTTTCCGCAACATAAATCGAGCACCGTCCCCCCTGTAACCTCATGTAACCATTCATTAACTTGTCCAATTTCCTTTTGCGCACTCACTTCATCTCGGTGCGCATATATTTTCAAATAGTCTTCACCAAAACTTTTTTTATACCATCCCACGAATTCTTCACACTCCTACTCATGTACATTTTACTCATTCCACCGCACGATGAAAAGGAATTGCTAAAAACGTGTCGAATAATCACAAGACTATCTTTAAAATGATTGAACGCGTGGAGGGAGTACTATGGAATCGGAAAAGCTCATGCAACAGAAGCTGTCGACCTTATCTCGAGCAACAGATATGATTTTTACAAAACCGAATCTCACACAACTTCCGCAAATGTTGCAAGATATCGTGAACATGACCCGACGCTGTTTTTCGGACACGTCATTAATTGCTATTTATAAAATTGAAGGAATGTATCACAAACTCATTTGCAGTGCTGGCTCCCAAATACCACCTGCAGAGTGTGAAAGTGACCCTGCATTGCCGGATATTACACCTGTCCTTGCCTATTTAAATCTTGATCCAGAACATAAAGCTGATCAACATGCGTTTACATTGTTGACACATAATTATCATTGGGGTTCGATGGTCGTGACTGCGCCAAAAGGGTTACTTGTTGAGCAAGATATCGCCTTCCTTTTGTCAGTTTCTGATATGCTCAGTATGCTTATCCAACAAACCTACGAGTCCGAAGTAATTAAATTGCAATATACGATCACAAACACGCTGCATCATTACGAGGCACTTGTTGATTTCTGTAAATTGATTGTAAAACATATTAACATACATCTCGGATTCGACACGCTATTACTCACTCATCCGAACGCTTATGCACCGTCCGAAATGACCTCTTATATGTACGACCGCAATACAGTAACGCCAATCGTGATTCGAAAATCTTCTTTATTTACAGGTTCAGTAACATCGGATATGTTAATTAGCCGCAAGCGACTAATTATCAACGATTTCGATCCTGAACGCATTGGTGAAGATCGAGTCTTAGAATCTACTGATTACGCTTCAGTCATGCGCATACCGGTAACATTCCTCGATTCAACGGTCGCTGTATTACATTTATACAGCAAACGAAAAAATCGGTTTCGCCAAAAAGAAGCAAGTATGTTAGAAAACATCATTGCTCAATTTTCATCATCGATTCATCATTTTGTTGAAAAAGACCGTCAACTCATGCGTCAAATGTTCAAAGACGTTGCTGACCGGGTGAATGATGAAATCATGCGTTCAAATGATCATTTTGTCATTTCTAATAAAATCGCCAAAATGTCACGCCGACTATTCAAGCTAAGTAATGTTTACGTTTGGTTAATTGATGAAGAACAATTCCGACTACGTAATGTTAAATCTGATGATTTGAATATGGGACTTACGGAATCGGCTACGATTTCAAGTGTACTCTTCCATAAAAAATCGGTCTACTGTAGCAATATTGAAGACCTCGGTGTAGTATCCGTTCGTTTCAATCATATTCCAGCGAAGTCAGCATTATTTTGCCCCTTGATTGATACGGTCTCAAACAACGTAAATGGGATTGTTGTTCTCGTTGACAGTGAAAACAGCTATCGCTTTCACCAAGAGCTTTGTGACTTATGCGACCAATTAATTACACCAAAAGGTACGCCACTTAGTCGTCAAATGAAAAATCGCAATCTCGAACGTTCCCATCTTGCAATTATTAAAGCGTTGACAATTGCACTCGATAAAAAAGATTCCGAAACCGAAGGACATTCTGAACGAGTCGTACTCTACAGTACGGCTATCGCGAATCGGATGGATCTTCAACAACAATCGTTAAAGAAAATCCGTTGGGGTGCATTGCTTCACGATATCGGAAAAATCGGAATACCTGATGCCATCTTACTCAAACCCGGCAAACTGTTCCCCGAAGAGTGGGAAGTCATGAAAACTCACCCTATGATTGGTTTTGAAATGATGCGCGATATCGAATTCCTTGAAGGTTCAATTGATATCGTACTTTACCATCACGAGCGTTGGGATGGCCAAGGATATCCACACGGATTACGCGGAGATGAAATCCCGCTTGGTGCTCGGATTTTCGCAATTGCTGATACATTTGATGCAATTACGAGTGACCGACCATACCGTAAAGCCCAAAGTATCGAAACCGCAATTCAAATCGTTTCACAAAATATCGGAACTCAATTTTGTCCAGCAAGCGCGAAAGCATTTCTTTCCATTCCCAAACAAGAACTAGAAGATATTCGCACACGCAATAACCGTAAATCCCTAACTTTGCTCAATGAACATCTTACCCTCTAAATGTTAAAACCCGATCACATCCAATGATTCATTGGAGGATCGGGTTTTATTTATTTAGGCAGTTTAGCTAGTAAGTATAAAAACCACGTTGCATGACGTTGTTCATCGTTAGCAATATTTAACCACATTAGCTTTTGTTTCTCATCGGTCGCTGCTTGGTGCATACGGTGATAAAATTCAACTGCCTCAAGTTCACCATGTAGCGATTTGTGTAGTCCTTCGGCATAAGAAGTTGGAACCTCACCTGGAACAAGTTGAGGGTGTCTTCCTGTCATCTGCATGTATAAACGGTATAAATGATGGTAATGTCTAATCTCGTCTTGACGAATTGCTGCAATCCGCTGACGATCCGCTTGATCCGGAGCCAATTCAATCAATTTTGCATAATAATGAATCGCATGTAATTCATCATTAATTGCGGTTTCCAAATCCTTTATGTATTGCGGATTCGGTTGAGACTGTGTTTCTACCGCTTGAAGCGGATCTTCCCAAGCTACTGGCTCATAAAAATTTTCCATGTTAATACCCCTCTTCAGCAAATGATTAATCACTCCATCTACTGTATGGGCATTCCTCGAAAAATGTGCCTGTCTATTGTCCAGATATATAATCCAACAATTTTTTTGCATCTTTAATGTCTACTTGAATTTCACCATTATCAGGTAATTTTAATGAAGGAAACTCGTTCGAATTTAAATCATGTGGTTTGGGCGTAGTCAATTCTGTCGGAATCGTTGGACTCAAAGTCCCATTCGAAAGCGCATTATCCTCATGTACTATTTCTGGTTCATTGGATGGTTCATTGGTTGGTTCATTAGTTTCTTCTTTGGTTTGTTCAGTTACGGATTCACTGGTATGTTCTGTTGTTTCAACACCATGTTCTGTAGTCAAATTATTTTCATGACTCGATTCTATTTGACCTAATGGATTAGCTGATGCATGTGGTGAACTAGAAGCTTTTGCTAAGACTGGCGATTCAGTTGATTTATGCGTGAATACCAAGATAACACCAACTATAATTTCAATTAAAAACAAACCACCAATACCGATTCCAATCCATTTGATCGGAATTCCTCCACCAGACGTTTTCGCAGATTCATCAGGTCCTGATTTTTGATTTCCATCTTCATCGTCATGTTTACTCATCTGATGGACGTTCCGGCTGTTCATCAATCGTTTGTTTTACTCGATAACCTCCTGTTATATGAGCAATTGTTAAAGATACAATTACAATAAACAAAATAATCGATACGATAATAACAGTATTCATTGCCGGTCTCCTTTCAGAAAATATTATATTCAAATATACGTATACCTAACTATAACAGAGCACAACATATTTTTCAGCACAAAAAAACTCCTTGTCTCCGTCGTCTTTTCAAAAACGAGAGAGAGAAGAAGTCTTTTTGTAACACCGGTAAAGTCCTTCATACCCGGTAGCTGGCAGGCATTTTCTTGCGAATTAAGCCCCTGTAGCTTTGCGTCACCATCTTTCGATGGGTTTGCTCTTTTCAGTGTAGACACTTTACGATTCCTCGTACTTCGGTAGCTGGCTGACATCTCTGTAGCATTGCATCTTCAACGCGGCACACTTATTTATTCAATAACCGGCAGCAAACTCTGCTCTCAACCCGGCCCATATGCACCCGTGTGACGAACTCTTAACTACTCGTTTACGTTAGGCTTTCATAACAAAACCATCCATTCAGTAATTCAATCAACCATTCGCCCCATCCTAGCGAACATTCAATCAATTACCAAACAATAAATTTCGCTACCTCCAACAAGTGAATTCAATCTTACAATCGAACTCAACTAACGACCACTTTAATTAAGAATGACAATCTACACTCTTAGTCCCTCTAGCTTTGCGCCATCGCTTTTCAACGATTTTGCCTTTATCGGTGTTATCTTTATTATATTTGAATATTCTGATATTTTCAATATATAAAAAGAACTTTTTTAGAAAAATTAATTTCCACTCATGACCCGTTGATGAATTTCTTTTAACATTAACTTCGTTTCTTGATGACACATTGAAAGGTCCTTCCAAATGGGTACTATCGCATTCCACTCCTGAGAACGGCATGCTTGCTCCATTCGAGAACACCAACCAGCTAATCGGATCGCGCCAACGTTATAGTTAACACCTTTAAACCGATGTGAATTTGATAAAAGTGAATCATCTAATTGTCCACTCTTAAATGTTTCTATTGATTTTTCAATTAAACCCATTAACTCAATAGATTTTTGATCATACATTAAAAGAATCTCATCGAAAAACTCATTGCCAGGTTCAGATAGTGTAAGTAATTCCTGAATCATTTTCTGATCAATGATTGGGTCTAATTCATGCATGCTTAACACTCACTCCTATAAAACAGACTCAAGCTACTATTTATTCGTCAAAAATGCTATTTTTCCTTCAAAAACAAATAAAAAAAGATCCAATTCTGAGAATTGGATCTTTTTTTTCAAAATTGCTTGGCAACGACCTACTCTCCCAAGACCCTGCGGTCTAAGTACCATTGGCGCTGGAGGGCTTAACGGTCGTGTTCGAGATGGGAACGTGTGGTTCCCCTCCGCCATCATCACCAAACCATCTTGCTTCTTACCAGGTTCGT
>CANHGK010000004.1 GCA_947460235.1 Paenibacillaceae bacterium | reverse complement strand
GACGAATTAAACGTGTCTTTCGCTTCTTTTAGAAATGTGGGCTCAATTACGTTACATTTTTTGATGTTCTCCTCTGCATTTGCACTGATTTTAAGTGCAATTAGTTTATTGAGTAACAGCTATTGATGAATTTAGAATACATGTGTAAGCCTCGATGACTCGGGGCTTACTTTATTTTTGATCAAATGTTTTTGAGGTGAACGTAGCAATGAATATTTTCTCTACATTAGATATGGCAATACAAGAATTACGAAACGAACTAAAGATAAATAATAAATGTATGTTAATCGCCTCACCTGGTTTAGGGAAAACAACAAAAGTACCAATTGCGCTATTGAAAGCGGATTGGATGAATGGACAGCGAATTGTGATGTTAGAGCCGCGGCGAGTAGCGGCACGTTCAGCGGCAGCTTATATGGCCAGTTTATTGCATGAGCGTGTTGGTGAAACCGTAGGTTATCGAATTCGGCATGAAAACAAGTGCGGACCGAATACTCGAATTGAAGTTGTTACCGAAGGTGTCCTTGCAGGGTTGTTAATGGCTGACCCCGCGTTAGAAGGGGTGGGATTGATTATTTTTGATGAATTCCACGAACGTAATATTCATTCGGATATCGGCCTGGCAATGGCGATGAAAACACAGGAATGGTTTCGGACAGACTTAAAATTATTGCTCATGTCAGCTACACTTGACGACCCCAAGATCCATACGTTATTTAATGGAAAAACGTTTCAAGTTCAAGCGGCGAATTATCCATTAACCATAGAATATGTACCCCCGTTAGGTGCTGAATTGTTAGAGCATCATGTGGAGCGAGTCGTTCAGAATGTTCTTGCCAGTTTGCCAGGGGATATTCTTGTGTTTTTACCTGGTGTTGCCGAAATTTATCGTGTGCGCGGGAAACTATTGAATATGATAGGCATATCCATTTGTATTTTGCATGGTCAGTTAACGTCAGAAGAACAAGATGAAATTATTCGAGGGAATTTACATGGAAAGCGTAGATTGATTCTGTCAACTTCTCTTGCGGAAACGAGTGTTACGATACCCGGAGTCCAAATCGTCATCGATTGTGGGTTGAGTCGTATTTCGCGATGGTCATATAAAACTGGAATGAGTCGTTTGGAGACCGTGGGTGTGTCGAAAGCGTCAGCGATACAGCGCGCAGGACGAGCTGCACGAGGCGGACCTGGTTGGTGTTTTCGATTATGGAAAAAAGTAATGCATGCACATTTGGACGAAGTGCAGGCACCAGAAATTATTCGTTCGGATTTATCAGCGCCATTGCTCACATTAAAAGCGTGGGGAATTAAGCAACCATCGGAATTGCTATGGATTGATGAACCACCCGAACAGGAAATAAAGCGAGCAGAAGCGTTATTACTTCAACTTGATGCAATTAACGAATCGGGAACGCTGACAAGTCATGGTGAATGTATGGCCAAAATGGGCGTTCATCCGAGATTCGCGAGTATGCTTTTGCATGTATCGACCATGGGATTAGAAAAGGAAGCGGCAGTCTTTATTGCTAAAATTTCTGAGCGAGGAGCATTAGAGCAGAACGATTTGATCGATCCGCTGGCGATGAGAAGAGTTCAATTGGAAACGGATAGAGTACTTCGGAATTTGAAGAGTGTATCAATCGCGGAAATGCAAAAGAATCCTTTTAATAAGGAAGATATGAATGCATTATTTGCTGCACTTGCGTTTCCAGATCGAATTGCACGTAAACGTAGTGGGGGCGATAAGTACTTAATCGCAAACGGCAGAGGTGCAATATTCAAAAAAAATACAAGCTTACAATCGGAATATATTGTAATCGTTGATTGCGATGATGTTGGTGTTGATGTTACCGTACGAACTGCACTGGCAATGAGTGAACAGCTAGTTGAAATGGTATGCTTATCGAAGGCGAAAAAGAAAAGACATATATATTGGGATGCAGACACAAACGTAATTCGAGTGGTTGAACGTCAAACGTTTGGATCGCTTGTATTACAAGAACGACACTTACCTAATGTAGATGGTGCAGAATTAGTGAATTGTTGGAAACTTGTATTTGAAACATATGGACTTTCCATTCTCACATGGCCTAAACAAACTGAACAATTATGGATGCGTTTAAAATTTGTATCAATCCATCAGTTGATACCGAATTTGCTATCTTTTGATGATCACGCCTTAATCCATGAAATTGAAGATTGGCTTGGCGAACATTTAATGACGATCAGATCCCGAACCGAATTAAGTAAAATTGATGTAATGTCCGCATTATTGCAACGGTTAGGGTATGAAAATAGACGTTTGTTAGATGAGCTGGCGCCCTCGCATATGATAGTTCCAAGCGGATCATCTATCCCAATCGATTATTCAAGTCCAGAATCGCCAGTGCTTGCCGTAAGGCTCCAAGAATTGTTCGGACTTGCTCAGACGCCTTCGATTGCTAACAGGAAAATTCCATTGTTATTACATCTGCTGTCTCCGGCGCGTCGTCCGGTACAAATTACGAGAGACCTGGTTAACTTTTGGAATACAACCTATTTTGACGTTCGCAAAGATTTACGTGGTCAGTATCCTAAACATGTTTGGCCAGAAAATCCTTGGGAGGCGCTGGCGACATCTAGGGCGAAACCAAGAGTAAAATGAATCGAAGAGATACTAATTCACCATTAGTATCTCTAGTTTGCGCGTGTAAGCGAATATCATAATTAAGACAAAATTTAAACACAATTTGGAGGAAAAAAGTCCGATTAGATTGACACTTCCTATGATTATTCTGTAATATTAATTTGTACAAACGATTTCACAAAAGGCACTTAGCGATTCCACCTCTAAAAACTCCTGTAATATCACATATAAATGAGCTGATTTCCCTGTGAATTATTAACACATCTACGATCACTCGAAACTTTCCCTTCAACTTTTCGTATATGAAAGGTATAATGTTATCGTAAATCGGTTGATCATTGAATGGATCAATGAATCCAAAACTTAGGAGTGTGTGGGTATGAATCAAAATCTGAAGAAGTATTTATCAATTGGAATTGCATCTACATTTGCAATTCAATCAATTTTCGGTTCCGCAATCGCGTTTGCAACGCCTTCGGTATCCGAACAATTGATTAGTAAAACGAAAGCGGTATTCGATAATTTGTCATCGGGCGGGAAAGTAAACGTTTCAACTGCTCAGGTCTGTATTAGAAATCTTACATACAATTCTACACAAACAATGGACGATGCGTATGCGCCGATTTGGAACAATGTAGAAAACATGCTTGATAACACTGTTACGCAATATCCTGCGTTAACAAAAACTCGAGTCTTTGATGTGTTAAAGGCTTATTTGGGAAATGAATTCCTAGATCAAACGACATACGATGCGTTATTGAATCAAGAATCGGAACTTCGTGTGACGTTGAATCAATTAAGCAAACTTTATGGTGGTCAAGATGTTTCAACGAACGATGTCGCTCAATTTATGCTTGAAATTGAAAAAAGTATTAATAATGTGATTGCGAATTTAACTGATGTATTATCGAATTCGAATCCAACAAAATTTATGCAAGACACGACACAATCCGTAATTAATTTATTGAATTCGAATGGTGTGGCTATTACATTAAGTGCAATGATCAATGAAACGAACGGATTAAAGATTAATAATTTAACTCATTTTCAACGGGTGTTATTAGAAGCATGTGATGCTGATCATGAATCAACAACGGCATTGATCATAAGTTATTTTACATTGCCAACGCCAACTGCAACACCAACTGCAACGCCAACTGCAACGCCAACACCAAACACAAATAACAACAACGTTGATCCAACACCATCACCAACTGCATCGCCAGTAGCAACTGCAACACCATCACCAACAGCAACGGCAGTAGCAACTGCAACGCCGACTGCAATCCCAACAGTGATTGCAACTCCTGCTCCGAGAATCGATTTCATTGATAGTTTTGCAACGCCGGCACCAACACCGTATTTGCCAAGTGGTGTTGAAAATGCAAATGAAATTAAATTATTGGTAAATAAATTGCTTGAAGAAATGAATGCAGCTACACCTGTACCAACATCGGTTCCTTCAACAACGAATTCCACGAGACAAGCAGATGTTGATGCTGCAAATAATGCAACAAATGCAATAAATAAGAAACAAAATGAAATTGACTTGTTGGAAAGAGCAATTGATAACATTGCTACGATTAATGTTAAATTAGCTGTAACTACGAATCAAAATGTAGCAACAGTTACTTTTGATGAAAATGAATTTTTGAAACAACTAGAACTTGTAAAACAATCCGTTTCACAATTCGTTAGTGATGTAAAAGGTTCGGATGAAGTTGCAAAAAACAAACTCGGTAATGTTAGTTTGAATCTCAAAATTGACTTAGGTTCGATTAATTCAGATCAAGTTAGTGTTAATTTACCTGCAGACATTTTCAAGAAAGCGGCAGAATATGGCGAAACGTCAGTAGAAATTGTTATTAATGGAATTTCTATTAATGTTAATCCAAGCGAAATGACTTCAAACGTTTCATTGGTTATCAATAAAGTTCCGGTTCAAGACGAATTGAAATCTGGAACGACACAACGAGCATTAACTGATAATTACTATATTGCGTTCGTTGACAAATCATCGAATAGTGTAGCTGCAAAATCAGTATCGAGCGTTCTCGGCAAAATCAATGTGACGTTGCCAATTCAATATGGATTAAATATCAATCCATATCGATTGACAGTAGCTAAACTTGTGAACAATGAATACGTACCAGTATCAGGTCGTTTTAACGCTCTAGACGCAACCATGAGTGCACTTGTTGATAGCAAAGATGCTTCAACTTTTGCTATTGTCGAAAATAATTCTGAATTTAAGGATCAAGCTACGATTAAATCGTGGGCAAAAGATTCGATTCAAGGATTAAAAGCAAAAGGTGTTCTTAAAGGTGATGCAAAAGGTAATGCAAATGCAAACCAAAACACCACGCGCAAACAATTCGCAACAATGCTAGTTCGTGCATTTGGATTGAAACAAACGGGCGCGGGAAATTCGTTCACGGATGTTAAGAGTTCAGATTGGGCAAAAGATGATATTTCAACTGTTAGCGTACTTGGTTTAATGAATGGAAATAAAGGTAAGTTTAATCCGAACCAAACGATCACGAAAGAAGAAGCTGCGACAGTAATGGAACGCTTACTTCAAGTAATCGATGGAAAGCAAAGTATTAAAGGGATCGAAGATGTTTTGAAAGTATATCCGGATCATGCAAAAGTACATCCATCACTAAAAACGGAAGTAGCTTTAGCAAGTTATCATGGAATTATTCAAGGTAATTCCAAAGGACTTGACCCGAAACGATTGCTTACATTAAATGAAACATCTGCAATGTTCTTCCGAGCATTAAAATAAAACGACAGACAACTAAACGGACTCTCCGAGAGAATATTCTCTCGGAGAATCTGATTCAGAGAGGCATGGATAAAAAATGGAGCTAGGACTAAGAGATTATTACAACATCATTAAAAAGCGGATTTGGTTGATTGGTTTAATCGTTTTTGTTTCAACGATTAGTGTATTCGTTGTAAACAAGTATTTCATTACACCTGTCTATGAAGCTTCCACTAAATTGATTGTCGTAAAATCTGAAAGTACTAATCCAATGCGTGATGCAATCAATATGGACACGGTAAATACAAGCATTCGTTTAATTGATACGTATAAAGAAATTATTAAAACACCCCGGATTCTAGATGAGGTCATTAAAAAAAATCCATCATTCGAATTAAATTACAATGAATTAGTTGGGAAAATAACAGTAAATTCTGTGAATAATACACAAGTAATGACGGTAGTAGTGACAGACACGTCCTACGATAAAGCAATGCAAATTGTAAACGCAGTTTCAAAAGAGTTTCAAGACCAGATTCGAACGATTATGAAAGTTGATAATGTATCATTACTAAACGAAGCAAAACCATTAGATAAGCCAAATCAGGTCTCACCAAGACCTTTATTAAATACAGCAATTGCAATTGTTTTATCTACCATAATAAGTCTTGGTTTAGCGTTATTGTTAGCTCATTTGGATGACACGATTAAGTCCGAAGATGATGTCACCAGATATTTGCAACTACCGACACTGGCTTTAATTGCTCGAATCAATATGGATGATCTGGTAGATAAGAAACGCAATAGAGATGAAAACGAATCAATAGTCAAAGAAAACACAAATTCTAAAAAGAATTCTAATAAACGTGCAAAGGATGGGATCTGATGCCTCCGGTTAAGCAAAATAAAGAACGCCCGCTCATTACGGACGTCAATCCTAAATCACCGATTTCTGAATCGTATCGTACGCTACGTACAAATATCGAATTCTCTGCCATTGATGAGTCGATCCAAGTGATTATGTGTACATCTGCAGGACCAAGCGAAGGAAAATCGACGACTGGTACGAACCTAGCAATTGTGAATGCACAAGCTGATCGTAAAACACTGATTGTTGATTGTGATCTAAGGAAACCAACGATGCATCATACGTTTGGATTATCGAACCGACAAGGTGTAACTACTGTATTGTCTGGACAAGCGGATTGGCGCAATTTAATTCAACCGACTAGAATTAAAAATTTATATTTATTACCTGCAGGACCAATACCTCCTAATCCATCCGAAATTCTTGGCTCAAAACGAATGACACAATTGCTAAGTGAGTTAAGAACTGAATTTCAATCGATTATCGTAGATGCACCACCAGCTCTGGCAGTAACTGACGCACAAATTATTGCAACCAAAGTAGACGGAACTGTCTTAGTTGTTGATTCAGGCAAAGTGAAACGGGATGCGATTATTAAAGTCAAATCTAATCTTGAACATGTTAATGGAAGAATTTTGGGTGTTGTTATCAATAACGTAGAACGAACAAGTGATGAATATTATTACTATTATTATTATGGGCACGAAGATTCTAAAAACAGTTCTAACTAAAGGAGGGTTTATCATGACATATCCAAAGAAAATGCCGTTATTGGTATTCTTTGATGTATTGATGGTCCTTGCGAGTGTATATTTAGCATATTTACTACGTTTTGATGGAATTATTACGGAAGAACTTACTAATCAATTTATTGTATTTTCAACAATAACAACGATCACAATAACCGGCTGTAGTTTATATTTCAAACTATATAATCGAATATGGCAATACGCTAGCGTTGGCGAAATGTTATCTATTTTCAAGGCGGTTACCTTAGGTGTTTTTATTGCATCATTGAGTATGTACGTATTCACTGGTGAATGGATTTCAATTGCGATAATGTTTAGGACATTGCAGAATTTAATGTTCTTAATTGGCGGCAGTCGTTTTGCTTGGCGGATATTCCGTGATCGATTTATCAATAAAGATGAAGAATCTGCACCTGCAGCGTTAATTATTGGTGCTGGTAATTGCGGGATGATGATTGCTAGAGAATTGAAATACAATTCAAATTTCAAAGTAAGTCCGATCGGATTTATTGATGACGATTTGATTAAACACAATTTCCAAATTCTTGATCTTCCCGTGTTCGGTGGAAGAAATAAAATACACCAAATTGTTGAGTCACGTAATGTTCAAGAAATTATTATTGCAATGCCATCTGTTTCACGAAAAGTGATTTCTGAGATTATTGCGATTTGTAAAGAAACGAGTGCTCATATTAAGATCGTACCAAAATTAGAAACAATGATTACTGGTAATATGTCTAAACAAATCAGACGTGTAGAGGTAGAAGATTTACTTGGCCGTGAAACTGTACAGACGAATTTAGATGAAATTTGTGGATACGTACGGGATCGAGTAATCTTGGTAACCGGTGCAGGTGGTTCAATTGGTTCTGAACTATGTCGCCAAATTTTACAATTCAATCCTAAGAAATTACTTCTTCTAGGGCATGGTGAGAACAGTATTTACACCATTGAACAAGAGTTGCGTTCAAAGTATATCTATGCGCCTATTGAAACAATTATTGCAGATGTTCAAGATCGTGAGCGTATGGAACACGTTTTTAAGACAATGCACCCTCAAGTTGTTTTTCACGCTGCAGCACATAAACATGTACCGCTGATGGAAAAGAATCCTGGTGAAGCGATTAAAAATAATGTTTTTGGAACTAAAAACGTTGCTGAATTATCCGACCAATATGATGTTGAACGTTTTGTACTGATTTCAAGCGATAAAGCGGTAAACCCAACAAGTGTTATGGGAGCAACGAAACGAATTGCAGAGATGATTGTGCAGTCATTAAATCGTACAAGTCGAACGAAATTTGCAGCAGTTCGTTTTGGAAATGTACTTGGTAGTCGCGGTAGTGTTATTCCACGTTTCAAAGAACAAATTAAGAATGGTGGCCCGGTAACGGTTACACACCCAGATATGGTTCGTTATTTCATGACCATTCCAGAAGCAGTTCAATTAGTGATACAAGCTGGTTCCATTGCTAAGGGTGGAGAGGTATTTGTACTCGATATGGGAGAACCAGTGAAAATTGTAGATCTTGCAAGGGATTTAATTAAACTGTCTGGTTTTGAACCTGGTGAAGATATCGAGATTGTATTTACGGGAATTAGACCAGGTGAGAAGTTGTATGAAGAATTACTAACAAAAGAAGAAGGTACCACTTCAACAATGCATAATCGGATTTTTGTAGCAAATCCGCAACAAGTGGATAAATCAGAAATGCATTTCCAAGTGAAACGATTAGAAAAATCATTAGAATTGGACGCAGAAGAAATTAAAAATGTAATTAAAAATATTGTACCAACGTTCATGAATGTAGGTTGATAAAGGCATGCGAATAAAATAGCATGCTTTTAAAATAACGCAAGAGCAAACGTTTGAACACAATTCCTCTTGTGTTATTTTTTTTATATACTTATATTAAATCGATTTGAAGGGATTCTTATATAAAGGTGGAGTGTATATATGTATTTGAAAGTTAAACGATATTTTGATTTTTTTACCGCTTTATTCGCATTAATTATACTTTCTCCACTATTAATAATAATTATTGTCGCCATCAAATTGGATTCACCTGGACCTATATTTTTTTATCAAAAAAGAATTGGTATAAATAAAATTCACTTTAATATTTTGAAATTTAGAACAATGAGAATTGATACTCCCAAAGATACCCCCACACATTTATTAGAAAACCCAGATCGCTGGTTGACAAAAAATGGCGCGTTTTTGCGCAAAAATAGTTTAGATGAACTTCCGCAGTTAATTAATATTCTTAAAGGGGAGATGTCGTTTATTGGTCCTCGCCCTTCATTGTGGAACCAATTTGATCTAATTTCTGAACGTGATAAATATGGTGCAAATGAAATTATACCTGGTCTTACTGGATGGGCACAGATTAATGGTAGAGATGAACTTTCTGTTGAAGATAAAGCATTTCTAGATGGCGAATATGTCAAAAAAATGGGTCCATTAATGGATATTAAATGTTTTTTGGGAACTATATTGTCAGTTATTAAAAAAGAAGGAATTGTTGAAGGTTCAATCACTCTAGGGCATGAAAATAAAGAGGAAATATCCAATAAGGAGCAAGGGAAATCATGAAAAAAGTTCTAATTACAGGTGGCGCAGGTTTTATTGGAAGTAATTTAACACTTAAATTGTTAGATAAAAATTATTGTGTGGTTGTATTAGACAATTTAAGTAAACAAATTCACGGTGAAAATTCTGAAAGTTCTTACACATATAATTTAATTAAAAATAAAGTTGAATTTATTAATGGGGATGTTCAAAATTTAGAAGATTGGAACAATGCATTAAAAGGTGTTGATATTGTCATACACTTAGCAGCAGAAACTGGTACAGGTCAGTCAATGTATGAAATAAACAAATATATAGATACCAATATTGGTGGTACATCTAAACTGCTAGAACTAATTTCAAATCGCGAACATAAAATTGAAAAATTAGTAGTTGCATCATCTAGATCAGTTTATGGTGAAGGTAAGTATCATTGCACTGAACATGGAGTTGTTTATCCAAAATCACGAGTTGATTCAGATATGTCAAGAGGTGATTTTGAAGTTAAATGTCCACATTGTAATAATCAAGTAGAAATGTTGGCTACAGATGAATTGTCTAAATTACACCCGTCCTCTGTATATGGATTTACTAAGCAAGCACAAGAAGAGTTATGTATGATTGTAGGAAAATCGATAGATTTGCCTGTTGTTGCATTTCGTTTTCAAAATGTTTATGGGCCTGGACAATCGTTAAAAAATCCATATACCGGAATATTATCGATTTTTTCTACGAGAATTAAAAATAATAAAGACATTAATATTTTCGAAGATGGATTAGAGACTAGAGATTTTGTATATATTGATGATGTTACTGATTCTATAATACTTGGAATGGAAAGCGAATCAGCTAACTATCATACCTTTAATGTAGGTTCGGGATCAAAAACAGATGTATTAACAATTGCTAATTCATTAAAAGAAAAATATAATTCAGAAATAAAAATAGAAGTATCTGGAAATTATAGATTAGGTGACATTCGTCACAATCTAGCGGATTTGACACAAATTAATAACGTTTTAGGTTACAAACCAAATACTTCATTTAAACAAGGCATTGAGAAATTTGTCGATTGGGCAAACAATCAAGAAACAGAGAATGATAAATATGAGAGTTCTATTGAAGAAATGAAGAAAAAAGGATTGTATAAGTAATGGAGACGCAAAAAATATTAAATCATAAAAAAATATTATTTCTTGCTCCAAAGTTTTTTGGTTATGAACAAAAGATTAAGTCAAAGATGGAAGCAATGGGAGCGATTGTTGATTTCTATGATGCAAGATCAGTTACAAAATCGATTGATCGAGCAATATTGAAAATATCTCCAGTATTTTTTAAAAAAATCACAAAAGAATATTTCAATAACATTTTAAACAAATGTAAAAACACTAATTATGACTATATTTTTATCGTGAAATGCGACATGATATCAGAAGATATATTAAAACAGTTTAGAAATACGTTTAATAACGCTAAATTTTGTTTATATCTTTGGGATTCAGTTGCTAATATTCCAGGAGTATCTCATAAATTTAAATACTTCGATCGAGTTTTATCTTTTGATCGGTTTGATTCAAATTTTTATAACTCAATTATTTTTAGACCATTATTTTATTTGGATGAATTTCAAAATGTAGTTAATAGAGTTGAAAATTTTAAATATGATATAAGTTTTTGTGGGACAATTCATTCTGACCGCTATAAAATTGTAAAGAAGATTAAAGAGTTTTGCATAACGAACAATTTGAAATCATATAATTTTTTATATTTACAAAGTGAATTCATTTTTAAGTTTTATAAAATGATAAAAAAAGAATTTTCTGGTGCGAAAATGATAGATTTTTCTTTTTCAAATTTAAGTGCGAATGAGATTTCAAATATTGTTAAAGACTCTCGGATTGTATTAGACATGCAACATCCGAAACAAACAGGATTAACAATGAGAACCATTGAAATGTTGGGAATGAATAAGAAATTGATTACTACAAATTATGATATTGTAAATTATGATTTTTATAATCCGCAAAATATATTTGTGATTGATAGAGAAAACATAAAAATTGACAAAGAATTTTTCTTGAGTTCATATCAACCACTAGATCAAGTAATTTATGATAAATATTCAATTGAAAATTGGTTGAGTGATATTTTTAGTGAAACAAATAGAACGGAGGATATTTGATGAGTTTAATTAAATACTTTTGGTTCATAAGGGCAATGTTGAATAGAATAAGGTTTGGTAAAATTGGGAATTATTCATACATGGGGAAACCTTTATTTTTATTGGGCACAAAAAAAATTAAGATTGGTAATCGGGTTAGAATATATCCCGGTCTACGAATGGAAGCACATGGTGAACACGGAGGCATTACAATTAAGGATAATGTATCAATCGGACAAAACTTTCATGTTACTTCAAAAGATATTGAATTAATTATTGGAGAAAATACGACAATTAGTGGAAATGTATTCATCACTAATATTGATCATGAATATAGAGAAATTGATCGACATATTATGGAGCAACCATTTCTCATTTCCGAAACAACAATTGGTAATAATTGTTTCATAGGATATGGTGTTGGCATACAGGCTGGGACGATCCTGGGCAAACAATGTGTAGTAGGTGCAAATTCGGTTGTTCGAGGTGTTTTTCCGGATTATTGTGTGATTGCTGGCGTACCTGCAAAAATAATTAGAAAATATAATCCTTTAACAATGGAATGGGAAAAACATAATCTTTAGAACTATAATGAGGTGCTTTGATGGTGAGTGTTATTGAAAAAGTTCGAAGTCGAAAGAAAAATTTAAGCTTGATAATTGATGGGATTAACTTCGGTCAAGTAATCGCACTTAAATCATATGACGGTAGACTCACATCCACTTTAAAAGAATTAGTTCGTTTATGTCTGTTTAGTAATAAAATTGAGGTAAAAGGAAACATAGATTCTGACTGCAGTCTGTTTTATTCACTCAAAAATGCAAACCGATCCGATTATAATGAAATTATAAGTATGTTTTTAAAATTCAACAGTAATTTTAAGTATATTGAATTATTACATGAAAAATCTTTTGAAAATATATTTATAAAATTATTTTTATTACTTAAAAATACAATAAAATTTGGGATATATCGGATTGAAAATCCTTTTTTAACAGCGATATTGGTATCGAATTATATGTTGTTGAAGAAAAAAATAGATGATTCAAATCTATTTACTAACATGGAATTAATGGTTACGTTCTGTGATGCTTATCCCCCGGATAATTTGATAACACAAATGTCTAAACTAGTAGAGAAAAAATCAATCACTTTGCAACATGGACAATACAGGGTTCTGTCAGAAGGTAATGAAATTGCGGATGCTGAGGCATATGAGAATTTCATTAGCGATTATATGTTTGTCTGGGGACAGGCGACAGTGGATGAATTCTTAAAATATGGAACAGATAATTCGAGACTTCTCAAAGCTGGAGCATTACGAAGTTTTTCATTTAATAAACCTATTCAAATTGATACTCTTAAAAAAGCATTTGGTGTTATTTTGTGCGGAGAATCCTACAGAAGTACAAATATCCAAATGATAAAACTTGCGAATGAATTCGCGCTGAAACATGGAATTCCATATTATTTACGATTTCATCCTAAAAATCCAATTGATTATTATATGAGTTTCACGCAAAAACAATACGTTTGTGGTCAGTTAATCCGAATGAATAATGATGATTATGCTAAACTTGTAGATTTTAGTTTGATACACATGACAGGAGTATTTGTTGAATTGTTAAGTATAAATTCTCCAATTGTTATATTTCATGATGATTATCTTGAAGATGTATTTAAGATAGAGCAGTATTGTATAAAAAACGAATTGGAAATGAGTACATTTTATAATTTATTATTGAAGGATGCAAAAAGTGTACGTGAAGATCAATACTTGAAATACCATTATTTTAATGAATCACCTGAAGATATTGAAAAAAAGTATAAATTTTTGATCTTAACAATAATGGAAAAGTGAGGTGAAATCATTGTTGCAATTTAAATTTAATGAATTTGTGTTATGGTTTATTTATTTGTGTTTTTTCGCATCATCAATTTACGAACCTGAAACCGGAAAATATTTATTGGTAATGGTGTTAATTGTTAACATATTTTTAATGTATAAACATCGAATGAACCAAGTCATATTAATTATGTTAATCTTTACATCAACATATTGGATGTATATGTTATTTTATTATTTCGAAGATATTATTTACTCATCTTATATGAATCTACAAACGTTAGAGAATACCAATGGAACATTGCGAGTTACGAGTTTTTTCATGTTTCTATTTTTTCAGAATATCAAGTTGTCTGATCAAATAAATATCAGGGATAAAATGATTAATCATAAAAACTCTTTGATTTTCTTTATCTCAACTGCAGTTATGCTTACAATCATGTTCTATTCCTATTCAGGTGAAAATATTTTTAACGCGGTATACGGTGACACAACAACGAATTCAACGATTTTCGAATATTATTTCATTTTTGCACTTGCTGCTCAAATCTATTCAGGAACGAATGTAAGGAAAAAAATATTGTTTGTTATTAATATATTATACGTATTTTCGATTTTATTACTTGGACTTAGATTAGTCGTTTTGCAATTATTGTTGATGATATTTATTTTTTATTTTGAAAACAAATTTAAAACCAGATGGGTATTCTTGTCGTCTATTGGTGCTTTTATCATGATGTCCGCATTAAGTGTTATGAGGTCTAGAGAGATCAATTCATTTAATGAGATTTTCGGTGTGAGAAACGGTACGTTATACACCAATCAAGGTGATGTGTTTTTGACTTCAACAGTTCATTATGGACTGATTCAAAATGGCTATTTAGATTTAACTACCCGATTAAATTCTTTATTTGCATTTTTTCAAAATATATTTTTAACCTCAGAAAATCAACTCACCATTGGAATTCTTAATAAATATATATACCCTGATTATTTAGTTGGTGGTGGTGGATTTGGTGCAATGTATGCTTATGTTTGGTTAGGTTATTTCGGGGTAATTGGATTAGTTTATTATATTACTTATTTCATCAATAATATTAACAGTGGAAATAATTTTACGATCTATGGAGTTTTTCTGCTGATCACATTTTTTAGGTGGTACTCATATAGTTTACCGGTAGTGTTTAAAATGGGTTTTTATTTATTTATAGCTTTTGGAATGCTTAAAATAATAAATCTAATCGTAAAGAAAAAAGAAATTAATGCAATTAATAATTGAGATGAAAAATATTGGGGGACATAAAATGAAAGACGTAAAAGCAATTAATTTAAACGATAAATTTAGTATTGGTGGGAATAATAGATTAACCTTGATTGCTGGCCCATGTACAATTGAAAGCAGAGAATTGTGTTTTGAAGTTGCGAATGAACTCAAACGAATCTGTGAAAAATTAAATATTAATTACATCTTTAAAGCTTCATTTGATAAGGCAAACCGATCATCAATTAATTCTTCTCGAGGATTAGGTATTGAGAAAGGTCTAGAAATACTAAAAGAAATTAAAGAAACATTAAATATTCCGGTTACAACGGATGTCCATGAATCATGGCAATGTGAAAAAGTTGCGGAAGTCGTTGATATTCTTCAAATACCTGCATTCCTTTGTAGACAAACGGACTTGTTAATTGCTGCAGCAAAAACAGGTAAAATTGTTAACGTCAAAAAGGGTCAATTCGTTGCTCCTTGGGATATGAAAAATGTAGTGTCGAAATTAGAAGAATCTGGAACGGATAAAATATTGCTTTGTGAACGTGGTACATCTTTTGGTTATAATAATTTAGTTGTTGATATGACAGGATTGTTGGAAATGAGAGAGTTTGGTTATCCCGTTGTTTTTGATGCAACTCACTCTGTTCAAAAACCAGGTGGGAATGGATTAACGACCGGTGGAAATAGAAAATTTGTTTTCCCATTAATGAAGGCAGCACTTGCTGTTGGCGTTGATGCAATTTTTGTTGAAGTTCATCCTGATCCTGAAAATGCACATAGTGATGGGCCAAATCAACTTTACTTAAAAGATATTGAACATATTTTGACATCAGCCATTCAAATCAATGATTTAGTTAAAAGTTTGAATTGAGGTGAAAATATGAAAGTTGTCGGAATAATTCCAGCGCGTTTAATGTCAACAAGACTTCAACAAAAGCCTTTGGTTGATATTAATGGTAAATATATGATTCAACACGTTTATGAGAGAGCGTTAAAATCTAACCTAGATGATGTAATTGTTGCATGTGACGATATCAAAGTTTTTGAAGCTGTAACCTCGTTTGGTGGAAAAGCAATGATGACTTCTAAGGATCATTTGAATGGAAGTTCAAGGATTGCTGAGGTTGCTAAAGACATCAGTGCAGATTATGTAATAAATATCCAAGGGGATGAACCGCTGATTACTCCGATCTTAATTAACGAGATTATAAATGCGGTTGAACCTTCAGTTCATGTAGTTACCGTTAAACAAAAGTTAATTGAAGATAAAGATATTGATAATCCGAATTGCGTAAAAGTGATCACAGATTTAAATAACAATGCGATCTATTTTTCTAGAAGTAGAATTCCATTTAATAGAGAAAATTTTAATAATTATTATAAACATATTGGGATCTATTGTTACCAAAAAGATTTCTTAATGAAATATGTTGAATTGAAACCATCGAGTTTGGAATTGGCTGAATCACTTGAACAACTCCGAATTATTGAGAATGGGTATAAGCTTAAAGTTATTGAGACTACACAAGTTCTTATCGGGGTGGATACCGAAGAAGACCTAGCGCATGTCAGGAAATTATTGTGATCTTTATGAATCAGTGAAATAGGCTGGAGTTGAAATTATGATTCGTTATCAAATGATCATTTTAGATATTGATGGGACAATGACCGACGGTAAAATCTATATTGATTCCAATGGCATTGAATCTAAATGTTTCAATGTCAAGGATGGTATGGCGATTTCACAGGCGAAAAGTATCGGGTATAATATTGTTTTTTTTACGGCTAGAGTATCTACGATTGTTGAGATTCGTGCAAAGGAATTAGGCATTAACGACGTATATCAAGGAATTAAAAACAAGAAAGATAAATTAATTGAGATTGCCAAAGCGAATAATGTGCGATTAGAAGAAATAGTATATATCGGTGATGATTTGAATGATCTCGAAGTTATGGGGCTAGTAGGGTTTTGTGCGTGTCCAATTGATGCCTGTATAGAGATTAAAGAAAAATCTAATTTTGTTTCAACGTACAGAGGCGGAGACGGAGCAGTTCGAGAAATTATAGAATTCTTATTAAAAAAACAAGGTGAATGGAATAAGATCGTCGAAAAGTTCAAACATATTAACCAGTAGGAAGTGATTCATAAATGTCATTCTTTGCAGAAGATGATGATATCGTAGCTATTGGAAAAAATGTGTTTGATATTGAAATTGCAGAACTGTTAAAAGTTAAAGATAAATTAGATGATGATTTTAAATTTGCTGTAAAAGAAATATTAGAATGTTCGGGAAGAGTTGTTGTTACAGGTGTAGGGAAGTCTGGAATTATTGGTCGCAAAATTGCTGCTTCATTTTCATCAGTTGGAACTCAATCTGTTTATATGAGTGCTGCCGAAGGGTTACATGGGGATTTAGGTATGATAAATTATATCGATATTGTACTTGCAATCTCAAATAGTGGATCTTCGGATGAAGTGATGCAGTTAATTCCTTCTATCAAAAAAATCGGAGCGAAAATTATTGCGTTAACTGGAAATCCCGACTCTCCACTCGCAAAAGTTTCGGACATCGTATTAAATATTGGTGTCGAAAAAGAAGCATGCCCTATGAATATTGCTCCGACCTCTAGTACTACAGCAACACTTTTAATGGGTGATGCGCTAATGGTGGCATTAATTGAAAAACGCGGTTTTACAGCAGAGAAGTTTGCGATTTATCACCCGGGCGGTGCATTAGGACGACGTTTATTAACAAAAGTATGTGATGTCATGCAACCCATAGAGAACGTAGCAATCGCAACGAAAGATGATACATTATTAACCATTGTTGATAAGTTAACCAAAAAGAATTTAGGCATTGTATGTATTATTGAAAATGAATTAGTAATCGGGATAATTACAGATGGAGATATTCGTCGTGCTTTGCATCATTATGGAGCCGATTTTTTTATTAAAAACGCAGAATCAATTATGACAGTAAAATTTAAGGCAATAGCAAGTGAAAAGTTAGCGATTGAAGCATTAGAAATTATGGAAAATTCAAACAGTAAAATTTCATCATTACCTGTGATTGTTTCCGGCCATTTAAAAGGTTTGGTAAGGTTGCATGATGTATATGATTGTAAATAAATTATGAATTAGGCGATCAGCAGAGTGGGTGATTTTTGGATGGATTGTTTAATATGTAAAAAACACGCTGGCAATACCATGTTGAAGATTTATGAAAACGATAATTTTATCATATGTCATGGTCCTTTTGAATCGCAAGTTTTGGGGTATTTATACATCGAACCAAAAAGACATCTGGAAAATTGGGATGATTTTTTTGATCAAGAACTTAGCGAAATTGCTGTTTTTATCAAAAAAGCTGATCGTGTGTTAAAGCAACTTTTAAGCATAGAACGAATGTATGTAGTGACGATCAGTGAAAGTGTTAGACACATTCACGTTCATCTTATCCCTCGTTTGCCTGGACAAATGAATGTTGGACTTGGTTTGATTGAACAGGCAACTCAAAAAAAGAATATAGAAGGTAATAATTATTCTGATGATGATTTTAATCATTTCATTGAGAATGCGCGAGTACTCTTTAATGAAATTTGACGTGTAATATTGATTCTATTCCAGGAGGTGCAAGATTAATGAAAGGAATTATTCTAGCTGGTGGTACTGGAACAAGATTATATCCGTTAACAATGGTAACAAGTAAACAATTACTTCCTGTTTTTGATAAACCAATGATCTATTATCCATTATCAACCTTGATGTTAGCAGGAATTAAAGACATATTAATAATTTCTACCCCAAATGACTTGCCAAATTTCCAAAAACTATTAGGAGATGGTCATGAATTTGGAATTAATCTTTCTTATGCAGAACAGCCTTCGCCAGATGGTTTAGTGCAAGCGTTTATTATTGGGGAAGAGTTTATTGGTAATGATAACGTTGCAATGATTTTGGGTGATAACATCTATTATGGAAATGGATTCTCCAAATTATTAAATGAAGCAACTCAAGATGTTCAAAATAAAAAAGCGACGATATTTGGATACTTCGTAAATGATCCTGAACGATTTGGTATTGTTGATTTCGATGAAAAAGGGAAGGTCATTTCAATCGAAGAAAAACCAGCGTCACCAAAATCAAATTATTGCGTAACGGGACTTTATTTCTATGATAACAGAGTGGTTGAACTTGCTAAAAAAATCAAACCATCATCAAGAGGAGAACTTGAGATTACTGATCTTAATTGTTTATATCTTGAACTTGGTGATTTGAACGTAAAACTTCTCGGAAGAGGATATGCGTGGCTTGATACTGGAACGGTTGACAGTCTTGTTGAAGCGGCTGATTTTGTAAAAACAATTGAGAGAAGGCAGGGTATTAAAATTTCTGCCCCTGAAGAAATTGCATATAATAAAAAATGGATCGATAAAGAACAACTTCTTTTGTCAGCAGAAAAATACGGAAAATCTCCTTATGGTGAACACTTGAAACGAGTAGCTGATGGGAAAATCTATTATTAAATGCATAGTTATAAATGTAATTTGAAGAGGTGTAATTATGGAAATTGTGAAAACCGTTATAGATGACGTTTTTATCATTCAACCGAAAGTGTTTGGTGATCACCGTGGTTGGTTCACAGAAGTTTATTCAAAAGTAAACTTTGAAAAACATGGAATCCATATTGATTTTGTGCAAGATAATCATTCTTTTTCCGCTCAAAAAGGCACATTAAGAGGGCTACATCTTCAGTTGAATCCTAAAGCTCAGACAAAATTAGTGAGATGTACAAAAGGTAGAATACTTGATGTTGCTGTTGATCTTAGAAGTGAATCACCAACATTTAAAAAGTGGCTGTCCGTTGAATTATCTGATGATAATCGAAAACAATTGTTAATTCCTAAGGGTTTTGCTCATGGTTTTTTGACATTAACGGATGATGTGGAAGTACAATACAAAGTAGACGAGTATTATGCGCCAGAGTTTGACCGAAGCATACATTTTAACGATCCTGATATCGGGGTGAATTGGAATTGTACGGACCCGATTTTGTCACAAAAAGATTTAAATGCACCATTTTTACTGAATAGCGATATTATTTTTTAAATATTAGAAGGTAGGTTTATCAATGAAAGTCTTAGTAACTGGTGGAGCAGGTTTTATTGGAAGTAACTTCATATTTCATATGCTTCGGTCATATTCTAATTACCGCGTTGTGTGTTTGGATTTATTAACATATGCTGGGAACCTTACTACATTGGCGTCTTTGGAAAAAAATCCTAATTTTAGGTTTGTAAAAGGTGATATTACAAATCGAGAATTGATATTTGAATTATTTAGAGAAGAGCAATTTGATTTTGTCGTGAACTTCGCTGCAGAATCACATGTTGATCGATCAATCGAAAACCCAGGTGTTTTTTTAACTACGAATATCATTGGAACTCAAATATTAATGGATGCTTCAAAATATTATGGGGTAAAAAGATTTCATCAAGTTTCTACCGATGAAGTCTATGGCGATTTACCATTAAATAGACCAGACTTACTTTTTACAGAGAAGACCCCGATTCATACTTCTTCTCCCTATTCAGCATCGAAAGCTGCAGCAGATTTATTGGTACAAGCATATGGTAGAACATATCAATTGCCGATAACAATTTCAAGATGCTCGAATAATTATGGACCGTATCATTTTCCAGAAAAATTAATTCCACTCATTATTTCAAGAGCGTTAAACAACAGTAAAGTTCCTGTTTATGGCGACGGGTCAAATGTTAGAGATTGGCTATATGTTGAAGATCATTGCAAAGCGATTGATATTATTCTTCATCATGGTGAAAATGGAGAAGTGTATAATGTTGGTGGAAATAACGAAAAATCAAATTTAGAAGTCGTAAAGATTATATTAAATGAACTTGAAAAATCGGAATCTTTAATTGAATTTGTAAAAGATCGAGCAGGACATGACTTGAGATACGCCATTGATTCAACAAAAATTAAAAATGATTTAGGATGGCAACCAGAGGAATTATTCGAAACAGGTATTAAGAAGACGATTCAATGGTATTTGGATAACCGGAAGTGGTGGGAACTAATTATTTCGGGTGATTATAAACAATACTATGAAAATATGTACCAAAATAAGTAGGGTGGATATCGATGAAAGTTTTAGTCACAGGTAAGAATGGTCAACTTGGATTCGATGTAATCGAAAGATTACGAGCATTCAATATTGAATGTTTAGGAACAGATCGTAATCAATTAGATATTACTGATGAAGTGCAAGTAGATCATGTAATCAGTACATTCAAGCCTGATGTTGTGATACATTGTGCTGCTTATACTGCGGTCGATCGAGCCGAGCAGGAAAAGGAATTATGCTTTCAAGTAAATGTACTTGGGACAAAATACATTGCTCAAGCATGCAAAAAAAATGATGCCAAACTTCTTTATGTAAGTACAGATTATGTATTTGATGGGACGGGCGAGGCACCATTTCAAGAATCTGACGAAACAAATCCCATAAATTTTTACGGTGAAACAAAGAATCTTGGGGAAATTGAAATCCAAAAGTTAATGGAAAATTATTTTATCGTTCGAGTTAGTTGGGTTTTTGGTAGTAATGGAAATAATTTTGTCAAAACAATGCTTCGGTTGAGTTCCGAAAGAGAAGAACTTTCGGTTGTTGCAGATCAAATCGGATCACCATCGTATACGGTAGACTTGGCGAAATTATTTCATACGATAATTCAAACCGAAGCTTATGGGATTTATCATGCTACAAATGATGGATTTTGTAGTTGGTACGAATTTGCTTGCGAGATATTTGAAGCAGCGAAGATAACGATAAAAGTTAATCCAATTTTGAGTAAGGACTTCGTTACCCTTGCAAAAAGACCATACAATTCAAGGTTGTCAAAGGAAAAATTAAATACATTAAATATTCCCAAACTTCCAAACTGGAAGGAAGCGTTGAGTGATTATATAGCAATTTTATCAAATGCAGGAAAATCATCATGAAAGTATCCATTTATTTGGCTATTATTATTCTTTTGTCTAAAGTAATTGGGTTTGGTAGAGAACTAGTCCTTGCCAATTTTTATGGTGTTTCTAATATTAGTGATGCATATTTGATATCATTAACAATTACTGGTGCAATTTTCACGTTTATTGGGGAAGGGATTAATGCGAATTATATTCCTATATATAATAAGATTAGCATTCAGGAAAGTGAGAAAAGTGCAGAAACATTTACAAATAACTTAATTACCGTTCTGCTATTTTTATGCACAATTTTAACACTATTAGGTTTCTTTTTCGCAAAAGAATTGGTTGGGCTCTTTGCTTCTGGTTTTCAGGAAGAAACTTCAATACTTGCAACAAATTTCACGAAGATAAGTTTTTTTGGAATGTATTTTATTCTATTGTTTTATGTCTTCACTGGTTACTTGCAAATTAAAAAAAATTACTTAATGCCTGCTATTGCTGGGTTGGCAGTTGGACTTGTAGCAACCATTTCTATTTACATGAGTGTCTATACTTCAATCTATTTTTTGGCAATTGGAACGTTAGTTTCGGTATTCGCTAGATTTGTAATCCTAATTCCATCAATTTTTAAGAGTAATTATAATTTTAAATTTATTTTCAAATTTAAAAATGAAAACTTGAAAAAAATGCTTTTTCTATCAATTCCTATTATTATTGGAGTTTCAATAAATCAAATAAATGTTTTGGTGGATCGTTCGATCGCCACTCATATTACGATTGGTGGCGTCTCCGCATTAAGTTATGCAAACATTTTAACACTACTAGTGCATGGAGTATTTATCATTTCAATCGTGACAGTTATCTATCCAATTTTAACAAAAATGGTTTCTGTCAATGATTTTTTAGGCGTGAAAAAAATAATATCGGATTCAATGATTAGTATTAGTTTAATTGTTTTGCCAGCAACGATTATTTTTATCTTATTTTCTGAACAAATTACAAAATTAATTTTTGGTCGCGGTGCCTTTGATTCAAATGCAATTCTATTAACATCGACTGCACTCATGTTCTATGCAATAGGATTGATTGGAATTGGTCAGCGTGAATTTCTGACGAAAGTTTTTTATTCAATGCAAGATACAAAAACACCAATGTTTAATTCAGTTATTGGATTAATCATTAATATCACCCTTAACATTATATTATCTCAATATATAGGACTGGGCGGGTTGGCGCTTGCATCTAGTATTTCCGCAATTGTAACTTCTTCACTTCTACTTTTCAGTCTTAGAAATAAAATAGGTAATCTTGGCATTAAAAATATTTCATTTTCTTTTATTAAAATATTATGTTCTTCGCTCGTCATGGGGTTGATTGCAAAATTAATTTTTATTGGATTACATGAACATTGGAATAGTGTAATTTCGTTGCTAATAGCAATACTTATTGCAATGTTGACTTATTGTTTAATGATTTATTTATTTAAAATTAAAGAAGTTGACGTTTTTGTCGAGTTGATTAAACGAAAACGGCAAAAGGTTGTATAGGGACATGTTTTTCTTTGAATGATTTATTTTATTAGAAAGGAATATGAATCGAAATGAATTTGATTCGCAAACATCAAAGTAAATGGATTGTAATTATTCTAATTGTTTGGTTGTTTGTGATTTTCATTCATTCACAACAAAGTTATCATGAACAAACCTTAATTCCATGGCTTAAATCAATGATTTCAATTGATGATCTTATTCATTGGGTTCCGGACATTACGTTTCGTTATGATCGGATTTTTGTTAATTCTTTGGTTCAGCCTTATGAATTCATTGAATTTTTAATTCGTAAATCGGCACATCTGATCCAATATTCGATTTTTGGATTAGTCATTATTTTACTTGTGAAATCTCGTTTTCTTAATGCTATGTTTCCACTGATCATTACATTGATTGCGACATTTTTAATAGCATCACTTGACGAATTGAATCAATCCTTTAACCCAGACCGGACAGGAAGTTTATGGGATGTTGCTTTAGATACTTTCGGAGGTTTATCAGGTGTAGTATGCTTGTATATTATAAGCTGGATTTGGAACAGAAAAAAATACAAGGATGTTAAATGATGCGTTCAATAAAAATACGAAAGTTTCTCGTTGTTTCTGTGTTGATACTCGTGATTATCGTTGGTTGTGTATACATAGCCTTTGATGTGATTATGGATCGTGCTATGAATATGATGCTTGATGGTGCTGTCGGTCAATTGGATCAAAAATTGAATCAAGAACTAGATCAATCACTGAAAATTGTGAACGAACCGAAAGCATCTATAGTTCCAATAAAATCTCAAGTCAAAACGGACAAAAAAAATAACGATGATACAACAGTCATGGATACAAACGATAAAAAATCGTCAACACCAAAAGGCGACATTACGCTTGATCAAGCGATCAATGTAAAATCAAATTTCTCAATGGCTGATAAAATTACAGTCGCATCGGTGTTAATCTCTAAATTCTCTGCGAATGAATTGGGTTTATTCGAGAAGATGGTCAGTGGTGGCATTACGACGGAAGAGAAAAAAGAGGCGAAAATAATATTCCTGCAGAAGTTATCTGAGGAAGAGTATAACGAGTTAATATCGATTGCTGCGAAATATGGCTTAAGCCAAGGTCGGAAATTTAATGAGACACAAACAGATTATGTAGTTCCGAAACCCTAGTACTAAGCGATCTTATCCAGATGATGTTTTCGTTGTGCACGGTGATGAATAAATTGTTGAGTTTGATAAGAACCGTCTTTACGATGTAATTTACTTAATGTTTCGTGATACCATATCCAAAACAAATGCCAAATTTTTAACATCATTAACACTTCCTAACTCAGGTTTTTTTAACAGAAAAAGTATAGAATATGTACACAATAAGAATAGCATATTTTAATTGGAATTAAAATTTCAGTAGTCGGAGGAACGTAATTATGAAAGGTCTGCTCACTCATCGCCTGCGTGCAATTTTTGGTTTGATTATGATTATTGCAAGTATTATTACGATTGGCACGAGTGTCGCTACAAATCGAATGAAACCAGAAAAACTGTCCGTGCAATATGTATCACTTCAAATGCGTGTGAATGATACAACGACGGTATGGTTACAACCAACGATGAATGGTTTTTTGATCAATAAAGAATTGTATGTGCCGATTAAATGGACGCAATATGCAGTGTTACGTGCGTATCGCTTAGAAAAGGATGCCGAGCAAGTTTCATTTCGCTTAGTAAATAATCAAACGTCTGCGTTACTTATGAAAGAACGTACGAAGTGGATTCAAAAATCTACGAAAGTTAATATGAAATCGAAATTGAGTCATGTACTAGGGTATCCCAAATCGATAAAGTTATTTAATGAACCTTCATCCAAAGGGGTTTCGACAAAGGGTTATCTGGTTAATGGTGGGCTCTATATACCGTTTCGATCGCTCGAAAAAGTATTCGGTGGTAAATGGTCATGGGATCAAAAAACGAATGTTGTCAATTGGTTGGGAAGCAAATCTACTAATGTTTTGAACCCATCTCCAACCATACCAGTTGCAAGTACGTTAGATATTCCGAGAGTTACAGAAATAGATTCAATTGTGACAACGATCAGACCTGTTTTGACTGCAACTCCTTCAGTTGCACCAACGATGTCACTTGTACCAACGAATACACCCGTGGTTACGAATAATTCTAAACCTAACACAGTACCTGCAAAAGCTCCAACGTCAACCGAACTAAATCAAGATGCGCTTGCAAAGATTTTTAAGTTACAGGCTGAATGCAAAAATTCGTTGACATCTGCTTATAATAAAGTGAAAGCAGCAAAAACGACAGCAGATAAAGTTAAATATATTGCACTAGGAAAAGCTACGGTTACTTCGTGTGATGTCAAGTTTGATGCGATTTTAAGTTCATTTAAGTCGTCACTGGTACAATACGGATATGATACAACGATTGTAACAACGTATCGAAATTTATATAACTCAATTAAAGCGGAACAAAAATCGGCTATAGAATAATGAAAAGAACCTGAATCGACAACGGTGGTCTCGTTGACGATTAAAGGTTCTTTTTTACATAATAGTTCATATACCATTCAACGAATTGACGTAATCCGGTATATAAATTCGTCTTTGGTTTAAATCCAATTGCACGTTCGAGGTCTTCTATATCTGCGTACGTTTTTTCAACGTCTCCAGGTTGCATCGTCACATATTGCTTGATCGCTTTTTTTCCTAATAAATTATCGAGATATTGGATCAACGTTACTAATTGTTCCGGTTGATTGTTTCCGATGTTGTAGATTCGGTAAGGAGCGTGGCTAGTTGAGGGTGTGAGTTGTTGCCCGATTCGTGACGTTTGAAGTGTTGGAGCTAAGTCGATTAATGGAATGATCGCATCAACAATGTCGTCAATATAGGTAAAATCTCGCAACATTTTTCCGTGGTTATATAATTGAATGGGTTGATCATTCATGATGGCATCACAGAATTTAAAGTAGGCCATATCCGGTCGTCCCCATGGACCGTAGACGGTGAAAAATCTCAAACCAGTGGTAGGGATGTTATAAAGGTGGCTGTAGGTATGTGCCATTAATTCGTTCGCTTTTTTTGTGGCAGCATAGAGGCTGACCGGGTGGTCTACTGCATCATCGGTAGAGAATGGTGTTTTTACATTAGCGCCGTATACTGAGCTTGAAGAGGCGTAGATTAGGTGTTTAACATCGGTGGCACGACATACTTCGAGGATGTTCAAAAATCCTGTAATATTTGATTCAATATACGAATCTGGGTTTGTTAAACTGTACCGAACGCCTGCTTGTGCAGCGAGGTGGATGATGTGTGTGATCTGCTGAATTTCTACGATTTGTTGGATAGCATCGCGTTGATCTAGCCCAATTGGATAAAAATAAAATTGATCATATGGTTGCAATTGTTTCAAGCGATCATGTTTTAATTGCACATCGTAATATGCGTTTAGATGATCGATTCCGTGAACTGTTATTCCATGATTGAGTAGTGCGCGCGCAGTATGATAACCAATAAATCCGGCGACGCCGGTGACAAGAACGTTTATTTTCGTTTCCTCCTTGTGATAGATGTTTTGATATTTCATGCACAAGGATTAACTTCTGTGTGGGCGAAAAAAAACGGATGAACCATTCCAAGGTTGAACTTGGTTTGGATTCATCCGTTTTAATCTTTTGACCAGATGCGCGTGTTAAGATCAAGTTCTTCGATGATCGATAAAATGGAAGTAAATGTGCCGTGCTCGAGTGCGATGGTTTCACTAGTGATTGGTTTTGAAAAATGATGCTCGAATGAGTTTTTCATTGCGAAGGCTAAATACACGTTGTGATCTTTAAATGTTAATGTTAAATGGTTACCAAGTCGCTGACGCAATTCCATTAAACGTTCGAATAATGATGATGTTAGAATATAACGTGCTTCAATTTGGTCATCTGATGTAACGTTAAATTGTTTGTTGAATTCAACGCTTTCTAGTTCAACTTGTTGCTGTTTTTTTCTGAAAAACTTCCGAAATAGAAGCAAAATGACGACTAAAATTACACCGCCAAAGATAAACCCTGATTCTGGATCTTCTGTGAACGAACCAAATATTGATAGCGAAATTGGGATGATAAAAAATGCAGCGATGATGGAAAAAATAATACGTAATGATTTTTTAACAGGCGCTTTAGAACGAACGGTCGTTATGCTTTTGAATTTTTTGTTGAAATCTGCACTAAAGAGAATGCCGCGGAAAAGGGTCACTTCTTGTCGTTGAGTACCGCCATTGCTATTCGTAGTTTCTTGTGTGTATCCAGCATGTGCCTCAAGAAAATCGAATGCGGTTTTACCGAGTTTGCCTTGGAAATGATCTTCAGTATGTATCCATTCCGCCGCACGATCAAATAATTGCATGTGGTTAAAGGTAGAAGTAGACATGCTATTCGCAAGTTGATAGTGAACATCATTCTTGAGGTCTGATTCATTTATCAAGGATTGCGTAAGCATCTTTTCATTGAAATCTTTAATGATTTCTTGAAAAATGGAAAGAACTAGAGTTTTATACGTTGCGCGAAATTCGCCACCAATTCTGAATCCAATCAACCAAGATATAATAAGAACGCCTGGCACGCTAAGAAAGAGCAAACCGAGTGATGCAGGATCGATTGTGTATAGATAAATTTGAAGCGCAAGTGCGATTGTCCCTAAAATTATCATGGATTTAAGAATGTTTTTTTTTCGTTTGGCGACCAATTCAAGCCGCTTTCCATTCACTTGTTCAATATCAGTGGTTAGCTTTGCATATAATTCATTAGCGGAAATAAACGAAGGATGTTCCATGTATTAACACTCCGTTCTCTCAGTCTTTGCGATTTAACATGCCGCTAATGTTTGGACGTACTTTTGCTGCTTCGTCAGCTTTTAATGTTTCCATCGGTTTGAATTTCCCGCCGAAAAATCCAACGAAAATATTGTTCGGGAACATTTGAATCGAGTTGTTTAATGAGATCACGGCAGCATTATATGCGCGGCGAGCGGCGTATAATCGATCTTCTAATTCGTTTACCGTCTTTTGAAGCACGAGTACGTTCTCATTAGCTTTTATGTCTGGGTAGTTCTCTGCAGTCAAACGAAATAATGTTTGGGCTTGAGTTAGTTCTTGATCAAATGCCACTTTTTCTTCTGATGTTTTCAAACTACCGATGTTTTGGCGCAACTTCGTTACGGAACTGAAAACTTCGGATTCATGATCCATGTACGAACGTACTGCCTCACATTGTGATACGAGTGCATCCATCCGTTGTTGGAAGGAAGCTTCGATCGATGCGAATGCTTCTTGCGTTTTGTTTGTTGAGCCGATCAGTGAATTGTAAAGCGAAACTACATAAATCAAAATAACGACACCGATGATAATACCAAAAAACATATTGAACAACTCCCCTTTTTTTAATCTCGTCCGAGATGCGCTGTGCGCCCGATCCGATTGGCAATCCATAATCCTATAACGAGTGGAAGTAAACCAAATAACCAAGGCCCAATCCACATCGGTAACATTTTACCACCGATTAATGAACTTACGATAGAGATTGGTAATGAAACGATCCAACCAATGATAATCAATGTTTTCTGAATCATAGTCCCAGCACGATCGAATAACCGTGTTAAATAATAGGCTGAAATCATACCAGCGGGAGCAAAACATAAACTTTCCATCCAAAGATTCGGATCATTAAGATCAACTAATCGTAATTTATAGAAGGCCACATACAAAATAGGCATAACCGCGCCTAAAACTAAAATGATAAGTAGCCTAATTGGTAGTTTCAAGTGAATTACACCCTTTCAATGCATACGTTTCCTTCACTATATATTTATTTGTAAATTCTCGCAACCGATAGAATAGCTTTTGGGATATGGAGTTTTTTTCAGTGAGACAAGCATTCGCATTGGTGTTAACTTGTTCCAAGAAAATTGTTGAATTAGTTGTTGACGCAGCGAATGCTTCGCGTTGGAATGAGACAGAAGGGGAGGAGTACATATGTTTTGAGGTTTCGCCCATTAATATGATACAAATTCCAAGTGATAGACCGAGAAGAGTAGCAGAAAGTAGTATTTTTTCCATAGGGTGTTGCCTCCAATGCGGGGGATACAAGCGGAGTAACTGGGGAGTGTACGATGTTTGATTGTATTCGAGCTAGTTCATGAAATTCCTATGTATAATTAAATGATTTAAAAATAAAATTCCCGTATCTTACGCACGCGCAGACACGGGAATTACACAAATTGATGTTATTCTGACTTATTAAATTCCATGAACTTTCTTGATTGCAGTTTTTAAGCTTTTTACCTTCAACTTCGATAACGTGATTGCAGAAGTTGAAGTAGTCGATGCAGGACTTAATGTTCCTGGTGAAGTTGTTGGTGTGCTTCCTGGTGTAGTCGTTGGTGCTGTTTGAGCATTTTTTAGTGCAAGAAAATCAATAGTTTGTTGAGTCAATTCGGCCTTTTGAGCATCAAGCAATCCCTTCAATGCTTTTGCGATATCAGCATCATTATCTGCTTGGATTGCAGATTCAAAAGCGGTATTTGCTGCTTTTAACGTATCTTTAGCTGCTTTACGTGCGTCTAATGTAGTTTGGTCAGGTTTTGCTGGTTTTACGTGTTTTAGACCTTTTTGTGCAGTAGCGAAGTCCTGAATTTGTTTTTGAAGCGCTGCTTTTGTTGCGTTGTAATCAGCAAATCCTTGTTTAAGTTCAGGTGCATATGCAGCAATCAATAAATTCATATATTTTTGTTGATGAACATTGATTTTTCCTTTGCCCATTTGATTTAATATGCTACCGCCAAAACCATGACGATGCCCTCGACCACCGTTGAAACCTCCTTTGTATTCCTCTGAAGAATTTAATTCATCGGAAGGAGTTGTTGAATCTGCCTTTGATTGAGCATTTGCTTGCGGAATCATTCCGCCACTCATTCCAAAACCACCAAATCCTTGTGATCCGCCTCTGTGTCCACCATGTGCCAATGCCAAACTACTCATGCTTGATCCGATTAGAGCGATGAGTGCGATTGCTGCAACTGTTTTTTGAAATTTTTTCATTTTGATTCCTCCAAGTCGAATTTAAGAAACGTTTGTTTCTTTAGTTATATTAGTTCGTTAACGTCGATGAATTTTGTAGGGATTGTGTGAAAAAATGTGAATATAAAATTCAATCTTTTTTTTTCGAAAAGCATATATTCACTTGTTTTTAAAACGCTTTCACAATATGATTGATTTACGAATTTTTTACGAATCTACGCAAAAGTAAGGGGTAAATTATGAAGAGTTTATTTTTTCGCACAATTATGATAGCGTTTGCATTTTTGATTGGGATTCCGAATGTCCCGTTGGTTCCGTTAATTAGTCATGCTTCACCATCAACATTTACCCTTTTTTATAAGGGGAGCTTCACTTCGCCATTCGTACATTTTCAATTGGATGGGGGGACATGGACAGCAGTTCCTGGGAAAGAGATGACTGCTAAAGGGAATGGTTATTTCAGTCTGGAGATTGACACGAATGGAGCAGCTGGCATGGTCGCTGCTTTTAACAATGGAGCGGGAAAATGGGACTCCAATAATATGAAAAACTATCGTTTTGATTTTAGCTCTGATGCTGCAATATATGAAGAACCAGGTAAAATTACATCCGGTCGTCCAAATGGAGTATCGACGGGGTCTACAACGAATACAACTGACGAACAGTCAAGTGTGTCAGTATATTACAAAACAGGATTTTCAACTGCGTACATTCATTATAGTGTAAATGGGAAGTGGACGACGTTACCGGGAGTTAAGATGTCCGACGCTTCGATTGATGGTTATAAAATGACGCGTATTGAGCTTGCCGGCGCTACGTCGTTGGAATTTGTTTTTAATGATGGCGGATCAAATTGGGATAACAATAGTAAGCGAAACTATAAAACGAATATTTCAACTTCTGCAATTACCATTGATGGCGGAGCAATTTTAAGTGGGGCGCCTAAAGGGGTCAAAGTAGCTAATCCGACGCCAATTCCGACACCGAAATCGACTATTGTTCCCAAAGTAACGGCTACACCGAAGAAAATTGCTGTGGTGACACCGAAACCAACAGCGAAGCCAATCGCGAAACCAACAATAAAACCGATCGCGAAGCCAACAGCGAAGCCGGTCGCGAAAATCATCATGAAACCGATTGGTTCTTTTACCAAAGCGCCAACGCCAAAACCAAACTCAAAACCTTTCACGACAATTTTACCAAATAAAAATACAACAACAGTACTTGTATTGCGACAAACCAAAAAACCTAAACCGATCCCAACGCCAAAACCTGTATTGACGCCGATACCGGTTGATCCGATTGAAGAAACACCAACTGATGAACCGATTATTGAACAACCGACAAACACGCCAGAACCTAAGGTAACTCCGACACCTAAGGTAACTCCGGTTCCGAATGTTACACCAGTTCCAAAACCAATAACTACACCAAAAGTAAAATTGGCCTCTAATAATTTTAGCTGGGATAATGCATCCGTTTACTTTTTGATTACCGACCGTTTCCAAAATGGAGATACGTCGAACGATCATTCGTATGGACGTAAATCAACCGACTCAAATGGTCAGAGCATTGGGACATTCCATGGCGGCGATTTGAAAGGGTTGAAGAAAAAAATCGAAGATGGTTATTTCACAAAACTAGGAGTAAACGCGATCTGGTTGACTGCACCATATGAGCAAATTCATGGTTTCTGTGGTGGTGGTTCTGGGGATTTTGCACATTATGCTTATCATGGATACTACGTACTTGATTACACGGAAGTCGATCAAAATATGGGTACGGTTCAAGATATGCGTGATATGGTTGACGCTGCACACGCAAGAGGAATTCGAATTGTCATGGATATCGTAATGAATCATGCCGGTTATAACACACTTGTAGATATGCAAGAATATAGTTTTGGAAAATTGAATGGCATTGATGGATCTTGGCAACCTTCGAATGGTCAGAATTTCCATAGTTTCCACGATAAAATTGACTATAAAGACGAAGCGATGTGGGCGAAATGGTGGGGACCTTGGATTCGCGCTGGAATTTCAGGATATACGAGTTGCGGTGGCGATGATAAAACGCAATGTTTAGCAAATCTTCCGGATTTCAGAACGGAATTAACAAATAGTGTCGGTATGGCACCTGTTTTGACAAACAAATGGTCCAAAGAAGCTAATGGTAATGAAAAATGGGTGATTCCGGCGGCCGAATCCAGTCGTAAAGATATGAATATTGCACCAGCAGATTATATTTCTAAATGGCTTGCAGCGTGGGTTGAAGAGTTCGGAATCGATGGGTTCCGAGTAGATACTGCCAAACACGTAGATATGTTCCGCTGGGCACAACTGAAGAAGGAGTCCGATGCGGCATTGCAAAAATGGCGTAGCAAAAATTCGGATGATCCAGCTTCAAAATGGAAAGATCCCTTCTGGATGGTTGGCGAAGTGTGGGGTCACGGTGTCGGTAAAGACGATTACTTTAATAATGGTTATGATGCGCTACTGAATTTTAGCTTCCAAGGTGCGAGTATTGACAATATGGAGGGCATATTCAGTGGATATGCTTCACAATTAAATAACGATGATAAATTTAATATGCTCAGTTATTTGTCTTCACACGACACATCACTTTACGATCGAGGACGTCTCGTTCAGGCGGGAACGGCATTGCTCTTGGCTCCTGGAGCGATCCAAATTTATTATGGTGATGAGACTGCACGTGAAAAAGGTCCAGGTGGTTCGGATAAAGATCAAGGTACACGGTCGGATATGAATTGGAACAGCATCAATCAGCAAGTCCTTACACATTGGCAAAAAATCGGTTCTTTCCGAAATGATCATCTTGCAGTAGGAGCTGGTCAGCACAAGAAGATTGGTGATGGACCATACACGTTTAGCCGAACATACGATAAAAACGGAATTTCGGATGGCGTCGTAGTAGCGCTCGGTGCGCAAGGGAATGCTTCCATCAATGTTGGAGATGTGTTTGCTGACGGTACGTCTGTAAGGGATGCTTATTCTGGTTCTACTGCTAAGGTTAGCGGTGGAAAAGTATCCATTCAAGCAGATGCAAGCGGCGTTGTGTTGTTGGAGGAAGCAAACTAACCGATCCCATAATTTTTCATAATCGATTCATTTTTTCATGACATTCTCGGATTATAGTAAATGATAGAGAAGAGAAATGAATTGAAATGAATTGAAATGAATGTAAATGAGGGATGAAGTATGAAAAATTGGAATGCGTTAAAATATGTTGTGTTGATTGTTGTGATGGCACTATCTGGTTATTATTTGTGGCAAACGTACTCTATTCTTTCGAGTCTGACAACGATGACAAACACGAGAATGTTGAAACGCGCATTAATGGCAGCTGGAAGTAAAGGGATGGAAGTCATGTGGATCGCACTCGGATTTTGGATTGCAACGTTATTTTTGAAACGATTCGGTTCTTCTGTTTCAACGGTAACGAAACAATTCGGTCGATCGCTTGTCGTGACACTTCGGGAAAATCACCGTATTCTTGGATGGGGTGCGGTGATGATGTCATTTGCCCATAGTTCTTTCTATACGTACTTATGGTGGACAGACGCACTTCGAATGAAATCGATGGATGTGTATACTGGTTTTGCTGCGATGGGTGGGATGTTGTTGCTCGCGATTTACGGCGAGATTTTGCAATGGAAAGGCCGTCAACATTCTTCGCGCAAAGTTCATCTGTTTCTGGCAATGGTTACGGTTGCTGGCGTGATTATGCACGATCCAGGTTCCGTGGGTCAATTGATTTTAATTTCAGGAATTACATTTGGTGTTTTCGTATTATTTTGGATTCGCAAAAGTAAACCAGCAACATCAATTTCATAACAACAAAAAGACCGCATTTGAAAATGAATTGTCATTTTCGAAAGCGGTCTTTTTGATGTCCTTAATATGCTTTTGGGGATTCAGAACGGACATGTCGGATCACTTGATCTCGAGTTCTTGAGCAATCGTAAAAATCTCCATCTGCATATTTTTCGGGATGATGCGAGCTACCGTGCTTGACCACAATTGCAATACTTCCGTCGCGCATTTCAACGATGGATCCTAGCGGAAATGGAAAAATGAATTTACGAAACGATTGAACGACAAAGGGGTCATACCAAATACCTTCACCGTTTAATATGTAGTCGAGTGCCACACGCGCAACTTCTTTTCCGAACCATTTGGTTAATATATCATAACCGTTTTTCGATTTGCGCAGTCTCTTCAACCTCCCGTGAGATTAGAATTGAGTAAAGATGGAAAAAAAAGACCGCACATCCTAAGTAGGAGGCATGGCCTTTTGAATTGTTGTTAAGGATTTTTTTTGATCAACCAAACTTATACGTAATCCCATACCCACCTTTAGGATATACCCACTCGATATTATCAGAAGGGCAAGCGATTCGGCACGTTCCGCATTCAATACAGTTTTCGTAGGCAACGCTCGTTTGCTTTTTCATTTTGTCCCATTCGTACACATCAGCGGGGCAGAAGTAGTTGCAATCTTTCGTCGTGCAAGACATACATGATTGATGTTCTTTAATAATTAAGTGGGATACATCATCACATTTGTATCGGATCATAAACAACTTGTCAGCAATGTTTGCATTACTCATCCGTTCATCGCCCTCCATCCTTTATAGCCCAATTTCAATAAACTCATCGTACCACCAGCAGCAGACTTGATAATTTCGACTGCTTTCTTTTGCTTTTCAGCTTTTGATGTGCCATCAATAAGGAACATATTATAGGCGGCTTCATTAACTGCTTTTGGCATTTTGGTAAAGAGTAATTCTGGGTCCATGTCTTGAAGTAAACCATGCATTCCGCGGTATTTTTTCAAATCTTTCATAACAAATGATGCGCGAATTGCGTTGTCGTATGCTCTTAAATTTGTTGCTGTCATTCCGCCGTTTTGTTTAGCCATAATCACTGCTTCCGCAGCGAGGCGACCAGAAGTCATCGCTAAGTTAGTACCTTCACGATGTACGAAGTTAACAAGTTGTGCTGCATCACCGCAAACCATCCAACCATCACCTGACAATTGCGGAATGGAGTCAAAACCACCTTCGGGAATTAAGTGACCTGCATATTCCTTCGTTTCGCCGCCTTGTAGCAATTTGCGGAACATTGGATGTTGTTTGGCGGATTCTAATAATTCATAGGGCTTAACGCGTTTTTCGCGAAGATGATTTACCATGACACCGATCCCAAAAGAGATCGTTTCTTTGTTCGTATAAAGGAAGCCCATTCCGGCCATGCCAAGTGATGTTTCACCCATAAATTCAATCGTTGAACCTTCGTCACCTTCGAGTCCAAAGCGATCTTCGATTTTTTCACGAGGCATTTGAATGACTTCTTTGACGGCAAGAGACACTTGATCCGGACGCCATTCACGGTGTACGCCCATCGCCTTGCCAAGCAACGAGTTCACGCCGTCCGCGATAATGACAACATCCGCATACAGATCTCCATTTTCACGGTCTGTTTTGACACCAACGACTTTATTGCCTTCACGAATCACATCAAGTGCGACTGTTTCATAGACCGGAATAGCTCCAGCTTGAACGGCTTTATCTGCAAACCATGAGTCCCAGCGAACCCGAAGACCAGTGAAACAGTTTGGCGGTTCTTTATAAGCATCATTGCGATGTCCGATTTTTGTGACTGATTCTTTGCCCATCATCCAGATGTTTTGTTCAACGACGTGACGCTCAACGGGAGCGTTTTTTTCTTTCCAAAAATCTGGTACAAGCTCTTCAATTTGTTTACGGTACAAAATTCCACCGAATAGGTTTTTTGCGCCAGGAAATTCGCCTCGTTCCAAAAGCACAACGCTTAATCCTGCACGCGCCATCGTCATGGCAGCAGCAGATCCAGCGGGTCCTGCACCAACGATAACTGCATCAAATTTTTCGCTCATTTCGCTTGACCTCCCGTTGTTACGGCTGCAACGCCAAACACCTCGCGCCGTTTTTTCACTTCTTCGGTAATGGCAGGAACGATTTTGAATAAGTCACCGACGATGCCGAAATGTGCAAAGTTGAAAATCGGTGCTGTCGCGTCTTTGTTAATTGCGACGATGACTTCGGAATTACTCATCCCGACCGTATGTTGAACGGCTCCAGAAATACCGATCGCAAAATATAATTTTGGACGGACCGTATGTCCGGTTTGACCGACTTGATGTTCGTGTTTAATCCAGCCCGCATCGACGGCTGCCCTTGAAGCGCCAACGACACCACCTAGTGCTTCTGCCAACTCTTTAAGCATTTTGAACGGTTCTGGGCCGCCCATACCACGGCCACCAGCCACGATAATCTCAGCTTCTTCAAGGTTGAAAAGTTCTTCGGATTTGATAAAATCAATGACTTGCGCAGCAATTTCGGATTCTTCCATTTCGAATTTACGTGTGAAAATCTCGAATTCACGTGTGGTATCACGTGGGAGCGCTTGGAATACGCCTGCACGAGTGGTTGCCATTTGTGGACGATACTGTTTACAAAGAATCGTTGCCAGCATTTTTTCCGAGAATGCAGGGCGACTTGCTAAGAGCAAACGAGAAGGATGTGGTTCTACGTCGAGTTCCGTTGTATCTGCAGTCAATCCCGTCGGTAAATGTGTTGCAATTGCTCCCGCAAGGTCGCGACCTGTTGCAGTTGCGCCAAATAGGACGATCTCTGGTTTGATGTCATGAATCAATTGTAAGCATGCGCGTGAATAAGGCCGTGTGCGATAATCTTTCAATTGTGGTGCATCGCATAGATAGACTTTGTTAGCGCCGAAATAACCCGCTTCATTTGCTAAATGTTCAACATGATGTCCGATTACAAATGCGATTAAAGGGACTTCAAGCTTGTTTGCCAACTTTCTGCCTTCTCCGAGCAATTGCCAGGAGACATTTTTTGCAATGCCAGCACGTTGTTCGATCACGATCATGACACCGCGATATGCGGACCAATCAGGCATGTCGTCGTTTTGTTGTACTTGTTCGGTCGACATTATTTTGCACCTCCGATGGAAGCGGCGGTAGGTTCAGCCCATCCTAGTTTTTTTGGCAATTCGCCAGATAAAAGTTTCTCAACGAGTGCTTTTGCAGTGTCTTCGGATGAACCTTCAGGAATCATTTGGGTGTTTGCTTTACGAATTTCAGGAACCCAAGTACGAGATACAATCGTTGGTGAACCTTTTAATCCAATTTTGGCACGTTCCAAATCTGGAAAATCTGCAGTTGTCCAAACTGTTGGTTTAAAACGAGCGGCTTTGAGCATTCCAGGAAGTGGTGCTCGGCGAACTTTATTTAATTCTTTTAACGCAGTTAGTAAAACTGGGAAGGAAGTTTCAACGACTTCAACGCCATCTTCCATTAATCGGTGCACACGGATCCGGCGTTTTTCGATGTCAACATTTTCTACTTTGACAACATATGTGAGTTGCTCAAGGTCTAAGCGGCAAGCGAGTCCTGGACCAACTTGTCCGGTATCACCATCGAGCGTTTGTTTTCCGCAAAATACGATATCAATTGGTCCCCATGTTTCAGCGACTTTTTGCAGTGTTTTTCCTAATACATAAGATGTAGCAAGCGTGTCCGCCCCAGCAAAACCACGGTCAGTTACGAGAACAGCCTCATCCGCGCCGAGTGAAATGCATTCTTTTAAGCTTTTCTCGGCAGGGGGTGGGCCCATCGTTACAACCGTGATCCGTGCTCCATATTTTTCTTTGATTTTCAATGCTTCTTCCATTCCATGTAAATCGTAAAAATTTACAATGCTTGGCACGCCTTGACGTATCAGCGTGTTGTTTTTTGGATCGATTCGAATTTCACGGCTATCCGGAACTTGTTTGATACAAACGACAATGTGAAGCATGACCAATCCTCCTCGAAATGTTAAGGTGTGACTGACTCGATGAATCCAAGCGGTATACCAAGAGCATGAACTTTGTGAAAAAAAGAACTTAAGTAATCATCGGGAAATAATGTTATCAATTGAAATGTAAGCAATTACAATGCCAAAAACATGGATTTCCTGATATTTTAAGTTTAGCATTCGACTTTCAATTACGGAACACCTTCTTAAAGAATTTTCGCTAATAATAATGGTGGAAATAAAAAAAAGAAAATTGTGAAAATTTTAAGTCAAACGACTGCATGGAAAGGGAAATTCATCATTGAGGTCGTATTTACATCTTTACAGCATTAAAGTTTGCGTGCTAGTATTAGCATACAAACGATTGCATACATAGTGCAGATGCGCTGAATATCAATCCAAATCGAAGGAGCTGAGCAACGTATGAAGCAGTGGTTCAGGGTTATGTTGGTTTTTTCAATGATTTTATCGTTGATTTTTCCCGCATTTGGAACCCCACTCAATGCAAGCGTTGGCACACAAATCGCGAATGCGGCTGTTTCCAACACATCAGTAATTTACTACAAAAAAGGGTTTACAACTCCTTTCATTCATTATCGCCCAGCGAATGGTACATGGACGACTGTTCCAGGCGTAAAAATGGCAGATGCTGAAGTAGCAGGCTATGCAAAAATTACGATTTCGATCGGCGCAGCAACACAGCTAGAAGCATGTTTCAACAGCGGGGGTACGAACCCGACTTGGGACAGTAAAAGCGGCAAAAACTACTTTTTCCCTACAGGGACCTCAACTTTTGTGAATGGTGTTATTACAGTAGGCGCACCTCCAGGCGCATACACACCAACTCCGGTACCAACTGCAACACCGGTAGTCACAGCAACTCCAACAGCAACGGTAACGATTACTTCAGTTCCAACTAATACTCCAATTCCAACGGTCACACCAGTTCCGACAGATACTCCAGTTCCAACGGCAACGCCAGTTCCGACAGACACGCCAGCACCAACGGCAACACCAACAATTGCACCGACAGCGACGCCAGCACCAACGCAAGTTCCTGGTAATAGCGTCACAGTTTATTACAAATCAGGATTTACTCAACCATATCTATTCTATCGTCAGGCAAATAAATTATGGGTTGGATCACCTGGTCTCAAAATGACTGCAGCTGAAATTCCAGGTTATTTCAAAGCTACCATCGATATCGGTGCGTTAACACAGCTCGAAGCTTGTTTTAATGATGGCGGTTCCGTGTGGGATAGCCGTAATTCACTCAATTACTTCTTCCCTGTGGGGGTATCTACTTTTAATGCAGGTGTGATTTCTTCAGGTGCACCCGTAATTCCAACACCGACACCGTTTATTCCATCACAAAACTTTACAATTAACTTTAAGTCGAGTTGGACGACAACTTATATGCACTATCGTCCTGAAGGTGGCAGTTGGACAGTCGCACCTGGCGCATTGATGAGTACTTCTGATCTTTCAGGTTATATGAAATTAGTTCTTAATTTAAATGCAAACAAAATCGCAGAAGCTGCATTCACGAATGGAGCAGGTAGTTGGGACAATAATGGCGGTAAGAATTATACGTTTAATCCAGGTGTAAGTACGGTCACTAATGGCGTCATCACGACAACCGTTCCAACGGGAACGCCGGTACCATCACCTACAGTAGCGCCAACGAATACACCAATTCCGACAGATACACCGATTCCTTCGATCACACCGGTACCGACTGCAACAATCGTCCCAACAGCTACAGCATTGCCGACAGCTACACCTGTTGTGACGGCTACACCAGTGCCGACAGCTACACCTGTTGTGACAGCTACACCAGTGCCGACAGCTACACCTTCTACAAACACGTTTGAGATTTATTACCATAACACGTTTGGAGATGCATATTTGCACTATCGTCCTGAAGGCGGAATTTGGACAGTAGTTCCCGGAGTTGCCTTGGTGAATTCAGATGTGCCAGGTTATCAAAAGATTACAATCACAAATGCAGCAGCAAGAATAGAAGCTGCATTTAATAACAACAAAGGTACATGGGATAGCAATAATTCCAAAAACTATTTATTCACCTCTGGAATTACGACAGTTGCAAATAATCAAGTTTATAAAACAAAACCAGTATTGCGCAGTATTTCAGTTGATCAACAAACGGTAACAGTTGCATTAAATGGCAACTCAAATCTTAATGTTACTGCGAATTATGCAGATGGAACAATTAGCAATGCGACAGCATTTGCTACGTATACAACGGTAAATCCGGGAGTTGTAGCTGTTAGCACGACTGGAGCATTGACTCCTGTAGCGTTAGGGAATACGAATGTAATTGTCCAATTACAAGATCAAATTTTCAGCGTAACGGTTTCAGTCTTAGCAAAAGTTGCAACGCAGGCGACAGATCGATCAGTTACTTCACTCTATATGTCTAACTGGAATGACACGTTGAACATTTGGATGAACAGTAAAATATCACAATTGGATCAAGGTGGTTTCTCTGGCGGATATGGTCCGCGCATATCAGAAGTGCATTTCCGTGATGATATGGCAACAAACCAAATTAAAGAATATACAGGGTATTTCCGTGATGAAACAAATAACGTGAAATATAATAATGTATCTACTTTTAATGCGGATGCTTATTTCGATGAAAATGGTATTTTGAAAACGCAATATAAAAAGTACGGCACGACAGCATTACCAATTTCAATTACAAAAGACTTTGCGACTGTACCTAATAAGAACGTAACTGTTGCAACGTATACGTTTAAGAACAACACGAATGCACCTCTTGAATATAATTTACTTGAAGCACTGCATTTGAATAACAAAACTTCAGGTAATTCGAACAAAATGCATTATGGTTGGTATGATTCCACTCGCAAAACGTTGTTTGTTGATATGACTGGTGCTGGTCAGTTCGTGCTCGCGTTAACGGCATTTGAAGATCCGAACAGTTATACGGTGGGCGATGATTCGATTACTAATACCGCAGATGTAAATGCATCACCTTGGTGGTCATTTAATAATAACGGTGTTCTCAAAAACAATGCATCCAAATGGGCGATGGATATGGATGTTGGTTTCCAATCTCGTTTTGTCATTCCAGCGAATGGAACAGTTACTCGTTCATTTGGTTTAACGGTTAATGCAACAAAAGTGTATGCAACTGCAGCGGTAGATGAAATGTTAGCAAAAACACCGACTGACTGGTTTTCGTATACTTCAGCAATTTATAACTCATGGTTAACAGGACCAGGCAAAAAACAGGTCAATTTTGACGATGAAGGAATGAACTTGGCGTATAAACGTAACTTAATTGCGATTAAAAACTCTATCAACCCAATTACAGGTGCAATGCCAGCAACAACAAACCCATATAATTATAGTTATAAAGTATGGGGTCGTGACTCGGCAGTAACTGCAATTATTCTTGATAAAGCCGGATTCCGTGAAGAAGCGCGTAAGTATTGGTATTGGTTACGCGACCGCGTTCGTGCAGACGGAACGATCGGAACATGTTTCAATTTGTTTACAAGTAATTGGGTTCAATTCGTTGAACCAGAACATGATGCAATTGGACTTTGGATTGCGGGCGTTTATAATCATTACAAATTAAGTGGTTACGATAAGACGTTCTTAAATGATATGTGGCCTAAATTGAAGAAATCAGCAGACTTTATTTCAGGTTCAACCAATGCATGGGGCTATGGTGCGGCGGACAGTTCGATTTGGGAAGAAAATATCGAGTACAATGTCTTTACGCAAGCTACTTATATTGCAGGGATGAATGCTGCCGAGTATATTGCCCGTGATCTTGGATTGGCAGGTACGGCTGATTGGTGGAATGGTGTAGCTAGCGGAATTCGTACGTCAATACAACGGAACGATTCAGATAACAAGGGCATGTGGAATGCAAACGGTGGATATTATAATCGTGCGATTTTTACAGATGGATCTTTGAATTCCAAAATTGATTCATCTTCAGATCTGTTAATGGTTCTCGGTGTAATTGATTCGAATTCAAGTCGTGCAGTGAGTCACGTTAATAAAGTGAAAGCAAACTTATTACATGATGGTTATGGTATTGCTCGATATGATGGAGATATTTTCTATTACACATCACCATGGAGTCCAGCTGGAAACGAAGCATTGAGTGATGAACCTTCGTGGCCGCAAATGTCGATGTATGTTGCATTACACCATATTAATCGCGGCGAAAAAGATGAAGCACTTAAATATTTGAAGTGGGTTGTTGCCCGTACAGCAGTTGGTTATATGGCTGCAGGTGAAGCAGTTTCTCGTGTCGACATGCGTCCATTAATTAGTACAGCGGTAGAACCGGTTACAGCAGCATGGTATGTATTAACTGCACTCGCCTACACGGATCAAGCAGACTTGAAAGTAATTCCTTATCAGTATAATGTAGGATTTAATAAAGGGGTAACAGTAACTGGTGCATTAACTCAATTTAGCAATATTCCATATGTTCTTGATGATTTAGGTGATACACCAAATGCAGATATGGATATCGCAAAAGTTTATGTATCAAATGACGCACAAAATCTATACGTGCGTGTCAAAACGAAATCGCCAAACACATCTGGTGCAAATGTCGGATTGCAAATTTATGCAGAAGACTTTAAGCAATCAGCTGCTGCAAAATCAGCAACCAGCGTTTCGGGAATTGCACTCGATCACAGTGCACAATATTTACTTGAAGTGAAAAACGATGGTAATCTCGCAAACAAATTTGTTGTAACAGGTGGAAATTGGACGTTTGAACGAAATGTTCAAAACAGTTCAACGCTTAGATATGATGCGACGACAGGGGAATATATTGCTTCATTCCCGCTTTGGTCATTTTCTAGTACGGGTGCATTGGCAACAAACGATTGGTCAAATATGAATATTACGCTTGAGCATCAAGTGGGTACGTCATGGGTTCAAGACGACACATTAGGCGTGCATTATCGTAATACAACAACAGAAGCACCGATCTATAGTAATATCGAATAATTGATCATTGAATAGCAAGGTAAATCTCTGTCAGTATGTTAGCGATAACATGCTGACGGGGATATCTTGCATTTCATTAATATTTTTTTTAGACTATATAGAAATCGTTTGCGCATCGTGCGGACGAAAGAAACTAGGAGTGGAATAAGATGAAATCAGTTAAGTGGATTAAATATTGGACATCGTTATGTTTGACTGCAAGTATTTTACTGTCTATGGTTAATTGGAGTGTTTTTGCAGCGAATGAAGTTGTTATTTATTACAAAAGTTTGAGTGGTATCCCAAATATTCATTACAACGTTAACGCTGGAGCTTGGACTTCTTTGCCTGGCGAAATTATGCAAACAAGTGAAATTCCGAATTACTACAAGAAGACAATTTTAGTACCTAGCGGAAACTCAGTTGTAACAGCCGCATTTAACGTAAATAATACCAATTGGGATAACAACGGCGGTAAGGATTATATTTTTTCAGGCACGGGTACGTATTTCGTTAATCAAAATGTTATTTACAACGATGCAAATTATTCGCTTTTAGATAATGGCGGTTTTGAAACAGGTACGTTAACTGGGTGGTCAGAATGGCATCCTACCGGAAAAACTGCTAATTTTGGAATTGACAGCGTAGATACGTTTAGTGGTTCTAAAAAAATGTATTTTTGGAATGCAGCAGCCTATAAGCAAAGTATTCATCAAGTAAAACCCTTTTTGGCAAATGGATCATACACGGTAAAAGCATATGTTAAACTACGAGTATTTGGTGCACAACCTACAGTGGCTCGAATGGAAATTTCAGGTTACGGCGCTGGTCCAACCTATGTTCCAATTCCCGTAACTTCGGTTTATACACAAATTAGCCAAGTCGTTAATGTAACGAGTCAAGTGGTTGATATTGGATTTTATATTGATTCACCTGGTTCGACTTCTTTTCAAGTAGACCAAGTAGAATTGATTGCAAATCCAGTCGCAACACCGACACCCGTATCTACCATCACACCATCGTCTACAGTTGTTCCTACCAATTCACCTGCACCATCAGCGTTACCTTCAGCATCACCTACAATTACACCAGTGGCTACTGCTTCTAGCACACCGACACCAACAACATCGTTAGATCCTACACCAACAGTTACACCAAACCCTAGCGCAACACCCGTTCCATCGGCAATACCGACTACTAAACCAGTTATTAGCATTGTGAACGGTGGGTTTGAGAGCGGTACATTATCAGGTTGGACAGTGTGGCAACCAAGTGGTCAAAAATCATCAGTAGGCGTTGATGCTTTCGATGCAAAAGTAGGATTAAATAAAGCTTATTTTTGGAATTCGTCGGCATATAAACAAAGTATTCACCAAATAAAATCCGGACTGTCTGATGGAGTTTATCGTGTCAGTTCATGGGTGAAATTAAACGCATATGGAAGTTTACCAACAGCTGCACGTATGGAATTAACTGCAACTGGTAAAACGATGATACCAGTAAATGTAACTCCAAACGGTCAATGGACTCTTATTTCAGGATTAGCAGAAGTGACTAGTGGTAACTTAGATATTGGATTTTATTTGGATTCACCAGGCTCAACATCTTTACAAATAGACGAAGTGTCAATGAGTTTGGAATCAGTTATTGTCACGCCAACTCCGGCACCAACAGCTACACCGGCACCAACAGCTACAGCTGCACCAACAGCTACACCGGCACCAACAACTACACCGGCACCAACAGCTACACCGGCACCAACAGCTACACCGGCACCAACAGCTACACCGGCACCAACAGCTACACCGGCACCAACAGCTACACCGGCACCAACAACTACGCCGGTATCAACAGCTACACCGGCACCGACAGCTACACCAGAACCGACAGCTACACCGGCACCAACAGCTACACCTATTCAGAACACTTTTACAATTTATTATCAATCCAACCAGGCACAAGCATTTTTGCATTACAAACCTGAGGGAGGCAATTGGACGAATGTTCCTGGTACTCCTCTGTCAACATCGGATTATCCCGGATATTTCAAAATTATTCTGAGCTTAAACGCAACTAAAATATCACTTGCTGCATTTAATAACGGAAATGGCGTTTGGGATAATAATAACGGTATTGATTATTCGTTTGATCAAGGAATTACAACGGTGACGGCAGGTGTGCAATATGTGGGAACACCTCAAATTAGTAATATCTCAACGGATTCTTCGACCTTGCAAGTTAGCTTGGGACAATCAAAATCCATCAAAGTATATGCTAATTATGTTGATGGAACAAAAGTAGATATTTCTGGTTTGACAACGTTGACTCCAGATATTTGGCAATATGTTGATGTGCTGCCTGCTTCGACACTTAAAGGGCTTGTAATTGGTACGACCCCAGTATTGGTTCGATATTATAGTTTTACAACGACGGTTAATGTAAATGTAACAGCTGTGCCAGCTACACAAGCTACGGATCGTTCAATTACATCACTTTATCTTTCGAATTGGAAAGATACGATGGGCATTTGGATGAATAGCCGAATCAGTCAACTTGATCAAGGTGGTTTTTCAGGTGGTAATGGCCCTCGTTTGGCCGAATTACATTATAAAGACGACATGTCAACAAGTGTGATTAAAGAATATACAGGCTTTTTCCGAAATGAAACGAGCGGTGTGAAATACAATAATGTAACAAACTTTAATGCAGAAGCTTATTACGATGAAAATGGTATTTTGAATACCAAATATTTGAATTATGGTGCATCATCGATGCCGATAACGGTAAAAAAAGATTACTCCATGGTTCCAAATCAAAATTTCACCATTGCAACGTATACATTTACAAATCCTACGGGTTCGCCAATTGAATACAACTTATTAGAAATGATTCACCTGAACAACAAAACTCAAGGGAATTCGAACAAATGGCATCATGGTTGGTATGATTCATCCCGCAGAACGATTTTTGTGGATATGACTGGTGCTGGTCAAGCGGTCGTTGCGATGACTGCGTTTGAAGATCCGAGTAGTTTTACCGTTGCAGACGATTTGAACACAAATAGTAATGACCTCGGTGTTTCTCCTTGGATCGCTTTTGATCGCAATGCAACATTAAAAAATAATGTAGACAAATGGGCACTTGATATGAGTGTTGCATTTCAAACGCGTTTTGTCATTCCGGCGAATGGTTCGATCCAACGGTCATTTGCAATTTCAATGAATTCTTCAACTTCGTTAACGACGAGTGCGGTCGATACACTGCGTACGAAAACAGCGGAAGAATGGTTGAATACGACGCGTTCGACGTATACGAATTGGTTAACTGCACCAGGAAAGAAACAAGTAAGTTTTAGTGATGAAGGTATGAACTTAACATACAAACGTAATTTGGTGGCCATTAAAAATGCAATCAATCCATTAAACGGTGCAATGCCAGCAACGACGAATCCGTATAACTACAGTTATAAAGTATGGGCACGTGATTCAGCCGTTACGGCAATTATTTTGGACAAAGCGGGATTCCGTGAAGAGGCTCATAAATACTGGTACTTCCTGCGTGATCGTGTTCGCGATGACGGAACGATTGGAACGTGTTTCAATTTATGGACTGGAAATTGGGTGCAATTTGTTGAACCTGAACATGATGCTATCGGATTATGGATTTATGGGGCATATAATCATTACAAATTAAGCGGATATGACGCTACGTTCTTGAATGATATGTGGGGCAAAATGAAAAAGTCCGCTGACTTTATCTCTAATACGATGAATTCGTGGGGATATTCCTCGGCTGATAGCTCGATTTGGGAAGAGAACATTGAATACAATACCTTCACTCAGGCAACGTACATTGCAGGGATGACGGCAGCCCAGTCTGCTGCTCGAGCAAAAGGGTTAACAGATATGGCTGATTGGTGGAATGGAGTTTCTGGTGCGATCCGCACAAGTTTGCAACGTAATGATTGGGATAACAAAGGGATGTGGAACAGTGGCGGAGGCTACTATAACCGAGCTGTTTATCCGAATGGTACAATAAATACGAAATTGGATTCATCTTCTGATTTATTAATGGTTCTTGGTATCATTGATTCAAATTCAAGTCGTGCAGTAAGCCATATTAGCAAAATTAAATCGAATTTATTGCATGATGGATATGGCATAGCTCGTTATGATGGAGATATATTCTACTACACATCACCATGGAGTCCGGCGGGAGATGAAGCGAAGAGTGATGAGCCATCATGGCCGCAAATGTCTATGTATGTAGCATTGCATCATATTTATCGCGGTGAAAAAGATGAAGCGTTGAAATATTTACAATGGTATGTTTCACGAACAGCACTCGGTTATATGGCGGCTGGTGAGGCAGTTTCTAGAATTGACATGCGCCCATTGGTAAGTACTGCATTACAACCAGTAACAGCGGCTTGGTATATCATTACGGCATTAGCATATACGAATCAAGAAGATATGAAAGTAATTCCTTACCAATACAATGCAGGTATGAATAAATCGATTACTGTAAATGGCGCGCTTTCACAATGGAATAATGTACCTTATAATTTAGACGAATTGAATGATTCTACGAACTCGAATTTGGACATTGCTCGCGTTTACGTTTCGAACGATGCACAGAATTTATATGTACGTGTAAAAACACAAACAGCTAACACATTATCTGGAAATGTGAAGTTGAAGATTTACGCTGAAGATTTCAAAGCGTCAACGGCTTCGAAAAAGGTAACATCCACGTCAGGTGCAACATTAGATCACGGAGCTGCTTATCTGCTTGAAGTAGCGAACGATGGTAATATTGCTAATAAATATGTAGTAAATTCAAATGCTTGGACGTTGGAGCGCATTGTTCAAAATAGCTCAACATTGCGATACGATGCTGTGAATGGTGAATATATTGCTTCGTTCCCACTGTGGTCATTATCAAGCAACGGATCGTATAGCTTAAACGATTGGTCTAATATGAATATCACATTGGAACATTCAGAAAATAATGCTTGGATTCAGGATGATACGTTGGCGATGCATTATCGTTACACAACTTCAGAAACTCCGATATATGGTAATGTCGAATAATTTAATAATGTAATCAATATCACCCAGGTCCGTTACATGAAGATACATGTAACGAATCTGGGTTTGTTTTTATTACTTTCAAGTGGGTATAATAAATATATTAACCTAAGGGGGCTGAGCTTGTTTGAATGTTGATTTGCATTGCCACACTAATATTTCAGATAATTCAGAATCCATTGAAGTGGTTTTGACCAAGGCTCGAAATGTCGGCATAACTTATTTGGCAATTACAAATCACGATACAACGGTAGGTCTTAATGAAGCAATTGAACTAGGTAAAAGCTATGGAATTACTGTAATTCCTGGCATTGAAATCTCTGCAGAAGATCGTAAGCGATATGGTAAAGCTCATATTCTAGGGTTGAATATCATCCCAGGTCATTCGGCACTAGAGAAGTTATGTGTTTCTACAATCACATCACGCCAACAATCGTCTGAATACGCAATTCAACAGATAATTTCAGCAGGATATCCGATATCGAAAGACCTTGTGATGAACTATGCAAAGCAAAGTACCTGTATTTACAAACAACATATTATGCACGCATTGATGGATTTGGGTATTGCTGATTCGATTCATGGTGATTTATATAAAAAGTTGTTTAGTGGAAAATCATATGAGGGGTCAACCGTTGGAATTGCATTTAAGCCTGTGACATATGTCGAAGTGGAAGCGGCGATTCGAGCGGTGCGTGAAGCTGGCGGAGTACCGGTAATCGCACACCCAGGACAACTTAATAATTGGGACGCGATTGAAGATTGGGTTAACATTGGGTTAGAAGGAATCGAAGTTTGGCATCCTGACCATCGCGAAGAAGATGAAGAGCGTGCAATAGAACTTGCAGAGCGTTTTCAATTGGTTCAAACAGGCGGGGCAGATTATCACGGGAAATATGGACGTCCTGATTATCCGCTTGGATGCAAATTGGCAAACATAGCATCCCTCGAAGAAACTCTTCGTCGATCAAAATTAATCCGAACTAGTTAACGTCGAATTCATCCAATCGGTTCTAGCAAAGACTGTTTTTTGTGAACACATCGTCGTTTGGTTTTTTAAAACGATATTGACGGTAAGCTGATTTTTTATAATTGACATACTAGTTCCTGTCGTTGCGTGTGGCGCAAGCATATTGATTTGGTTTGTCTGGTCTTGCTGATATAGTCCACGTGTATCGATTGCAAATAAAATTTTATGATTGCCAGCTTCCCATTGAAGGATGCAATTGTTACAAGTTAAATTGTGAAATGATTCTTTGATCCATTCTGAGCGAATTTCATCCATTGCAAACCGCATTTCACGTAATAAGCTTTCTTTTCGTGCGATTTCGGCATTGCTATTGTTCATATAGCCAACGATTTGAAACGAGATTGCAAAAACAAGTCCAATTAAAACAATTGTTACAAGTAATTCGACTAAAGATACCCCGCGTTGATTCGCATGGAGGTGCCGTATGATAGTTTTCATATGGACACCTCCTTTGCATTCATTCATCAAAAACCATTTACGATGGCTTGAAGTAACGTGAAATTATGACTTGAATTTGTGCGCATATCGGGAAACTTTGAATAATTTACAGGTAGACGCCAAGGTGTGATTTTCCATTGTTGAGATGACTGATTGTTACATTGCATTTGTACTAAGTTAGTGTTTTCCGTTGTACTCTGATTTTGTGTGTCCAAACATTTATTGCTGTGAAGCGGATGTATTTCAAAGACATCAGCCGTATTTGTTTTTACAAAATATACTTCTTGATTTGCTTGGCCTACACTTGTCCATTGTTGGACGGTCGCACCGTTTGCTTGAGATGCATTTGCTACTTCTATACTTTTCCCACTTAACATATTGAACAAACCGAAATGTTGATTGCTGGACAAATTCAGATCCATCATTTGTTCTGGTTGATCCTCACAAGTCAATTGTACAACTTTGGCGCCATTGGTTAGATCAGCGTTTGCAATACTCATGCATTTTCCACTGTTCATGTTTTGAATGCGATATCGGCCAATAGGAAGAGTTTCACCAGTAACACCTGCCGGTTCGATTCGAAAAATTTGCGGCGGCGCTGCATAACAACCATTTTGTTTAAAGATCAGTCCGTCTTTTATTTCGTACACAAATGTAGAAGTTTGTCCTGTGGTATCAATACAATTTAATTGGGCGCGATTCGTAATTGAAAATTGGTTACCATTTAGCAAATGAAAACGAAAGCGTTGAGAATTACTTGTACTTGTTGTGTTCTGAATGAGCGATTGGGATGATGGATCGAAATCCAGTGATTTTAAGGAATTAACATTGGAAATTGTGTAATATCCATCACCGCTATAAGTGAAATCAAATTTTTGAGCATTTGTATTGTTGCAAGTCCAAGTTTGTATGATAGCGCCACTTGATGTTGATGCATTTGGAACGTCCATGCATTTGTTTGCATAATGATAGACGATTTGATAGCGTCCGTTTCTCAAAAAATCGTACGGAGCGAGGGAAATGGCTGAATCAACTAAATTCAAGTAAAATTGTTGATCTGATAATCCATTACATTCATATTGTCGAAGATCTGCTCCGGAAGACAATGAACCATTTGTGACACCCATACACTTGTTTGATAATTTGTTTGATAAATTGAATTTGACGGAACCATTACAATACCAATTTGTATTGCGGTCTGTACCAGTACACTTTCCAATCGAAAAATTACCTGAAGGATTGCTACTGTCATTAAGTGCTGTGACTTCCCACTGTTGATACAATGTATTTCTAGTGGACCATTGTCGGATGTCCGCACCATCCAATAAACTGCCGGCTTCCACTTCCATATTTTTTAGCGAATCAATGTTGCGGATTTCGAATTGATTTGCATCCGTCGAAGTGAAATTGAATTTTTGTGCATTAGTATTATTGCAATCATATTGCCAAATGTTTGTTCCGTCGCTCGGATTTGCCATGTATAGATCAACACATTTGTTACTTTTAACGTTCCGAAGTTGAAATGCATTGTCAATATAAAATCCAGTTTCACTCATATTGATCGACATATCGGTACGCACAAGTAAAAATTGCAAACTCGTATCGGTCGATGAACAAGTGCGCTGTAAAAATAATTCTCGATCAAATGTTGTGGGGTAATTATTTCCGATCCCGATGCATTTACTGCTATTACGATTCACAAGGCGGTAAGTATTCCCAGTGACCGATTCGAAACTGAATTGCTGTGAATATGCGTTCGTATCCGTGTTTGTGACAATGGATGCACCATCATTTGTTGCGTTGTTTTGAATTGAAATCACTTTATTACTTGTCGAATTTTGAATTTTAAAATAGCCGTTGTTAGTTTGAATGGTCCTAAAAACTTGTGCACCTGTTCCATTACAGGTCCAATTCCAAATGGCCGTACCATCCGAAGTTCCGCCGCTAACAATATCAACACATCGCCCTGTCTTTTGATTGATCAACATAAATTCTGGTTGTGTGATCAATCGATTCGTGGAAATTAATTTTAGAGATTGTTTTTGATTATTTAAAATGCTTTGGATATACATCGAATAATTTCCGCTACTTATATCGTTTTGGACGAAAATACTTGCAGAATTTGAATCGTATAATTTTACAAGTGAAGAGGTCTGACTGCTCAAGGAAGTAAGAGTTGAATAGGATAAGTCAGTTCCATCTTTCAGAGCAGCTTCTTGTATTCTTTTGATGACATTTCCGGTCGAATCAACGATCGTGTGTGCTTTTAAAATCGAAATAGTTCGGTTTTGATCGGTATAATTCATGTTCAAGACCATCAGTTCTGTAACGATTAAAAATGAACTGATCATTAGGACGATTAAAACCGCAACGATTGCTGAGCCTTTTTCGTTTTTCATGTACATCGTTGGATTCTCCTTTTTCATCATGAATCTTCATGACTATTGGGCAACAACGAATTGTTCTAGTTGAATACCTCGTCGTTGATCCGATCCGATTTTCCAGACGCATACCCTAAATTTGCGGAAGTATGTACTCATCAAATAATGTTTTGTACCCAGCGTAATGGTTTCACTAGATTGGATTGGTAACGCGTCAATGCTTACATTAAAATCACTTGTGATGAATGAATATTTGGAAGTTAACGTATGCTTTGTAAGCGGGATCGATTCACCAAATACGGTAATTTGATTTTCTTTGGTTTGTTCTTGAAGTGCGCGTAGCATTTGTTGAGCAATTTCTTTCGATTGATCTAATTGTTGTTCTTGGATTGATAATTGTTTTGTATAGGAAAAGACAACGAGAATTGATGAAAGAATTAATCCGAATAGAAAAATTGCAAGGATCATTTCAATTAACGAAACTCCTCGTTGATTATGATTCATGATGATCCGCTCCAATCCATTCTACGAGGAAAGCATGAGACAATATTTATCTTTTCAACGAGAACGGTATGAAAACCTTCTTTGAAACATTTTAGTGCGATCTTACGATTTTTTAAGGAAATCTTAAGATTCATCCTTGAAAATAAACTCAATCGATCTAGACTTAGGAGGTTTATGTGATGAATCATTTTATTTATGAACCAGACAAAAATCAACGTTCACAAGAACAAGCGAACACACCACAACACCCTACCGTAACACCAGGTGGCAACTGGCAATATACTCGTGAACGTAAAAGGTCAACGTGGAAATCATATTTTGCAGCGTTAATGAGTGGAGCAATGCTTATGGGCGGTTTGATGTTCGCATCAGATCATTACAATTGGTTCGGTAAAGTAGATTCCGTCGTCCAAAGCACAATTGAAGATGTTTCATTGAAAAATTTCAACAGTGGCAACCGAACCGTTTCTGGATCGGTTGAATCAACAGGATCGACTACGTCATCTCCTAGAACAGCAGCGTTATCTAGTGCAGGGGATGTAGTTCGACCAAATCAAATTGCTGATATTGTTCAAATCTCAAGTCCTGCGGTTGTGAAAATCCAAACGACGGTACCTGCAAAAGTAAATAATAATTCTTTTTTAAATGATCAGTTTTTCCAATATTTCTTTGGTGATCAAGGTTCTTCTCAAGACCAGCAACAGCAGCAACAAGAACAACCTGGTGGTATGGGAACAGGATTCTTTTTCGAGAAAAGCGGTTATATCTTAACAAATGAGCACGTCATCGACGGTGCAAGTGGAATTACCGTCATCGTTGAAGGTTATGACAAACCATTTGTTGCTAAATTATTAGGATCTGATAAAGATCTAGATCTCGCTGTACTTAAAATTGAGAATTCTAAAGAATTCCCAGTGTTGCCACTTGGAAGTTCTGACGATATTCGAGTTGGTGATTGGGTCATTGCAATTGGAAACCCATATGATTTTGAACATACAGTTACAGTTGGTGTACTCAGTGCTAAAGAGCGCCCAATTGATATTCCGGAGCAATCGTCCACTCGTCACTACAAACACTTACTTCAAACAGATGCTTCGATCAATCCGGGTAATTCTGGTGGGCCGCTCTTAAACTTGAACGGAGAAGTAATCGGGATTAACACAGCAGTTAGTGCTGAAGCACAAGGGATTGGATTTGCGATTCCAACCAGTACGATTAGTTCCGTACTTGATAATTTGAAGAACAATGTTACCGTTGCAAAACCGTATATCGGAATTTACATGCGTTCGATCGATAAAACGTGGTTGAAAGAACTCGGTTTAAGTAATACAAATGGTGCATTTGTAACGTCTGTTGTAACGAATGGCCCTGCAGATCGTGCGGGCATTCAACCGTACGATGTAATTACTGCTGTAAATGGGAAATCAGTAAAAACGCCGGATGAACTTACAAGTACAGTAAAAACTTTGAAGGTAGGTACTAAAGCTGTACTCACTGTCATTCGTGACGGCCAGTCTTTGACAACTGCAGTCATCGTTGACGACCGAAACAAAACGAAATAATATAATAGGCTTACTAGTTGATAAGCATTCGCCAGTCGAATTTTCTTCTGGCGAATTTATTTTTTAAAACTATTGCATACGATTGCGCGTTCGTATAGAATAAAAACTGTAATCGGCATTGTTTTCTGATTATTCAAGTGAAATCTCCTGATTCTGCGTTCCCCCCCCTTTGTACTACCCGGTATTTCTTACCAAACGGACACCATCTAGTTGCGGTCGTCCACCCTAAACATTCCTTGTTTTTTAACAACACCTATGAGAGGCGAGATGAAATTGAAAATTAAAAAATGGGTTAGTTCTGTTTTGTTGGGTGTATTATCGGTAACATCGTTTGGTTTGCCGGTTTCCAATGCTGAGATTGCAGCAACGCACGTATATCACAATCATATGCCGAATTTTTTTGCGTTTTACGATACATCGAAATATGGTAGTACTTCCGTGGGATCTCCAATCCGTTATACGTATGATGGGCAAGTGATTGAAAACAAAAAAACACCTCCGGCTAATTATTTCTTTTTACCGAACGGTAATCCAATGCCGCATGATGATTTGGTTTCATACTATTCACATCACGCCAAAACGGGTGCTTATATGGATTGGATTCCAAACATTATGAACAATTTGAAGAAGTTCACGTCTGCTTCGATTCAAGTTACAATGTCTGGTGCAGTCATTAATAATGTTCAATCTCTTAACCAATTAAATAATGTATCTGGATATTCAAATTTGAATTGGGGTAGCAACTGGCGCACACCATATAAAAACAATTACACATCAACTGGTGAGAAACAGCTGGATATGGTTCATTTTTCCGGTCATCATAGCATGGGCCCATTAGTTGGTAATGAATATTTGATTAAAGATATGATTTATCAAAATGCGACATTAGCACAATCCTACTTTTTAGGTTCCGATTTTGTATCATCCAAAGGATTTTTCCCGACAGAACTTGGATTTTCAGAGCGGATCATCCCTGCACTTAAGAAGCTTGGTATTGAGTGGTCTGTCATGGGAAATAATCATTTTTCTCGTGCGTTGAAAGACTATCCATACCGTGACGATATCGGAAAAGATACGATGGTTTCACCGCCGAATCGTGCTGATTTTCAAAATACAAGCAATATTGGTTCTTGGGTTTCTAAACCGATGTTCAATGAGCAACAAGTAACACAAAATAAGTTTCCATTCGCATCGACGCCGCACTGGGTAAAATATGTTGATCCTTCAACAGGTGTCGAAGATCGAATTGCTGGAATTCCAGTGGAGCAAGCATCTTCTTGGGAAGAAGGCTACCAAGGTTCCGTTAGCGGTGGATTTTTGAAAGCATATGAAGCATTACAACCGCGCAAGCAATATTTTGTTGTGGCACATGATGGAGATAATTCCTCTGGTCGTGCTGGGGACGAAGGCACTTGGTTAAATGGTGCGAACATCACTTATTCCGAGACTGGATTTAAGGGAATGGGTATCAATGATTATTTGAAAGCCAATCCAATTCCTCAAGATGATGTACAGCACATTCAAGACGGTTCATGGATCGATACGCGTGATTCATCTTCAGATCCGACGTGGTATCACTGGCAAATGCCGCCTGGAATATGGAAAGGACAATTTGCAGATTTCAACCGTGCAATCAATAGCAGTTATTCCCCGATTAATGATATCAATGGAAATCCTGCAGGACATCAAGTTTCTTTTGAATATGGTTGGAACTACTTGGAACGCAATTTTGCCTTGTTGCAAGCTGCATTGAACTATGCGAAAACAGCGGAACAAATTTGGTTATCGGATCACCCGACATACTGGCAACCTACGAGTTCATTGGACAGACAAGTAACATACACTGGAAATCAATTAAATCCTTGGATGATCTCGTACCCTGTAAAAGGTGACCCAACAAAAGATTACATCGGTGGTGCAAATCCAGCAGAATTGTCATGGTACTTCTTATTACCTGCTATGGATTCTGGTTTCGGTTATTATGACGAAAATACGGATGACAATATAAAACCAACATTGGCATTTAACCAATCACTTTATTTTGCAAAGCCTTACGTTTCATTAAATATTTCCAAAGATAAAACAGGTCCTTCGATGTGGTGGGTTCAACGTTATCCGTATAACCCAGGTAGCGCAAATAAAGGCAAAGCAGAAGGTTGGAGTTTGGAGTATTTCAACAATCGTTTCGGAATTTACACGTATGGTTACGATGTAAGTGGGATTCAAACGATGGTACTTAAAACACGTAAACACACGTCAAATGTTGCAGATGTAAAAGACAATACGTTTCGTGTATATGATCCATCTGCATTACAAACTTCAGGCGTAGCAAACATTGATGCATCAAAAGTTACTGCATGGGATTCAACACCTATGACTAAACGTAGCCGTAAAGTAGATATGAATGGTGTTGCTTGGCAGACGTCAGCTCCGAATCAATTATACAAAACGTTACCTGCACAAGAAATTGGAGATCTCTATTATAGTTATGTAAGTAATTATCGTGACAGTTTAATTGATTACTATATTGAATCAACCGATTCGCTAGGGAATGTAACTAAATCAGAAATTCAAACCGTATACGTTGGTACTGGTCGTTATTCTAAAGATGCATCAACAGGTAAAATTGTTGAAGATGCAGCAGGAGCGATTGTTGGAACTGATCCATTTATTACAGACAAAGCACCAGTTGCGCCGACTGCGACACCAGTTCCAACAGCAACTCCGATTCCGACAGCGACTCCGACCGTTGATCCAAATGGTAATAAAGTACAAGTTTACTTTAAGTCATCATGGACTTCTGTTAATATTCATTACCGCCCTCAAGGTGGTACATGGACGACTGTTCCAGGAGTTGCAATGCAATCCTCCACGGTTTTTTCAGGGTATTGGACAAAATTGTTAAATGTTGGCCAAGCGATCAATGCGGAAGCATGCTTTAACACGAACGGTACAACTTGGGATTCAAAAAATGGAGCAAATTATATGTTAGCAACCGGTGGATCTGTAACGGTTGAAAATGGTGTGATTTACTTAGGAACACCAAAAGCTTCGCAGAATCCAACACCGACAGCAGTAGCAACGCCAACGGCAGCGCCAACAGCATCGCCAACAGCAACGCCAACAGCAGCGCCAACGGCAGCGCCAAGTGCAACGCCAAGTGCAACGCCAAGTGCAACACCAAGTGCAACGCCAAGTGCAACGCCAAGTGCAACACCAAGTGCAACGCCAAGTGCAACGCCAAGTGCAACACCAAGACCTACCGCTACTCCGACAGCTGCACCGACGGCAACACCAAGACCTACCGCTACACCGACAGCTGCACCGACGGCAACACCAAGACCTACCGCTACTCCGACAGTGGCACCGACGGCAACACCAAGACCTACCGCTACACCTACGCCGATCATGGTTAATGTAACGTTTAATTTAATCACGCAAAACACGCAAAACAAGAATGTGAATTTGACAACTTCTGTAAGTGGTTGGAATCCTGTGGCGTATAAATTAAAATTAGTATCAACAAATCAATACCGGGTGACAATTAGTGTGCCGAAATCCTCAGTACTAGAATATAAATATACGTTAGGAGACGGCTCGGTCGTCGAGAAAACCGGAACAGGTTTAGATACTTCCACTCGAATTGCTTCAACAAATTCTAGTAGTAATCGATATGATATTGTAGTGCAATGGGGAGCAGTAACACAGGCATCTTTTCCATTAGCGACATTCAAGTTTTATTGATTAATGAGTTTTTGATTAGAATAATAATTGCAAAAAAATGGGGCTGTGCCAAAAGGTCATGAAAATTGACCCAAGGGATCAGCCCCTTTTAGTTGTCTTGTCTTGTATTAATTATTCTAAAATGACCAATATACCCCAATATTGATTGAGAAAGGTGATCAAGTATGAAACAATTCAAGAATTGGGATATGTTTCGATTTGAGTTACTTTGTGATTTGACTGATGCACCTGATTATAAAAAAAGTACATACACATGCGCAGTATCGAAATGAGCATTGGATCATTATTTATATTTCTGAATTAAACGAAATTGTAATGATAAATAGGTTTAAAATCGAATTAGATATTGCAACGAAACGATCAAAAATTCAAAATACGCCTGCTTCAAACAACCACTTAATTTTAGACATGAAAATAGTTCTGGCGAATGTATCACAGTGCAAATTAATAGAGGAGTGCGCGTCGACATTTTTTCGAGTGTTAATTCACTTAATTGATGTCGGCGCGCTTTTTTTATTCGGAGTATTTGAAGCGGGGGTGGTGGGGTGGGGAGTGATTCCACAAGATGAATATAAGCGTAATTTTTAATTTTGGGGAGTACTGTATTTATACAGTACCTGGGTAAGTGATTATGGAAATAGACTTTACGTGATGTATAATAATCTGAATAGTATTGACAATTTTTAAAAATGATAAGGATGAATATAATGCTCGGTTCAAATGGCGAACGACAATTACAAGTTGAGTATGGTTCAGATAAACGTGCGCAGGCATTTTATAATAATCAAATGCTTGATCATCTAAATGAGATGATGCAACGATTCATCGAAAAACAGGAATTGATGTTTATTTCGACGTCGGATGCAGACGGGAATTGCGATAGTTCATTTCGCGCGGGAAACCCAGGTTTTTTGCGTGTAATAGATTCAGGCAGAGTCATGTATCCGGAATATCGTGGTAATGGGGTATATGCGAGTTTGGGGAATATTAAAGAGAATCCGCACATTGGTTTGATGTTAATTGATTTTTATGTTGATTGTATCGGGTTACATATCAATGGCTATGCGCAAATTATTGAGAATGAACAACTGCCATCGTTTTTAAGTTTATCAGACCAAATGTGGGAAGAAATACTCGTTGCAGAAATGAAACGACCAGAGCGATGGGTCGTCGTTGATGTCCACGAAGCGTATATTCACTGTTCTAAACACATTCCGTTATTAGAAAAAAAGGATAAAACGATTCATTGGGGAACTGATGATCAAATACTTAAAGGCGGAAATTATTTCGCCACCAAACAATCAAACAAAGAAAAAGCGGAAAACTCGTTCTGAATCAGTAGTTATAACTACTGATGCCATTTCGAGCTTCCGCTTTTAAGTTTATTATTTTGTTGAGATTTTCCAATTTCCATTAAACCATTTTGCTGCTTTGACTTTGCCATTTTTTAATTTGATCGAACCGATCGCATGAATGTCTCCGTTAGCTTCATCATATCTCCATTTCCCATAAAAAATATCGCCGGATTCATTGGTGATTGAGCCCATTCCAATCGGATGAAAATATCCGAAATAAACGGATTCGATATGCGCAGGATTTGTTGCAGTGTATCCTTTAAATACAGAGTTACTTGTAAAATTAATTGTGCCACGTTTTAGATTTTCTCCGAAAAAAATACCTGCCCAAACGGTGTCAACTACTTTCCCGTTTACAGTAGCTTGTCGTTTTGTTTTTCCTAGCGCATGAACAGCTGCTTGTATCACGGGTAAGGTATTATCAAAAGTCCCTTCAAAGCTCGAAAAAGAATCGTTTAATGTTAACTTCCCATTTAATGGTCCACCTTCTAGAAACGTTCCTTCAAATTTTGTTCCGTCAGGAAAACTCATGACGCCTGGTCCATTCGGTTGATAGCCGTGCAGTTCACCCGTGAACATTTTTCCGTCACTGTAAGTTACAATCGCGTATCCGTCGATTTGGCTGTTTTTCATTTCGCCATTATACGTTGTACCTTGACCATCTGATTTTAAGTACATACGTGGCGGAGGTGTGAGATTCGGGATCACTGGCGGCGTAGGAGTCGTGCTTGGAACCGGTGCTTCAGGCGCGATCGTTGGTGTTTGAGACGGTTCAGGCATAGCCGACACTTGTGTTACGGATGTATTCGGAGCAACGGGTACATCTGAACTCCCATCTGCCGCTAAAGAAGGGTTTCCGAGTAAAGCAAAGAACAATGTTGAGGATAACATGATTTTTATAGGTGTTTTCAAAATAGTCACTCCTAGGGTAGATTTATGAACATGTAGGTCATAGATTTATTTCTTTATTTCTTTTAAAGTTAAAATTAAGGATTTTGTCATTGAAAAGAGGTTTTATGATGAGTGAACAGTCAACGAAACGATTTAAGCCATTGCGAGTTCTTCTGATGGGATCAGAATGCACAGGAAAAACGACGCTTGGGTCACAATTGGTTGAGCATTATCAATGTGCGTTTGTCGCAGAGTATGCTCGAGAATATGCTGAACAGGCGCTACCTAGGCAATTGGAAATACAGGATGCAATTCTGATTGCAAGAGGTCAAGCAAAAGCTGAGCAGGAGGCGCTTCGAACGGCAACGTTTAACAAAACTCCTTTAATCATCATTGATACCGACGCCAGAATGTCGTGGATGTATAGTGAATTGTATTTTGATCAAACCGATTCATGGATTGTGCATCGTGCACTCCATAAGCGTTATGATTTGATCTTATTTACAACACCAGACGGGATTTCTTGGCAACAAGATTCGGTTCGTCCAAGACGTGATCCTCGGTTTATCGAAACGTCACAATTGCGTTATTTGCTACAAATGACAGCACATTTGAATGAACCGTTTTTACCGCTCTCAGGATCCAAAGAACAACGCCTCGAAAAAGCGATTTTATTTATAAATACAATTTTGTCTAACCAGTGATTTAAAAAAAGCCATAGAGGAGAATTCCACCCATGCGTGAGGAAATCCTTGTTATTGATGATGATGAAAAAATATTATCCATGCTTAAGCGGAGTTTGTCATTTGAAGGGTATCAAGTTAGGACTGCGATCAACGGTAAATCAGGGTTAAATGAGATGATTGAAAAAGATCCGGATTTGGTTATTTTGGACCGGATGATGCCGGAACTTGATGGCATTGAAGTGTGCCGACGTATTCGGGCGGGTGGCAGTTTGGTCCCAATTATTATGCTTACTGCACGTGATGAGATAGCGGATCGGGTAACTGGGCTAGATGCCGGAGCTGATGATTATCTGATGAAACCATTTGCCCTCGAAGAATTGCTTGCGCGTGTTCGCGCTTTATTACGACGCGGTCAGGAGTCTATTGAACGGATCGGGAAACAAGATAAAGCGGTTGTGTTGCAATATGAGGGTGTCAAAATGGACATTCGTTCTAGAGAAATTGTAAGAGACGGTAATTCTATTGAATTGACCACAAAAGAATTTGAATTGCTTAAGTTATTTTTGCAAAATCCAAGGCATGTATTGGCTAGAGATACAATTATGGAGCGCGTGTGGGGTTTCGATTATAGCGGAGAATCCAATGTGCTAGAAGTGTACGTTGGATCATTGCGTCAAAAGATGGAAGAATACGGTGGTGTACGTTTGATTCATACGGTGCGAGGCGTAGGTTATGTCATGCGAAAGGAGGGGTGATCGAACGTGAGCATCCGCTTACGACTGACGATATGGTATACGTTAATTTTAGCGATTGTACTCGTAGCGTTCGGTCTTTCTTTGTATTTCTTTATGTCATTTACGGTCCGTGGTGATTTACAAGATAATCTCGATAAATTGGCCAAAGATGTAAATAGCCAAATTCGTGTTGTGGGGATTTCTAAATATCAGGACACCGTGGTTATTCAATTGCCGGATTTAGACACCTTCCAATTCCCAGGTATTTACCTGCAGGCCATAAATACTGCGAATGGGAGGTTAACGCAATCGAGTAATTTACATGCGAAAATTCCGTTTTCGGAACATGATTTGAAACGTACGGAAGCAGGAGAAGCATTTTTTAAAGAAGTAGGTATTGGCGGAGTTCAACTGCTTGTCTATCAATGGCCGATGCAAATTAATGGACATATGATTGGCGTTTTGCAAGTTGCGTCGAATATCGATGCAATGTTGCAGTCATCAGAAAACTTACGGTTAATTTTAATTTCAGCGGGACTTGTCGCACTGATTCTCGCTGCATCACTCGGTTGGTTTTTGGCGCGTCAAGCGTTGCAACCAATCGAATTCATCCGTAAAGAAGCGGAGAAAATTGAACGCGGTGATGATTTGAATATGCGGTTGCAATATTTAGGTCCCAACGATGAAATTGGGCGGTTAACAGAAACAATTAATGGCATGTTTGAACGATTGCAACAGGTGTATGAGGATTTGCAGGAATCAGTGATGAGTCAGCGCCGATTTGTGTCGGATGCTTCACATGAACTGCGCACACCGTTGACGACAATTCGGGGAAATGTTGATTATTTGAAGAAAGTGCTAATAAATATAGGGCAAGAGGAATCGCGAGATGAAATCCTTACGGCAAGTGAAGCAGTCATTGATATTTCGTCGGAAGCGGAACGTATGTCCCGATTGGTTAACGATTTGCTACATTTGGCAAGGGCGGATGCCGGTATTGTTTTTGAGAAAAAGCCAATACTTGTGTCTAGAGTACTTGAAGAAATGAATCATCGGGTGCGTTGGATGGTGAGAAATTCGCATTGGCAATTGGGCGATTTAAGTGCACTTAACGATGTCTATGTTCTTGGGAGTGCTGATTATTTGCTTCAAATGCTAACTATCTTCATCGAGAATTCATTTAAATACACACCAAAAGGTAGTGTTGATCTTACGGTCAAGCACGAATACAACAAGCAACGAGTCGGGATACAAATTACGGATACCGGCATCGGGATGGAAGCCAAGCATATTCCACATATTTTCAAACGTTTTTATCGCATAGACGCGTCTAGAGGAGAAACAACTGGAACCGGTCTTGGCCTTTCGATCGCCAAGTGGATTTGTGATGAGCATCAAGGTACAATTGAGTTATATACCGAGTGCGGAATCGGTACTACTTTTATTATATGGCTTCCAATCGTAGAATCACCTATGGGAGCGCAGGAGCGGAACGAAAATGGAAGTCATTAAATTATCTCCTAGGGGATACTGTTACGGTGTCGTTGATGCAATGGTGTTAGCGTTGCAAACGGCTCGCAATTTGAAATACCCGAGACCTATCTATATTTTGGGTATGATTGTACACAATTCACATGTGACAGAGGCGTTTGAACGTGAAGGTGTGATTACGCTAGACGGTGAAAATCGATTGGAGATTTTAGAAAAAATCGAAAGCGGTACAGTTATTTTTACCGCACATGGTGTTTCACCAGAAGTTCGTCGCCGTGCTGCAGATAAAGGACTTACACTAGTTGATGCGACATGTCCAGATGTTACAAAAACGCACGATTTGATCCGCGTAAAAGTGGAACAAGGATATGAAATCATTTATATTGGGAAAAAAGGTCACCCTGAACCCGAAGGCGCAATCGGGATCGCACCTGGGCATGTTCACTTGGTGGAGCGTGAATCAGATGTTGAAGAATTATCTTTTGAAACGGATCGATTAATTATCACAAATCAAACGACGATGTCTCAATGGGATACGCAACGCTTGATTGAAAGCCTGAAATTTAAGTTTCCAACTGCTGAAATTCACAATGAGATTTGCTTAGCGACGCAATTACGACAAGAGGCTGTTGCTACACAAGTAAAGAAGGCTGAATTGCTTATCGTTGTTGGTGATCCAAAAAGTAACAATTCAAATCGATTGGCTCAAGTTTCCGAAGAAATTGCTGGAATTCCCTCTCACAGAATTAGCGATATCACAGAAATTAACCGCGAATGGTTAATGGGAATTACAAAGGTAGCAGTTACTTCAGGCGCGTCCACACCAACACCGATTACTAAAGAAGTCATTCAGTATTTAGAACGCTTTGATGCTAACAACCCTGATACATGGCCGCTTTGTAGGACTGTAAATATGAATAAACTGTTACCTTCCGTAAAAGAGAGAATGGAGGCTTGACTTGCCTCTTTTCCCTTTGTATAATCACTTTAACAGATAAAAGCCTAAAAGCATGAAAGCATGAAAGCGTAAAAGTGCACGGCGAAAATAAAGGAGACTATAATCATGATCGCAATTTTGAAACCACACGTATCCGATGATCGTTTAAATGAAATCGTTCATCACATCGAGAAAAAAGGCTTGCAAGCTCATGTTTCCAAAGGAACAGACACAACAGTGATTGGAATCATTGGTAAATTCGAATCATCACTTGCGGAACAACTTCGTTCAATGAAAGATGTTGAAAATGTTGTTCGCATTTCTAAATCATACAAATTGGCAAGCCGTGACTTTCACCCTGCAAACACAATTATCAACATTAAAGGCGTTGAAATCGGTGGCGACGAGCTTGTAATCATGGGCGGACCATGTGCTGTTGAAACTCCTGAACAAATCGATTTGATCGCAAGTATCGTGAAAAAAGCCGGCGCTCAAGTACTTCGCGGCGGCGCATATAAACCTCGTACTGGTCCATACGCGTTCCAAGGGATTGGCGAAGAAGGTTTGAAATGGATGAAAGATGCAGGCGAGAAATACAACTTGCTTACCATCACAGAAGTAATGACTCCTGAAACCGTTGATTTGGTTTGCGAATATGCAGACATCCTTCAAATTGGAACCCGCAACATGCAAAACTTTGAGTTGTTGCGTAAAGTCGGTAAAACGCAAACGCCAGTATTGTTGAAACGTGGTTTCTCCGCAACGTATGATGAGTGGTTAAATGCTGCTGAGTATATTTTAGCAGGTGGAAATCCTAACGTTATGCTTTGTGAGCGCGGGATCCGTACATTTGAATCATACACTCGTAATACACTAGACTTGTCAGCAATTCCGGTATTGAAACATTTGACACACTTGCCGGTCATCAGCGATCCATCACATGGTACAGGTCGTCGTGAATTGGTAGTGCCAATGACGAAAGCTTCCGTTGGTGCTGGTTGCGACGGATTGATTATCGAAATGCATAACGATCCTGACAATTCAATGACAGGTGACGGCGTACAATCCTTGTTCCCAGATCAATTTGCGGATCTTTTGAAAGATCTAGAGAAATTGGCTCCATTACTCGGAAAAACGCTTGATACAAACAAAATCTCTAAACAGTTATTAACTGTATAAATACAAAATCCCGAAACGTTTGCGACATTTGCAAATTGCTCGGGATTTTTTCTTTTTTTGACTTGTGTCAAAACATTGAACAGTTTGTGAGCTATGCTAACGTTGAAGCATACCCTGATGTTTACGTACTATTGACTCAGTTAAAGCGCAAACGGTATAATACCGAAAGGATTGGTGTACAAGGTGAATATACTTGTCCCGTCAATAATTCATTGTTCGGAAATGGGAGGAATATTTCTTATGTCAGCAACTAAAGTGCTTGAACTGATCAAAGAAAAAAACATTGAGTGGGTGGATTTCCGTTTTACGGATTTATCTGGTCGTTCACACCACATTTCGTTACCAGCTAACGAAGTTGAAGAAGAAACTTTCACACTTGGCGTGGCGTTTGACGGTTCGTCAATTCCGGGATTCCGCGGAATCGAAGAATCAGACATGGTTATGAGCCCGGATACTGATTCCGTATTTATCGATCCTTTTACTGCACATCCAACGTTGATCGTTCTTTGTAACATCCACTTGCCATCTGGCGAGCGTTATGAGCGCGACCCGCGTTCGATCGCTGAAAAAGCTGAAGAATACTTAAAATCAACTGGTATCGGTACAGATGCTTACTTTGGACCAGAAGCTGAGTTCTTTATTTTTGACGAAGTTCGTTATAGTACTACAACGAACGAATCATTCTTCCACGTTGATTCCGAGGAAGCTGCTTGGAACACTGGACGTAAAGAAGAAGGCGGAAACCTTGGTTATAAAGTAGGTCCTAAAGGTGGATATGTTCCAGTTCAACCTGTGGATTCACAACAAGATCTACGTTCCGAAATTTGTCGTTTGTTGATGGATGCTGGTCTTCGTATTGACCGTCACCACCACGAAGTTGCAACAGCTGGTCAAGGCGAAATCAACTTCCGTTTCGACACATTGGTTAAAACTGCAGATAACTTGCAAAAGTATAAATACATCGTTCAAAACACAGCTCGCCAATATGGTAAAGTGGCTACATTTATGCCAAAACCAATGTTTGGTGACAACGGTAGCGGTATGCACGTTCATACTTCCATCTTCAAAGATGGCGCTCCTTTGTTCTACGAAAAAGGCGGCTATGCTAACTTATCCGAAATGGCAATGAGCTTCATCGGTGGTATCTTGCAACATGCACCAGCGTTGATCGCATTGACAAACCCTTCCACGAACTCGTACAAACGTCTTGTTCCTGGTTATGAAGCTCCAGTTAACCTTGCATTCTCCAAAGGTAACCGTTCTGCTTCCGTTCGTATTCCAATCGCATCCGTATCGCCTAAAGGCGCGCGTATCGAGTTCCGTACACCTGACGCAACTGCGAACCCATACTTGGCATTCGCTGCAATGTTGATGGCTGGTTTGGATGGAATCAAAAACAAATTGGATCCAGCTGCTTTGGGTTATGGTCCAGTTGACCGCAACATCTATGAAATGACTGAAGAAGAGAAAAAAGGCATTAAATCAGCTCCTGGTTCATTGGAAGAAGCATTGGACAACTTGGAAGCTGACCATGGATTCTTGTTAGAAGGCGGAGTGTTCACGAAAGAATTTATCGAGAACTACATCGACTTCAAACGTCAAGAAGCTAAATCCGTTTCGATCCGTATTCATCCATACGAGTACAACTTATACTTCGGTTGCTAATATCTATGTTGCAAAAAAATTGCTCCGTTTCCCGTTAGGGAAGCGGAGCTTTTGTTTGCTTATTTATTGCGAAATGATTGAAACGCGATAGGTATTGCTTGCAAAGATGCGCTTGGTGGTGTACAACATAATGATTCATCACGGTTCGATTCAGGTGCAGATTCGAATTCAGAATCGGCTTTCGTATAAAAGATTTCCCATGCATTTCCGTCAGGATCATGAACCCAAATTTTATCTTGAACAGCATAGCAACAAGTGGTATTCATTTCGTCGGTTGTGATTAATCCTGCATTCGTTAACCGATCACGCCACTCGATCACTTGTTCGGATGATTCTACTTGAAATCCAAGGTGGTTGAGAATTCCCTTATCATCAAATGAACGAACGTTTAATGAAAATAACAACGGTGGATTGTCAATCTCGAATTTTGCATATTCTGGTTTTACCTTCATTGGTTCTGCACCAAATAACTTGCGATAAAACGTCAATGAATGATCGAGTGACGAACAATTAACAGCAACATGCATTCTCATCTGACTATTCTCCAGATTCAAGGAATTTAATAATGCGTGAGCGGATTGCATCACGTACTGTGCGGAATTGCGCTAAAATTTCTTCTTCGGTTCCTTTTGCTTTTGCCGGATCATCGAATCCCCAATGCCATTTGATAACCGCTGGATTAAAAACTACTGGGCAATGCTCATCTGCATGACCACACAACGTAATAACGTATTTGGAACGGTTTAGTAATTCAGGATCAATTACATCAGATGTGTGCGTTGTAATATCAATCCCTGCTTCTGCCATGATCGATATTGCACGAGGGTTTAGACCGTGCGCTTCTAACCCTGCGCTGAACACCTCAAAACGGTCTCCACCTAACTGTTTCATAAAACCATCTGCGATTTGACTACGGCAAGAATTCCCTGTACATAAAAAATAAATAATTGGTTTGCTCATGTTAAAATCTCCTTTGTTTTTAGTAATCGATCGATTCCAACCGCAATGATTGCGCCTAAAATCGTGGAAATGATATAAATCCATACGTCATTGATTTCTCCACTAACAATAGCAGGTGCTAACGTACGTATTGGGTTCATTGAGGCACCACAAATCGGTCCTGCGAACATCGCTTCCAGGCCAATAGTTGCCCCAATGGCAACACCTGCAAATGATTTTATCGCTTTCTCATGAACCGCGGCCCCTAAAATGACAAGCATCAAAATCATCGTGAGTAGTAGTTCTAATACAAATGATTGTTGCCACGTTCCTCGAGGCAAACTTGCACCTAGATGAGCAATATTACCGAATAAATATCTAAGAAGTCCACTCGCTAAAAATGCGCCGAATGCCTGGGCTATGATATAAGGAAGTACTGCTCGTCGTTCCAAATTACCTCGAATCCAAAACGCGATAGAAACTGCAGGATTCATGTGCGCGCCTGATACATGTCCAAACGAATAAATCATTGCCATGACAACCAAACCCCAAGTCATCGCAACGCCAACGTGTCCGAGTGCATTTGTCATAGAATTTACGATGATCGCACCGGTACCTGCAAAAATCATCGTAAATGTTCCCAGTGCCTCGGCGACTAAACGTCGTTGCATTCACAAGCCTCCTCACAATTTGATTGTGATGATTTAGGCGAAGGAAGAAATTGGAGTGCCGACTGAACTGCATCCGGTAATGGATCAACTAATGAATAATACACCCATTGTCCTCGTTTTTGTTCGCGTACCCAACCCGCATCTTTCAATTTCCGGATATGTTGACTTATATTCGGTTGCGTCATTTCCAATGCGTCGACGACATCACAAACGCAATGCTCTTGGTGTTGAATCATCGCAAGGATTCTTAAACGAGTAGGATCTCCAAGTAGTTTGAATTGCTGTGCAAGGGTCTGAAAATCGGGCAAGACATCATCTCCATTTGTGATTAATAAATTCAATAAATATATAATAATATACTTATATATAATTTCGCAAATTAAAAAAGCTGTTTAAGCACAGTTAATGTGTGCTTAAACAGCTTTTTACAAAATTATTTTCTAATAAATAATGCAACTGCCTCAACATGAGCAGTTTGTGGGAACATATCAACGGGTTGAATCCATTTTAATTGATATCCTGCTTTAAGCAACCAGTTTGCATCTTTAGCTAATGTGGCAGGATTACAGGAAACGTAAACGATCCTTGTTCCAGCAACAAACTCACGGCGAATTAAACCGCGTAATAAATCTTCTTCACAACCGCTCCGAGGCGGATCAAGTACAACGACATTTGGTATCCAACCGCTATGCAACCAACGTGGTAACCATGATTCTGCTTTCCCAATAAAAAAGCGAGAGTTTTTTGCTTGGCGTTTTTCCGCATTTTTCTTTGCATCTTCGATCGCTTCTTCTGTCGTATCAACACCACGTACTTGTCCGCAAAGTGGAGCGAGGGAAAGAGCAATTGCTCCAGTACCACAGTGCATGTCAGCAACTTGTTCGGTACCTTGTAAATTAGCTGCTTCCATCACATAACGATATAACTTTTCAGTTTGAACAGGATTTAATTGTAAAAAAGCCCTTGGGGATACGTGAACATCTAAGTCTAGAAAACGTTCTGTCATTTCCGGTTTACCCCAAATGATTCGAGTTTCTTCACCAAAAACGAGTGATGTATCATTCGGTTGAATATTATGTGCAATGGTTGTCACTTCTGGTAGTTCGCGTTGAACACGCTCCACAATTTTAGAAAGTGGAGGGAAGTTGGCACTTCCGGTTACAAATGTTAATTGAACTTCCTTTGTAGCCATTGAAACGCGAGTTACAACGGTACGTAAACCGCTAGGATTGTGACGCGGATGATGGATCGGCGCCTTCACGGAATTAACAAATGTTTTCACTTTTTCCATTACACGAAGCGTCATTGGGTGTTGTACTGCACAACCCGCTTTTACTGCATCAACAAGATCATGGCTATCTGCTTTATACAGACCTAATTCAACGGTTGGTTTACCTTCGGCATTAAAACTCAATTGAACTTGGAATTGAGCTTTATTTCGGTATCCCCAAGGTTCGCTTGCGGATGCCATACTACGAATTGGTAGATCTTCTACTCCGGCATACCGTGTAAATGCTTCTTGAATCAATTCAGCTTTATAGGAACCGTGTGATTCATACTTAGCATGTTGCAATTGGCAACCGCCGCATTCGTCATACACAGGACATTTTGGATCGATTCGATCTGATGATTTTTTTTCGACCTTTGTTAATTTCGCTTCGATATAGGTCGAGTGGACGTTCGTCACGGATGCATGAACGATTTCACCAGGTAACGCGTTTGTTATAAAAACTGCTTTGCGGCGGTAATAACCGACGCCTTCACCGTTGATTCCGATTCGTTTAATTGTTATGACAAGTGGTGCGCCTGGCATTAACGCATCGGCATCATGTGCATGCATGCCTTTTACGCCAATTTGTTTAGGATTTCTTGGGCGTTGAATTCCGCCAGGTTTTGCTCCGCGAAAAGGTTTTGCTGGTCCGCCTCTGCGAATGGTGTTACCTGATCTTGTTGGTTTATTACTTTTGTTTTGTTCACTCATGTTAATTCCTACTTTCGTTCTACAAGGGATGAGTATAGTGTACCCGATTTTTGTTAGTTATGCACGAAAAGAGGGTTTGCATAAAGCGATTGAAAAATCAGAAAAATCAAATTAAATGCAGGTTTTTTAATTGAATTGAAGAATAGTATTTTTAAAGAAAAATAATTATTGAGGTGAATTACATGTCCAAGATTAAACCGTTATTATCATTACTAACAGTGTGCATCCTATTAATGACGACAATTACTCCGAACGGGTTCGGAGCAACTAAAGCATCCAAGAATTCACCTGCCAAAAAAACGACAACAACTTCAGCCAGTAAAGTCAAACCATCTCCAACCCCAACCCCTAAGATCGTTTACAAAGTAACCTATCCACCAGATTACAAACAATTAATTCAAGCGAATAATTTATATGCAAAACAAGTGGATGAATTACAGTCAAAAATTTATGATTTACAGGTTCAACTTAACACGACACCAGAACCTCAAATTGTATATATTACACCAGCACCTACAATACCGAACGAGACTCCAGCACCATCGGAAGTTCCGACCGAAATACCTAGTGTTACTCCAGCACCTACACCCGATCCAACACCAATTTTATCTTTTGCATTACATCTATATACGGATGATTATATAAAGAATCCGTTGTGGTTAAAGGGAATTGATGTCGTACAATTGGGTGAAGAGAAGGATGGACCGTCAACACATACTGGAATGACACCAATGATGAATCCAATTATCGTTGGATCTTGGAATAAAAGTTCACTGATAAATGTATATGGTGGAATGAATTTCATGTGCAAACTCGATTCGAAATTCTGGAAGTATTGTGTTCGAAAGGTTTATCAAGTTGATGGGGCAGGTAGTTACTCATTATATGAAGATGGAACAGTCGCAAAGGGTAATATACCGCCGACGCCTAATCCATCAGCATCAGTGTTGCCATCAGGATCACCATTAGTTGTTACTAAAACGACTCCAACGCCGTTACCTGGAACAACAGCGTTGCCTGAAACGCCTACACCGATTCCGGGATTGACTCCAACACCAACACCAACTTTAATACCAACACCAACTTTAATACCAACACCAACACCTGCGGAATCAACAGTGACGGTAACCGTTAATGTATCAAATTGTACGACATCACCTGGTCAAAATTGTTGGATTATTGGAGATTATAATACCGATAGTTGGGCTAATCCAGTTCCGGTGAACTTTATGTTATCAACTAATTCGGGTAACACAAAATATCCAAATTGGACTGGGACGATTCAATTAAAAGCTAATAAAACGTTGAAATACAAAATTGTTATTAAAGATGTTTCCGGAACGTTCATAAAATGGCAAGCTGGAACTAATCGATCATATGAAACATCATCTGAGTCAGGAATAAATATCTCGTTTTAAATAAAAAAAACTCTGCACCAACGCGAAGTGTTCATCTCCATTTGATGAATTACGTTGAGGCAGAGTTTTTTTATTTGTCTATTTTCCGATGGAAAGGCCAAAAATTTCCTTCACCAATCAAATTAGCTAAAGCCGGGACAAAGAAGCCCATAAAGAAAATTGCATAAATTAATAAACCAATTAATATCCCAGCTCCGATTTCTGCCAAAGTATGCATACCTGCGAGCATTAATGCCGAGAATGTTCCGCCCATGATGAGTGCTGCAGATATAATGACGCTACCCGTTGACTTCATCGCTTTTTGCATCGCAATTCCAGTCATCCCAGGTTTATATTCTTCTTTAAACCTAGCCATTAAGAAAATGGAATAATCTACGCCAAGTGCAACGATTATTAAAAACACGAAAAATGCAACGGACCATTTAAGCCCATCTTGACCGAGTAATTTTACAAAAACAAGTTCGAGAATTGACATCGTAATTCCATAATTAAGAGCTAATGAAATCATAATATAGAATGGAGCAATCAATGATCGCATCATTAACAGTAATACAATATAAATTCCAATTAACACGAGCGAACCAGTCCGAATAAAATCAGAAAGTGAAATATCGCGTAGTTCATTGAATTGTGCTGTTGTTCCGGTAGGTAATAATTCAACATTAGAGAATCCGCTTTGATTTGCAGTACTCTCAAGAGCGTTTCGAACCTTTTCTGCAGTTGCCATTGCTTCTAGTGAATATGGGTTTTGACTTAAAATCACTTCGATTTTTGCCGAGTGACCATCTTTTGATACATATACATCTAATGCTTTTTGGAAATCATTTGAATCGTATGCTTCTTGAGGAATATAAAATCCAGGAATTTGTTTGCTGCCTTCAGCAGATAGTTTATTCTGAAATTGTTGAACTTGACCCATTCCGTCATCAATTTTGTTCAATCCTGTAACCGTATCTCCGAGCCCTCTGCTTAATTGAACGATGCCTTCATTAAGTTGATCTACTCCGGAGGAAGCGTCGCGTTGACCTTTTTCCAAATTACTTAAGCCTTGGATCGCTTGTTTTAATCCAGGTGACATTTGATTCATTGCGGTATCAAGTTGATTTAAGCCTGAAGTTAATTTGTCAGTGCCAACTGATGTTTTTTGCAGTCCATTACTAATTCCTTTTTGTTTACCCATGATTGTAAGAAAATGAATATCACTTAAGAGTTCGGGATTTGATTTTGCTATCGCTTGTAAATCAGTGTCCATTGAATCAATCGTTTGTTTCAACTTTGAGATGCCGCTAGATATTTGTGCATTAGCTTCTGCACTTCGATGTAGTCCTGATTCCGTTTGATCAAATGCAGCATTGAATTGATTCATTCCTGTTGATAATTGTTTTGAGCCATCAGCCAATGATATCAACCCTTTTGAAAGCTCGTTGATTTTAGAGGTGTTATGATCGAGTGTTGTTTTCGCATTTCCCAAACCATTTGAAATTTTAGAAACGCCTTCACGTAGATCAGATAAACCTTCATTGGATTTTTTGATCAGATTCGGAACTTGTAACTCTTTGACAAGTTCACCGAGTGGCCTTGTTGCGCTTCGGACTTCTTGAACATGTTCTATTGCGGCAGCAGCTTCGCTAAGTTGTTCAATTCCGGATAAAACTTCACGTAACCGCATATTTGAATCAGAGGTAATTGCAATAGTAAGTGGAAAAACATTACCTTCACCAAGCGTTTGCTTAACCGTTTCGAAACCTTTTACAGAACCTAGATTTGAATCGATTTCAGCTAGATCATCAAAAGATCGTACATTTTGAAAAATACCTACAATTGGAGCGATAATTAATAAGCTAATAATTGTGATCAACCCTGCGCGTTTTCGCGATAAAGAACCTAACTTATTCCAAATTCCAGAATCTCCGTGACCTTTAATTTGATCAATACGGACTGGCCAGAATACAGATTTCCCAAAAACAGCTAACAATGCAGGCGCCAGCGTAACACAGGCGATAATGGTAATGGCCATGCCTATCGCAACTCCAACGGCTGAACGATACATACCGAATTGGGCGAATCCAACGATTAAAAATGCAATTAACACAGTGCTTCCGGAGAATATAACGGTTTGGTATACAGCTTTCATTGTTTGTATTAAAGCTACTTTTGTTGAATCGGTTTTAAGTAATTCTTCGCGAAAGCGTTGCATGATCAAAATGCAATAATCAGTTCCAGCACCAAATAACACGGCGATTAAAAATGACTCAGTAAACGTTGAAACCGGTAAACCTTTTTGTGCAGCCCAAGCGACAAGTCCTCTTGTGATCATAAATGATACAGCTATGGTGATTAGTGGTATGAACGGTGCGATGGGTGAGCGAAAGACAATCAATAATATAGCAAGTACGAGTACAATTGTAAGAATCTCAGACTTCTTTAAACCTTCTTCTGATGTTTTATTGATATCACTGGAAATGGCAGCACTTCCGGTTAATTGAGCTTCAGTTCCACTCGGTGGATTTGCGAATAATTCGGTGACATTTTTTAAACCATCCTGCGTGTGTGAATCATAATCGGCATATTTAAAACCGATTGAAATCAGTTCTACTGAACCGTCTTTACTTTGGAATTTTGATTTTAATTCAGGCGCATCAAAGGCTGAAATAACTTGTTGAAGTGCCCATTCTGTTTTGTGGGAAGATAATTCGTCATGTTTTGATTTTAACCATGATCGGTCGGCATCGGTTAACGCAACGTTTTTTCTAGAAAGAACAAGAATCACATTTGATTTGCTATTTTGATCAGGTGAAATATTTGCAAGTACTATTTTTGCTCGTTGAGATGCATAATCTTTGGGGATAAATAATTGCTCAGTTTGCTTAACTACTGCTGTCAAATCAGGAAATATAGTAATCGAAATTGCAGATAGTGCAATCCATAATATGATCATCCACCAGCGCAAGGTAACTAATTTCGAAATGAAACCAGAACCAAATTTTGAGTTTTTTTCCACAATGCTCGCTCCCTCAGTATGGTATACAATGATTCTACAAAATATACTGACCCAAAGTCAATGAAACACAACTGGTACTCAGTAGGTGTAAAGTTCCATTTTCTGTTATGATAAGAATAATTGATTTATTTGTTTTCAGGAGTGATCAAATGAAGCGTGCAGCACAAAAAGAAAAGACAAGAGAATCGATACGACTAGCTGCGTTACACCTTTTTGAATCAAAAGGTGTTGATGCAACAACCATTCAGGAAATAACAGATATGGCCGGAGTAGCAAAAGGTACGTTTTTTTATCATTTTGAAAGTAAAGAAATGGTTATGTTTGAATTACAACAGTTATGGGTAGCGGAAGAACTAGGTAAGGCAATTTCTACACCAGAATTACCTGTTATTCCAACAATTCAAATGTTAAGTGAAGTACTTGCGCTTAGAACACATTATTCTCATGGATTAATGCGATCGGTCATGCAAAGTTGTATGATAGACGGAGCGGTACGTACACGACATCAACAAATGCTCACGGATTGTACCGGATTAATTGAAAAATGGATTACACTTGGACAAGAACGTGGAGAAGTGACAAAACAACTAAATTCATTGTTACTCGCCGAGCAAGTTGTACAGACTTATTTTGGAACACTCTATATGTGGACAATGAGCAATGGTGAAATTCCACTTCGAGATAAAGTGCGTGAAGCTTTTCAAGTGTTACTTTTCGGATTCAAACCATAATTAGGTTGGGAGTGAAATATAATGAATCAATCAATTACAGAATATTTGGTTTGGATCATTTTTGTTGGATTGACGATTATTTCACTATATTTACTTCTTAAAGCGATATTCCGTTCTGTTCAACAAAAAGTGTTACCTAAGTTTGATGTTCACGCACAAATCACTCGAAAAAGTAGCAAGAAAATTAGGCTTAAAGATTCAAAAGGTCATATTATTTTACATTTGATTCGTGTTGAATTTGAAAATGGGCTACAAAAAGAATTTTCAGTTTCAGGAGATACGCACTCAAAATTCAACGTAGGTGACCGTGCAGAGTTTATATTTCAAGGAGATTTATTCAAAAAAATAGTACGCAAGTTATAAATGTTCTTGTGAATTCGTTTGCATTAAGTAGCGATTCTGTATATAATACGGTTATATAAAAATAAAGAATTCTCCTTGACCACATGCGCAAACGTTGTACCACGATTTAGGAAGAATACCTAGGGAGTGTTTTACCATGATGAATATGAAAACTGCTGCTTTATTTCCTGGCTTAATTATTGGACAAAATGTCGTTAGTACGGTTGGACAATTGTTAATTTGCAGAGGAAATCGCATTAACTCTAAAAATATTCAATTACTTAAAGATTACGGGATTAAAGAAGTGAAAGTATTCCATCCGGATCTTTCAGTATTTCCTATAGGTGATTCTGCTTGGGTTACAACAAAACCAGTTGAAAAAATTCGTGTTGATATGGCATTTAATCGTGAGTTAGAACTTCAAGGACACCGAGTCCATTAATTTTCACAATTGTCAAAACGTTTGCACAAAGCGCTCATACCAATCATGGTGTGGGCGCTTTGTCGTTTAATTACGCTGTGTTATAATTCAGGTGGTTAAACAAATCTAAGGAGGGAAACTCCACTAATGATTGAAGCAAAACAATTAGTTAAGAAATATGGCACGTTTACAGCGGTAAACGGTGTAAGTTTTGAAGTGAATCAAGGTGAGGTATTTGGTTTACTTGGTCCCAATGGTGCTGGGAAGACGACAACAATGGAAATGATTGAAGGGTTACGCCGACCTGATGGTGGAACGGCAATTGTCTGTGGTTATGACACGCAGACAGATCTACGTCGCGTAAAAGAAGTGATTGGAGTTCAGTTACAATCTACCTCATTGTTTGATTTGTTACGAGTAAAAGAAATAATTCAAATGTATGCTGGATTTTATGCGAATACCCTTGAGATTGATCCACTTTTGGAACGTATGATTCTGACGGAAAAAAGTCAAGATCGAATCAAGAATTTATCAGGTGGTCAAAAACAACGTTTGGCAATTGCATTGGCTTTGGTTCATGATCCTAAAGTTATTTTTTTGGATGAACCTACGACTGGTTTGGATCCACAAGCTCGCAGAACACTTTGGGATATTGTACTTAGTCTTAAAAATGAAGGGAAAACGATTGTGCTTTCAACGCATTATATGGAAGAAGCGCATGTGCTATGTGATCGGATTTGTTTAATGGACCGAGGCCAAGTTGTTGCTTTAGATACTCCAGATGCACTAATACGTCAACTTCAATTCGATAACGCCATTGAATTTAGATTAGGGGAAGGTTCTGCCTTTTCTTCAGCTGGTAAAGACCATGAGGAACTTGAACGTTTGCTTACATTGCTTAGATCTGTTGATGAAGTAAAGCAAGTTGAAGTACGTAATGATACATATCTTTTATATACGGATGATTTGCAAAAAGCCTTAACATCTTGGATTGCTTCGGCAGCAACAAATCATGTGTTTTTCACAGATCTTCAAACGCGTACTGCAACATTAGAAGATGTGTTCATTCACATGACCGGAAGGAGTTTGAGGGAAGCATGATGAAGGCGTATTGGCAAGTCACAAGAGCGCAGTTGATTTTGTTTTCGCGGAACCGTCAAGTGCTGTTTTGGTCGTTAGTGTTTCCAATTTTCTTAATGATCATGTTAGGTTCATTTATTGGTGGAGATAAGAAAATGGGTTTGAATTTAAGCATTCAAGATCAGGACCATTCAATAGCATCTAAAATGTTAGTTCAACAATTATCTCAACAACAAGGGATTATGGTAACTGAAGTTTCTTCAATAGACGATGATAAAAAACGAATTCAAAATGGAGAATCAAGAATGGTGTTGGTCATCCCTCCAAGCTATGGGGAAACGCTTGGTAAGGCGGTAGAAGCTTCATCAAAAGGTGAAATTTCGGCAAATAAAGTGACCGAGTTAAAGTTGTATTTGGACAAAACGAATATGGCGATTGCGGTACCGGGGATGTCAGCAATGAATACAATTGTAGGCGAGTTGAACGCTCAAGCATTAAAATGGAAACCTGCAATAACTGTTGCGGGAATTGCATTACAAGCGCCTGATTTAAGATATATCGATTTCCTTGTTCCAGGAATTGTGGCGATGATGATTATGTCTAATAATATGAATGGTGTTGCAGGTCAAATTGCATCGTGGCGTGAACGCGGTATTTTGCGTCGTTTGCAAAGTACACCGTTAACGTCAGGTACATTTATTGCTGGGCAAATCACTGCAAGATTGATGCTTAATTCTTTCCAAGCCTTAATTGTTCTGGTTGTTGGCTTTTTAGTTTTCGGAACAGCTGTAAAAGGTTCATGGTTATTGTTGATTGCATTTGTGATTATGGGTACTTTGGCATTTATGTCCATTGGATTTATCATTGCAGGACTGGCAAAAACACCTGAAAGTGCAGGTCCAATTGCAGGATTTGTAAGTTTTCCGTTGTTGTTTCTTGGTGGTGTATTTTTCCCAATTCAAAATATGCCGGAATGGTTACAACCTGTTGTGAAGGCATTACCAATCGCTCATTTGAGTACAGCGATTAGGCAAGTCATGAATGTCGGTGCTGATTTAGGTACGTTATGGACTGAAGCAGCATTGTTAGGTGGATGGTTAGTTGGAGCATTCATTATTGCAAGTTACACATTTAAGTGGGAATAATGATGTATAGAATAGGGTGAATGTATTGGTTGATCAAGCAATCATGCAAAACAAGAAAGTATTAACACTTGTCGTGGTAGCGATGGCGCTCGGTTTATTAATGTCAGCGTTGGATAATACAATTACTTCTGCAGCAATTAGTAATATTTTAAAGGATTTTGATGGATTCGATAAAATGAGTTGGGTCTTTACTGCATATATTCTAGCGGCAACAAGTACTATGTTAATTTTTGGGAAAATGTCCGATTTGTTCGGGCGAAAAATGTTCTATCTTCTGGGGATCGGATTGTTTATTATCGGTTCTGCGTTATGTGGTGCGGCGCAAAATATTGATCAATTGATTGCTTTTCGTGCGATTCAAGGGATGGGATCTGGTGCGTTGTTTCCAATTAGTTTTACAATTTTGTTTACAGTGTTTGCAGATCCAAGACAAGCGGCAAAATTGTCTGGTATTTTTGCTGGTATTTTTGGGATTTCATCGGTTGCTGGACCACAAATCGGTACATTTATCTCAGATTATTTGTCTTGGAGATGGTGTTTCTATGTAAACATTCCATTAGGGATATTATCATTTTTGATCATTTTATTTTCTTTAAAAGAAACGCGTTCGGCGCTAAAACCAAAAATTGACTATTTCGGTACCATTACATTAATAATAAGTATTGTATCAGTCTTGCTTGGGTTAACATGGGGTGGTAAGGATTATGCTTGGAATTCTTGGGAAATAATTTCTTTGTTTGCTTCCACCGTTGTGTTCGGCACAATTTTCGTATTGATCGAACGTAAAGTGGAAGAACCAATTTTACCGTTGGAATTGTTCAAAAATCGAATGGTAGTAGCTATGAGTGTCGTATGTTTGTGTCAAGGTGCGATTATGTATTCTGCCATATCATACTTGCCTATTTTTGCGGTAGGTGTACTGGGAAAAGCGAATTCATCGAGTATTTTAACACCAATGATGTTCTCATTAATGGTTGGGGCTGTTTCATTCTCTAACGTTAAGTTATCTTTTAGAACGATAATTGCATATTCAAGCATTATGGGGATCGTATCAGGATATTTGTTGTATACAATGCCTCAAAACGCTCCGTATTGGTTGATCGTTGTTGTTATGATCATGCTTGGATTCGGTGCTGTTGGTCCATTGATGGCAGTTGCTCAAAACGCTGTTGCGAATAACGTTGATAAAAAATATTTAGGGATAAGTTCATCATTTGTTGGGTTTTGGCGTCAAATTGGTGGCGTGTTGGGTGCGTCGATCATGGCGACGATTGTAAATAATCAGTTGAAAACAAGCATTGAGGAAGGTGCACCTACTTTGCATATTCCGGCAGATAAAATTGATCAATTAGCAAATCCGGAATTGTTGGTTCGCGCAAGTGATCATGTTCCAAGTGAAATTCTGGGATTCTTAAGAGACTCGTTGGGAAGTGCGATTAATCATGGGTATATTTTGGCAATTTGTTTCGCGTTATTAGGGTTGTCGATGGCGTTCTATGCGGGTCCTGGTAAAATGCAACCAGGTAGACGTGGGCCATCAAAATCAGAGGAATCTGCCGTTGGATTATAAATTAATGATTCTAAGATAAATTAGGGGCTTTCCACATAGCGATTTGGATGTTGTGACTTGGTGAAACTGGTCATATCAAACATTGCTGGTGGAGAGCCCTTTTATTTGATTATTTATGATTGGAATAGATCCATTGATTTCCGTAAATAGAACAAGATTGTTGGTAATCTTCGTAAACAAACCAGTTTGTTGTTTCAAAATGAGTATCCGAACATTGATCGCAAACAAGTATTGGCGAACTTGCATTATGATGAATGACTTCGTTGGTTTGTAACGGACCGGAGCAACATGGACATGACTTTAGAAGTCGGGATTTTTGTAAAAAATACACCCAGTTTACAAATGGTTGTGTAGTCTCAGCAGTTGTTCGAGTAAATGTAGAATGTTTCATTGATTACTCCTCCTTATGTTGTCCGATATGTTCAGTATACAGAACGTGTGTTCTTATTTCAATAGGGATGTAGAAATTTTTATTCTAGTACAGACGTGCTATAATAAATGCAGGTTTTTGAGCGGAAAGGGATGTTTTTTTTGAGCGAGATGAAAGTTGTTTTGGCTACGTTAAATGCAAAGTTTATTCATATGAGTTTAGCACTGCGATATTTAAAAGCCTATGTAGCGCCACATTTTGGCACAGAAAATGTAGTGATCAAAGAATATACTATTAAAGATCCGATTTTGCATGTAGTAGGTGATCTTTTTTCATTAGACGCTGATGTGATCGGATTTTCGTGTTATATATGGAATATCGAAGAAACGATTTCGATCGTTGAACAGTTGAAACAGGTGAAACCTTCGATAAAGATTTTTCTTGGCGGACCAGAAGTCAGTTACGACACTGAACAATGGATGAATCGGATACCGGATACAGACGTCATTGTTTACGGTGAAGGTGAAGCTACGGTGTTGGAGTTATTACAACGTTGGAAATCGTCTAGTTCATTAGAAGGTGTTAATGGAATATGGGATCGATATCGCAATAGCGATGGGAATTTGGTCGTAAGGCAGCAAGCGAGTCGCGAAAAACTTGATCTTAATTCAATTCCGTCCCCTCACCGTTTTCCAGAGGATGTGCCATCATTAGCGAATCGAGTTGTCTATTTTGAAACGAGCCGAGGATGTCCATTTCGCTGTGCATTTTGCTTATCAAGCATCGAAACGGGAGTGCGTTATTTTGAAATCGAACGCGTTAAGTCCGATTTGAAATATTTAATCGATAATGGTGCCCGCACAGTAAAATTTGTAGACCGTACATTTAACATCAATCGAGAATATGCACTTGAGGTGTTTAAGTTTTTAATTGAACATCATAATGGATGTGTATTTCAGTTTGAAATTACGGCAGATATTATGCGCCCTGAATTAATTGAATACTTGTCCGAGCATGCACCAGTAGGAGTTTTTCGCTTTGAAATCGGCGTTCAATCAACGAATGATGTAACAAATTTACTGATCGACCGCAAACAAAATTGGTCGAAATTAACACGAACTGTTGAATTGGTTAAAGCGAGCGGCAAAATCGATCAACACTTAGATTTAATTGCTGGGTTGCCGGAAGAAGACTACAAGAGGTTTAAGAAAACATTTAATGATGTATTTGCGCTCAACCCTGAAGAATTACAACTTGGATTTTTAAAAATGCTTCGAGGTACAGGACTTCGTAAACAAGCAGATCGATGGGGGTATATTTATCAACAGCGCGCTCCTTACGAAATGCTTGGTAATTCATTAATGTCGTTTGCAGATATCGTTCGAATTAAACGTGTAGAAGATATTCTTGAGAAATATTGGAACGCTCACCGTTTGGATGGCACGATGCGTTACCTTGTGGAGCATGTTTTTGAATCGGCATTCGATTTCTTTCAGGCGTTCGGCGATTTTTGGGATCAAAATGGGTGGTCTCGCATTGGCCATCAATTAGAAGACTTATTTCGTAGGTTGTCACATTTTATAACTGCAGGGGAAGCACATTTAGATGATGATATTCAATTAAAGCAACCCTTGAGTAATGCTTGGCCAATCGTTGAAGGTTTGATGAAAATTGATTATTTTAAGTTGCACCGTAATCGTCCGAGAAGCGTATGGTGGTCATCTTCTTGGTCAGAGTCTGAACATGGTAAATTGCTACAAGAAATCGGACAATACACTGCTAGTGATCAATCATTTATTGAAAAGATTGCAGCAACTGATTTGCGAAACCGAGCGAAACAAATGATGTTCGAACGGGTACCTTTTCAAATTCAAGAGGCGTTAACAGGTGAAATTGTGCACGGTGATCAAATATTGGTCGCATGGTTTGACACAGGTATAAATTCGGATGTCAAAATTATAGGGATCGATACCCAAAAGGCACTTGTCCGTTGACCGGATCAAGTGCCTTTTTTTAGTTGACCAATAACTGGCCCTTAATATACAAATCTGTCAAATCACGCGTATGAATAAATTTACCTTGTTCAAAGATATCAGAACGGGCCAAAATGACTTTAACGAGAGGGTCATAATCAGGGCCAGTACCGTTTTTGACGACCATGACTCGGCTGCCATCACTTAATTCGAGAATCGATCCAAGTGGATATGGTGTAATATGTTTACGGAACGAGTTAACGACATTGGTATCCAGTAAATATCCTTCTACATTAAAAATGTAATCCATAGCCAAATCGCTTTTGCATCCAGGACGTAGGGAATTCGAATATTGCAAACTAATATATTTACCTGCTACCATTACAATTTTTGATATCAAACTGATTTCACTACCGCTTTTATCCTGAGGGAATCCACCTCCAGCAAAACGCTCATGATGTTCAAGTGCAACTTTTGCGACATCTTCTTCAAAATAATCTAGCAAGTATTTATGGCCTAGGATTGTGTGACTTTCATATACTTTTTGATCTTGTTTCCAATTAGACAAAGAGGTAATGTTAAAACGGTTCATCATCAAATAATGTCCGATATTGTAAAATAGACATGCTTTCGATAATGAATTCAGTTTTTCAGATTCTAATCCTAAATCGAATCCAATGAGTAAACCGATTACGAGCACTTGTGAATAACGTTTGATGCTATCAGGTTCCATGCCTTTCATCATTGATAAAATGGAAATGACATGCGCATCGACACAAATTTCTTTGATCATTTGTTTCATTTTTGTTTTGATATGATTAAACTCGTTTAGATGATGAAACATTTCGTTAAGATAAACCATTGCAAAATGTGACAAGTCATCTTCCACAAGTGCACGAACCATCATTTGATAACTTTCTTCGACATCTGCTGATTTATCGTAAACTGAATGTTTTCTTTTGAACTTTTCTGCAGACAATGGATTTAATAAGTCAATGGATTGCATGATTGCAACTCCAGGAATACCATGTTCTTTCAATTGCAAAATGGTTCTTGTGTTCAATTTAATTCCTTTTCCTATGAGGATTTGACCAGACATTCCGATCACGTTTTTTCCAACGATAAGTCCAGGCATTAATGCAGTTGTTTTCATGTCGATCATTTTGTTGCCCCCTCAATTTTGATCCTGTCTCACATCATCCAAACGTTTGCGTGATTAGCGACGAGGGTATGTTTTCTAAATTGAGTATATATTTGATTTGAGATGTTGAAAGTGATTTAAATCACTTTTGATCAAATTTTTTTAATTGCCAGTAAAAAAGGCGAGTGGTCATGTTTATTACATAGTTGGTAACGTAAAACGTGAAATTCATTTTGATCAAGAGATGAACACCAGTTGAACACATGTTCCGATTCGTGACGACCTCCGTAGTGACCTGGATATACAACTATCGTTATGATTCCATTCGGTCGTATCCAATGGCAAGCAGTCTGTAGTGCAGTTATTGTTGAATGGGTTTCTGTAATGATGTTATCATTCTCACCGTTTGGTAAATATCCAAGATTAAACATGACCGCACCTATTTTTCCGCAATAGTGTTGCGGAATCCGATATTGCCAATTCGCATGTGATTCATGAAAAAGAACAAATGGTGAAAGAATGGTTGACGTTATATTTGAAGATAATCGAGATTTTGTACGTAAAATCGCATCTTTTTGTACATCAAATCCGAAAAGAAGTCCCTTTTTGTTCAATTGTGATAATAAAAATAATGCATCGTTACCTGTTCCGAGTGTGGCATCAACGACAATATCGTTTGGTTGAACCGATTGGCGGATTAATTGTTGTGCAAATCCAAGGATGGAGGTGAATCCCATATTAATATACCCCAGTTAATGTTTTCTTCGTCCAGAGTCGTCCCTGATAGGTTTGACGATTTGATAATTCATGATCAATCGCATTTAAAACCTCCCATTTTTTCAAACTCCACATTGGTCCGATTAAGGTTTCACGAGGTGCATCACCGGTTATTCGGTGGATAATCATTTCGGGTGGCAATTGTTCAAGGGATTCGACAACGAGTTTTATATAATGATCTTGTTCTAAAAATTGAACGAGACCAGCTTCCCATTGTTTCACCATTGGCGTATTTCTCATCAGGTGAAGCAAATGAATTTTAATTCCTTGAATGTCCATATTTGCGCAGGCTTGTAGTGTTTGCATCATCATTTCGTCTGTTTCGCCTGGAAGCCCATAAATAATATGTGCACAAACGCGAATACCGCGCGCACGAAGTTTTGCAACGCCAGCTTCAAAGCACGCTTGGTCATGTGCACGGTTAATGAGTTCATTCGTAGAATCATGGATGGACTGTAATCCGAGTTCGACCCATAAATAAGTTCGTGTGTTTAATTCTGCTAAATAATCGACAACGTCATCAGGTAAACAATCTGGTCTCGTTGCAATCATAATTCCGACGACATTTGGTAATTGAAGTACACTCTCGTATGCATCACGAAGTACATCAACGGGTGCATAAGTGTTGCTGAATGCTTGGAAATAAGCCAAATATTTTGCTTTTGGCCATTTCAAATGCATTTTGGAACGAACCATTTCGAATTGATGCAAAAGGCTAATTTTACGGTCTCCTGCAAAATCCCCCGAACCTCTTGCACTGCAAAATGTACAACCGCCGATCGCCACTTCGCCGTCCCGATTCGGACATGTGAACCCAGCATCTAAAGCTACCTTAAAAACCTTTTCATTAAATTGTTCCCGAAGTGCGTAATTCCATGTATAAAAACGCTTGTCGCCCCACATTTGCACGAATAGTTCCACCTGTTCCGATTTTGTATTAAATTTATCTTATCAAAAAAATGGACAATATAAAAAGCCTTTTGGCTTGGGGCAACCAAAAGGAACGGAAAAACTTCGTATATGCAATAAATTATTCAACAATAATTGGCATGAAGATCAAAATTAACATAATAAGCATCCAAATCGCTACGATCCAAGGGCTTGTCTCCGCTAAGATTTTGTTCATATGTAGCACCTCGCAGTCATTAATAAAACGATACCATTGCATTATTATCTGACTTCATTGGAAATGTAAAATAGATGTAAAACTAAAAACTTTGCCTTAGTGCAAAAAAAAGTTTATCATATAATTTGTTTTGCATACCGTTTTGGAGGTTTAATTTATGCGTTTACGTCGTAAAGCAGGCACAATGGATGCGCTGCATCAAATCACAAATCATTTTGAAGACAATCCGATGAATTGGCGCGGACGATGGCATGAGCGCTTCGGAAATGATCATCCGATTCATTTGGAACTTGGCATCGGTAAGGGTAATTTTTTCGCTCAAATGAGTTCGAAACACCGGGATGCGAATTGGATCGGCATAGATATGCGTGAAGAACTCTTAATGCTTACTTGGCAAAAAACCGAAGAGGTTTGGTTAGAAAACAACAATACGACACCAAAAGATTTATGTCTCGTTTTGATTAATGGTGAAATGCTTGGTGAATTGTTTGCGAAAGATGAATTATCGCGGGTGTATTTGAATTTTAGCGATCCTTGGCCCAAAAAACGGCATGCGCGAAGACGATTAACACATCACCGATTTTTGGAGAATTATTGGAATGTTCTAAAGTTCGGTGGGGAAATTCATTTTAAAACCGATGCAGAAACGTTGTTTGAGTTTTCATTAAACGAATTTGAGGCAAGTTCATTCACAATGAAAAATATTTCTCTAAATTTACATCGAGAAGGAAATCCTGAATGGAATATCATGACGGAGTATGAATCCAAATTTGTTTCTAAGGGTCAACCGATTTTCCGGTTGGAAGCAATCAAGGATTTAGATGATGTTTTTTCGTATAATGGTGAATAAATAAATAAACTTTGCATAACCTAATCTGTAAATGCAAAATTGTCACGAAATTTTCTTTGACAAATCCAATGATTCGGGTAATATTTTCTATGGTGCTATTTATGAAAACGATTTAGCACATATGTTGGTGAGGAGGCGAATGCATGTTAAATCAAATCGGAATCGGTATTCAGGTAATATTTCTTGCCATCGGTTTGTATCAGATCATTTTGTTGCTGTTTGGAGTATTTGTAACACGTAAGACACCAGAACACGCACCAACGAAGACGTTTGCTGTTTTGGTTGCGGCGCATAATGAATCTAAGGTAATTGCACCGTTGGTGGACAACCTGCTTAAACTGGATTATCCGAAAGACATGTATGACGTATTCGTTATTTGTGATAACTGTACAGACAACACAGCCGAAATCGTGAGTACTAATGGTGCGATTGCATGTGAGCGTTTCGTTCCAGAATTGCGCGGTAAGGGATATGCAATCGAGTGGATGTTGAACAAACTTTGGACGATGGATCGCCAATATGATGCAGTTGTGATGTTTGATGCAGATAATCTTGTGGATAATCATTTTTTACTTGAAATGAATAATGACTTATGCGAAGGTTCCCGCGTTATTCAAGGATACTTGGACACAAAAAATCCTGAAGATTCATGGATTACTTCATCATTTGCAATTACGTATTGGTTTTCAGCACGCTTTTTCCAAATTCCGCGTAAACATTTGAAGTTAGCCAACTTCCTTGGTGGAACAGGGATGTGTTTTGATACAGCGTTATTGAAGGAAATGGGTTGGGGTGCGACTTCGCTTGTAGAAGACCTTGAATTTACAGCACGTTGTGTACAACGTGGAGTTCTTCCTTCATATAACTATGATGCGAAAGTTTACGATGAGAAACCACTTGGTTATCGTGCTTCGGTAAAACAAAGGTTACGTTGGATGCAAGGACATTTTGAGGTTGCTCGTCGTTATGCAGCTCCAATGTTCGTGCAAGCAATTAAAGAAGCGAATTGGGCAAAGTTGGATTGTGCGTTACATACTTTTAATGTATACACATACCTAATCGGATTTTTGTTTAGTGCAGTGTTATTGATTGACCAAGTATCTAATGAAAGCATGTTTACTTCGGTATACACGATGTTACCGAAAAGTTTTGCAGTGTTAATCGGATTCATTATGGTAATTCAATTTCCACTTGCCATGTGGCTTGAAGAAGTGCCTGCAAAGATGTACCGTCATTTAATTTCATTGCCAATATTTTTATTGTCTTGGTTCCCATTGACTGTTCACGCGTTTTTCACGCAAAACAATAAAGAGTGGAGCCACACGGAACATACTCGTGTAATTCGTGTAGACGAAATGCATAAATGATTACTTAATCGCTTGACTTCGGTCAGGCGATTCGTTATTCTTAAATAGTTGTAAATTTAGTCTGCAAGCAGAGGCTCCCGCTTCTCACCTTCCGACGTTGTTGGCAGGTCCAAGACGATTATCGTTTTCTGATGAATGCGATGTACACTTGGAGTGATAGAGGGAGCGCAAGCTCCCTTTTTTGTTTGGACAGAAGGATGGAATTAGCGGGTAATTACCGTCATGGAGGTGTAAAATCATTAACAAAGAACATTTGATCAATGATGAAATTCGGGCGAAAGAAGTACGCGTTGTAGGTGCAGATGGCGAGCAATTAGGAATTATGGGCATTCGCGAAGCACTTCAACTTGCTACTGAAGCGAGCCTCGATCTTGTAAACGTTGCTCCGGCTGCTAAGCCTCCGGTTTGCCGATTGATGGACTATGGTAAGTTCCGTTATGAGACGCAGAAGAAGGAAAAAGAAGCGCGCAAAAATCAAAAGATCGTTGAAATCAAAGAAGTGCGCTTAAGTGCAACCATCGAGGACCATGACTTTCAAACGAAGTTGCGTAATGTGATCAAGTTCCTCAGTGACGGCGACAAAGTGAAATTGACGATTCGTTTCCGCGGACGTCAAATCGCTCATACTGAAATCGGGCAGCGTGTGATGGAACGTCTTGCGGTGCAAGTCGAGGATATTTCAACTGTAGAGCGTAGGCCGAAATTGGAAGGTCGAAGCATGATCATGATTTTAACACCGAAACAATGATAATTTAGGAGGAAATCGCAATGCCAAAAATGAAATCGCACCGTGGCGCATCGAAACGCTTCAAAAAAACTGGCACGGGCAAAATCACTAGTTTCAAAGCGTTCAGACGTCACTTGTTAACTGGAAAGTCTTCCAAAACAAAACGTAATCTAGCCGGTTCACGCGTTCTTCATAGTGGAGATGCAAAACGTATCGCAAGTTTAGTTTATAACCTTTAATTTTTATTTGAATGGTCGAGAGGAGATTGAATTATGTCACGTGTTAAAGGCGGAATTGTTACCCGTCGTCGTCATAAGAAAATTTTGAAATTAGCTAAAGGTTACTTTGGCTCAAAGCATCGCTTGTTTAAAACAGCGAATGCTCAAGTAATGAAATCCTTGCTTTATGCATACCGTGACCGTCGTCAACGGAAACGTGATTTCCGCAAATTGTGGATCACACGCATTAATGCAGCTGCTCGCTTGAACGGTTTGTCATACAGCAAATTGATGTTTGGTTTGAAAGTTGCTGGTATCGAAATCAACCGTAAAATGCTTGCTGACCTTGCAATTAATGATGCAAAAGCATTTACACAAATCGCATCCGCTGCTAAAGAAAAAGTGAATGCATAAGATTTGATATTCCTTCGTTTATTCGTCATTGCGGCGTTGACTCGAAGGAACAGAATTAATATAATAAATCCATAATCATCATACGAAAAGCGATGATCAGGACGAAGTTAGAGGGCTCTTATGCTCAGAGAGTGACGGATTTGCTGAGACCGTTGCCTTAACCCCTTTAATCGAGGTCACCTAGGAGCTGTTTTCCTGAAAGGCCTTTACGGTTTATTAGGGAAGAACGGGAGCGCCCGTTAACGCGTCACGTGCTTGTTAGACAAGCACTGGTTAAGGTTGTTTTCTGTGAGGAAACAACGAAACTGGGTGGTACCACGGAAGAATGCCTCTTTCGTCCCAAGTGCGGTCCGCACGGGATGAAAGAGGCTTTTTGTATGCCTCACGAACCTTTTGATGTGAGGAAGGAGGAACATATCCATGAGTATTCAAGAACGCGCAGTTATGTCAAAAGAGGAAATTCGTTCAAAGTTGTTGCAACCAGATGTGATTTCCGGTTCGGAGATTCTACTCCGCAGTTTGTTGCTCGAAGGAACGGAGTGTATCTTCGGTTACCCTGGTGGAGCTGTCCTGAATATTTATGATGCAATGTATAGCTTTGCAAATATTCGTCATATTTTGACGCGTCACGAGCAAGGTGCGATTCATGCTGCTGACGGATACGCTCGTTCAACAGGTAAAGTTGGAGTATGTTTAGCAACGTCCGGGCCTGGAGCGACGAATGTCGTTACAGGGATTGCGACAGCTTATATGGATTCGGTTCCACTCGTTGTCATTACAGGAAACGTAGCGACATCGTTTATTGGTACCGATGCGTTTCAAGAAGCAGACATTACAGGGATTACAATGCCGATTACAAAACATAACTATCTAGTGCGCAATGTTGAAGATTTGCCGAGAGTGATCAAAGAAGCATTTATGATCGCTTCAACAGGGCGTAAAGGTCCGGTATTGATCGATATTCCTAAGGATGTTTCTGCTCACAAAATTGCGTTCCATTACCCGGATTCAGTTCACGTTAGAGGTTATCAACCTACGGTAAAACCTAACAATCTACAAGTACAGAAAATGATTCAGGCGATCAAAGAAGCTGAGCGCCCAGTGATCCTTTCTGGAGGCGGGGTTGTATATGCGGATGCACAGAATGAACTGATGGAGTTTGTTGAGAAAACACAAATTCCAATTACAACGACATTGCTTGGTTTAAGTGGTTTTCCTAGTTCACATCCACTTTGGATGGGGATGCCAGGCATGCACGGTACGTATTCTGCAAATATGGCATTGCAAAATTGCGACTTATTAATTGGAATCGGTGCTCGGTTCGATGACCGTGTCACAATGAAATTAAGTGGGTTTGCTCCGAAAGCAAAAATCGTCCATATTGACGTTGATCCAGCTGAAATTGGAAAAAATGTAAAAACGGCAATTCCTTGTGTTGGTGATGTTAAGATGGTTTTGAAACAAGCAAATGAAACTGCACAACCTGCTAAATCAAAAGCTTGGATCGAAGAAATCGCTCGCAACAAACAAGAATTTCCGCTTCGTTTCAAAGATAGCGATGATGAATTGAAACCACAATACGTTATCGATATGATCAGTGAAACGACAAAGGGCGATGCGATCGTTACGACAGATGTTGGTCAACACCAAATGTGGGTTGCTCAATTTTATAAATTCACAAAACCGCGTTCGATGATCACTTCGGGTGGACTTGGTACGATGGGTTTTGGATTTCCGTCAGCAATTGGTGTGCAGGTTGCACATCCGGATCGTCTAGTTATTTCCGTAAATGGTGATGGCGGGATGCAAATGTGTTCACAAGAATTGGCGATTTGTGCGATTCATAATATTCCAGTCAAAATTGTTGTCATTAATAACCAAGTGCTTGGAATGGTTCGTCAATGGCAAGAAATCATTTACGACAATCGTTATAGTTTCATCGATTTGGCAGGTAGTCCTGACTTTGTTAAACTTGCAGAAGCATATGGAGTAAAAGGGTTACGTGCTACGAATAAAGAAGAAGCCCAAAAAGTATGGAAAGAAGCACTTGAATTCAATGGTCCTGTGCTAATTGATTTCCAAGTTCGTAAAGACGAGAACGTATTCCCGATGGTCACCGCTGGTTCAGCGATCCATGAAATGATATTGGGGGATGACGAATGACGAATCCGAAGCAGACGATTTCCGTTTTGGTAAACAATCAACCAGGCGTTTTGCAACGTGTGGCAGGTTTGTTTGGACGACGCGGATATAATATCGAAAGCATTACTGTTGGAGAATCTGAGGAGCATGGGTTGTCTCGAATGGTTATTGAAACGACAGGAGATCACAACACGCTCGAACAGATTCAAAAACAATTGTATAAACTCATTGATGTCATTAAAGTAATTGATCTTGGCTCGCAAGCAATGGTTGGTCGTGAATTGGCGCTTATTAAAGTAAACGCTGAACCGACAACTCGACCTGAAATTATCGGGATCGTTGAAACATTCCGTGCTGCAATCGTTGATATTTCTCCAACTACGCTCATTGTTCAAGTCGTTGGGGATAGCGATAAAATCGACGCAATGGTTGAACTATTTCGTCCATACGGAATTCGTGAATTGACGCGTACTGGTGTGACGGCAATGGTTCGTGGCATGAGCGTTGGGAAATAAAGAATTAATAAAAAATATTGATTTTCATCCTAGGAGGCGTATTTTAACATGGCAGTAAATTTGTATTATGAAAAAGACGCGGATTTAAACCTTTTGAAAGGTAAAACCGTTGCGGTGATCGGTTACGGTTCCCAAGGGCACGCACAAGCACAAAACCTTCGTGATAGCGGAGTTAATGTAATCATCGGATTGCGTAAAGGTAAATCATGGGATGTTGCTGAGAAAGATGGTTTCACTGTTTTGCCAGTAGACGAAGCTGCGAAACAAGCGGATCTCGTTCAAATTTTGATGCCTGATGAAACACAAGGTAAAATCTATAAAGAGCAAATTGAACCGAACTTAAAACAAGGCGCTGCCTTGATGTTCTCACACGGTTTCAATATTCACTTCGGTCAAGTTGTTCCACGTGCTGACCTTGACGTTTTGTTGATTGCTCCTAAATCACCTGGTCACATGGTTCGTCGCACATACCAAGAAGGTTTCGGCGTTCCTGGATTAATCGCGGTTTACCAAAATGCAACAGGTAATGCACAAGCAATCGGATTAGCATATGCAAAAGGTATTGGTTGTACACGCGCAGGCGTTTTTGAAACTTCATTCCGTGAAGAGACAGAAACAGACTTGTTCGGTGAGCAAGCAGTACTTTGCGGAGGCGTAACTCATTTGGTGAAGGCTGGTTTCGAAACATTGACAGAAGCTGGCTATGCGCCAGAGATTGCATACTTCGAGTGCTTGCACGAGTTGAAATTGATCGTTGATTTGATGTATGAAGGCGGAATGGCTCGTATGCGTTATTCCATATCTGACACTGCTGAATACGGTGATTATGTCACTGGACCTCGAATTGTAAATGACGATACAAAAGCAGAAATGAAAAAAGTATTAAAAGAAATCCAAAACGGTACGTTCGCGAAAAACTACCTAATGGAAAATCAACACGGCCGCGCATTCTTTACTGCGACTCGTCGTTTGGAAGCAGAACACCCACTTGAAGTGGTTGGTAAACAACTTCGCGAAATGATGCACTGGATCAAGAAATAATACACCCAGAGCAATTCGTTGAAAAAGTGGAAAATGTTAGTGTTGATGATGCGGTGTCAGCTCTTGCATTCTTGAAAGCCAGGGTACCTGTATATACGGATGCAATTCATCATTTCATCCAGATAAGATAAGATCCAAAAGGCATAGATCGTCATAATATGACATTGATTTATTTACTAAATACATTTATAGCGCCTGTCCCACACCGGACAGGCGATTCTTTGTATATTAAATGGTTAGTGAAAGGATGTATTGAATCATGGCTGAAACAAAAAAAATCGCCGTCGTTGCTGGTGACGGGATTGGCCCAGAAGTGGTCGCAGAAGCAATTAAAGTAATGCATAAAGTTGAAGAATTATTTGAATACCGTTTTGAATTTGAAGAAGGTTTATTCGGTGGGATCGCAATTGACGAGAAAGGCACTCCGTTGCCTCAAGACACATTAGAAATGTGTAAACGGGCCGATGCAGTATTGCTTGGTGCTGTAGGTGGACCGAAATGGGATAACAATCCGAAAGAATTGCGTCCAGAAACAGGTTTGCTTGGAATTCGTAAAGCACTTGGTTTGTTCTCCAACATTCGTCCTGCCGTCGTGTTTGATTGTCTAAAAGATGCGTCAACGATTAAACCAGAAGTACTTGAAGGTACAGATTTGATCGTTGTTCGTGAATTGACTGGTGGCATCTATTTCGGTGAAAAATTCCGCCGTGAAGGTGAAAATGGTCAAGAAGCGGTTGATACTTGCGTTTATAGCGTTGCTGAAGTAGAGCGCATAGCAAAACAAGCATTCGAAATTGCGCGTACACGCAGTAAACGCCTTGCATCTGTTGACAAAGCAAACGTTCTTGAAACATCCCGTTTGTGGCGTGAAACGGTCATTCGTATTTCTGCGGATTATCCGGATGTAGAGCTTGAACACGTATTGGTTGATAATTGTGCGATGCAATTGCTTCGCCGTCCAGCAAGTTTTGACGTCATTGTAACTGAAAATATGTTTGGTGATATTTTGAGTGATGAAGCGGCGATGTTGACAGGTTCAATTGGCATGTTGTCTTCGGCTTCCCTTGGCGAAGGAGCTTTCGGATTGTACGAACCAGTACATGGTTCTGCACCAGATATCGCAGGCAAAGGGATTTCCAACCCAATCGCGACCATTTTGTCCGTTGCGTTAATGTTCCGATTGACATTTGGATATCATGATGCGGCTGATCTAATTGAGCGCGCAGTGAAAAACGTTCTTGATGCAGGTCATCGCACTGGCGATATCGCAGTGGATAAGAGTAAAGCGATCGGCACGACAGCAATGGGCGATTTGATCGTTGCTGCCATGGTGAAATAATCATATTGAAATAAAAGAGGGGGCACATTTGAATGTGCTCCCTTTTGATTTGGTGTATTTAATTTCTTACTGATTTTCTAATCAATAGCATCATCATGAACGAAATAAGAATCAATCCGATACTCCATAACCAAGCGAGCATAGTCTGATTATTTTCGACAGCTAAATAAATTGCCGATGTCATCGTAAGTGTTTTACCTGGTATCATCCCGGCAACGATAATTGTTGCACCAAATTCACCCAGTGATCTTGCGAATCCTAATAAGTAGGCAGCGCCAATGGATCGCCAAGCGAATGGAATTATAATGTATCGAAATACTTGAAACTCAGTTGCTCCTTCGGACCGTGCGGCATCTCTTAATTGAACTGGAACTGATTCAAATCCAACGGATAATGTTTGATAAACGAGCGGAAAAGAAACTACGACCGAAGATAAGACGGCAGCAAATGAAGTAAACACGATCGTTTGTCCGCTTAGTGACTCGAACAAATATCCAATAAAACTTTTTCGCCCGAGAAGTACAAGCAAGATAAAGCCTGTCACAGTCGGTGGCAATATTAATGGGATATAAAAGAATGCTTCAAGAAGTTGTTTCCCTCGAAACGTTGATTTTACCATTTGGTATGCAACAAACAATCCTACTAAAAACACAAGAATACTTGCGCATAATGAGATGGCTAATGAAAGTTTGATTGGATTCAAAAAATCTTCAGTGATCATGACATCACCTCAAAGTAAATCTGTATTTTGTAAACACGTTATCTGCAATCGTACTGTTAAAATAATTACTTACGAGTTTTGCTTCGATTGGGTGTTTAGTTGATGAAATTATTGCAAGTGGATAAATAATCGGTGCATGCAATGATGAATCAATTGGAAATGCGATCTGTACAGATTTGGAAGCGGATGCATCAGATAAATAGACAATTCCTGCATCTGCATCGCCGCGTTCAACATAACTTAACACTTGTTTAACGTCTTTAGCATACAGCAATTTTTGTTGGAGCGCAGCGTAGAGCTTTGCATTTTGCAATGCCTCAATTGCATATTGACCTGCAGGAACGGAGTCAGGTTGACCAATAGCGATTGAACGGATGGAATCACTTGATAATTGGTTTAGTGAACGTGGTTGAAATGTGTTGTTATTTGGAATGATAAATACGAGTTGATTAGAAAGAAGTTCGATTACATCCTTTGAATCGATCAGATGTGCTTCGGTTAGTGATTCAATTTGTTTTTTTGAAGCAGAAATAAAAAGATCAACTGGTGCACCTGCTTGAATTTGAGATGCGAGCGAGCCAGAGGATCCAAAATTAAAGGTTAGATGTATGTCTGGATGAGATGCCTCAAATTGAACCGCGATTTCGGAAAGTGAATTTTTTAAACTGGATGCAGCGGAAATGGTTAGTTCCGTATGTGCTGTCAACTTGGAGTCGTAAAGCCGAGATACAACGGTAGATACCCCAATGAACAGCACGATAATAAGCACAATTCCTTTTTTGTTTTTGAAAAAATCGAACAATTCCATCCCGAAAACCTCGTATAAAATATTGTACACAAATCGTTCATTTGCTCTGTGCAATCGTTTTATGATAACATGAAGTCGTGCAAAAAACACGTATCTTCAGGAGGAATTATAGTATGGCAGAGCGTTTAGTAGGTAAAGCAGCACCGGATTTTACAATGGAAACTGCAGCAGGTAACGGTAAAGAATTCGGTAAAGTAACATTATCAGATTATAATGGAAAATGGTTAGTATTGTTTTTCTATCCATTGGATTTCACTTTTGTTTGTCCAACTGAAATCATTGCGTTAAGTGATGCAGTTGAAGAGTTCGAAAACTTGGATGCAACAATTCTTGGTGTATCTACAGACAGTAAACATTCACACCGCGCATGGATCAACACAGCTCGTGAAGATAATGGACTTGGCAAGTTGAATTATGATTTGGCTTCCGATATCAATAAAACAGTTGCTCGCGATTACGGCGTATTGATCGAAGATGAAGGGATCGCATTACGCGGTTTGTTCATTATCAATCCAGAAGGCGAGTTGGTTTACCAAGTCGTTAACCACTTGAACGTTGGACGTTCCGTAGAAGAAACATTGCGTGTTCTGCAAGCACTACAATCCGGCGGATTGTGCCCTATGAACTGGAAACCAGGTCAAAAAACACTTGTAGCTGGTTAATCCAAAACTAAATTTAATTTCCCTCCTGTCTGCATCTTGCAGGTGGGAGGGTTTTTCGGTTATTTTAAGGGGGAATCAATAATGCCAATGCGTTTACGTACGGAGTTACCTGCTTTCGCTGGTGTGACGGAATGGATTAATGGTGAAGCTCAGCGCGAAGCGCTCCAAGGCAAACCGGTCTTGGTCCATTTTTGGGCGGTAAGTTGTTATTTGTGTAAGGAAAGCTTGCCAATGATTAATATTTGGCGTGATACGTTCGGTGAACAATATAACTTGCAAATTGTTGGCGTACACATGCCGCGTTCGGAGAAAGATTTGGATATTGCCTCAGCAAAGGCGATCGTGAACGAATATGAATTGACGCATCCTGTGATCATCGATAATGATCACGCTGTCGCTGAAGCATTCCAGAACGAATATGTACCTGCATTTTATTTGTTCGATGAGAATCATCAATTACGTCATTTCCAAGCTGGTGAGAAAGGCTTGAAAATGGTCGAGCAACGACTACACAAAATTTTGGGCGTAACCGAAGAAGTAGCGCCAGTCCAGGAGGGGCAAGTATGAACACACCGGAGCAATTGAAGTATAGTGAAGAGCATGAATGGGCCGAAGTGAAAGAAAACAACGTCATTCGAGTTGGAATTACTGACTTTGCACAAGGCGAATTAGGAGATATCGTTTTCGTAGAATTACCGAAAGTTGGGACAATTGTGAAGTTCGGAGATCCTTTCGGTAGTGTTGAATCCGTCAAAACGGTTTCAGAATTATATTCCCCTGTTACAGGTAAGATTGTAGCAATTAACAATCAGTTGACTGAATCACCTGAGAAAGTAAATGAAGCTCCTTATGGTTCTGGTTGGATGGTTGAAATTGAAATGAGCAGTCCATCCGAGCTTGATCAATTGTGGAGTGCAGAGAAATACGTTGCAACCTATGGTGCGTAGTATATAAAAATGGTAAAAAGCATGTCTCGACTTCGTTCGAGGCATGCTTTTTTCTGTAATTGGAAACAAATTAGAACATATGTTAAAATTTAGCCATTGTATGAAGGAGGGTTTATTATGGGAAGTTGGTTATTTCGAGAGGCTCGTAAATGGGTTGAAGCAGGAATTATTACGAATGAGCAATTTGACTTAATTATTTCAAGATATCCTCAACGCTCTGGATTTGCAAATTTAATGCCTTTTTTTGCGAGTTTATTAGTTGGGTTAGGATTGATCAGTTGGATTGCATCGAATTGGGATGATATTGACCGCTGGGTGCGTCTAGGAATTGTATTGTTTTTTGTGATCGCGTTCTATGGTTTAGGTGATTTCTTTAAACGGCGCGGAAATGAGCCGACAGCGATTGGGATGATTGGCCTTGGTGTGATTAGTTTTGGCGCAGGATTAATTTTAACCGCGCAAATGTTTCAACTTGGTTCCCAATCTGAACTACCGTTTGTGCTTTGGTCGTTGGCCGCACTCGGGATGGCATGGTGGAATCGAAGTACTGTGCTTTACATCCTTGGTTGGGCGATTTCATTTAGTGGGTTAACACTTGGTTCGGGGAATTTGTTATGGGAGTACGTGGTAATTTTTATTTATATCTTCGGTTATTTTGCATATCCACGGTTGAATGGAAAACCATGGTTAATGTGGTTTTGGAGCGTTGGATCAATCGCGTATGCACTTAAATTCATTTCGATATATCATGCAGATTCATATTGGCTCACGATATGGTGGCTTGTGCTTTATGGTTTAAACACGTGGGAAAAAACAGAAGAATATCGTGTTTCGCATCGTACAATTGGATTATATGGGATGTTTATCAATGGATTGTTTTTTGCGATTTCGGCGGAAAGTACATCATTTTGGGGAGAATTCGGAACTGCGCAGTATACGTACTTGGTGATTGGAACATTGTTATTGGCACTCAGTGCTTGGCAGCTCATTCGCCGAGGAGAAAAAATTGCACTTACAGATGGACTTGTATTAATTCCATGGTTTATTTTGAACCCGACGATCACGCCGCAATCGAATGATGCAACATATCAGAAGTGGTCCGATGTCAGGTATTTGTCGTTATTGCCACTCATTCCATATGCGATTCATGCGTTACTTTCATTGTGGCGTGGTTCGGTGGAGAAGAGGCAGGCGTTACCTGTGCTTGGTACGATTCAGTTTTTAGTAGTCACACTATCGGTTTTTGCAATTGTAGATTGGAATTTGAATGTTAAATTTTTAATATTTGTCATTAGCGGTTTAATCATGTTTGTATCGCACGCATGGATACGCCGTCGTGCTGCAGATGAAAAGGTTAACGAGGTGAAATCATGAGTCGATATTCATTTTCTTCAAAGCGTTGGTATTGGATAATGATTTCTTTACAGGTTTTCGTTATCGTTGCCGTTGCGGGGGCCTATTCCCTTGCACTGACAACCGGGAAAACCGTATGGCTGAAGACGATTCCGTATGATCCGGGGGATCCTTTCTTCGGAAATCATTATAATTTAAGGTATCCAATCAACATGACAAGCTTTGATCGATGGACGGGAACAGGTGAGCCTGATCAAGGACAACAAGTATATGTTATGCTTAAGGCAGTTGAAGGCGGAACGGACCATGCGGTTGTTTCTGTTTCAACTGAAAAACCTGATCACTTATCCAATGATGAGATTGTTACAAAAGCGCAGGTAACCAATGCATTGAAATATGAGGGGCTTAAATGGAAGTCGGACAGAGTCATTGTCGACATTCCAAAAGTCGATCAGTATACGTTGATCAAATACAATCAAACGGTTTGTGTGCTTGAAGAGTTCAATGATCAAAAAGTAGACGTTATCGCTGTCTCTGAAAGTTGCAAACCGACTACGCTAAAACAGAACCAATTTTTTGAGCAAGCAAGAGTGACAAATTATGCAGTGGAAGAACATGCACCGCTAGATTTAGAATTTCAACAAACCTACATTCCTGATGAACTTGTTCACTTAGACAATAAAAATCACAACCAAAAAGCATGTCTAATCATGGATTTTAATTCTAATGCTTCGAATGTTTCTGACGTACGTTCAGAATGTCCTGCGGTTTTGAAAGCAAATCAATATGTTCGATTGGGAACTACCTATAAAGAGATTCAATTGGAATACGGGATCGAACAATTTTATATTTCACAAGAAATGGCCACAAAGAAACCAAATGCAAGCGGTGAAGCTTGGGTAGAAACAAAGCTTACATTATTTGGTTCATTGCTTGGGAATCGTGTTACATTTGAACGTCCGATACCAGAGTAATAAATGTATGATTTTATGTTAAAAAAGCAATCTTCCGATCATCTGTAAATTCTGATGATTGAAAGATTGCTTTTACTTTTTAAATGTATACATTATTCTTCTACAGTTTCAACGTCACTAAGTTCTTGGTTGTTCAGTGCATAATATTTTTTCTTGTACTTTGTAACCGTAAGCACAAGTGTCGCGTGCGACCACGTGAGCGGCGCAACGGAGACGGGAGCACCAGTAAACGGATCAAGCTGTTCTGACAAAATCCCGCTCTGCATGGCGTGCTTTGCACACCATTCCAATGTTTTGCGCGGGGACTCAAGTTCAATTAGGGAAGTAGCACGTTCAATTTCCCATTCTGCGACCCACAATGTACAAATGATCCAAGGATTACCTGGTACCATATCCACATTAGAAGAACGTTGGAAGTAATAATCGTGATAGTAACGAGCAATGCCACCGACACTTGTTTTGATGGAGAGGCCTTCTTTGATTGCTGTCATTGTACGAACGACACGATCGTCATCTGCGGGTAAAACACCGAATTCGAAAATTCCATAAACGCTTGATTCAAGGGTCGTGTCTTGGATCCATTTTCCATCTTTTAAGTAAATACCTCTTGCGAATCGTCCGAGTTTCTCGTTCCATAAATATTTGATCATTGATTTTTTTATTCGTTCAGCGATTGTTTTATATCTGCGGGCACGATCGTCATCACCGAATAAGTTTGCAAAGTTTGCAGCGGCAATAAGTCCACCGTATACTGCCGAAGTTGTAAATGTGAAAATCCCGTAACGTTCTTCCCATAAATCATAACTAGGTTTTGGTAACTGTAAATCTGCATCGATATAATTGGAGAGGAATTTTGCTGCTTTGCGTACGAGATTGCTATAGTGCATTTGTGGAATTTCGATATTTCCATGTTTTTGGAAGTCTTGCCATAAGGTGAATAAGACTAACGCGGTTTCGTCTTCTTGAATCGGCAACTGTTCTTTATTGTTATAAAAATAGGGATGCCAACTTGAACCGACGGTACCGTCTGGATTGTACTTGTGATTTAAGTAACCTTCTGACGTTAATGCATCCGAACAAAATTGGAAAAAAGGTGCAATCATTCCTTGGTAACCTGCCATGGACATCGCATAAGCGACTAGAGCGCCGTCACGGGGCCACATATAGCTATAATGATCTCGGTTGTATTGAAGGATATCTGTATCGTTCGCAGCGATTATGGCACCGTTTACATCCGTCTGTGTACGTACGATCAATAGACTTAACTTGTACAACTTAACGACGTCTTCAGACAAGTCACCATATTCAATCGAATCTTTATTTGCCCAACGTTGCCAGTAAATTTTTACTCGGTTTAGTAACGCACCAGGATGACTTTCTTTTACGTAGTTATCAAGCATTTTAACTTCTTCGAGATTTTTACCAATTGTCATCCAGTAATATAAGATTTTTTCACTTTCGCCTGGTACATAAACACGTAGGGAAAGCGTACTGTCCACTGAGCCTTGGGATATCGAATTACCGGATAATTGACCATCTTCCGCATCTTTCCATGTTCCTTCTGCGTTGTGAAATCGCTTTACACCGGTCGTATATTGATAAATACCCTCAGAACCATTTGTTCCATTGAACATGAAGTACTTATCTTTTTTATAATGAAAAACCGTGTGATTGGCGGGGTAATAAACTGCCGTATCACCGACCTCAGTTTCGTTAATGTTTAGATCTTGGTTGAAAAACAGACGGATTTCACGTGTTTCGGTCGAATGGTTTTTTACATGAATTCGTTTGATATAAATATAATCACGCTGATGCACCGCATCATTCATCGTGAGCGTGATGCCAAGGCCGTGATGTGTTGCAACGACTTGTGTCACTAAAGAATCTTCAACATAAGAGTGATGGAAGGACCAACCTGGGTCGCTGAGCCAAGCAAATTGGTTATTTACCCACACGCCAATTGGACAACGGTATCCGCCGACATGGTTTAACTGTCCGACAAACGGATAGTAAATGTCACGAATGAGAGAATGTTGGTCTAAGTTGATTAAAAGCTTGCCATTGCCAATCACGAGATGCCTAGGCATAAGACCACGTCCATCCTCTAAACGGTTTGGTAAGAATCATGAATAGTATTGCTATAATATGTGATCATTTTTTTCGCGCTATGATACGTTTGTGATTGGGCAATAATTCGGAAGGTGGGTTCGTCTAAGTCCGGCAAAATAAGTACCCAACCGTCTTCAACGAAAATTTTAATCCCATCGACAAGCTCGACAATACTTTTGTTTGCTTGCGACATTAGCATCCGCATGATTCTTCCTTTTTCGCTCCAAGGGCATGGAACTACGTCTCTGACGATAAAAAACTGTGGAATTTGTGCAAGTAAATTACTGATCGAAATTTGTTCGCGAAGCATCGCTTCAATCATTTTGGTTGTTGCAAAAATGTCGTCAAATAACGGATTAAACATTTCATCTCCGCTTACTTCCATCATCGCTCGTGCTGTTTCTTTCGTGCGTACAATCGTTCCATTCCAATTCGCAGCTACTGTTTCGATTGTATGTGGTGCACTGACGGGAATGCCAAGAATGTAATCAGGTTTACTTTTGAAAATGACCAATGCTTTTAACGCGGTTAGCAAATCTTCCTGAACAAGTGTTCCGCTTTCGGTTACGAGCATCATACCTTGTCCATTGGCATTCAAATAGACGCCCAGGTTGGCTTGGTTATTCTTAACTAATTGTATGAGTTCATTTGTTGATTCTTGTGGGTCATGATAACTGATGACTTTACAGCCCATTTGTTCGATCCACTTAATCATTAAAGAACCGAGCTCGCTTTGATCATATTGAATTACAATTTTTAAGCCACAATATTCAAATAAATTCATATCCATTTCGTCAACTAGATTATGTATGTAATCATCTTCAGCGTGGGAGTAAAGTCTAGTTCTCCCGATTGAATCCATGTTACAACGCACATAATCCTCTTGCCAATATGAATTTTCTAACTTTCTTTCCGTACTTTTTGAGATCGGAAGCCCTTGTGCGTCCATAAATTCAATTCGAATTCGTTTTTCACCTTGAATGTCCATGAGACGCACATGAATCGAACCTTGTACCCGTAAATTTTTTACTGCTGCGCGAGTAACGCCACTGATCGAGTAACCGAGATCGATTGTATGAATACCCGCTGCGTGCAATCCAGTGCAAAGCGATGTTTTGATCAATTGTGCAAATGGGTGAGTGGAAGCACTCAAAATAATCGTTGAACGAGATGGCAAAATCGCCCCATAAGCAGCAGATAATCTGCTTGCAAAATCAGGTGTTATGTCGACATTGGCTATGCCAGTAATACCGGAACTGCCAAATAAATTACTATTCATTTGTTCGCCCCAGATGAGCGAGGTATGGATTGTTGAATTTTCTTGAACGACTTTATTCGGCCATAATTTAACGTTCGGTTTCAATACAGATTTCAAACCGATCGAGCAACCAGTTCCGACGATGGATCCTTCATATAAAATTGCGCCGAATCCTGTGTTTACATGACTGCAAATCGTCGCGCCGCTTAATTCAACATTATTGCCAAAATGATTGTTATCCCAAATGATTGTTCGCTCAAAACGTGCCCCAGATGAGATGTGATTATTGCGACCGATAATGGTATATTCTTTTATTTTTAATGGTTCTTGTAATGTCACTCCGCTACTGATATAGGCAGGACCTTTAATTTTTCGTTTGTTCGGTAATACGACACCGGTTTCCGCAAAAACACCTGGTGAAACTTCGGTAGCAGCAATTCGTATATTTACTTTTCGGTCCAACATATCAAATTGAGTTTGACGGTATTGTTGCAAGTTACCGATATCAGACCAATATCCTTCTGCGACATAGCCATACAACGCTTGCTGGTCGGACAATAAAAGTGGGAACAAGTCCATGCTAAAATCAAATTCTTGTTGAGCTTCAAAATACGAAAGCACTTCCGGTTCAAGAATATAAATCCCAGTGTTTACCGTATCACTAAACACTTCGCCCCACGTTGGTTTCTCCAAGAAACGAGTGATTTTACCGTTCGAATCGGTCATGACAACACCATATTCTAACGGAGATGCAACACGAGTAAGAACAATCGTTGCAAGTGCTTGCTTCTCTTTGTGTGCTTGAATGGCTTTTTCGAGATCGAAGTCCGTCAAGCCGTCACCGCTAATGACGATAAACGGTTCATTCAAAAACTTTTCCGCATTTTTCACACTACCCGCAGTACCGAGGGGAGAGTTCTCTTCGAAATACGTTAAACGCACCCCGAATTCAGAACCGTCGCCGAAGTGATTTTTAATATTTTCGGATAAATATTGAACTGTGACCGCAATATCGTAAATATTATGTTTCTTTAAAAGTTCGATGATGTATTCCATGCAAGGACGATTGAGCAGTGGAACCATCGGTTTCGGTATGCCACAAGTTAACGGTCTAAGTCTTGTTCCTTTACCGCCTGCCATAATTACTGCTTTCATTTCCGCATCACCTCAATAGGATTGGAATTTAGACAAGTACTTGTAATTTGCGATATTCTTCCGTCAAATGGGTTGCGATTTTCGCCCATCCATAATGACGCTCTAATTTTTGATAGGCACGTTCGGCCATTTTTTGACCTTTTTGTTGATCGTTTATTAAATCGACAATATGATATGTCAAAGATTCGGGATTTCCAGGTAACGCTTTATAACCTTCAATCCCGTGTTCAATTAATTCTTTCATGCCGCCCGTATCACTTATCACCAGCGGTCTACGGTAACGCATTGTTTCAAGTGCAACAATTCCGAAAGGCTCATAAAAGCTAGGAATGACACAAACATCTGCAATTTGGAAAAGTTCATTTTTCTTTTGATCATCAATATAACCTAGAAATTTTACGTGATTGCCTAGATAGGATGCACGTGATTTTAGTTCAGATTCCATACTTCCGGTACCAGCTATGATTAACTTTGCATTCGGTATTTGATTAATAATAGCGGGCATTGCATCGATGAGTGATTGAACACCTTTTTCAAACACTAACCGTCCAACATAAAAAATCATTTTTTCACCGTAGGGTGTGAATGCTTTGCGTGTCAACGTTAAATCATGAACAAATTCAACGGGTAATGGTACACCATTATGAATGATTTCTACTTTCCCTGGATTGAGACCAAAAACATGTTGCACTTCGTTTTTCATATAATCACTGCACACAAATACTTTATCGGCTTCATTCGTTAATTGTAGTTCCAATTTGTGAATCCGTTTTTGCAAATCAGAATACAACACGCCTTGGTTGCGGCCCCATTCGGTTGCATGGATCGTTGCAACCATCGGAACATTAAAACTCATTTTGATTTCGCGAGCTGCCGTATATACCATCCAGTCATGTGCATGAATCAAATCAATTCTGCCACCTGCTTGTTTCCATGCGATCAAGTGATCAATCATCGCTAAGTTCATCTCGAATTGCCAATGATAAAAGTCGGTATAGTACGAATACATGATAGGGAGACGATGTACATGTACTCCGTTTACAATTTCGAAATTCGGTAATCCAGGATCAGAGGAGGTCAGCACATGTACAATTTTACCTTGTTTAGCAAGTGCTTCTGATAAATCTCGAACTGCAACAGATAACCCGCCGACTGATTTTGGGGGATATTCCCATGTCAGCATGAAGATATTTGGGTGTAAGTTGGTTGTTTCGAGAATTGGAATTATCGCTGGTTTGTTTATGAAATTTTGGACAGGTGTGTAATTTGAAATCGATACGAAATCTAAAACATCGATATGTGAAAATAGTGAATGGCGTTGTTCGAGTGCTTGTAAAAATTCAAAATCAATTGTATTCGTTTCGATCATACCTGCAAGTTGGTGAAAACAGCCGAGTAAGTCTTTAAAAGATGTGATCGCGTATGCAGATGTTTTAGATGTATTCATAAGCGTTGCCCAGTCGCTGGATTGGGCTAGCATAAACGTTCTCCCGCATTGCTTCAGTGCACGTTTCGTTTTTGAAGCTTCGAGCGACGTGAGATCTTTAGTAGTTGTAAAATTTGTTGCGATTCGAATCATACGTTCTTCTGCTTGATGCAAATGTTTATAGATCCATTCATTTTTATCGTTTAATAAGCTTTCAGCAGTGGAGTGATGCTCCCAACTTGATTCCTTTAGTTTTGCAGTATCTGCGATCGGATATTCAGATAAATATTCTGAAGGTGTTAGCATTTCGATGGACGTTTGACCGATATGGATTTGACGGCAAACATATTCTAAAAATATTATACCTTCGGTCCAACGTTCCCCGAACCAACGAAGATCAAAGGGTGCAAAAACATGTGGTTTACGATCAAATGATTCTGCATAAAATTCAACTTGTTTGATCCGTTGTTGAACAAAATGCGTAGCATGCAGTTTCGCTTTTGCATTGGCAGTTGGAGGATCATATATTGCATTTTCATCATTATGATATCCAAAGCGATATTCAGAATCACGCGGGTAACCGGTAATTCCACTGCAAATTTGATTGGAAGAATCATGATCTCTTGCAAACGCCTGAACGCCATAAGGTGTCATCAGTGGTGCAAAAGTTAATCTGTTCGGACGTGGATTAGCTTCCTTAATTGCAATAGAATCAACCACGAAATAATCGATTCCATATTGTTTTAAAATTCGGTCGACACCGATCGTATATCCGCATTCTGGTAACCAACATCCACGTGGTTCACGCCCGAAATGATGTTTATAGTCTTTTACTGCGGTGGAAATTTGTACTTTTAATGACTCTTCCGTTTTGATAAGTGGTAAGTACGCATGAGAAGCGGCACATGTTAAAATTTCGAGATATCCCAGATCTTGAATCAATTTGAGTTGGGGTAACACTTTACGGTCTAAAGATTCAAAAAAATTAAAATTTGTTTCATCCGTTTGTTGCAATTGTAAGGAATAACGATTCATTATCGCTTCGTTTTCTAACATTGAACTTAAGATGGGCGACATGGTCATTGCGAAGCGGAAGTTGACATGATCTGTAATTAATCTGCTAATTAATTCGAGAAATGGCAACAATGTTAAGGTCATAAATCGATAGAATTGTTGAATGTCTTCGGATTCTTCAGAAAGAGGTGCAAATGGTTGGTGAGTGTGAAGAAGCAGTGTAAAGTAACCTTTTGCATTCGGTTTTCCATTTGACGAACGCCTTTCCGAGGCATGCTGGGCATGATGTAATCCGTTCATAGATTTAGATTTTATCAGTTTATTCATTTTGGATAACTCCAATCTATTTCAGGCCATAGGGTAGAAAATTTTCATGATGTTGCGGCGTGATGCGATGAAATACTCGGGTCGATTGTGCTTCAGTTGTAACAGGAACTAATGCTGCTCCATCTCCGCAAATACCAATTCGAGGTAAATGCAAAGAATTCGAGCGGATAATCGGCATAAATTGTCTTTCAAATGTAAACACACCATAGTCGGCAATATAGGTTGCATCATTTTCTAATCCATGAAAAAAATAATTGTCACAAGGATTTGGCAATTGAATGTCGAAAAAACGATGAGCGTTATCTCCGCGGAAATAGATTCCTGTGACATTATACACGCGGATCACCTTCGTAAGTGCATCAAAAGTACTGCCAAAATGATTAGCAAGCAATGTTTTTTTTCGGTCACTTAATTCCCAATATGCATAAAATGATTGATGGTCGCGTACCGAGATTTGAAACAAATCATGGTAATAACGGTTAATAATCTCATATCCACCTAATTGTTCCATAAAACATCACCCTTCATTCGAAAACTCCATCATAATTTTAAGGTATTAACAGGAATGTACCAAAGAATATCAAATTAAAAAAGAGGATTTTTGTAGACGGAACAGAATTATAAGCGTAAATTTAAAAGAAAACGCTTACGGTCGTCATTCTTAAATTATCTGACGATTCTAAAGTTGTTATTGAACTATGAATTTGGGGCGCTTTCACAAATAAGCTAGAAACAAACGAAGTGGGTTATGACAGCATAACCTCCAAAACTACATAATCTAAAGCTTTGAGAGACCGAAGGGGGTTACACATCATGGGATTTTGCTGCGGAGCAAGTATGATTGGTACAAAAGGAACACTTAAAATGGGAAATTCACATATTCATAACGTTCCATTAAATTTCTGCCCGGTATGTCAAAAAGTTGATATTCATTATTTAATTGAACAAGAATATGATTTACTTTCCGAATACGCACAAGGTGATGGCATGGAACTTGATTTTACTGCTTTTATGGATCCTCAAGTGACGAAGGAACTTCACGAAAATTGTGTGAACCATGAAAGTGAACATCCATTAGATGTTGTCCGTAATCAAATCGATATGGCACTTGATTTAATGGCAGTTGCAAAGAGTTTTCGCGATCACGAGTGGGAAAAGCAATTGGTGCACCGATTAAATGTGCTAAGTCAGCGTCAAAATAAATTACAGAAGAAAGCTCTCTTGCAAAAACGCAAGTAGTATAGCAACATAAAAACATGGTCAGCGAAGCGGTGGTAATTACCATTGCTACAATGCCCGTGTTTTTTTGTTTTTACCCTCCAAAAATCAATGGAATTTTCGAAATATATCCTTAGGAGCGAATTGGGGTGTTGTCGTGCGTATTTTATCATGGGGACGATCAAGTGCCAGTAGGGCAGTCACTACTTTAAACCTCGAGTTGACGCTTGAGGATCGAGTAATTCGTTCACAAAGAAACCAATTTAAAGAAAACGATCAAATTATCCGCGAATTTCAACCTTTTATTGCTCGCGTCACAAGTAGGTTTTTTAAACGGTATATTGATCCGACATCACACGATGCGTTTAGCATTGCCTTAATGGCATTTGATGAGTCTATTCATGCGTTTAATCTCGATGCCGGTAGGTCGTTTCTTAAATTTAGTGAAACCGTCATTCGCAGAAGATTGACCGATTTTTTGCGGAGAGAATCTAAATTTCGTGATCAAGTGGTGTGGAGCGCCTTTGAAGTCGAAAATGAAGACCAAGATGGCGGGACGTTTCATCCTGTTGAGGTAAAAGTAGCTGAGGAAGAACATCAATTAAAAAACGAAAACGATAATCGGCGCAATGAAATTGAACATTTCGATCAAAGTTTACAGAAATTTGGTTTTGGTTTTGCTGATTTGGCTGAAATTGCACCGAAACACGAGGATACACGTAAGACATTATGGCGAATCGCTTCGATCATGGTTAACGATGAAACCATCCGTAAACGGTGGGTTGGAACGACAAGGATTCCATTACAAGATTTAGCTGAAAAATGTGGGATGTCCATTAAAATGTTAGAAAAACATCGTAAAACGTTAATCGCATATGCGCTTTTATCAATTGGTGATTTTCCGTTTTTACAAGAATACATGAAACAAGCGATTACGAAAGGGGGGGAAGAGAAGTGAAACGCGGAATTATTTTGAATGTATATATTGATCACTATATCGTTGCTGGACCAAATGGAGAATTCATTAAAGTTCGCCGGGCCGTAGATCCGGATTTACAAAGTGGTGAAGAAATGTTTTGGACGATTGAGTGGGAAATGAATTCCGCAACTCAAAATTCTACTTCTTCTCGTGATTGGTCGGTCTATGCGAAACGGTTGTCAGCATTTGCAGCTAGTTTATTATTGTTCATTTTCTTCGGGAATTGGATGGTAGGCGGATCTTCGCTTGAAACGTGGTTTGGTGTTGTTGATCCTCAAAAGCAATCATCAGGTGAAGTCGCAATTCAAGTTGAAAAATTACCGACAGACCCTCGCGTAGTTGCATATATGACAATTGATATTAATCCGAGTATAGAACTTGCTTTGGATGCACAAGATTTTGTCGTATTTGCGAGGGCAGTGAATAAAGATGGTGAAACGATCCTAAAAGATTTAGCTGTCAAAGGAAAAGCAGTAGATGAATTGGCCCAAACAATTGTTCAAAAAGCTGAAAAAGAAGGTTTCATGAAAGAGAAAGCAGACATCGTCATTGCTGTTGCAGCGGTGGAAGATGTCATTCAGCCAAAAGCGGAAGCTACTGCTTCACCAGATGTGAAACGACGGAAGAAAGAAAATGATAATCGCGCGCAATTGGAACACCATTTGAAACAAAAAGTATCCGAAAAACTCCGATACACGATTCAACAGGATCGTCCGAACAACAAAGATTCTGTCAAAATTACTACGATGTCTGTACCTATGGAAATTCGTGAAGTGGCGAATGAGCATTCATTGTCAATGGGGAAATTATCAATTTTCTTACAAGCTAAAAAAAGTGGACGTCAACTAGAAATCAAAGATTTACAGGAACACTCAATTCACGAAATCGCAGATCCTTTTGGTGGTGTGGATCATTTATTAGATGTTCCAGAAGCGAAGGGGATTCGCGAAGAGGTGAAACAAAAACAGCAAATCCGTCAATTTCTTTTTGAAATGCAAAAGGATATGAAAAAAAATCCTGAAAGCGATCACTCATTTGATCAACAAATGAATGATGATCAAGGCAATGCCCAAAATCAAAGCAACGTGGAAGACAATCCGTTTCAAATAGAACTTTTGAACCCCAAAAATCCTAGAAACAATTTAGAAAAGAAAAAACAGGAAATTGAACATTCGAATCGTGATCGTTCTGACAATGAGAACCAAAACGAACAACCAACTGAAAGAAATGATAATTCTTTACAAGGACAAAAATTAAGTCCTACCTTTAATATTATTGAAACACCAAAACTTGTCCCGATTTCACCGCCAATGCAATTGAATGAAGATCAAGATATTAGAGACGTTCGTATTAATCGTAAACAGCAACAGCAACGCGAGCAAGAGCAACAGCAACGTGAGCAAGCGCAACAGCAACGTGAGCAAGCGCAACAGCAACGTGAGCAAGCGCAACAGCAACGCGAGCAAGAGCAACAACAACGCGAGCAAGCGCAACAACAACGCGAGCAAGCGCAACAACAACGTGAGCAAGAGCAACAGCAACGCGAGCAAGCGCAACAACAACGTGAGCAAGAGAAACAACAACGTGAGCAAGAGAAACAACAACGCGAGCAAGCGCAACAACAACGTGAGCAAGAGAAACAACAACGTGAGCAAGATCAAACAAATCGAGAATTGCACAAACCTGAACGACCTGATAAATTGAATCTTCAAGAACATCGCAGAAAAGTCGATAAGTAAACTAAGTATTGGAAGGAGTTTTTTTGGTGGTCGGTTGGAAGACGGAATTACCCGAAAAAATCAGTCTGCAGAACGTTCAAAGTTGGTCCAATGGAATCTGGTTTCAGTACCGAATGAATCATCGCGGAATTGGTAAGATTAAAACAGTTATGCGTGGAGAAGAATTTCGGATCATTGTGTTATGGATGCACGCCCAAGACCTACAATCGATTTCGATTCAAATTTATCGTGCAGAAATGATCAAAGAATCAGACAAAATGTTGATAACTTGGATTGATGGGTATGCTTTTGGTCATCAAGTGGATGATGAAGATGATATTATTAACGATCGCGGTGAACTCAATGAATCGTTGATGATCGCTACGATCGACGAGTCGCTAGAGAATATGGAGTTCGGGCTTGTAAATAGACGTGAACTGAATGTGCACTGGCAAGCATATCGAAATGGTACGGATATCGATTTGCCTGTGGAACCTTATTTTGAAGGGCGCTGATGCAATGAGTTTTCAAAAAAATGATCAAATGATTTGGTCGGTCGATTCGATTTCGGAATCGGCCGATGTTTTGGTTTATATGATGTCTTCTGATGGACCAAATGATTTGCCTGTCAGTTGTCCGGATGCAATTCGGGTTGCGGTTGATCAAATGAAAGAAAGAGGCCAATGGGGCGCAAAATCCGGAGAAGTCAGCGTTTTGCCGACATATGGACTTGTGACACCATTGGCTTTGGCGTTGTGCGGAACCGGTGCGATTGCAGATTCAAATGGTTCTTTATTGCCACTTGTATCGCGCAAACAAAATGTTGAGCAAGCAATGGCTATGCTTGTAAAGGCATTGTCAAAACGAAAACTTGGCAATGTTCAAATTATATGGGCAAATGCATTTCAACAATGTCCTGTAGAAGAAATACCGGTAATGATGGAAGCGGCGCGTATTGGATGGAAGTTAGGCCATTTTCAACTGGGGACATACGCTAAAGATGCGAAAACTCCATTTGAATTCCAACTCGTAAACGTTAATGTTCCATGTTCGTATAACCTTGTTGACGAATCGTTCAAACAATCCATTCAAATGGCATGGGATCGTGCTGGTATTGTTGCCGAGTCGGTTTGTGAAGCGAGAGAATTGGTAAATAAACCAGGCAATTTGCTTGTCCCAGAAGGGATTGCAAAATATGCAGAACAACTTGGTGAATCTTTTGCAACTTTGCAAGTTCATGTACTCCGAGAAGAAGAATTGCTAGCAAAAGGAATGGGCGCTATCCTTGCCGTTGGACAAGGAAGTGTTAATCCACCGCGAATGATTGTGATCCGTTACCATGGTGATCCTGAAAGTTCCGAATGGACAGGTATCGTCGGAAAAGGAATTACGTTTGATACTGGTGGTATCAGTTTGAAACAAGCAAAAGGCATGGAAGAAATGATCGGAGATATGGGCGGGGCAGCGGCAGTTCTCGGAACGATGCAGTCAATTGCGCAATTGAAACCTACGGTCAACATTTTAGGAATCATTGCAACAGCGGAAAATATGCCAGGAGGCAATGCATATAAACCAGGCGATGTCGTAACATCTTACAGCAAGCGGACGATTGAAGTGCTTAACACCGATGCAGAAGGTCGTGTGGTGCTTGCAGACGCAATTACCTATGCGAAAGAACTCGGTGCGACACGACTTGTGGATCTTGCAACATTAACCGGAGCTATTTTAGTCGCACTAGCCCATGAGGCAACGGGAGCGGTTACGAATAATCAAGAGTTGCTCGATTCTTTAACTAGAGCTTCTGAATGGACCGGGGAACATGTATGGCAGTTACCGGTGTATCAAGCGTATAAAGATATGTTAAAAAGCGATGTTGCCGACCTCAAAAATGCAACTGGACCACATGCAGGAAGCATTACCGCAGGATTATTCATCGGTACGTTTGCCGAAAATACACCTTGGGTGCATTTAGATATTGCAGGAACTTCATGGCTTGACCGTGCATCGGGTGTGAATCCGAAAGGCGGCACAGGTGTGATGATTCGAACGTTAGTTCATTGGTTGACGACATAATGATCTAGCCACGAAAGGGGGGGTGTCTATGACGACCAATCGGATTCGGTTGGACGAAATTGTATTTTTCAAAGCGTTTTGTATTTTAGCAGTATTGGCCGTTCATAGCACTTCCCAAGTCGTGATGACATTACCTCCAGATAGTGGAATGTATATGATCTATCATTGGATGAACCGCTTTTTCAAATTTGGGACACCACTATTCTTGTTCATAAGTGCATTTACATATTTTCACGCCTACGCGCGCGATGTGCAAAAACCCTTTAATTGGAAAATATTCATGAAATCAAGGATTAACTTTGTGCTAATTCCTTTTGTCATTTTCTCATTATTATATTATCTCGTTAAACGTATCGTTTTCCCAGTTGATTTATCATGGTCTGAGCAAATTTTGACCTTTTTCGAACAATTGGTAACAGGTAAAACATATACGCATCTTTATTACATATTAGTAGTTATGCAATTTTACGTGTTGTTTGCATGGATGATTCGACCAATCCGAGAACGCAAAACATGGCTTAAATGGATGTTTCCGGTTACACTTGGCGTACATATTTCCTTTTTGATTATTAATCATGAGTTGCAGTGGATTGAGCAGAAAGGAAGTTTATTTATTTCTTATTTAAGCTTTTTTACGCTCGGAGGTTGGGTAGGTACATTTTATTCAACAATCCTAGAATGGTACAACCAACTTAAGAATAAACATAAAATAATTGGATATACTACATTAGGATTTTTTACGGCAGTGGGATATGCAACGTTTACAATCATGTGGAGTCGGCAATACGCAATGTATTATAAGCAATTGAGTTTATGGATTGAATTAAGCAGTCTCCTATATTTTTTGCCAATGAGTATTTTGGTTTTTGTATTTTCACGTTGGGTTTCCAAAAAGACAGGACGATTCATACAATTCATTCGACAAATCGGGGAAGTCTCTTTTGGAATTTATTTAATTCATCCTTTCGTATTAATGGGATATCGGGCATTACCGATCTCGCATGGTTCTAGGTTTATTTATATGGTTTGGGTGGGAGGCGGGTATGTTGCTGCGTTAGCGATATCGTTAGGGATCATCTTACTTTTGAGAAATGTACTAATGGACCATGCATCGTTCACGATTGGGATGGCACCACCGAAACCGGTTAACATAGATAAAAATGGTGATCGGGTTGCATAAATAAAAATATGCTAAAATACAGAAAATAATGTTTCAATTTTCAGAAAATTTACTGTATAATAAGTCCTAGATATAGAATGTGAGGAGGGGTCTTATTGAATACCGAAAAGCTCCAACGTCCTACGAAGGAGCGCCCTATGCTACCTATGGATGAGGTTTTTAAAACCCAAATTGCTGCGCCATCCGTAGCAAAAACGTTGCAACCGCCTTTATCCAAATCTTCCACAACTATGAATAGTGATCATGATACTGACAAACCGGCATATTGGTTCTTTTGATTCATCCAATATATGAATCAAAAATCCATCGTCCCTATAAGGACGATGGATTTTTTTTGTTCACATATTCACAGATAAAAAGTTTTGATATGATGAGTTTTGTGTGCAACTTTTATTAGTGGAGATACGTCAGTATAGATGAAATGAAGAGGAGTGGCCTGATGTGGATGAGACTGCATTGATTCAGGCAGCACAAGCGGGTGACCAACACGCGTTAGAGGTGTTGTTACGCTCGGTTGAACGGCCAATTTATAAATCCGCATATTATCTATTAGGGAACGAACAAGATGCATCAGATGCAACGCAGGAAGTTCTTTTCAGAGTATGTAAGAAACTTACTACGTTCGAAGTACGTGCTGGTTTCAAAACGTGGGTATTGCGGATCACATCGAATTTTTGTACGGATATGCTACGAAAGCGTAAAGCGGTATTATCGATCTCACAGATTGAGTTTGATTTGATCGAACCGAATGCAGCGACGGAAGACGTTGCAGTATCTAATGTGCTTTTGGAACAACTATCGGACATATTGAACCGGTTACCTCAACAAGTTCGTGCGGTTGTGTTGTTGAGGTTTGTTAATGATTGGTCCTATCAAGCGATCAGCGAACACATTGGATTACCGATTAATACCGTGAAATCTCATATCAGAAGAACTCGAACGATACTTCAAGGGCAACTTAGCCCAACAAATCATCGGGAGGAGGTACGTCCATGAAAATATCTTGTGATCGAGCACGTGAATTAATGGATGAACGATTGGATCAATTGGAATCCGAAAAATCATCTCGTAATCTTGATGAGCATTTAAGTGGATGTTTGACTTGTCAATCGATTTTTGATGATTTGAACCGAGCGCAACATGAGTTATTAAAATTAAATGTGAATTTGGATGACATAATAGCTGATGTAGATGTCCCGAAAGATTTTGTTAGCATTGCATTAGAACGTTGGAATCATGAACAACAAGTTCCATTAGCAGTAACCAGGAATACCGTCGAAAAGGCGACTCCTATGGTTATTAGCCGAAATAAAAAGAAGTTAAACCAATTTATTTGGTGGAAACCAATCGTCCAAATTGGTATGGCAGCTGCTGTAATTGGGTTTTGGGTGTTCATTGGAGGGTATTTTACCGAAGATGGAGTTGTGAGAGCGCCAGAACAATTTTTCCAGAATGATCCATTAATTCAAAAATCAAACGAGCATGCGGAATTGGTGAAAAGTCAGATGGAAGCATTGAAAGTAAGTCAACATATAAACTCACTGGAACAAGCTTCGGATCAAACCGTTTCAGCTGTTGATGAAATTTCACCGCAAAAGGAAGTTATTGAACCATCGGTTTCAGTCGGTTCAGTTGCAACAGATGTTCCGATAATGTCGAAACCTAAAGTATCCAAATTGATTGTTGATGAGAATAAGGTTGCTACGGTTACCGTAACACAAATACCTAAACCTAAACAAACATCTACACCCAATAAAGATAAACAATTAAGTATCATGGTTTCCAAGACGAACAAGTTACCCTCTGTATCGAATTTCGTGGCAAATTCTGAAGTAACACCCCTACCGGAAGTAATGAATCAAGCGCCATTAAAAGATATTAATTTTGACGTTCAAACAGTGCCATCACTGAAAGCATTGGAAGGTCCGTCTGCAAATGTGACAGTTCAATTAGAAAATGGAAAAATTCTTTTGAAATCGCAAACGGATGAGATTATTTTTACATCAAAAGAAGATTTTAATTCTAATGCAATGTTAATTGATGTGAAATGGTCAGAAGATCACAAAAAGATGATTTGTACAATTTTGCAAAATGATGTTAAACAGGAAATCACGATTATTTTGCCTGATTAAGAAAAAAACACGTGAAAAGAACTTTTTCACGTGTTTTTTTTCGGTATTTTTTCGGTACCGAAATGAATTTCTTTCGGTATTTTTTCGGTACCGAAATGAATTTCTTTCGGTATTTTTTCGGTAATTCGCAGTGGATTTTTCGGTGTAAGCGTGATGAATAAATGATACGATGAGCATTAGTTGTAGGATTGTTTTGTGATGGAGGAAAAAAGATGAGAGAATGTCGAATTAACGAACGAAATTTATCTTTGTTGAAAATGAATTTAATTCTTTGGATGATCTTAGCATTCACCGTCTTATTTGCGGTATTGATTAGTTTAGTAGATTATCTAGGAATCGACCAATCGTGGCGAATCGGAATTGGACTGTTTTGGGGATGTATACTTTCAATTTTAGGTACATTCTTTTTTGTTCGTATGAAAGAAAGTTGGGAATCACAACGGGTATTTTTAGAAGAAGATCGAATTACTTCTTTAGAGACGCATAAGCCAGCAATTACGGTATCCAAGGAAATGGTCGCAAGTATCCAATTTCGCAGAAAAGGTATTCGAATTCGTACGTTTGATAAGAATATTTCGCTTTTCATTCCAAAGGAAATTAGGGAATATGCATTCATTTGTTTAGTGATGCGTGAATGGAGTGAAGGCAATTCAATAAAATTATTGAATGACCGTAAATCCAAATGGTTACATTGGCAAATTCGGATAGATTAATAAAAAACATCCCTTAATTGTAAGGGATGTTTTTTTATGTGATTATGAAATTTCGTCTATTGTCATTTCAAATCCTGGTGTGAAATGTTCCAGAAAATAATCGACTTCAGGCATGTTTAATTTATCGAGGGAACGTTTAATTTGTTCCTTTGCAACAGAAAATTCACGATTGCCCCCAGTTAACTCGGTTAAACATTTAAGATAGGCATCAAGCAAGTCAGCTGCTTTGATCCATTTTTTTAATTCAGTATCCTCTTGTTTTGCGATTAAGAATTCGAATGTTTTTGTAAGTTCTGGAGGTACCATTTCAAGAAGTCGCTCAGCAGCGATAGATTCGATTTTAGCAAACTCAGTCAAAAATTGTTTGTTATGATGTTTAATTGGTGTTGGCAAATCACCGGTAAATACTTCCGTCACATCATGATACAGCGCAAGTAAAACCAATTTCTCGGTGGGAATGTTTTTATTAAATATTTCCTTTCCAATCATACAAAGCATATGCAAAATCAATGTCATATGGTACGTATGTTCAGAAACACTTTCTTGTTCGATATTGCGCATTAAACTCCAACGTTTAATGTGCCGAAGTCGGTTAATATGTGCAAGAAAATGATAATTGGACATGAGTTTTTGTTCGCTCCTTTTAAAAGATGTCAATTTCAATCCATCATTAATGCATAGTATAATAGAAAAAAGTGAACCAGGCGAGGTGAATTTGCGTGCGTTTCTTAAATCGTTTACATCGTTGGAATGCTTGGATTATCTTGATATTGGTGTTCAGTGGATTGATATTGAGCATAGGTTCCATTCGCGGACAACTTGGTGAAGTTCGCGTGTGGATTAAAGAAGCACACATTCTCATTGGATTAGTATTGGTTGGATTGTTATTTTTATATCTCCCTAGTTTATCGATGCATTTGAAAAAACTTCGTGAACGAATGTCGCAAAAAGTGAATTTGGGAATTGTTTTAATTTTGCTATTAGGGTGGATCATTTCAGGTATCATATTATGGCAATTTCGAGCGTACCCTTCGGAATGGGTTAATACTGCACTAGTTATTCATGATTTTTTTACTTGGGTAGGTGTTCCATACGCTTTGTATCATACGGTGACTCGGTTACGTTGGATTAAGGAACTTGACCGTAAATCGGCCATCAATGAAGTCGAAGAACAAAATGAGCAATTGGAACTTCAATACGGAAGACCTACAATTACTGGTCGTCCTGTCGTTTCGAGAAGACGGTTCGTAAATGGTGCTGTAGGCGTTGGGATCGTAGCATTGTTTTTACCATATGGGTTGAGATGGTTTCAACAGAAAGTGGAATTGAGTCCTGCACACTTAATATCGGGGGATACAGTAGAAGTAAACAAAATGTTACCTGCACCAAAACCACTACCTGATTCTGTAAATGTAATTGGCGGAGGGGCAAGCGGAGAATTCAGAGTATATACGGTTACCAAAATTCCAGAAGCGGATTCAAAAACATGGAATTTTATCATTGATGGACATGTGAAGCGTATCGTAAGTTGGAATTGGGAACAGTTTTTAAAATTTCCGAGAGTTGTACAAGTCAGCGACTTTCATTGCGTGACCGGTTGGTCAGTATATCACAACACGTGGGAAGGTATTCGATTATCTGATCTGCTTGTATTTGTCGGAGTTACGCAGGATGCAAGTATGGTTAAGTTTTATTCTTCTGATTTAAAATATACAGACACATTAACATTAGAGCAGGCGAAAGCAGAAGATATTATGGTTGCAGTATTACATGATGGGAAACCGATTGGAATTGAATATGGCGGACCGGTTCGATTAATCGTGCCTAAAATGTACGCATATAAATCTGTAAAATGGCTTAGCCGAATTGAGATCATTAATAAAGAAGAGGATGGGTATTGGGAAGTTCGCGGATATGATCGTGATGCATGGATCGAAAAAGGATAAATAAAAGGCTTCCGTTGGAAGGTTAAAACCTTCAAGTCGGAAGCCTTTTTTATGTAACCTATGATGGTTTAGATTGTTTTTCGATTTAACCACGTTTCAAATTCAAATTGACGAGAGCGGATCGTATCAACCATATGTTGCATTAATCGTTCTTGCTCTATTTGTTTGTCAGGGGTATCAAAGGTAAGGGATACGCCATATTGGTATCGCTGATCTTCGGATGTCATGTCCATATTCCAAATAAGTAATCCTTTTAATGCAATGGATTGACCATTCCATTGAAATGAAATATCTATAGGGATCGGTAATGTTGTCAAATCTTGACCGTTAGGTAGTAATTGATTTTTACGTACAATCGCTACATTCGTATGAATCCCCAAACCACCCGCACTTAAATCCAAAATTTCTGTCGAAAGTGTAAGCGGTTCTCCGGTATATGGATCAAGCAAAGAAATCTCGCCTCGAATGGGTTCTACCATCTCCAAACGCCATTCATTACGTTGATTTGATTGAATTTGTTTCAATAATGATTCAATATCCGGATGCATAACCAACAGCTCCTTTCACTTTAAATTAATCCCTACGAAAAACTATCTGTTTGAAAAGGGTTTGATTTATACATTCGCTAACAGTAGATGAAATCCTTCTTTCGTGTGCAATCGATTTTGCTCTATAATACACTAAAAATATCATATTATTCAATCTAAATGATATTTATAACATCGTATGTACCGGCTAGTTAGTTTTACTAAAATACACTCAAAACATTCGCCCCCGATTAACGACGTTGTTTGAGCTGTATTGCTTACTGTGACATGTTGAAATGACTCGTAAAAGCAATCTGCATATCGTGTAATTCATAGTTGAATTACTTCAAAATATTAGTGAAATATCTTAACGGGAGCTACGAATGAACCAAACAATAAAAAATGCCTGAACCGTGGGAGCTCGGTTGCAGGCGATTCTAAATTGCAGGTGGTTTGAGAGGTTGGGTGAAACTGTTTCCTTGGGAAGGAAGCGAATGTTTCTCCGGCAAGTATGTGGAAGTTTCGTTTATTATGGAGGGGTTGTTCATAACCTAATACTATCATGTAAAATCACAACTGACACCGAAAAATAACCGAAAGATTAACGAAGAGATTTGATTTCGGTACCGAAATCAAATCGCAGTAATACCGAAATCATACCGAAATCAAATCGCAGTAACACCGAAAGAAAACCGAAATCAAAAGTTTTCGGTTTTCTTTCGGTGTTTTAAAGCGCTTTCATTGCTAAAATTTAAGATATAGGGAATTCCCCGATAGATACCACGCAGGAGGTTTTTCATCGATGAGCTTTAATGGAGCAATTTTTCATGAAAAAAGTTATGTTGGAATGTTCTTATTTCACTCAAATGATTCCGAAATCGTCTCATCATTGCATTTAAATGAAATGGATCGTAATGACGTCAAAGCAAGAGTAAGTTCGTTATTTCAAGGACCATTTAAAATGCGTGTATTGAGAGATCCGTATGATAACGAAAACAATGCAATTTTTGAATAGTTCATTAAGGTGTGACCGAGTGAAGTGCTACTCAAATTGGTCGCACCTTTTTTAATTTTAAAACCGAAAACGTCTGGTCGGGGAGACCAGACGTTTTCGAAACATGAAGGCTAATACGGGGAATGCGAAGAGCATATTGATGGTGAGGAAAGATTATTGGTTAGTTCGATTTGTTCTTTGTCTATTTAAATCATAAAGCAAACTAACTAAAAATACACCGAAGATTCCGTTCTTTTTACCGAAAAGTTTTCACAGTGGATTGATTTCGGTGCCGTAACGTGACCGAAATCAAACCGAAGAATAACCGAAATCAAAAGTTTTCGGTTATTCTTCGGTGCGCAAACGCATGTTCAAGGTGTAGAATAAGCGTATAAGAAAATTACTGGAGGAACGAATGAATGAATACACCGCAATATCCTATTGAAATGATAACGTTATTTTATGCATATACCCCTTTAATTGGATCTGGCAATAACGATGATGATCATAGTAATGATGAAACAGGAAAAGTTAGTGAATCGTTTCGATCTTTAACATCACCATATCCGGTAGTTAAACATCCAATGTATCATGCGCTTGGTCCTCACCGCTTGATTTAACCTCATTTGTCCACTTAAATTCCTTTATCCAATTCCCCCAATGGGTTTTCTAATTACCGCATCCATCTGAACTGTGACCATCTTAGTGGTCACAGTTCAGATGGATGCGGATTTTTTTGTTCAAAATTCAGGAAAAGAATAAGGAGAATTTTTGTCAATTCAGTTCAATGGCTTTTCAACTCGAAAAACTTGTTTTATACTAATACATAAACATGAAAACGTTTGAATGAAATTACTTTTATTTAATTGTTTACTCGATTGATAAATATACCCCCGATTTTTATGAAAGTGTGAGGTGTACCCCTTAATGTCTCGAAACAAATTTTGGTACCTTTTTTGCACGTTGCTAATGATTATGCAGGTGATTTTTCCTGTTGCCGTTGCGCTTGCATCTCCATCCTACGCGTCATCAACTCCTGTTTTTTCGAATTCATTAGTTCCAAACGCTAAAAACAATGACAAAGTCATTGAAGCGAGTCCATTGTATTTTGGAACGGAACCAGCTCCAAAAAATATTGTGCGATCGATCAAAACTCGTTTTGGTGAATTTAAGCCTTCAAAAACACTAAAATTAAAAAATAAAACACAAAATGTTCTGAAAAACATTCAAGATTCCGAAAGCATTCAGTTGTTGTTGGAATTGAAACCGGATGTTTTTGACACGGTTAGGCAAACGATTGAATTATTGGGTGGTAAATTTGGTTCGCCTTTATCCACAGATTCATATCGGATCAGAGTTCCGGAAAGTATTATTCCGCAACTCCAATCGGACGTTAACATTTTATCATTAATAAATATTGAAGATTTTATGAAATTAGACTCACGTTTAATAGATGTAAATCATCATGTGATTCCTTCCGTGGATCAATCTACTAAGGTAAAGGTTGCTTTAAAATTATGGGACGAAAAATCGTATGATTCTGTTTCTAAATTATTAGTTTTATTGAACGCAAAACAAATTTCAAAAATTGATTTGTCCCTCGTTGAATGTGAAATTGAACGTTCGAATATTTTGGCGATTGCTTCATCTCCCGAAATTGTATACATTCAACCAGCCAAAGTAAAAGCGATTCCAGCATTGAAAACAGCAAGAAATATTACGAAAACAGATGTAGCTTTAAATCGACTTAGTTCAACAAGTTCTACCATTGACGGATCTGGAGAATTGGTTGCGTTGGTTGATACTGGGTTGGATCAAATGCACCCTGACGTAGGAAATGCATTAAATGGTTCGATCACGTATGGCGCATTACCATTCACATGGGATGAAATTGGACATGGTACGCATGTAGGCGGAATTATTGCTTCAAATGGAAATAATACAGGATATAAAGGTATTTCCCCTGGAGCAAAGTTGTTTGGTATTGATTTTCAATCACCTTCGAATGATCAATCGATGCAAGAAGCTTGGGATCATGGGGCTCGAGTAAGTAATAATAGTTGGACATATGGTTATTCATATGGTGATCCTTGTGACGCGACGATACGAGCAAGAGATTATGCAAATTATACGTTTAATGAATATAGTATTTATTCACAAGAAGTCGATAATTTTATTTATAACCATCAAGAGTGGGATCCGACTGATGCCACTTATAAGAATACGTTTGTGTATGTCGGTGCTGCGGGAAACAACTGCTATCTGGAAGAACCTTCGATGGCAAAAAATATGCTAACCGTTGGAGCGTCAATTAATGCGACGAATGTGCTAAATGGCGTTTCTAGAAGTGATATGGTCGCATCTTGGAGCGCCGCAGGCCCAACGGCATACGATCAGCGAGTAAAACCCGATTTGGTTGCACCTGGTGCAGGCGCTGTTGTATCAACACGATCATCACATTCATCAAGTCCAATTTATGGAACAAATATATATTATACGTCGATGCAAGGTACAAGTATGGCTACTCCAATGGTTAGTGGGTCAGCTGCATTGTTACGACAATTTTTTAAGACTAAAAATATTAATCCAAGTGCCTCATTAATCAAAGCTGCACTCGTAAATGGTGCAGATGTATTAAGTGGCGTAGGCATGGATAAACAAGGTTGGGGAAGATTAAACCTTGACTCAGCAATTCCTGCGGGGGATTGGATGTATTCCGATCAACGGAGTATTTCTGGAGGAAAATCAGCGGTTTATCAAATTCAAATTAACGATTCTACAAAACCGTTACGTGCAGCAATGTCATGGATTGATCCGCCGAGTGATTTATTGTCCAATATCCCAGTAATAAATAATCTTGATTTGCGAATTACGGATCCTAGCGGAAAAGTTTATACAAGCAACAGCTTATATAACACGGTGGAAAGATTAATCATCCCTGCACCTCAAATTGGGACGTGGACTGTTGAGGTTGTTGGAGTAACTGTATTAAATGCACAACGTTTCTCATTGGTAAGTACAGGTATTCCAGTTGATCTTACTGATTCAATTGCTCCAACGATCCCAACAAATGTTACGGTTACTGCAACGGAAGAAAAGGTATCGTTCTCATGGTCCCCATCTACGGATAACATAGAAGTTAGTGATTATTTAGTTTTTGGTGGAGACGATACTAGACCAATTGCAACAGCGTCAGGAACGGATGTTAGCATCTTTACATTAAATACGAAGAATAAGATTAATACTTTTTACCTTAAAGCGAGAGATATGGCGGGGAATTTGTCAAATCCTTCGGCAACGGTATCGATAGATGTAGGTGATCATGCCGGGTTAGATACCGTTCGTAAACGGTTTTTAGTTTATGGTACAGGTAAAAAATACACAATACAATCCAATTCAATTCAAGTGACAGACACATCAACGAATCAAATATATAACGTAGATGGAATGACTACAGTATTCACTAGAAATGGAACAAGACTTTATACACCACAAAAACAATTAATGAATATTTTGCTAGATGCAGGTCAATGGTTTGAAGTCGAGTTGAGTGGATATCCAAATATCGGACTTAATGTTTCTATCAATCAAGTTCCCGATGCACCGAAAAATGTAATAGCAAATCAACTGAATAATTCTCAAGTTAGTTTATCGTGGTCTGTACCTGAAGATGATGATGGAATTAATGGGTATGAGGTTTACCGAAGAGAAGTTACGTCTTCAGATCCAGGGTCGTATGCAAAGTTGGGAAGAACAACAAGTACAAATTTTACAGATAATAATGCTAATTCTGCTCTAATATATCAATATGTAATTACAGCAAGTGATCTCTTGGGGACAGTATCAGATAGAAGTATACCCGTTACTTATGGAACCATGCCTACGAATACTACGGTTCCTACATTCATACCTACGGTAACACCAACGAGCACACCAGTAGTGACAAGCACACCAGTAGTGACAAGCACACCAGTAGTGACAAGTACACCAGTAGTGACAAGTACACCAGTAGTGACAAGTACACCAGTAGTGACAAGTACACCAGTAGTGACAAGTACACCAATGAACCCTACACCAAGTCCGGTAAATCAAAAAGTTACGATCTATTATAAGTCAGCGAGTTTAACACAATATGTACATTATCATCTGCTTGGTGGTTCCTGGACAGTTATACCAGGTGCGAAAATGAACCAAAGCGAATATGCTGGTTATTCTAGTATTGAGATTGCACTAGGAAGTGTTGCAGGTATCGAAGCAGCATTTAATTCAGGGACTAATGTCTGGGACAATAATGGGAATCGTAATTACAGTCTCAGTTCAGGAATTTGGACGATCGATAATGGAGTTGTAAGTGCTGGTGTGCCGAATTTGGGTGCTGCATCGGTTACGATTTATTACAAAGGGTTACAAAATACGTTTATTCATTTCAAAACAAATTTAAGTAGTTGGACTGCAATGCCAGGTTTGAAAATGCAATACCTTGATTCAGTCTCTTATTATAAAACGATTATTGGCTTAGGGTCAGCTACAAGTATTTCTGAAGCTGCTTTTACGGACGGAATTGGAAGCTGGGACAATAATGCCGGAAAAAACTATTCATTTACACAAGGAAACTGGACATTAAAGAATGGAGTCTTAACGCAAGGAATTCCTGATGTAATATGGACACCAACTCCTGTACCAACTGCGACGCCAATTTTGACAGCAACACCGGCGCCAACAAATAGTGCAATTCCAACGGCAGTACCAACGCTGACTCCGATACCTGAACAAACGACTACACCAATGGTAACACCGCAAGTGACGCCTACAATTAATAATTCACCGACACCATTTGTTACGGCTTCGATTGTGCCGACAAATACGCCAAGTGCAACCCCAACCGTTGTCACGGTGTATTATCGCAATCCACTATGGAATCAGGCGAACATTCATTATTCATTGGATGGAATAAAATGGACGACTTCACCTGGTGTGAAGCTAAGTGAATATGGCATTGGATATTGGCGGGCAACGATCTTAACGACGAACCAAGGTATTGTTCGTTGTGCATTTACGGATAATGGTACACATTGGGATAATTATGGCGGAAAAGATTATACTTTCCAACCTGGGACATGGAACGTATATAACGGAAACATTCAATCTGGTGCACCTAATTTATCCAGTACTGAAGTAACGGTATATTATCGAAATACTGCATGGACCTCTGCGAATATCCATTACACAACAAATGGAACGTCATGGACCGTTTCTCCGGGATTAAAGTTAACAGACACGGGGAATGGATATTGGGTTGGAGTCATTGAAACAGGCGGAAATGGATTAGTAAAAGCTGCGTTCACAGATAATGGTACAAGATGGGATAATAATACAAGCAAAAACTATACAGTGCCGGTAGGGATTTGGACGATCAACAACGGAGTGATGAGTCAAGGTTCACCATTTTTCGTTGTAAATGCAACACCTTCTCCAACATCTACACCAATAGGTTCGGCTACACCGACACCGCTGGTTACACCGGTACCATCAATCACACCGGTTCCAACCGTTACGCCAACAGCTTCTCCAAGCAATACGGTGAAAATCTTCTATCGCAATAACGCTTGGACTCAGTCAAATATTCATTACTCATTAAATGGTACTCAATGGACGACAATGCCAGGTGTTGCAATGGCAGATGCAGGGAATGGGTATTGGGTATTAACAATTCAAAGTGGACCTTCCGGAATCGCTAAAGCTGCGTTTACGGATAACGGCACACGTTGGGATAACAACAATAATCAAAATTACGTCATACCAACCGGGATATGGACAGTTAATAATGGCATCTTAAGTCAAGGTGAACCACCATCGAATGTTGTCACTGTCTATTATAAAAATTCATTCCCAACAGCTTATATTCATTATCGACCAATTGGTGGTGTTTGGACGATGGCTCCTGGTGTTTCAATGAGTTCTTCTGGTTACACAGGATATAGTGTTATTACCGTTTCAGTAGGAACATCTTCAGGTATTGAATCATGCTTTAATAATGGAAGTACGATATGGGATAATAATGCTTCGAAAAATTACACGTTCTCAACTGGCATTTACACAGTAACCGGTGGCGTAATAAAATCAGGTAGACCATATTAAAAAAACGGGGCATCCCAAGCGGTATTTAACCGTTTGTGAGTGTCCCGTTTTTCATCGAGTACAATCTATGATTTGCATCCAAAACAATTTCAATAATCATAAAAAAACAAAATCTAAATTACCGCTAACAAAGGTCTCTTCAGGTCGGAACGATCGTGCCTCCAACGGTTAAAATGAATGTTATACGGTACCAATAATTCTGAAGTGTCTGTACATGGTTTTAAAAATTGTAATGTTCATCATTATTCATCCAGGATTTATCGGCAACCTATGTTGTCAAATCATCATGTTTGGACCAAAATGTATTCAACCATCGTTTGATACCTAAGGTTAAGAATTGTTTGGATGAGCGATGATCAAATGTACAGCTTCTTTTTTATAATATTTTTCAGCATTTGGGCAATCAAGCGGATATGGACAATTAATTGAGTTGATTTCGGAATGAATCTGATTTTTCGATTTGATTCATCGGCATCCATGCTCGGGTTAGGTTTTGATTATTATTTAAGAACACATTATATCCTCCAATATAAGACACAATGGAGAACGTTCCAGTTGTATACACTGCATAAAAATGGAATAATATGAGACCAATCATTAAAATAATTAAAATTGCGTGTTGGAACCAATCTTTCCAGATGACTTGTATCAAAAAAATCCCAGCATAAAACGACTTCAATGGAAGCTATAAAAAATGGTTTTTTCATCGCTAAAAGGCCAATCAGTGCACCTATCGTGATATTATGTAATTCTGTCCGAAATGATTTAGAATTTAAAAACATGTGAATAATAAACTAAAGCATTGAGAACTAGTTACATTCGTAACAGCAATTCAATTTGGAAACTCAGCTACCATTACTGCGCTGACAATTCTCCATTTGGATTTTTTTACGGTATGATTCATCCAATTTGTTCAACATAGAAATGTAACGATGTAACAAAAGATATTGAACCAATGTGTACTGTCAATAGAGAGTGTACCAGTGAATTGAAAAAACAAGTTCAAAAATAATGGGTATCCAATGCCGTAATATCCGAAGCGAATAATCGGTTCACCGTGATACAAATTCATCGTTTGTGTATAAAAACGAGTAAAATATTCGATTGGATGATTTGGAATATCGCTAATCCACAAAATTCAAAGTAACAACCCGGTAAGTCCGATCAATCCAATGACCCAATTTGTAACGCTTATTTTTTGAAACATAGGATTCCTCCATTTGCTAACTTCAACATGCATTGCATACATGGATAGATGAACTTTTCAAAATAGTGTACATTGACATCACGTAAAGCAACATTTATTATTAATTTACAACGCAAGAAAACGCTTCCAAAACCCTCTTGTTTGCTACTTTCTAGATTCACTTCTTCTATTCCTATTTCCGTTTTACCCACCTAATGCAAGAAGCCCAATTAATGCAGAAAATTATTTTAGCTTGAGGAGCGATATTATGAATGGTATTTTTTTTGATGTGCGTAAAATGTGGGATTTCTTTAGCAAAATGGCAATTTTCTTTTGTCTTTTAAATGTGTGGTTGATTGCGATTGGACTTTCAACAACATATGCACATGGTTATTTAGAGTCACCACCGAGTCGAGCATTGCTATGTAAGCAAGGTGAAAATAAAAATTGCGGTGTAATTCAATATGAACCACAAAGTTTAGAAGCTATTGGTAATTATCCGCAAGCAGGTCCGAAAGATGGTCAGATTTCCGGGGCAGGAAAATATAGCGAACTTTTTGAACAAAAAAGAGAACGTTGGAGCAAAGTAGATTTGAAAAAAGGTAACATTTCGTTTCAATGGCATTTAACAGCTGCGCATGCCACGCAAGAATGGAAATATTACATTACAAAAACAACATGGGATGCAAATCAACCGTTAAGACGTACGGATTTTGATATTCAACCATTTTGTTTCAAGAAAGATAATGGAGCAAAACCATCACTTTCTCCGTTGCATTCATGCACGTTACCTAAGGACCACACCGGTTATCATGTGATCTTAGCAGTTTGGGAAATTGCAGATACAGGAAATGCATTCTATCAAGTTGTTGATGCGAATATTACAGCAAATGCAATTCCAACAACGACACCTATTCCGGTAAAAACACCCTCACCATCCCCGAAACCATCGATCAGTCCATCTCCAATCGATACGAATCCAATAATAATTTCAGAATGGTCCAATGAAAAAACATACAACTCAGGAGATACTGTGTTATACAAAATGATAAAGTATATGGCGCAGTGGTGGACAAAAGGAGAAAATCCAGATCGGTCGCAGGTTTGGAAAAGCCAACCGAATATTATGATGGCGTGGAGTCCGGTAAAAATATATATAGCAAACGATCAAGTAAGTTATTTAGGGAAAATATATATGGCGCAGTGGTGGACCAGCGGAGAACAACCTGATCACGTGAGCGTTTGGAAAATAGTAAATGCACCTCAACCAACGATACAACCAACGATACAACCAACGATACAACCAACGATACAACCAACGATACAACCAACGATACAACCAACGATACAACCATCAGGGACACCTAACAAATATATTACTAATAAAGTTGTTGCCTATTACACAAGTTGGTCAACCTATGACCGAAATTATCAAATTGCACAAATTAATCCGCAAAAAATATCTCATATCAATTATGCATTTGCTAACATTGCTAATGGAGAAATAGTCATTGGTGATACGTATGCGGATACGGATAAATTTTTTGATGGTGATTGTTGGGATATAGGATGTAAACGAGGGAATTTTAACCAATTGAGAAAATTAAAGTTGAAAAATCCAAATCTAAAAACGATGATATCGGTTGGTGGTTGGACGTGGTCGAGTCAGTTTTCAACGATAGCGCTAACTGATGCATCTCGCACAAAATTTGCGAATAGTGCGGTGAGTTTTATTAGGAAATGGGGATTTGATGGAGTTGATTTGGATTGGGAGTATCCTGTCAGTGGTGGTTTGACCGTTGGACGACCAGAAGATCGATTAAATTACACCTTGTTACTTCAAAAAATCCGAGAACAATTAACTGCTGCAGGTAAACTTGACGAAAAAGTATATTTGCTTACGATTGCCTCAGGAGCCAGTCCTGCATATCTCGAAAATACACAATTGGATCAAATTTCAAAAATCGTCGATTGGATCAATATCATGAGTTATGATTTTCATGGCGGGTGGGACTCCATAAGTGGAAACAATACGCCATTATTTTTTGACTCGGCAGATCGTTCGGTGAATGCAGCCACATTTACTGTTGATTCCGCCATTAAGGCATATGAGAATGCGGGAGTAGCTTCTTCGAAAATTGTTCTCGGATTAGCATTCTACGGTCGTGGTTGGAAAGGCTGTGTGTCTACAAATCACGGTTTATATCAGCCTTGTGACGGAGCTAGTATAGAAGGGACATGGGAAGGCGGTGTATTTGATTACATGGATTTGGAAGCGAATTATATCAATAAAAACGGTTATAACCGGTATTGGAATGATGTTGCGAAAGTTCCATATTTATATAATGAAAAAAAACAAACGTACATCAGTTACGATGATCCTACATCAATTGATGCGAAGTTAGATTACTTAAAATCCAAAAAACTCGGGGGCGCAATGATTTGGGAGTTGAGTAGTGATAAAAATTCTGTGTTGTTGGACCGTGTATCCGAAATGATTTTGAAATAAAAACATTGAGATTTGTCAAAGCTGTGACGATCAAATTGGATGAATTGTGACTAAATCGATATAAAGATTCAAAATTCAGTTAATTGGAAGCGAATACATTCAATTTCTTTTCGTTGACATGCCATTTTCATTTCGGTGTTTTTTCGGTACCGAAATGGAATGTTTTCGGAAATTCTTCGGTGTTCGAAATGTGCAATCGTGATACATTCAGAACAGAAAAACAAGAACACACCAAAAACGAAGAGGTGCATGTAACGTGGTGAAAAAAGGATTGGTAGTTGTAGGATTGGTCATAATGATGATGGTAAGCTTAATCTCGCCGGCCTTTGCAGCAAGTCCAGCAGTTCATAATGTAACGATCATCGTAAATAGCCCTTATGTAGCAGATGCTCAAGTGTATGTTGCAGGGGATTTTAACGGTTGGAACGCTACGGCAACTCCTTTATCACCTTACGGTTACAGCTATAGCGGATACAGCGGTCAATGGACAGTAACGATTCCGATGACGCAAGGCAAACATCAATTCAAATTTTCACTTGGAACAACCAATACCTTTGAAAAAGGTAATTCGTTCGAAGAAATTTCAAACCGTGTAATCGATGTAGGAACGAATGATATGAATACGACACAAACAGTCGCAAATTACAATGGAGTCGTCAATTTAGAAGTTTCCGTTCCTTCTGATACATTAACGAAGGGATACCGGGTATTCGTCGCTTCTAGTAATAAAGCATGGTCTGCAACAAGCTACATGATGTTTCCTAAAGATGGTTCCAATAACGTTTGGTATACAAAAGCACTCGTGAAATCAGGGACAACCATTCAATATAAATACACAGTAGGCACATGGTCGAGTGTTGAAAAAACATTAAGTGGAAAAGATGTAGCGAATCGTAATGCAAGTTTATCAATCGTGAAAAAAGATACAGTTGCCAAATGGAATTAATGATTTGTGCAGTGTGTGAACGTGCTGATATAGCTACGTTCACGCACTGTTTTTTATTTGAAATAATGACAATTAGGAAGAAAAAATATACACTACTTTCTAGACCTCTTTTTATAGACAGGGAGTTGACGTTATGAAGTTTCGAATGCGAATGTTGCTTATTGGACTTGGGTTACTTACTGTGATCGGTACAAGTGCTTGTATTGCAAGTTCGACTTCCCTGGGCATTTCGCAAAATTCATCTGCGGTTGGTTCCAAGTCAACGAGCACTCCTAAAACCACGGTAATTTTTTATAATGTAGTTCGTGTTGTTGATGGTGACACGATTGTCATTAGCAAAAACAAGAAAGATGAAAAAGTTAGATTGATTGGTGTGAATACACCAGAAACGCATCATCCAACCAAAGGTGTCGAACCGTATGGACCAGAAGCGGCTGCTTATACGAAAAAACGTTTGGATGGTACGAACGTGCGAATTGTAATTGGAGAAGAACCAAGAGACAAATATAAACGGTTGCTTGCATATGTATATTTAGAAGATGGTACATTTTTCAATGAAGAATTGGTACGTGAAGGGTATGCGCAGGTCATGACCATCCCGCCAAACGACAAATTTTCCAAAACATTTATTAAAAGGCAGCGAGAAGCTCGGGAAGCGAAACGTGGATTGTGGGGATTGGATCCGAAAGAAGATCAAACAAAACCATTAAATGTGAAAGCTCCTTTGGGAAAAGATCGAGATTGCTCAGATTTCAAGACACATGCAGAAGCACAATCTTTTTTTGAAACTGCAGGGGGACCTGCGAAAGATCCGCATCATTTGGATTCAGATGGTGACGGTAATGTGTGTGAACGACTTCCGTAACCATTTTTTTGTTCAAGAAAAGAGAGGAGACATAACATGTTACCAATTACAGAATCGTTTATCGAAGTAAATCAATTTTCTAGAAATGGTCAACAGCTAAAGTCTACAAAGGCAATTGTGTTGCATTATACCGCGTCACCTGGAGCACCTGCGATTAATATCCGCAATTATTTTAATAATTTGCGCATGCAGAATTTGCAAGATCAATCTGTAGATCGATATGCGGGTGCACATTACTCAGTAGATCGGACGACAATAATTCATCAAATTCCGGACACGGAAGTGGGGTACCATGTTGGCAGTAAAACATATACTGCTGAAGCGTTATCCATGTTAAGTAAATATCCGAATGATTGTACGATTGGTATTGAAATGTGTATTGAAAAAGATGGAGTGATTCACGAGGATACTTTTCAAAATGCAGCGGACCTTGCTGCAAAACTGATGATTAGCCATCAAATGCAACCGCATCAAATCTGGACGCACAAAGGGGTCGTAGGTTGGAAAGATTGTCCACTTCCTTGGGTGCAAAATCCTGCTGAGTTTGAGCGATTTAAGAAAACAGTGCTTAGTAAAGCATTTCCTAAAGAGAATGAACCGCTTTGCGAAGTTTGGGTCAAAGGAAAAGCAACGAATGTCCCTGGGAAAGTATTTGCGGGTGAGCCTTATGTTGCAGTTAAAGCGATGGTTTACTTGCTCAAAACTCAATTTAAGTTCGATGATCAAACGAAAGAAGCTTTTATTAACAATGTGAAGTTAAAAACGTTCCGAATTGATCAAAATACTGGATTTGTTCAGGCGAGAGAGCTAGGGCATATACTAGGAATGAATTTGAACTGGGCTGGTCGAGCCACGGATATCGAATTCGTCTAATCTTAAAATAGAAAAGCGTTTAGGAGTTCAGTCATATCATCGACTGAATTACTAAACGCTTTTTGTATGTTTTCGTTTAATCTTTAAATTGATCTAATTGATTCGCAAGTGCGTTTACGGAATGATTGATTGTATCGCTCATGTTTGACGTTTCTTCGACGAGCGCTCCATTTTGCTGGGCCACATCATTGAATTCTCGCAAAATGATTTGAATTGATTGCGTTGAGCGAGCTTGTTCTTGTAAGTCATTGCTGATTTGTTTAACGGCAGAGACGACATCCATTGAAGAGGATGAAATTTGAGACAATGCTTTTTTGGAATCATCCATTAAACGATTTCCGTGCGTAACTTTATCCATATTTGCTTTTGCAAGACGAGTAATTTCATTCGAAAATTCGCTTGTTCGTCCAGCAAGATTACGGACTTCAGCTGCAACGACTGCGAAACCGCGTCCTTGTTCACCAGCACGCGCAGCTTCAACGGCAGCATTTAATGCAAGTAAGTTCGTTTGGAATGCTAAATCGTTGACAGATTGAATGACTTGAGAAATGGTTTGGTTACTGCTCGTGATTTCTTTCATTGCATTTTGAAGTTGTTCTCCAACTTCGGCATTGTATTTTGCGACATCGATAATCCCCATTGCCTGACGTTCCGATATGAGTGCACGATGCGCTGCTTCTGTCATTGCTTCTGTCATTGTAAAGAACGTTGCAGACATTTCTTCAAGTTTACTGACTTGTTCTTCCGTACGCTGTGCTAAATCCATATTCCCCGCAGCAATTTGTGACGAACCTTCCGAAACATTTACGGATTCAATGCGAATTTTGCTTAAGATGCGCTTCAATGGTGCGAATACGAATTGACTAATAAAAATACCGATCAATGAAATGACGACAATTAAACCGCCAAAAATATAAAGTAAGTTCGTAAATAACGAGGCATCAGATGCAATTTTATCTTTCGGTAAAATACCGATGATATGCCATACGTGTTGTTCACCAAAAGGCATATCGATTTTCGACATTAATGCATCGCCAATCAAGTCTTTTTCACTAGAAAAATTTTTCCCATCAAGATCAGCAACTTTAATTCCGTATATCGTTTCAAATGAAGGTAATACAGCATTTTCACTCCAATTACTAAATCCATCGTCAGACAATCCAGCAGGGCTTGTCCCGCTGTCAGAAACCGATTGCCGATCGTCTTGATTGGAACTAGCGACAAGATTATTTTTGTCATCAAGCAATACGAAGGACATACCATCAGATGCACTACTTTGCAGCGCATCACTTAGCGATAATAAATTCGCTTCATAGTGGATTAATGATACGGTTTTATCTAAGTAAGGTCCTGCTTCATGAACAACAACAGGAGTCACATTTCCAATTACCCAACGTTTAGAATCGGGTGAAATATAAGGTTCTGTTTGGAGTACAGCACCCTCATCGAGATTCATCCCTGGTGCATAGAATGAAGCTGATTTTTCAGAGTCGGACAACTCATCTTTCGGTGCTACCTTACCAAGATATACACGCGTTGCTTCAGCACCATTATGCACATCGTCTAAATAACAAGCTTCGTCGGTTTCGGGCACGTGTTTGAACACATAGTTGAAGAGACGAATTTGTTCTTGACGCCACGCTTCGCTATTTAATGGATCCGTATAATATTTTGTCCACGCTTGATCGGAACCGATGAGCAGAACCGTTTGTCGCATTTTTTCAAGTTTATTTTGAATTTGAATCGATACTTGTTTCGTGTTTGAATTCAGTTGATCACCAGATACTTGTTCGCGCTGAACACCGAGTAACCAAAGGAATGAAATGAATAAGGCCACGACAAGAATTAACGCCATGATTAACAATTGAGATTGGATTTTTGAAAAACGCATCAGATTCGCCTCACTTCTATTCTTTGATTCGTTCCGTCAGTGTTGAAAGTCTAGGATTAAAGTTCTCACTATATAATTCAAAATAAACAGTGTTGCCGATTTGATCGATCACACCGGAATGGGCGATGGTGTCCTGATACGTTGTATAACAGGATAAACACTTCTGTAATTTGTCAATGTTCGCTTGTTTCAAAGAAATTTCAACATCAATTCGGTCTTCATCAGATTGTTTGATGCGTAGTCCGGTCGGTTGAAATACAGATTGACCATTGTCAGGAATTGTGAAGAAAGCCAATCTCCGAAGCCAATGTTCACCTTGGTCTCTCATTTGTAAGTATACACGTTTAACAATAGCATGCGTAACTAAATGATCGTGAAAACCACTTATTCCGTGCACGGGATATGTAACGACTACTTCCGGGCGCAGACGTTCGATTTCCGCTTGAATAAAAAACTCTAATTCTCGCGGGTCGATATCCTGTAATTTGCCATCCGGCAAGTCCCAAACGGTCATCCCTGACAAACCGAGCACCACTTCCATGTGATGCATTTCTGCTAGTCGTATTTTTCCCATCTCTTCGATAGATACGCCAAGTTTATGTCTTTGTTTCGTGGCACCGCCGCGTGTTAGCGTAAATAAGTATACTTCATGCCCTTCAGCTAATTGCTGATGGATCACTGCGGCGGGTCCGAATGATTCGTCATCCGGATGTGGGAAAATATATAAAATTCGCAATGGCTCACCTCTTTGAACGTACATTATAATAATGAAGAATCTTCTCTATTTGTTCAACAAGTATGTATAATTTTCCTTCATTTTATTGGTTTGTTTAGTCACACAAATTGTCTCACTCTGTTTTGTGATGCTGAACAATGAAAAAAGTTAATCATCTGAATAAAATAAAGAATAAGAAACGTTTGGAGGTGTCTGATGATGAGTGGATTAGGCGGATTAAATAAGTCTCCAGGTGGTGTTGTACTTGGTCTCGTACAACTGCAGTTGCCAATCATTGAAACAGCGGAAGATGTTAGACGACAAACCATGGAAATTTGTAAAATGGTTCGCAAGGCCCGTTTGAACATGCCATCGATGGACCTCGTAATTTTCCCAGAATATGCGCTCCAAGGATTATCGATGGACACACGCCCAGAAGTATTGTCGCGAATGGACGGACCTGAAGTGTCCGCATTTCGAAATGCGTGTATTGAAAATGATATTTGGGGATGTTTTTCCATCATGGAATACAATCCTGAGGGAAACCCGTATAATGTTGGAATCATTTTTGACAATAAGGGAGCGTTAAAATTATATTACCGCAAAATGCATCCGTGGGTACCGGTAGAACCTTGGGAGCCTGGGGATTTGGGTATTCCTGTTTGTGATGGTCCTAATGGAAGTAAACTTGCATTGATCATTTGTCATGACGGGATGTTTCCAGAAATGTATCGTGAAGCAACCTACAAAGGTGCGGACGTTGTGATTCGCACGGCAGGATATACAGCGCCAATTCGTCATGCATGGAAAATTACGAATCAAGCCAATGCATTTTGTAATTTGGTATACACCGCTTCAGTATGCATGTGTGGTAGTGACGGAATGTTTGATTCAATGGGTGAAGGTATGATTGTGAATTTTGACGGGACACCTATGGTTACTGGATCTGGAAGACCAAATGAGATCATTACAGGGGAAATTCGGCCCGATTTGGTTCGTGAGGCACGCCGTAATTGGGGCGTTGAAAATAATATTTATCAGTTTGGACATCGTGCATATGTAGCGGTCAAAGGCGGGGCGATGGATTGTCCATATACGTATATGACCGACATGGTTAATGGGAACTACCGATTGCCTTGGGAAGACGAAGTTGTGCATAAAGATGGTACATCGTGCGGGTTTGAAGTGCCAGAACGGAATTACAAATATAATGTTCGTAAAGAGATAAAAACGCCATAAAAAAACGCCTGTTACTTCGTTAAACGTGATCCGTTTAACGGGTAGCGGGCGTTTTGATTTATGAAGCGGCATGATTGTTGTAAATCCCTAGTTCAGGAAACATAATCATAAATTTGGTCACACCTTGATGGGAACTTACTTCAATATCCCCGCCGTATTTGCGCACGGTTTTTCGAACAATGGCTAAACCGCTACCTCCGTTTTTCCCTTTTGTACTGACTCCTAGGGAAAACATTTTGCTAATAAAATCTTCTGTCAAAATCGGACCAGTGTTTTCGATGGATAGGGTGCGATCTGTCCATGTGATATGAATATATCGTTCATCTGATAAACGTTTATTTGTTGCGGCAATTGCATTGTCTAATAAATTACCGAGGATTCGTACTAAGTCAACGGAATCGACAAAACTAAATTGTTTGGATGTCTGTATACGTGTGATCACTGGAATGCCAAAGCGTTGACAGGTTTGCGCTTTGGATGCGATCAGTGATGAAATCGACGTGTCATTGATGCCATCAATTTGCTCAATGACTTCTGCATGTTCGCGATTTAATGTTTGTAGGTATTGCAATGCTTTGTCGTGCATATCTTTTTTGAGTAAACCTTCAATCACAGTCATATGATTAATCACATCGTGTCGGATGGAACTCATCGAAGTAAGCAAATCTTGAATGTGTGATCCGTAGGAATGACTCGCTTCTTGTTCAACGTGGTCAACGGTCGACCACAAATATCTTCGGAAAGCAAATATCCCAACGATAAACGCTGCAAATGCGATAACCGGGAGAATCGGACGGTTGGACTCGGTAAACAAACCGGTGTTGTTCGGGTCCAGTTGATCCAAATAATAAGATAGTCCAAGTAAACTAAGTGAATACAATTCAACACAGGCAACAATTGCTAACGTGTACATGGTGCGCATATTCATGATTTTTGGAAAAACTTCTGTAATGTTGAATTTGAAAAAATTCAAGGTCAAAGCACTTGCTAGTAAAAAAAGTAAGTATAATGCCATTCCTGGATAGGTGTATGTGTGGTCTGTAAAAAAATCAAATGCAGTAATTCCGAAAAAATTTAGCGTGACAAACATGATCAAGTACCCGACAAGTGAGAACGTATAGGCCATCGAGACCATGCCGAACGTTTTGAGCCATGATTTTTCCCATAATGGTTTGAATATTAATAATTGAATCATATATAGTGCTAAAAATTTCAGGTCAACGCGCAATTCGTAATAATAAACCAAGTGCATCCCGATGCAATAGAACGCGCCTGCGAAAACGCCGCGATGCCACCACTGCTTAATACTTTCGTTAAAAAAAGCTAATCCAATAAAAAAAATAAGAAATCCTTCGGGGAATGAGGTTAAAATGGTATCGAAAATGTCCATTAAACTCAATGTTCCAAAAAAGAGTTCGCGTTCATTCACACGGAATCATCTCCTAATTTGTAAATTAAAGTATCATTTAATAGATTACGACAATTCAAAAGTCCTTTCCATAATTTTTTTGCTATTTCAACAAATTTGTTATATTATCATTTGTGAAATCGCTTTCATAAATGTTAGGAGTGACTTGTTTTGAATCGTATCGAGAAGAAAAGTAAAGGATTTACCATCGTATTATCCGTCTTGTTATTTGTTATGAATTGTTTTAGTGCATTTCCTGTAATTGCCGCAAATTCAGTTACAATCTACTACCTCTCCGCTTTTTCGAGTCCACCATTTTTGCATTATGCAATGAATGGGAGTTGGACAAATCTTCCAGGCGTTCAAATGAAGCAATCCAACATTGGAGAAAAATGGTTTGAATTCACATTGGAAGACAGTGACGCTACAAAAAATATTCAAATGGCATTTAACGATGGTAATAACAATTGGGATAGTTTAGAAGGCAAAAACTATACAAGTGATTTGAGCACCTCGGCAATTACTGTTCAAGATCACTTGGTTCGAACGGGAGCACCGAACATATCTGTGACTTCGCCGGCGGAACAACCCACAGAAACTCCAATCGAACAACTTGAAGAACCAACACCAACAAAGAAACCCATTGTAACACCAACAAAAAAGCCGATTGTACTTAAAACGGCTACACCAAGACCAAGACCAAGTCCAAGACCAATCCCAAAACCAACAGTGAAACAAACTGTGAAACCAACAGTGAAACAAACTGTGAAACCAACGCCAAAAATTACGCATAAACCAATCGCAAAAGTGACCATAAAAAAGCCATTAAAAACAACGCCCAAACCAATACAGACCAAACAACCAATTGATATTGTTGTGTTTGTACCAGTTGATCAGTCTTCATTAAAAGTGAAATTACCGACTCGAAAACCATTACAATTCGCAACACCAAAGATTGTCGTTCATACACCGACGCCAGAACCAGTATTGACGAATGAGTCGACACCAGAGCCGACAACGGAACCGACACCAACCGATCCACCGGCGCTTATGATTACACCGAGACCGACACCGACACCAAGTCCCGTTCCGACAGGGACTCCTAAGATTACGATTGTTCCAACCGCAACACCAACTGCAGGCCCAACCGCAACACCGAAAAAAGTTGTGAATCAAGTAGCGTTCGTCATGCCGACGAGACCACCAGCAGTGGTTAATCAAAAACTTGGCGGGGATTTTAGAGAAGAGACGATTTATTTCATTTTAACGGCCAGATTCAATGATGGAGATCCTTCGAATAATGACGGCGGACCATTAAACGAAAAATCCGGGAATGCTGCAAATAATGATCCGATGTTCCGGGGAGATTTCAAGGGATTAATTGACAAGTTAGATTACATTAAGGCACTTGGATTCACGGCGATTTGGTTGACACCAGTATTGCAAAATAAAAGCGCATATGACTACCATGGATATCATATTTATGATTTCAATAAAATTGATCATCGCTTAGAGTCACCTGGCGCAACATATGCCGATCTTGTAAAAGCTGCCCATGAAAAAGGATTGAAAATCGCACAAGATATCGTTTTGAATCACTCTTCACCGTATGGCGCTGTTGGATTGTTTACATCCGATACCGGTGGTCCAGAATCACTTGCGCAAAGCCCGTATTATCATAAAGCGGGGTATATTAATAGCTGGGAATCGGAGCAAGAACAATGGAATTCGCTAACATGGGATTGTCCGGATTTGAATACCGAAAATAAAGATGTCCAAAATTATTTAATTAATGCGTACAACAAAATGATTGATATTGGCGTTGATGGCTTCCGGATTGATACCGTGAAGCATATTAGCCGAAATACATTCAATCGAGCGTTTTTGCCGGCCTTCAAAAAAGAAGGTGGCGATGACTTCTTTATGTTTGGAGAAGCAGGGACGTTTGTACATGAAATATGGAATAAAGGTGTTGCGCCATTGTCCGCACCATTTTATACGTGGAAAGAACGCAAACAATTTAGCGATGATGATACTGTTGCTGCGCACGATGCATTTATTTATGAAAGTGGACTTGGTACATCAAACCAACCGACGAGTGATAATGCATTCTTAAAAGCAAATGAATATCATAAACCTGACTACAGTAAATACTCAGGATTATCGGTCATCGACATGTTGATGCATATGAACTTTAGTGAGGCAGGCAACGCATTTAACAAACATAATGATGATCTCTACTACAATGATTCAACATGGAATGTTGTCTATGTGGATTCCCATGATTATGGTCCAAATAAATCGAATGGCCGATTTAGTGGTGGAATGGATGCTTGGGCTGAAAATATGAGTATGATGTGGACGTTCCGCGGCATACCGACATTATTCTATGGTAGTGAAATTGAGTTTAAACCAGGGGATAAATATCCTGTCGACGTTGGTCCAAATAAACCTTTAGAACAAACCGGGCGCGCATATTTTGGCGATCACTTGCAGGGTAATGTGAAGGCGACGGATTTCGGTACATTTACTGCAGATGGAGAAGTTGCCAAAACACTTGCATCTCCATTGTCAAAACATTTGATTCGCTTAAATTTGATTCGCCGTGCCATTCCTGCATTGCAAAAAGGGCAATATTCCACGAGCGATATTGACGGATATATGTCGTTCAAACGCAGATTTACGGAAGGCAAAACAGATAGTTTTGCATTGGTGACGATTTCTGGGGATGCGACCTTCAAAAACATTCCAAACGGAACATATATTGATGCGGTAACTGGGGATACGAAGGAAGTAACCAATGGAACGTTAAGTGCAAAATGCAATGGCAAAGCGAATTTGCGTGTGTATGTATTGGATTTACCAGGCAATCCTGCTCCAGGAAAAATTGGTGGAGACGATCCGTTCTTGAAATAATTAACTTAAAAAATAAAATAACCCTTCGGGAAAACGATCGATTATGTCTAGAATTTTATGGTGACAATCGTTGTTTACTCAAAAGGGTTATTTTTTTGTTGCCATAAAATTTTGTGCTTAAAAAAGATGAGAAAAGGTTTGCATTGGCGTTCGAGATTCGGTATGCTTAGTTGTGTAAACGCTTTCTTAAACTAATTAGGAGTTGTGTCGAATTGAATAACAAACGTTTTCATGTATGGGTACTTTGTTTTACGATGGTATTATTTTTAGCGCAAGATGTGCTTACTTTTGTAGGCATTCGCGTAAGCGCTTTCGCGGGTTCTGGGACGACCATCTATTATCAATCTGGTTTATCAGGTACGCCGTATGTGCATTATGGAATCAACGGCAAATGGACGACTCTTCCTGGCCAATCTATGCAAACGACATCTCAAAGTGGATGGTTTCAATATGTCATAGCGGATGCGCCTGATTCCGGGACATTAGAAATTACGTTCAATGATGGAAATAATCATTGGGATAGTATGGGCGGTAAAAACTACAAAGTTGATCTGCCTGCACAAGCAGTTACAATTGCAGAATCCCAATTAAAAATTGGTGCACCTGACGGTATAAGTACTACCGTGAACATTAAACCGATTGACCAACCGGACATACAGACGACCGATGTGCCGGATGTAACTAAGGAAGAACCTACAATTACTCCGACACCGAAAGTCGTTAAGAAACCAGCACCCATTGTTACGGCAACACCAGTTCCATTAAAAAAACCATTTCCATTCCCTTCGGTTCGCCCGACTACGAAGCTGCAACAAACAAAAAAACCAATTGTAACCGCTACACCTGTCGTGATTAAGAAAGTAACGATTATTAAACCAAATTCGAAGTTCACTTCCAAACCTTATTTCAAAGCAACGCCGAAGCCAATTGTTAAGCCGACAAAAAAACCAATTTCAACGGCAAGTGTTGCTTTTGTACCAGTGGATCAAACGAATATGAAGGTAATTCGCGTGAAGAAGCCTTCTTTGGAAGATATCTTAAATGGACTTGTGACGAAACCAATTGCAACACCAGTTCGTCCGACTGCAACGCCTGATCCAGTTTATGTAACCGAGGAACCTTCGGTAACGGAGACGCCAATCACGACGTCAACACCAACGGTTAAACCGACGCCAACATCGAAACCAATTGTGGTGACTGCTACACCTGAACCAACAGCAACAAATACACCTGTCGTCACATTCAAACCAACGCCTAAGACTCCTGTAGGGGTTGTCAAAGCAAGCGAACCACTTGGCGGAGATATGCGTGATGAATCGATTTATTTCGTAATGACTGCTCGGTTCGATGACGGGGATTCCAGTAATAATCGCGGAGGTCAATTCGATGAAAAAGCAGGAAATAAAGCGAATAATGATCCAATGTTCCGCGGGGACTTCAAAGGTTTAATTGATAAATTAGATTATATTAAGGCTATGGGATTTTCAGCGATTTGGATTACGCCAGTTGTATTAAATCGTTCGGATTATGATTATCACGGTTATCATGGATACGATTTTTACCGTGTCGATGCAAGGTTGGAATCGCCGGGCGCAACATATCAAGATCTAATTAACGATGCACACAAAAAAGGAATCAAAATTATTCAAGATATTGTTTTAAATCATACCTCCAAATGGGGATTGGTTGGTTTATATCAGTTTAAGGCGTTTGGTATTCGTGATAAAGACTGGAGCTGGTATTATGATCAAACAAATCCAGACTTCGTTTATGACGGATTGAGTGTTGAGCCGAACTCAGGGAAATCGTATTATAATGGTGACTTATGGTCTACGGATGAACCTTCAGGAAACACGTGTAAAAACTGGGGTAAACCAACGAAATACCGTAGCAAAGAGGGCGGAATCATTTATGAATGTCAGTGGCCTAACCCTACAACTGGCATGTTCCCAGTAGAATTATTCCATCAATGTTGGATCGGAAACTGGGAAGGTGAAGATGCACGTTCTTGTTGGATTCATGAGGATTTGGCAGACTTAAACACAGAAAACGAAACCGTTCAGAAATATCTTTTGGGTGCATACGAGAAATATATTGATATGGGTGTTGACGGGTTCCGTGTAGATACTGCAGTTCACATTCCACGCACAACCTTTAATAAAGTGTTTTTGCCTGAATTGCTTAATTATGCAGAGAAGAAATGGGGCGAAAAAGGGAAGGATTTCTATATTGTTGGCGAAGTAGCTGCGTTCGTGAATGATAAATGGAACCGTGGTTCCTCGAACCAATCCCCGCAATTTTATACGTGGAAAGAACGTAAAGAATATAGTAGCGATTTAGCGAAAGCTGCACTTGAAATGTATCAGTGGGAGAATAATCAGGGAACGGGAAGTCAACCGACTTCAGATAATGCGTTCTTAAAAGGAAATGCTTATCATAAACCGGATTATAGTAAGTTCTCAGGGATGAACATCATTGATATGCGGATGCATATGAATTTCTCAGATGCAGGGAATGCGTACTATAACGGTAAAGATAGCGATGATGTAACAAACGATGCAACCTACAATATGGTGTATGTGGATTCACATGACTTTGGTCCGAATAAATCATCTTTCCGTTATTCCGGTGGTACTGATGCATGGGCTGAAAATATGAGTTTGATGTGGACATTCCGCGGCATTCCGACGTTGTATTATGGTTCGGAAATTGAGTTCCAAGCTGGAAAACAAATTGACTGTGGACCTACGTGTCCGCTTGCAACAACAGGACGTGCGTATTATGGCGATGAAATTAAAGGAAATATTAAGGCGGCAGATTTTGGAGTGACAGCATCTGCAGACGGAAAAGTTGCAGAAACGATGAACAAACCGTTGATCAAACATTTGCAACGATTGAATCAGATTCGTCGTGCGATTCCAGCACTTCAAAAAGGTCAATATTCAACTGAAGGTGTTCAAGGCGGGATTGCATACAAACGTCGCTTCACCGAGGGTTCAGTTGATAGCTTTGTTTTGGTAACCGTATCTGGCGATGCAACGTTTAGCGGAATTCCGAATGGAACTTACGTAGATGCGGTCACAGGGGACAAACAAAACGTATCTGGTGGGACGTTAAGTGCCAAATGCAGTGGCAAAGGGAATATGCGCGCATATGTTCTTGAATTACCAGGTAATCCAGCGCCAGGGAAAATTGGTGCAGCAGGTCCATTCTTGAAATAATAAGAGATAAAATGTAAAAACGAGGAGTAACCGAAGGTGTCGGTTATCCTCGTTTTTTTATGGGCAAAAATGATAGAGGAAATGAATCGATTATGATACCATCAAAAATAGGTAAATCATGTTAAGTAGGTATCGTGAATGGGAAATCGTAAAATCATCTTGTTTTTTAGTTTGTTTATACTTATCGTCGTTTTATTGCTTGTAAATACGATTTTTTCCTATGTACAAGCACGGCAATCGATTAAATCGAGAGTCACGCTTTCTACGTCTGAAACGATTGGACAAGCGGCACAGAATGTAGATTCACTCTTAAGTTCCTATGAACAGATGTCCAATAGTATTATACTTAATCCACTAATTCGGCGGATGATCGACATCATCTACGATCCGAAATCGACCACCTTACAAGCGACAGATGCGATGAATCAAATTGGAGATTTACTGACGTCTTCAAAAAGTTCGAATTCATTCACGGAACGTGTTGTGATGCGTAATGTTCAAGGCTTAAACGGGCACGCTTTATTTGACCGGAATATGGCCACGATCGTTTCAAAACCCAGCAATTATATTATGTTTACCGATGAAAACAACCGAATCATGAACTCCGTCGTCGAAAAAAAGGGAGATATGCTTTGGTTGCCGTCACGGGAACGAAGTATTTTTAGTCCAGTTAATAGTACATTAGTTAGTACGACGCCATTGATCACATTGGGAAGATCAATGCGGAATTTATCGGATTCCCATAAAGAATTTTCTATTTTCATCGAAATAAAAATCAAGGCGCTGTCGTCCATTTTTGAACAATTAAAGATTGGTGAAGACGGAGAATTATATGTTTTGGATGCCCAAAACCGGATCATATATTCCAAAAACATGAACCGAATGGGGCAATTGTTTCCCATGTTAATGCCGATTCAAACATCCGGTGTACTAGAATTGACGGACCTGGAACGATTGTTGATTTTTGATACTTCCCATCATACAGGGTGGAAAATCGTTGGGATTTTATCGACGACTACATTGTTTGCGGATATTCAAAAAAACGTATTATTGAATTTAGGTGCGGTCAGTTTGATCGTGTGTTTATTAATCCTTGCAGGTGTTTTGTTCCGAAAGTTTTGGTCGACGCATATCGCCTTGCAAGCCTCTGTGAGTGAGATTCATCGAAAAAACACAATGCTTTCTTTACAATATGATGAATTGCAAACGAATCATGGTGAATTAACACGATTGAATCTACTCAAGGACCATATTTTAGCAAATACTTCACATGAGTTACGCACACCACTTCATAGCATTAATGGATTTGCAGAGTCCATTTTGGAGGATCATAATGAAAAGATTTCAGATAAAGTTCGAGATCACTTAATTCGAATTGTCAAAAGTGGAAATCGATTGAATGGTCTCGTAAATGATATTTTGGATTTGTCGAAGTGGAATAAAAATGAATATCGATTGTACCAACGCCCGGTATCTTTACTTCAAGTCGTTGATGAAGCGATAACTAGTATGCAGGGGATGGTGTTGCAAAATGCGATAACGATCAGAAGGGTGTTTCAAGAGACCTTTTATGTGATTGCTGATTATGATCGGCTTTTGCAAGTTTTCCAAAACTTACTTTCTAATGCAATAAAATTTACTGAGCATGGTGAAATTACGGTTCATGCAATGGAATGTGACGATGGCAAAATTGAAATCGCTGTAAAAGATACTGGAATTGGAATTCCTAGTCAATGGTTGGAGCGGATCTTTGAGCCATTCGTTCAAGTGGATGGATCAGAAAAACGAAAATATAGTGGTACAGGGCTTGGATTAAGTATCGTAAAGTCATTAGTGATTCAACATGGTGGACAAATTCACGTGCAAAGCCAAATTGACCAAGGTAGTGAATTTAAGTTTACGTTATTCAACGTTGATCGGATATCAAATGATTTAAAAGAAATTGATATTACATCGAGACCACTACCAAACGCAGTTAAACTCGCACTCATTGTTGATGATGAAGAGAATAATCGATTGTTGCTTCAGGAGCAATTAGTTGATCGAAATTGGCAGGTGTTATTTGCTGAAAATGGAAAAAAAGCATTGCAATTATTGGAGATTACTGAACGGGTTGATTTAATTTTGTTAGATGTGATGATGCCAGGGATGAATGGTTATGACGTTTGTGAAAAAATAAGGCAAGCAGAACGGTTTAAGTCGATTCCGATTATTTTGATTACAGACAAAAATCAGGTATCTGATTGGGTAAGGGGATTTGAGTCTGGAGCGAATGATTTCATGACGAAACCATTTTCAAAAACAGAGTTATTATCCCGTGTCGCATTACACACAAGAGAGATAAAAACGAAATAAAAAAAAGGCTGGAATTCATGCTCCCAATCGTCGGGGGATGATTTCCAGCCTTGTTTAACATTATTTCATGGAAGAAACATCAATAAATGGCGTCGTGCCTCCAGTTACACTTGGTAACTTACCGTCCCACTTCTCGATTGCTTTTTGTTGAATTTCAATGCGTTTCAAATTAACCAATTCAGGTGTGATTTCTAGTTTCTTTAATCGTAACGATTCGGCTTCGGCGCGAGCTTGTTCAATTTGTTGTTGTGCTTCAATTTGAACACGTTTGAGATCATTTTCTGCCTTAAATACCATTTGTTGTGCAGCTTGTTTCGATTCGATCGCTTTATTAAAGTCATCTGAAAAATCAAAGTCTACGATATTTACATCACGAACATTCAACGCATATTTCATTAATTTCTGCGCAGATGCGTCGAATGTCTGTTGAGCAACGATATCTCGCTTATCCAACAAATCCGTCGCAGTGTATTTTGCGGTTACTTTCTTCAATGATTCTTGAATGGAAGGATGAATGACTTTATCTTCAAAGTCTGGGCCAACCGTTGTAAGTAATTCATATGCGTTGTTTCGGTCAACAATATAGTTTACTACGATCTTTGCATGTACTTTTTGCGTATCTTTGCTTGCTGCTGTCGCATCTGCTTCAACTTTTCCAACGCGAAGATCTACTTGTACAATGGAATCAATGCCTGGAATAATCATGTGTAAACCAGGACCTAGTTGTGTTGGTTGGAGATTTCCAAAGCGTTTCACAAATCCAACGTGTCCGTATTCAACGGTTCCAAAAGATAATGGTGTAATGAGAATTGCTGCTACAATGATGATAACAACGATAAGTCCTGTACCTTGTAATTTCATAAATTTAATATCCTCCTCAATTCATCGTGATCAAGTAATTACATAATTTTTCGAACATGGCTTGATCGATATCGCTGATCAAAACCCCAACTTTAATTTGCGAACTTTTGCCATGAATAAATTTTACTGGCATACGTAACGTACAATCACCAAGTGTTACGGTTAATTCAGGTTTACCCTTGAACAATTTCAATTTCAATCGAGAAGATTCCTCCGTAATCGCAAGCGTAAAGCCCTCCCAATTGATATCAACGGTATTTGTGTTCATTTCATGATCACCTAAATGAATCGTACTCGAAGTGCTCATAACCATTCGAGGCAACTTACGTCGTTCAGTTAAACTTGGACCGCGTAACTTCGTATATAAATAAAGATACGTATCAAATTTACGAACTAAAAATGCCGAGAAATTGTTGTTTTCTTCATCGTGCAGGACGATTTGTTGATCTACTTCCCATAAATCTGCTTTCGTACATTTTACTTTCAATACATCACCAAATTGTTGAATGACATGAAGTGAGTCATGTAAGTTACCGTCTTTGGATGATGCGTTCATAATTGTCAAATATAATCATCCTCTCTTGGTGTAACAGCTTACAATAAGTGTACTCAATTTCATCTGAAATGGGAATGGAAATGTCGTGTTATATCTCAATCCATGGTCTCGTTGCAGGCGTTTTTAATTGAAAATGCATCCATTCATCGCGAACGGGATGTGGGAAGCCAAGTTCAACGGCCCAAAGTGCGATCGTCTCAATTTCACGAGCATCGCTTTGTTTGCCATATTTTCGATCACCAACAATTGGAAACCCAGAATGAGCACATTGCACACGTATTTGATGTGGTCTTCCTGTTAATAATTTCACTTGAATTAAGCTATAGTCTCGCGTTGTACGTAGTACTTGATAATCGAGAATCGCTTCTTTACCATCTTTTGTTCCTGCGTTAACAACCGAAACCATTTGAGTTGATTCGTTTTTGCGAAGCCAGTGTTTCAAACGTCCTTCTTGAGGATTCGGAAATCCGTGTACAACGGCATGATACAATTTATCAAACGTTCGGGCCCTCACCGATTCAGATAACCGGCTCGCAGCTTTTGACGTTTTGGCAAACACCATCAATCCTCCGACAGGACGATCTAAGCGGTGAACCAAACCCATAAAAACATTTCCAGGTTTCTGGTCACGCATTTTGATAAAATCTTTTAACAAAGTAAGCATATCTTCATCACCGCCAGCATCAGCCTGGGACAATACATTTGGTGGTTTCACAACAACGAGAAGATGATTGTCTTCATAAACGATTTGGATTTCAGGCACAATTATGCCTCCCAACGACCGAATATTCCTGCAGGCAACACCAATTCATTTGATTCTATTGGCAAGCCGATTTCACCGCAAGTTAACAAACCACTATGTTTTTTTGGGATCGTTAACTGCAATAAATTTTGCAATACGGTCGGTGAAATACCGCTTGTGTATGAATTAATTAGCACAAATAAAGGATCATCAGAAAGTAATGTGCAACATGCTTTCAAAAATGGCCCAAGATGATCTTCAAACTTCCAAATCTCCCCATTTGAACCACGGCCATACGTCGGTGGATCCATAATGATCGCATCATATTTACGTCCGCGTCGCTGTTCACGTTCCACAAATTTAAACACATCATCTACGATCCAACGAATTGGACGTTGCTCGAAACCATTCAAGTTCGCATTTTCGCGAGCCCATTGGACAATCCCTTTCGATGCATCCACGTGGCAAACATTTGCTCCTGCAGAAGCGCACGCGATTGTAGCACCACCTGTATATGCAAATAAATTCAATACATGAATTTCACGATCGGCTTTTTTGATTTTATCTGTCATCCAATTCCAATTCACTGCTTGTTCAGGGAACAATCCAGTATGCTTAAAACTTGTCGGTCGAACGTAAAATTTTAATTCATTATATTGAACGGTCCAACGTTCCGGAATTTTCTTTTTGAAATCCCATTCTCCGCCGCCGCTTGAACTGCGATGGTAATGCCCATCAGCTTGCTTCCAAATTCCAGTTTCTGTAACCAATGGCCAAAGTACTTGCGCGTCAGGTCTACGCAGAACAACATTACCCCAACGTTCTAATTTCTCACCGTTTCCGGCGTCAAGAACCGTATAATCTTTCCAGTCTGTAACAACTTGCATCGATGGTTACACCTCTTTGTGTATTTGCTTGATCTTCATTTTTTCAATGTATCTATCATACTTCCTATTTGATTGAAGGACAAATTCTTGCTGAGAAAATAGTTTAGAAAGGTGAATTCAAACAAACATAGAATAGTCTAAATATACCACTTTTGTCATCGGAGGAATTATCATGCATCAACATCAAACGCAACGCGCAAATCATAAATCCTTTTTTATTGTATTTTTTATTGTTATTGTACTAGTGGCTTTAGGAAGCATTTATGCGAATCAAGTTTCTAAAACGACAATTCAAGATAAAGTATCAAAAGCATCGGTTATTGCGGTACAACAATTGAAAAATAAATTTGATATGGACATGTCAAGGTTTTCAAATTTGATTAATCAAGTAAACTTTGATCCAGAACTTCGTGAACAACTAACAGTGCTTCCAGATGAAAATCGTCAAGAATATATGATTAAATATTCAAAATTACAACAAAAACTTTCGATGTTAACGACAGTGAGTCCCAATATTGAAAATATGATGTTATTGAAAACTTCGTTACTAACGAAAATGGATTATAAAGACTATGTAAACAGCACAGGAATTGAAAACTATAATATTCAATTTGACGAAGAAAACCTACATTTATTAACCCAAATTGCAAGTTCTCAAAAACCATTTTGGACGCCTACATTAAAAAATGGTATTTTACGTCCGCGTTCCATGGAGACAAATGCGATTAAAGACTTTAAAGGTCCAAGTATTTCACTCGGCCGTGAGCTAAGTAACTTTAAAAACAATAAGAATGAAACATATTTCATCTTGTTACAAGTAATGGTAAAAGAGTTTGATGAATTATTTAATGACGTTGAACTTGGTGAGGGAAGTGAGATCTATATTGTAGATTCAATTGGCAAAGTCATCTATTCAAAAGATCATTCACTTATTGAAAGCAACTTTATGATTGATAATAAAGACATACCAATGGATGAATTTAAAATTGATTCAATTAATGGAAAAGATCAAATTATTATCTCTCAAACCTCGCATGAGACAGGTTGGAAAATTGTTGGATTAATTCCAGTCAATGATTTATTTAAAGACGTAGATAAAACGAATATTATTTCTTTTGTCATTTTTGGTTTACTTGCTTTCGTTTTGTTTTTGAGTTTTATGCTGGTTCGAAAATTTTTGGGCATTCAATTGGATTTGCAAAGTTATTCATTGGAACTCGAAAAATCAAACATAAGTCTGAGTGAAAAAACCCATTTGTTAGAAGAAGCTTCATCAAATTTATCATTTAAAAATAGCCAACTTGAGATGTCAAGTATTGAAATTCAGAAAAAGAATAAACAATTGGAACAGCAGTCCACAGAATTAAAAACGAAAAACGAACAATTAACACATTTGAACCACTTAAAGGATCAAATTTTAGCAAATACGTCGCATGAATTACGTACACCCCTCAATGGCATGATTGGTATTGCTGAATCGTTGATCGATGGTGTTGCCGGTCAGTTGGGTGATCTTGTAAAGAAAAATTTAAAAATGGTCGTTCAAAGCGGGAAACGTCTCTCCAATTTGGTTAATGACATTTTGGATTTTTCAAAAATCAAAAATGAAAAATTAAAATTGGAACAACAGGCAATCAATATCATAGAAATGACGGAAATGGTTGTAACGCTAACTAATTCTAGTGCTCAGCGTAAAAACATTCTTCTAGAATGTGAATTTCCTGATGATATCCCATTGGTTTGGGCGGATGGAAATCGAATTCAACAAATTTTATTTAATTTAATTTCAAATGCGATCAAATTTACAGAAACCGGTTCTGTCAACGTGTCAGCAAAATATTCAAACCAATTTGTTGAAATTTCAGTAATGGATACAGGGATTGGGATCGATTCAGCTTTATTTGAAAGAATATTTCAATCTTTTGAGCAAGGCGATGGAACGACGGAACGAAAATTTGGTGGAACAGGGTTAGGGCTTGCAGTTACTAAAGATTTAGTCGAACTTCATGGTGGGAAAATTGTGGTGCAATCGATGGTTGGAAAAGGAAGTACGTTTACATTTACATTGCCAGTTGTACGTGAAGAAGATAAAACTACAGAAACACAGTATATCGATACAAAAACCTTGTTCGTTGAGAGAATTCAACATGCGACGGAAGAACTGGTTGAAGCAGTCTCACTTCGAACGGAAGGTAAGGTAAATATTCTAATTGTGGATGACGAACCAATCAATCTACAAGTGTTATCAAACCATCTTTCTAGATTGAATTTTGGAATTCAAACAGCTGCTAGCGGAATTGAAGCAATGGCATTAATAAAAAGTAAAGTGAAAATTGATCTTATACTTTGTGACGTAATGATGCCAAAAATGTCTGGATACGAAGTAACAAAGAAAGTTAGGGAAATGAAATCAGCGCTCGAATTACCAATTATTCTATTAACAGCTAAAAATCAACCAGAAGATATTGTAGAAGGCTTCCATTCAGGAGCTAATGATTATGTAATTAAACCATTTACAAAAGAAGAATTAATTGCACGGATGAACGCTCAATTAAAATTAAGTCAAACGCAACATCAAATTCGCGCGATGAAAGAGCGTATTGAAATATTAGAAAAGGCGGATCGGAGGTAATTTTGATGAATACCTCTCAAAAAGGGATAAATAAAGGGTTGGTTATATTCTTCGGAGTATTTTTTATTAGTTTGAGTGTCGTTTTTGTAATTAGTATTTATACATTTTCTGGAATACAAAATATGATAAAAACAAATGTTGCGGAATCTACGGGTCAGACGATTGAACAAACGGCATCACATGTATCGATGTTTTTAGACGGATTTAATAAATTAACAGATCAAATTCGTTTGAGTCAAATGTTGATCATTGAGGTAGATCGAATGAATGATCAAAGGTTACCGCTATCGTTAAGGAATAAAGCTAGAGATGATGGACAAAAAATATTGAATAGCTTTCGTGACGGGGATTCGCAAACGATTAGTTCAATCGCATTGATTCCAAAAGTAAACTATAGAGATTTTTATTTTTCTGGGTCCGACGAAACACTCATGATGCGCTCATATCCGGGACCAAACATGAAGTTTGATGATCTAAGTAGTTCGAAATTTGAGCAAATCATTCATGCAAATGGTTCGATCGTTTGGTTTCCAACGGAAGAAAGAGGTTTTTTTGGATTCGGGTCAATGCCGACATTTACAATTGGGCGTGTTGTAACAAATTTGAAACAACCGGATCAAGAAATGGTTTTGTTGATGGAAATAAAACAAACTGCACTTGATGAGATTTTAAGCTCCGTTGAACTTGGTGATGATGCAGGGACAATTATTCTAGATCCAAATCACAAACGAATCGCGGGTAATGTCGCTGGACTTGAGAAAATAACAAAGTTATTGGATTCGAATCAATCATTTACTTATGAAACGGATGCTGAAGATAATGAATGGTTGGAATTAAAGTCTACGATTGATAAATCAACATGGAATCTGTATGCATATTTTCCAACGGATAAATTATTTGAGAAAAGTAATCAAATGTTTTACATGTTACTCTCTTCTCTTGTGTTTTTAGCATTGGTCGTGATATTAGCTGCTGTTTTAAGCAGAAGGTTTGTGAAAATGTACCGGCAATCACAACGTTTTTTTGAAGAGATTGAGCAAAAAAATATTGAATTGTCATTAATGGATAAATTAAAAGATCAATTTTTAGCGAATACATCACATGAATTACGAACGCCTTTGAACGGGATCATTGGCTTATCCGAATCGTTGATCGATGGTGCGGCGGGTGATATGAATAAAATCGCGAAATATAACTTAGGAATGGTTGTCGCGAGCGGTAGAAGATTAATGAATCTGATTAATGATATTTTGGATTTCTCAAAAATAAAAGAGAAAGAAATACAATTAAATCAACAACCGCTTAAGTTGAATGAAGTCGTTGATCTTGTGATTACGATGTTTATTCCATTAGCCAACCAAAAGCAGATTACACTAAGTAGTTCGGTAGATGTGGAGTTACCCGCAGTACATGCGGACGCCAACCGATTACAACAAATTTTATATAATTTGCTCGGAAATGCACTGAAATTCACTGAGGAAGGACAAGTTGTCATCAGTGCGAGAGTATTATACGGGGATCAATTACTTATATCGGTTACCGATTCAGGGGTTGGAATTCCATTTGAACTTCATGAACGTATTTTTATGAGTTTTGAACAAGGTCAGGGGGATGAAACGCGTAAACACGGGGGAACTGGACTCGGTTTGAGTGTAACAAAAATGCTGGTCGAGTTACATCAAGGTTCTATCCAAGTTCAAAGTATCGTAGGACAAGGATCAACGTTTAGTTTTACATTGCCCACGACAAGTGAGAAAGCTGTTCAATTGACGAATATCGGTGGTATTGCACAAGTTACACAAAAACCGACAACCGAACAGCAGGATGATACGATTCATTCTGATAAAGATGTTGAAGAGTTTTCGAAATTGAAGGGTGCAAAAATATTAATTGTTGATGATGAGCCAGTCAATTTATTAGTATTGGAAAATCATTTATCGATGTTGAATTTTGAAATTATCAAAGCTTCTAGTGGCATGGAAGCAATGAATTTGATTCAAAATAAATTGAAGCCAGATATTCTTTTATTGGACGTAATGATGCCACAAATGAGCGGTTTTGATGTTTGTGAGAAAGTCCGAGAGATTTATCATTCATCAGAATTACCAATCATTTTATTGACTGCAAAAAATCAGGTTAATGATTTGGTGCAAGGTTTTGATGTTGGTGCAAATGATTATCTGGTAAAACCTTTTACAAAGCCGGAATTACTTGCTCGACTGAAGTTACATCTTAGATTAGCAAATTGGAATCAACAATTGGAAGATGCGGTTCAAGAGCGAACTGTTCAAATCAAAAGTTTAATGAATCATTCTGATCAAGGATTTTTAAGTTTCGATAAAACATTGAAAGTAGACTCAGAATATAGTTCCGTATGCAGAGACATTTTTGAGCAAGAAATAGTTGATGTAGAGATCGATAAACTAGTTTATTCAATGAAATCAGATGAGCAAACGTTATTCAAACAAATTTTACAAGAATGGTTTGTAACGCCAAACAGAACTACTCGTGAATTGATGTTGGAATTGTTGCCTAAAGAAGTTAACATTCGAGGGAAGCAAATCATTTTTGAAGTTAAAGAATTAGTAAAATCGGAGCATCATCCGCTATCAATCATGATGATTTTAACCGATGTAACCGAGAAAACTAAATTATCGCAACAAATTAAATCCGAGCAAGATTTGCAACGGATGATTGTAAATGTTGTAACAAGAAAAATGGAATGTATTGATTTGTTAAAAACATTCCGAGATTTTACGAAACAGTTGAGAGTGGAACTTACGTTTGGAGATGCCATTCATCCATTAACGTTTGATGATGTGATGCGCGCATTACACACATTTAAGGGGAATTTTTCGCAATTGTCATTTTCAACGCTTCCAAAAGCATTGCATGATTTAGAAGAGCAATTTATGGGGTTTAACGATGAACTTGAAAAGGATCAATGGAAGGTACATTTCTTAAAAAATGATTTATACGATTTGGCAAAAATAGATATTGATAAAATTTCTGAAATTTTAGGCACTACCTTTTTGTATCAAGAAGATACACTTGCGGTTGATCCGAATTTGATTAGAAATCTCGAAAAAATGGTTATTAATAAATTCAAATCATCTGAGCAACTTGAAATGTTAACCGAATTACGAAAATTATATTATGTACCGCTGAACCAATTGTTGATGACGCATACTCAAACGATTGAAACATTGGCAATGAAAATGAATAAATCAATAAAACCATTAAAAGTATATGGTGAGATGATTTTAGTTGATCCATCGGATTTTAAAGATTTTAACAAGTCGATCGTACATTTGTTTCGTAATGCAGTTGACCATGGTATTGAAACATTTGAAAGTCGTATTATGGAAGGAAAAGAAATGTTTGGGACAATCTCGTGTCATTTAACAAGAACTGATTTTGATATTCATTTGGTCATTGAAGACAATGGAAGTGGGATAGATCCGGAAATGATTCGGTTGAAAGTTTTCCAAAAAGGGCTAAATTCAATGGAAGAAATGAAAAAAATGCATGATGATAAAGTCATTCAATATGTTTTCCACTCGAATTTTAGCACGCGGGACAAAGTAACTGAAATTTCCGGACGCGGATACGGATTGGATGCATTTAAGCATGAAGTTGAACAAATGAATGGTGAGATCTATGTTCGTTCGAAAGTTGGAGAAGGGACGAAATTTCATATAACGATTCCATACATGAAAAGAATTAATGAAGCAGGGATTTTAAAGACAATATCGAATCAGATTGTTAATAATATGTAATAATTTTAGAAAAGAGGATAACAAGATGCGTAAATTTGGAATCGGTATTTTACTAGCAATTTTAATTTTAGTTCTGCTACTATCTGGATGCGAACCGAAACCTGGAGAAACTCCTGAAGATCGGACCGAACAACATGTACTTTTAGTTGGAAACCAAATGGCACCGAAAGAGTTGTCACTGCGCGCTGGAGAAAAAGTACGTTGGTTTATTTCCAATGGTACAAATGATAAACACACCTTCACCAATGATGTGATCGGATTAAATGTTGAAGTGGAGGGCAATAAAACGGAGTCGAAAGATTGGACGGTCCCAACCCAATTGGGAGACTATCTATTGAATAGCGTAATTAATGGTCAAAAAGAAAAAGATATAACGATGTTGTTGCATGTTGTTGATAAAAACGCACAGAACTTGAAACAAAATCAAGAGGATTTAAAAAATATTGCACCAGAGAAGAAAAATTAATAGCATATCTTTCCCCTCAATTGCCGTAATCGGATGGCATTGAGGGGTTTTGTTTTCGCGTAGATGGCAATGATGATTCGAATATTCGTGCAGAATTGGTGGTTCAGGTTCGATTGGATTGCATAAATTGTCGTGATTGCCTTTGCTAAAAACAAGGAGAATAATGATCGAAAAGAGAATTAAGATAGGAGAACCGAAATGAGGTGAGCGCCATCAATTCAAGCGAATATGGAGTTTGTTTGGAGTGTGGTGCGAATTTTCCGAAGACGCATCCGTCATGTTTGCATTTGTTCGAAAAGGTTATTGTCGTTTTGTCTGAGTTACCTAATCATCGAGTTGAACTACGTATGGCGATGGATGCTTATGCGCTTCAACACTCCGAACAATTTTGTCCGCACCAGCGGTCGATTGCGATTCATTTGATGGGATTGTGTTGGGGCGTTGAATGGAAAGGTGAAATTAGGATTGCGAAAGCGATGCAAAAATGGCTTGAACACCGCAGTGATATGCCTCAAATCCCGCCACCTTTTATTTCACCGTTTCAAGATATTATGACGGTTGAGGAAGTATGGAAATTGATTGAAGCTCAAAAACTTGAAGATGTACCTAAAAAAGTTCATATGTGGGCAAACACGGTGTGGATGTCTTGGAGTGAGCAACATCAGCATGTTCGTCAATGGATTTCGAGCGCCATTCAGAAATATCCGAACGAGGATCAATCAATATAATCTTGAAATATAGAAAAGAATAAGGGCTTTTCCATCATTGCGTAAGCAATTTGGAAAGCCCTTTTATGATGTGCGGCGAATTAGCGTTTTTTGGCAGGTCTTGGTCTTCTCATTTCGTTTTTGACATACATTGCGATCCCTGTAAGACTTAACACGAAAAATAAAATACTTGGCATTACAGCTGTCATCATCATGTCCATGAACATGTAAATCCCTTCTCATGGTGTATTGATTTAGGATGGGAGTACATAATTCGACATGTTACCGAAAAAATCCTTCACATTGATTCCAATTCTGCGATCCAGGGACAAGGAATTTTTATTGTAAAAACGCTTCTTTCATTCCAATGCGTTTCAATCCGTAACGAACCACCGATTTGCTCAAGAAGCGTGTGAATGGCATTGAAGTTCGGATATTTTTGCATGATTCGAAATGTAATCTCTTCAGGACTTAAATTTAGAATCGAAGTTATCGATTCTACGGATTCTTTAATCATTATTTTGCGTGCATTTGCAACTTTCCATCCACGGCCATCATCGGTAATGGAAATTTCAATCTGCTCATCGCTTGTCTTCACGCTACAAATAATCATGGCATGTTCAGGTTTCATATTGTCTAATCGTTCTTCAATCGTCTCAATGGAAACGTCAATGATCAACGTTAGCCAATCATGAATAATTTGATTGATGTAGTTAGTCATGTTCTGATCAATACAAACGCTCGTTCCATGAAATATAATCGGTAATACACGTTTATTTTGAGAATACGCACGTTTTTCGAAAAGCTTGGACAATTGCAGCAGTTGACCGTGCAATGGTTGATAATAAATGCGATGGAGTGATTTGACGAGTGAATCTGACTGATTGTCTGTTAAAACTGTGCGCAGTTCTGTCTCTAATGCAAGTAATTTCGTGCGGTCCACTTTAATCTCGTCAGCATGTTCAAAAAAAGTGTCCCCCAAGCAGTTCAATAAAAACTGTTCATCTTTCGCAAAGCAATCGGCGATTGGGTGGAACCGAAACCAAGCGAGTAATTGCTGCGTACTTTTAAGTTCATGTCGAGATTCGTTTACGTGCATCGTATATTGATGTAATTTGTTGACCGTATCTTGTAGACAAAATGAACGCAACGATTTTATAAAGTCTTGCAACGGAGTAACCACGTTTTGAATCAATTGATCCACAGGTATCGGTTGATTTACTAGTTCAATCCAACCATGTGACGCGTATTCGCGTAGTGATTTCCATATCAATCGGAATTGAACCGGATCTTTCATACACAGCATGAGTGCTTGCAGTTGCGATTCTGCATAATTTACACGTTGTTCCAATTGTATTAGATTTGTCATATCGCTCATGCGGATCATCAGTAATGTTTCCATTCGTCCAAGTCCCGGAATAAGTTGATACATGAAGGACAAGTTATTCCTATTCACGATGAGCTGCGTTGGTAATAATTTGATCATATTTGTGATGATATCAATTTGAGTTGTTTCGAACAATTTTTGTAGCGTGCTTTCTAGAAGGTTTTTATGATCGGATGGATTCGGATAAAGTAAATCAGGAAGATAATAGTTTTCAAGTTCCACTTGAAACAGGCTGGTACACAGATCGCTGAAATCCGGTTGTATCCGTAACTGTTGATCGATTAATAAAAATCCATGACCTGCTTGATTCATTAATTGTCGAACTGATTTAGTACGTTCAATCAATTGTTTTTCTAGACTTTGATTCCACTGGCTAATCCGCAGTTGTGTATGTACCCGCGAAATTAATTCGATTCTTGTAAAAGGTCTCGTTAAATAATCGTTTGCTCCGAATTCTTCTTTTTGATCCGGGTCAAATGCCAGTGTCCGAGAGGTTACAATAATAATAGGTAATTCTATCGAAGTGTATCGGGTACGAATTTGTTCGCAAAGTTCCAATCCATTCATACTCGGCATCATTAAATCAGTTATTATTAAATCTGGTTTTAATCCGCTTGAGAGCTCAGCTAGTGCATCGACAGCACTTGCGAATTTGGATACGATGTATTGTTCTTGTAACAAATATGCTTCGAGCACTAATAAATTAATCAATTCATCATCAATAATCCACACCTGCAGATTCGTTTGGGTGGACGTTTCATTCGCAAAGAATTCTTCTGGTAATTGCAACAAGGAATTGTGCATTTTTTCAAATGGATGATCAACATCGACCGTGTCATTTTTCTTACCCATTGAATTTGTAGTTTGAGAAATCGGTAACGTGATTTTTACGCCGTGATGGGGATGAACGATCTCAAATTGAATGCTGAGTTCCTTCGTATCGAGTAGCAATTGCAATGATTCGGCGATCGACTTTGCGTGAAGTAATTGCGCTTCAAACATTTGGATCGTGATTTCTAGTTTTTGTTCATTGATGCATGAACTTACAACGAGTTGGCCGTTGACATGATTTTGAATAAGCGTACCTGCAATTTGATGGAAAACCAATTGAATGAATGATTCGTCTCCGAACACTTCGGGCAACACGTTTTGAATGTCATTTACGAATCGAATGCGATGTCGGTAGGCGAGAGCATGATGTGTAAATAATGACAATTCAATGATGCTATGAATCATCAAACGTTGATGATTGGATTGTAGTCGCCCTTGATTCATTTCGATTAATGTATTTACTTTTTGATTGGTAGTTCGCATTTCGGAGACGATTAAATGTATTTGATAAAATTGTTTGTCATTTAATTTTCCTAGTCCACCTTCAAGTAATGTTGTTGCTAAATTAATTGCACCTTGAAGCGGCGCAGTGATTTGTTCATGAATGTCGGACAATATTTTAGTGGTATCATGTAAATTGTGAGTCGGTTTGGTTGAAGCGAACTCGAGTGCAGCAGACGTAAGGTTAAGTTGTTTTTTTAGTTTTCGCATCCGCAAAATGAAAAAGACAATCAGTAGTATCGACATTCCGTTCATGATTACAGATAACATATCAAACCACACACCTTTCCGATGAGCACCTGATATTATTTCCATATTTTATATGAAAAATCCTTTGGTGAGAATGCTCTAATTTTGTCGAATAACTAAGAAATGCAAAATATGTTGAGGTGAACATGAAATGATCGATGTACGTAACGTCCGAAAAGTATATGAACGCATTGAAAAAACTCCTGGGCTTTGGGGAGCGGTGAAAAGTTTGTTTGTTCAACGACGTAAAACATTTGTTGCGGTTGAACACTTGAATTTTCAAATTCAGCAAGGTGAAATGGTTGCATATATCGGAGCAAACGGCGCAGGGAAGTCGACGACGATTAAATTGCTCTGTGGAATTTTGACCCCAACCGAAGGAGAGGTGCTCATTAATGGGATTGACCCCTCACAAAAACGCATCCAAAACGCGAAACAGATTGGTGCAGTATTCGGACAACGTACCCAATTGTTATGGGATTTACCGGTCAGGGAGTCTTTTGAGTTGCTTAAACATATTTATGAAGTTGAAGCATCATCTTTCGGAGAAATGTATGACTTGTGCGTGCATGTATTGCAACTTGAAGCATTATTAAATGTTCCAGTGAGGCAACTATCTCTTGGCCAAAAAATGCGCTGTGAACTTGCGGCCGCATTTTTGCATAGCCCATCGATTGTGTATTTGGACGAGCCAACGATCGGTCTCGATGTATCGGTGAAGGCGCGCATTCGCACATTTATTCGTGAAATGAATCGAGTTCATCGTACGACTGTCATTTTGACCTCACACGACATGCAAGACATCGAAGAACTTTGTCAGCGCGTGATCTTAATTGACCAAGGCAAAATCATGTATGACGGGAGTATCGATCAACTCAAGAAAGAATATGGCCAAGAACGGATCGTAGAGTTTCATATGGAATCTTCTGTAGAATGGAGACAACCTGAACGATTTGGAAGTTTTGTGACGGTTAAGCATGCAGATTCCGAAGATGTTGGTCATACGGTTTCTGTTGGTTTTGACCCAACGATATGGTCTGCAAGCGAAATCATTTCGGAAGTTTTGAAAACAAATAAAGTTAATGATTTAAAAGTGCTAGAAGGCAGCATTGAAACGATCGTACGTGCGATTTATGAACGAAATGGCGGGGGGTAAATGGTGAAAAAATATTTGATGTTAGCGAAGTCATCGATTCATTTGGATATCGCGTACCCTGCGTGGTATTGGTCACATCTGATCGTGACGTTTAGCAAATTAGTATTAATGGTCTCTTTCTGGTCTGCGGTTTTCGATGGAAAACAACTGATAAATGGGTGGGATTTATCATCGTTGATTACGTATACCGTGTTGTCGATGTTATTGAATGAATATGTAAATGGTGCATCATGGGAACTCAGTAATTTGATCCGAACTGGACAAATATCTGTGGAATTGCTTCGACCATATGATCTGCATTTTCGCCTAATGGCACAAGATGTCGGGGCTACGATCTCAAATATGATGCGTACCGCAGTTCCGCTCGTCCTATTTATGGCATTTGTTTATCATTTACAGTTTCCAGTAACGATACTCGCTGGAATATTGTTTCTCTGGACAGTGATGGTAGCGATTGTACTCGGTAATTTGATTGATTTAATCATAGGTACAATGGCGTTTTGGTTGGAGAATATGTGGGGGCTACGTGTGTTTAAAGCTGCATTGTTTTTATTTTTTAATGGTGCACTGATTCCGCTTAATATGTTTCCAGACTGGTTGCAATACCTTTGTATGTGGACACCATTTCCGTCGCTGGTGTATACGCCAGTTGGGATTTTTACAGGACGCATCGTTGGTGAGCCGATGTGGATCGCTTGTTTCATTCAATTGTTATGGGTGGTCGTAATTTTTATCGTTCTTCGTTTGGTGTGGCGCGTGGCATTGCGAAAAGTTACGGTGTTTGGAGGCTGATGCGCATGTTGAGATACATAAAATTATATTGGCATTTTTTCAAATTACGTGTACAAATCATGATGGAATATCGGCTTGATTTTATCATCGGGATTTTGTCGGTGCTGTTTATTCAGGGTGCTGGACTGTTTTTTGTGAACATCGTTTTTAAACAAATTCAGACGATTCGAGGTTGGTCGTTTGATGAAGTTGTATTCATTTATGCGGTTGCATGTTGTGGGCGCGCGATTCATCATATTTTCTTTGATAGTTTATGGGTGTTTGGTCGGGATTATATTCGAAATGGCGGTTTTGACCGAATGCTTGTCCGGCCCGCACCTGCATTTTTTCAATTAATTGCTGAGCGAGTTCAACAGGACGGTGTGGGGCAGTTGTTGATTGGCATTTGGTTGCTGTCATATGCTGCCCCAACGATTGGTGTAGAATGGACATTCGTTTCGATGACTGTTCTTATCATCTTGATCTTGTCGAGTTCAATGGTGTTTATCGGTATTCATGTTTTTACGTGTAGTTTGTCATTTTGGATGACGGATAGTATGCCTGTCCAATGGTCTGTCCATGAAATGAGTGATTTTGCTAGGTATCCATTAGTAATTTACAACCGGGTCATTCAGTCACTCATGACGTGGATCATCCCATATGGATTTACTGCATTTTATCCGGCTGCTTATTTTTTACGTCCAGAAACCTATTTGAAGATGGGATGGATCACGCCGATCATCGGTTTCGGTTGTTGTTTGATTGGAGCATATGTTTGGCGAAAAGGCGTCCGTAATTTTACGGGTACTGGAAGTTGAGAGATCGTCACAAATTGATATCCTCGTTTCAAATAGACGGGAATTAATGTATTTAATGTTTCCACCGTATAATTCGCGTTTTTTGGGTCACCACCATAGCAATGCATCAAAATTACACTCTGATGACGTAGTTGACGTTTGACGATATTCAGCATAGCATTTGGCAAATTTCCACTCCAATCTCGAGTGTCAACATTCCAAAACGATAATTGATAGCCTTGTTTTTGGATGAGTTTACGCTGACTAGGCGAGATCGCACCATATGGTGGTCTGAATAAATGGTTTTTTTGGCCGGTGAGCTTGAAGATTAATTGGTTCGTCGCTCGAATTTCATAAGCGATTTTTATATCAGATAATAGCTTTAGTTGGCGGTGCGACCATGTGTGATTGGCAAGTACATGACCAGCTGAAGCTATTTTTTTTGTCATCTCAGGATAGCGTTGCATTTGTTTACCTAATACGAAAAAGGTTGCATTTATTTTATATTTCGCTAAAATTTTCAAAATTTCAGGGGTATATTTGAGATCCGGTCCGTCGTCAAAGGTGAGCGCAATTTGTTTTGTGTTCTTGTTTACTGGTGTGGAAGCGGCGTTTGAATACGTCGGAATTGCTGAAATAACGATAGAAATCAATAGTACGCGTATCGCGAATCGCATGTACGTCGTAATCATGTAACATAACCTCCTGTACGGTTCATCAGATGTAGATAACAGTTCGCACATGATATGTCAGACATTAAAAAAATCCTGCAGGAAATTAATTGTTTATCGTGAACCATTTAATATTACAAATCAATTTGAGATCCTTAGAAAAGGAGCGTTTCGGATGAGCGATCTTTTGAAAGCACGAATCATCACATTTTTCGTACTGGCAGTTGCGATGGAATTGATTGTTTTTGGTGCGTTATATTTTTACAATGGGGTATTAAATGAGACCATTGTATCCAAAATTGGCGGGTTGGCGGATCAACAAGTGAAACAAGCGCGCGATAATGTGCAACAATCGATTGACACGCTTGAAGGTGTTTCAATGCAGTTAATGTTAAATCAAACGTTGCGACGTGACCTCGAAGGCACACAAACTAAAAGTTTTGATGGTGTGCGCATGAAAGTTGCGGGAAGTGAAATCAGCGAACTGCTCACGCAATACAAATACATTAATAAAGATATCATAAATATTCGTTTGTTATCGAAGGAAAATCTTGATGTAGTTTTGGACAAACCTGATTTATTATATGCGTCGCAAAATTCGAACACCGTCAACTTGTTTCCACAAAATATGGCGATCATGACGGAAATGATTCAAGCAAATGGCAATCCTTATTGGTTGCCAACGCAGAAAAACGGATTCTTTTATCCAGCTGAAATGGAAGAAACGAAATATTTCCCTGGTTACTCAATCACGCTTGCCCGACTTCTGAAAAACGCCCAAAAACCGAAAGCAGAAATGTTGATGGTGATGGAAGTCCAAGCAAAAACGCTCGGAAAAGCATTAGAAAACTCCAAAATCGGTCAAAATAGTAAGGTTTGGATTACCGATGGAACAAACAAAATCATTTACAATGCAGACAAAGCACAATTGACGAAAGATGCTCCGTACAAAGTAGACGATCCAAAAAAATCAGGAATTCTCTTATCAAATGATTCGATTCGCGTGTTAACCGAACCGTTGTCAGTTCCAGGATGGCATGTGATCGTCGAATATTCGATGCAAGAGTTTACGGATTATTTGAAAACCGTATATGAGACGTTGCTTGTTGTCATTTCTGGTGTCGTGTTGCTCATCGCTGTGTTGTTGGCTTGGCTAATGAATCGTTCCGCTGAATAATTGTTATCATCCAAAATCGCCTTGTGTGAAACCACTTGTCTGTGGTCGCAGAAGGCGGTTTTTTTTCGCGATATAATCGAGTAAAATAGATATAAGCAAGTTGAACGGGGAATTGAGGTGGATTCATCATGGAGAAATACTCCCAATCACAAATCGATGACGTATTAACCTCCTTAACGGAGTGGTCTTTGCAAGATGAGAAATGGATCGTACGGAAATTTAGGTTTCAAGCGTACATGGATGGCATTCAGTTTGTTAATCAAGTCGCAGATCTGGCAGAACGTATGAATCATCATCCGATGATTGCGATTGATTTTAAGATGGTGAGCATTCGTTTGACATCTTGGAAATCGGCTGGAATTACCGATCTTGATATTGAGCAGGCACGAGGAATTGATAAGTTGTTCACAAAAAATACCATTCAATCGTAAGTGGACGCTACGATTGAATGGTATGGATGTTATCATTTATCATTTATCATTTTCTCAAAACGGTTGCTTCAAAGCGATTAGGACTGAATCTCGCACAATAGGCGGGAACCGGTTCGTTAAGGATGGATGCGACAACAGCCTTCCCAGTAATCGGTGCCAATAAAATTCCAGTCTTAAAATGGCCACTTGCAATCGTCAGGCCACCATAACCAACCATTTGTCCTAGAATTGGCCATCCGTCTGGGGTAGCGGGTTGCAATCCTACCCAAGAACGGATGAATTCCGCATCTTTTAATCCAGGCAAAATGGAAACGGCTTGATCATGAAGACTGGTTATCGATTCAATCGTTAATTTTTTTTCAAATCCGGAATGTTGCTGCGGCTGTCCAACAATAACGGTGCCGTCGGATTTTGGAACGATGTGACAATTTTGTGTATATAAGATCCGAGATGTTAGTGAGATTTTTGGACGAACTTGATAACATTGTCCTTGAACAGGATGGATTGGAAGCGTCCATCCAAGGGATTTTAGTAGGTTACCTGTCCAGGCACCACCAGCAATAACGACATGATTTGCTTTGATTGTACGGCCATCTGCAAGTCTTGCACCATCGATCGTGCGAGGGGATGATGTGGTAAACGAAGTGGCTTCAACACCTTCAAAGATTTTGACGTTATATTTTTGCAATGCGACGCGAAGTGCTAATGCTAGTTGATGGGGGTTGACTTGATGGTCGCTTGCCCATTCAACACCACCAAGCACATGTTCACCAATCGTTGGAATTTCGTGGGTTAATTCGTCTTTGGATCGCCAAACGGAATCACTTGAAAGTGTCGCAATCTTTTGTCGTAACCAAAGTTCTTCTTTTTCTTCATAACAAAGTCGAATGATTCCTCGTTCTTCATAATTGATATGAACATCACTAAATGTTTCTAATTGATGCTTCCAATCCTGAAACATATTTTGACTATCCTTTAGCAATTGCCAAAATTCATCGGAAACGATCGAGTCAGCATGCGCAGCCAATATGCCGGCAGCAGCCGAGGTCGCTTCATGGCCGATTTGACCACGTTCAACAATGCTAACTTGTATGCCGCGTTTTGCAAATTCATAAGCGATGGAGCAGCCGATAATGCCGCCTCCAATCACAAGCACAGATTCAGGAATTGATGCAAAGGACAATTCGTTGTTCATCTGAGATGCTCCTTTCAGTAACACTGTCGTGATGTAATCGCTATCATTTATCATACCATTTCGAATCGAGGGTTGCATGTGAAAATTGAAATGAAAGACGTATTTGAATCATTAACCATAGTCCTGATTATCGTGCTGACCATGTTCGGAATTTGGGGTTGGTCGTCGTGGAAAAAATGGCGCCGAGCGAAAGATGGTATTCAAAAATAAACGTAGACGAGAGGGTTGCCCATGTTTGCTTTTCAAATTCAACCGGTTTTGAGTCGATTGGATAGTTTATTGCCACTCGCTGAAGATATACGTGAATTATCAGTACTTGAATCCTCCGGTGAGCCAGGTAAATGGAATAAAATGCGTAAATATGCAATGGAACGTTTGGTTTGGTTGGCAATTGAAGCGGTGACCGATATCGGTACGATGATTTTGGATGGACTTATTTTGCGAGATGCGGGTAGTTACGAAGAAATCATTCAAATTCTCGAACTTGAACAAGCCATTTCGAACGAGCTTTCTGAGCCACTTCGGGCATGGGTGAAACTTAGGCAATCGTTGATTGGGACATCCTTTCAAAGCGAAACTGCCCCATCAGATGTGATGGAGCAGTTTGGTGTTTTACATTTGTTGTTACTCGATTTTCATGTGAGCATTCATTTGTTCTTGCGCAGTGAATTGGGTGATTTTAAGCGAAGTTAACCTAAGAAGACACGGATGCGTTAATTAGCGTATGTGCCGCTTGTTCCACTTCGTCGTAGTTTTCTTTTTCGATTGCATGCGCTGGGAAAAGTTCGCTTCCAATGCCTGCAGCAAATATGCCAAGTGATTTGATGGATTTAATATTCGATGCATTTACACCGCCCATGACGATAAAGGGAATGTCGTGAAAGGGACCTTTTAATTCTTTTATGTAGGTTTCTAAGTTCGCGCGCATTGGAAACAGTTTAATGACGCGTGCGCCGGCATTCCATGCTTGCATAATTTCGGTTGGTGTAAAAGCACCTGGGATCGATGCAATATTGCGTTCCATCGCTTTTGCAATAATCTCGGGGTCGGTATGTGGGCTTACCAAGAATTGTGCACCCGCCCGATACGCTTCATCCGCCTCTTGAACAGAGCGAACGGTTCCTGCACCGATGACCATGCGCTCGCCAAAATGACTGCGTAAATCAAAAATCATAGCCAAGGCCTGCGGCGTATTTAATGTGATTTCAATCGCACGAATTCCGCCGCGGTGAAGTGCCTCCACAATTGGAATGATCTTATCTCGCGTCAATCCGCGTGCTACGGCAAAAACGCCATGAGGGAATATTGGTTGTAACACCTCTAATGCTTGAATTTGATCATTTTGACTCATCGTTTGACCCCCTAAGTAACTTCAAAGTTTTAAGTGCGAAAGCTTCTCCAAAAATTCCTCTTTAATTTGCATGCTAATCCGAACTTCATTTTTAAATGTTTTTAATTCATCAAGCGGTGTCGTTGGTGTCGGAATGAAACGAGGGATTTTGACTTGAAACACTTCCAACGGATCACTTTTGCGATAATGACTTACTCCAGCTTTCCAACGTTGGTGCAATTTCAGTTGGAAACGGTCCGGCATGAAAATGGATTCAATTCTCACGAATCGAAACGGCGGAGTAGGCGCAGCGATATCGGTATTCAATTGCTCGATATATAACCATTTGACACCACTTGCGTTAGCTAGCGTCGGTTCTTCTATTTTTTTTAGTGTGATTTTTATTCCGAATTTCACTAAGATTTCAGAAGCACTTTGGACGGCATGGCGAACTTGATTGGCTTTTGAAAGCCAACGTTCTTGTTCAGCTTCAAAATGGTCAATGATGAGTTGTGCATCCAATTCACCAGCAATTCGCGGCCAATCGGATCCTTCAACTTTTAGCCACGTTTTTTCGGAATAAAACGGGAACTTTTTTAAGAACAATCCAGCTTCATTCGGATTTGTGCTGTAATCTGGCAATTCATTTATTAATTTAAGTCGTAAACTTTTATAATCATTTTTAGTAATGAAATCTTTATATTCTTTCATTTCACGAAAAGCTAGTATTGTTTCTCGAAGTGTTACGGAATCGATCAACGTGAATCGCCCCTCTTAATTACCTACATATCGGCTATACAAAGAACGTGCCCGTAATAAATCGGAAGTTCCTTGGACCAATAATCGGCCGTCTTTGAACAAAACGAGTGTTATGTGTTCTGGCAAATGGAGACGCAACAGAAAGGGATTTCGCTCCGTTTCGCCTAAAGCTTTCCATATTTGTTCGAATTGTTCTAAGTCAATGTTCGACGATAAGGGAGGATTTACCTGCACGCTATTTCGTCCGCATAAACTTTGCGTCCAATTTCCCGATACGGATTGTTCAAGGAAATCGAACTGATGTCTAGCGCATGTAAGACAATCGGCATTTTTCGCGGTCGAAGTGTCAATGGATCCGGCTTGATTGGTCCACAGATCGGTTTGCCAAAGTCTAAGGTCCATTGCTGATTCGTTCCCTGTTAACCATTTCAGTGCTTCAATCGATTGTCTAGAAGCGATGACATGAATAATTGGACCAAGCACACCAATGGTGTCGCAAGTATCCGTGTTCGTTTGTCCGCTGGCATCGCCGAATAAACAGCGCAAACATGGCGTTTTTCCGGGGATGATCGTTTGTGATACACCGCGCGTACTTACCGCACCCCCATAAATCCAAGGGATATTATGTTTAACGGCCACGTCATTGATTAGAAACCTAACTCCGAAATTATCCGATCCATCCAAAATCAGATCGGTTCCTCCAAGTAGTTCTTCCGCATTCCATGAATTCAAATCGGCAACATGTGCATCAATCGTTATTTCACGATTGATCAAGCGTAACCGCGCGGCTGCTGCTTCTGCTTTCGGTACCATGCCTTGTGCATCCGATTCTTCATACAGCATTTGGCGCTGCAGATTACTCCATTCCACGTAATCTCGATCGATGATGCGTACGTAACCTATTCCGGCGCGCACCATATGGTTCGCGAGCACTGTTCCGAGTGCACCCATCCCCACAATTACTACGCGAGAGTTAGATAATTTTTGTTGGCCGCTTGGCCCGATTGGTTGAAATAACATTTGTCTAGAATAGCGTTCATTCATACGAGTTGCCTCCGCCTAGTTTGGTACTGCTCAGCTTGATTTTTAGCCCAAAAGGATTGTAAGATGAGGGGTGATGAAACTATATTTTTTCACATAGTATATCTTACTTGATGACCAATTTAAAAAGGCCATCCCTGCAAGGAATGGGAGCGGTCTTTTTTTAACGGAGGGGCGGCCTTCATGACAGAGCGTTTTTATGAATTGCATCTGATTCACAGCAATGATTTGCATAGTCATCTCGATCGCATGTCGCGAATTTCAGGTCATATTCAGCGATTCCGCAACAATTTTGGTATCGATCATGTGATTGCACTTGATATGGGCGATCATTTGGATCGGATGGACCCAGTCACTGAAGGTACACAAGGTCGTGTGAATGTGGCTGTGCTTAATCAGACGGGATATGATGCGATTGCATTTGGGAATAATGAAGGCTTAACGTTTGAAGCACATGTGCTACAGGCGTTGTACGATCATCAGGCAAGAATGCCGATGCTTGCGGCGAATTTATATGATTTGAATGGTCAACGGCCATCATGGGTCGAGCCGTATACGATAATCCAAAAAGGTCCGATAAAAGTTGGAATCATTGGTGTTACCATTGATTTTAACACGTTTTATGAGTTGCTCGGTTGGCATATCCGTGAACCATTGGCCGAAGTTGCTGATCAAGTGCGCGTACTACGTGATCAGGTAGATTTGCTCTGTGTAGCCTCGCACGTTGGAATTAGCGCTGACCGCAAAATGGCGGCAACGATCGACGGAATCGATGCGATTTTTGGTGCACACACGCATCATCGCTTGGATCCGCCAGAGCAAGTAGGAAATACGTGGTTGTTCGCAGCGGGAAAGTTTGGGCAAGTGCTCGGACATGCGCAATTCGTTTGGGATACACACGAAAAGAAATTGGCGCACATTGGCGGACGTTTGATCGATCTAGGTGATGAGAATGCTCCGATTGACGAAACGATCGATCACACAATTGCGATGTATCGTCAGGAAAGCGATCTGGTCATGTCAGGTGTTGCGATGGAATTATCAGTTCCACTGCATCATGATGCGTCAAATGAGTCGTTGTTAGCTAATGTAATGGCCACTCAATTACGCAGAGGAACGGAAGCGGAAATTGGGTTAGTGAATTCAGGTGTGTTTTTGCATGGATTCCCTTTCGGGCGGATTACGAAGGGTGACTTATTGTCTGCTTGCCCATCACCGATTAATCCTTGCATTATGCTGCTTAACGGATCTCATATCCTTCAGGCGCTGGAATTATCACTTGATGAAACGCATATCCAAAAATCTTTAATGGGTTATGGTTTCCGCGGAAAAGTAATTGGGACACTGGCTGTCGATGGACTACTCATTCAAGCAGATCGGAATCAACCGGTCGGTAAACGTATTGTTTCGGTAGAAGTCAATGGGGAATTGTTGAATCTTGAGCGGAAATACCGCGTCGGAACGATTGATCTGTTTACATTTCATGTGGCGTATCCGTCCATTGGTTTGGGGACAACGATTGAATATGTATTGCCGGATTTTATCCGCGATTGGCTCGCGAGTGCTTGCCAGTCGGAAGAATTAATTGAGCAAGCATCAAACCAGAAGTGGAAATTCATTTAATATGTAATGCAAAAATATGACACAGAGGTGCATTATGAACGAATTGTTTATCGCAGTCATCCTTGGGATTGTCGAGGGTTTGACTGAATTTTTACCGGTTTCATCGACTGGACATATGATTTTAGTGGATCATTTTTTGAATATAACAGATCCACTCATGAAGGAAAAAGTGAAGACGTTCGAAATCGTCATTCAGTTAGGTGCCATCTTATCGGTATTGTTGATTTATCGTGATCGGTTATTACAACTTTTTAACTTAGGGAAACGCAAAGAATCTGGATTGTCTTTGATTCATGTTGGGATTGCCATTGTGCCTGCGCTTGGCTTGGGTTTTGTGCTCCATGATGTCATTAAAAAGTATTTTTTTAGCGCAGAAAGCGTATTAATTGCGATGGCAGTAGGCGCATTATTTCTTTGGTTTTCTGATGTGAAATCGAAAAAAGTTACAGCTGAGACGATGGATCAAATTTCGTATAAGCAGGCGCTGTGGATTGGGTTATCACAATGTTTATCGCTTTGGAGCGGGTTTTCGCGTTCTGGTTCTACGATGGCGGGAGGTATGCTTGCTGGGGTTGGTTACCGTGCCGTTGCAGATTTTTCGTTTTTCATTGCGATTCCGATGATGGCGGCAGCAACCGGTTATGATTTGCTCAAAAGCTATAAATTACTCAGCATGGCTGATTTGCCGTTTTTCGCAACGGGTTTCATTGTAGCATTCATTGTGGCATGGTTATCTGTTGTAACATTTTTGAAGTTACTCACAAAAATTCCGCTTCGCTACTTTGCCTATTATCGGTTGCTGTTAGTTGCGGTTTTTGCGGTATTGATCTATTTCGGCGGGATGCACGTTTAATAGAAGTTTGTTTTAACGAAAGGAATTTGCAAAATGACGGTCAGTTTACGTTTGCCGGGTGCAGGGCGGCTATCACCTCAATTTGATCCATGGGATCCATGGCCCATTCGAAAAAAACATAAAAAACATCAATTGACGAGTGTGGAGTTTACAGTCACGCATCGCTGTAACATGCGCTGCGCGCATTGTGCGGTTGGGGATACACTCACTCAGGCAGACGGACAAGCGATTCCACTTGCACTTGTATTGGAACGACTTGCAGAAGTGGAAACATTGCAGACGATCAGTATTACCGGAGGAGAACCGTCCTTTGCAGGTGATTTGGTTGATCAGTGGATGATTCCTTTACTTGATTGGACGCAAAAACGCGGCATTCTAAGTCAAATGAACTCAAATTTGACAATGCCGCTGAAACGATATGAAGCTTTTCTAGATGTGCTCGATGTCATGCATATTACATACAACTACGAAAATGCGTTTGACTTTTGGCAAATTGGGTTTGAAAAAGCCACACATGAAGTACCGCTTGAAGCGGCGACGAAATTATTTGATCAACTCTGCGAGAACGCGATTCACTTGAGTGAACGCGGAATGTTCGTCTCGGCGGAATCTATGATTAATTATCGCACCCATGAGCGAATCGGTCATATTCATCGCCAAATTCTCGAACTTGGCGTCCGTCGTCATGAAGTACATCCCATGTATCCGTCTGATTTTGCATCTAATTTACCGAAACTAACCATGGATGAAACAAGGGCTGCTGTTCACCGTTTATTGGACGAGCGTGATCCGAACTTATGGCTGCTTTTTGGGACATTGCCATTTTTTGCTTGCAATGATAATGCACAGGATTGGTCACTCATTCGCCGGTTGGCGTCATCACCAAATGTAACCGTCCGTAACGACCCAGATGGTCGGAATCGGTTGAATGTTGATATTTTTACTGGCGATGTTTACGTCACTGATTTTGCAGCGGTACCTTCACTAGGGAATATTTTTCATGATCGTCTTGACGAAGTATTTGCTCGCTGGCAACAGCATTCCATCCAGCGTCTCGTTGATTGTGCGTGCGAAGTTGCAGATTGCTGCGGACCGAATTTAATCGTGCGGGACATGTATTATCCAACTACAGATTTCCAGAAGCGATCTGCACATCTTGAAGCGTGTCATTTAGACAACATCTTGGCCGATTCATACGGTACAAAGCGATGACTGACGTTCGGTACGACTTAGAAATCACGTCCGTTCAAAATGAGACTGTGAAACGGCTTGCCGCATTAAAAGATCGCAAAGAACGAATGTCACAGCAAAAGATTTTGCTTGAAGGACCACATTTGATTGAGGAAGCGCTACGTGCAGACAAGAAACTGGACATGTTACTCGTCAGTGAACGCGGTGAACGGATTGTCGATTGGCCGAAGATCCGGACACGATTTGCTAAACAACTTGGCACGATTGTGAAAGTGTCTGATCATGTGCTCGAAAAAATAAGCGATGCAAAAACACCGCAAGGGATCTGCGCGGAAATGTCTTTGCCACAAATGGCATCTGATGACTTGTGGGCAACGTTGGATTCTGTGATCGCGCTTGATGGGCTGAATGACCCTGGTAACCTCGGTACAATTATTCGCAGCGCAGTTGCGATGGGGGTACAGGGTATCTGGCTTGGAGATGGTTGTGTCGATGTGTTTCATCCAAAAACGATTCGTGCAACCCAAGGTGCAATTTTTCATGTACCATTTATGCAAGCATCCATTGACAAAGGGATTCAGATCGCCAAAGCATCAGGAGCAGACGTGTTTGTGCTCGTGCCCCGCGGAGGCATTCCACTCGATGAAACGAACGCGAAATCGGCGTGTTGGTGGGTTGTCGGAAACGAAGCGCACGGAGTTCAAAATGATTGGAAAAAAGGTCAACTTCAACTGGTGAGCATTCCAATGGATACACGCACCGAATCGCTAAATGCGGCGATGGCAGCGACGATTGCATGTTACGAAATGGCTAGACAACGCAGGAGTGAATAATTCCATTCACAGTAGCATACGGTAACGTATGATTCGAAAAACGATGCGAATGCGAAAACGAGAGCAACTGACGCAACGCCGACCGATTCGGTCGGCTTTTTTGTTTGGATGTATTGGATTAATCTTGATGTGTTGGATTTTATTAACGATCCAGCAACGATTGACACCTGTATTATTACATATTGCCCAATTGAAATCGAAACAAATTGCACTTCGAGTCATTCAACAGACGGTGAAAGAACATGTCGATGCCTATCGTTATGCACCATCAGACTGGATCACTTGGCATTATGATCAGCGCGGAAAGGTGAGTGGAATGGAACTGAATGAACGCACGGTAGCTTCAGCGACCGGACATTTGATACAAATGACGGATCATTCCATTCAAGCGTTGCAAGGCTTCAAAATATACATTCCCATCAGTTACGCATTGCAAAGTCCGTTTTTGAATTCGATCGGCCCTAGGGTTCCGGTCGAAATTGAACCGAACGGTACGACGCAAGTGATGATTGGAACGCGTATGAAGCAAGCGGGATTAAATATCGTCATGGTTGAAGTGTATGCTAAAGTAATGACTGAAATTTCGTTGTGGTTTCCATTTCAACAAGTATCGGAAAATGTGAATACCGAAATTCCGCTCAGCGTTTCAATGGTGTTCGGTGAAGTGCCGCAGTGGGGCGCACCGCAGGTGCCTTCTTCCAGCGAACCAACTCAGGGTAAGGATTAAACGCCCATTCTAGTTGACCACGGTCTCGGTACATCCCAAAATGCAAATGCGGCGGGAATTTCCCACTCGTTCCTGGTTTTCCATAACCGGTACTTCCCACCCAACCAATGACTTGGCCTGGTTTGACCAGGTCATTTTTTTTAATAGATTTTGAGAATGAACTTAAATGTGCAAAATAGTGATATACATTTTGAATGTCTCGAATGCCGATGCGCCATCCGCCAAAATTGTTCCATCCAATCGTTTCCACGATTCCGTAACAGGTGCTTTGCACGGTCGTACCGTGTCCCGCAAAAAGATCAGTTCCTTCGTGGGATCGTTTTCCGCCCCAACCACGTGCGCCGCCCCATGTATCTTTGAATGAAATCGTTTTTGCACGAACGAGCGGAAACGTCCGCGTCGTTAATTTTTCAAGTGGGATTTGCTCGTATAATTGATCGAACTGCATCACCCGTTCTACCCCGCGTGCAATTCGATACCGTTCCCAAACGGCGATCCAACGGTCTTCCTCGGAATTGCCTTGTGAATTTAATTGATACGCAAGTGCGGTCAACCGATCTTCGGCCCGATCAGGGTCTGCAATGCCATCACCATTTCCATCTTCAGCGATTCCCCAAAATTGTCTGCTAATTAAAGCAGAAGGGATTGATGATTCCGAGGATTCTCTCCAATCACCAAACCAAAGATGTGCTGGGAATGAAAGTGGTACCTTTGCCTTTATTACGGAAGCGATCGTTTGATCATAACGGTCAACAGCAGCAAGCAAATGCCAAGGTAGGCCAAATTGACCTGCGATATGTTCATACATTTCTTTAGATTCTCGAAGCGGAAGTGTCTTCGCCGTTGCTGCAAAGCACGAATCCGATACATTGATTACAAAAAACAAAAACACACAAATCATAAGTACGCGCCGCATCAAATTCCCTCCTCAATGATAGCAGTTTTGCACGACTTACCAAGGATTATGCGTGACAACTTTCACCAATGGGACAAGCTAATGTGGTAATTATGGGTAGGCGTGGTATAATGTAAAAAGTGATTGAGGGAGGCGCAATACCGTGGCAAAACGTACGATCCAGCGCAAGCCGGAATGGCTAAAAATTGACTTGAAAACAAGTCGACATTTTCAAGAATTAAAACAAATGATGCGTAGCAAAACGTTACATACGGTTTGTGAAGAGGCGAAATGTCCAAACATTTACGAATGTTGGAGCAACCGTACCGCGACGTTTATGATATTAGGTGATGTATGTACGCGTGCATGTCGCTTTTGCGCCGTGAACTCAGGATTGCCTACTGAATTGGATATGCAAGAACCGCAGCGTGTTGCTGAAGCGGTAGAGCAAATGGGCTTGAAGCATGTCGTTGTTACGTCCGTAGCACGTGATGATTTGGCGGACGGAGGTGCTAGTTTGTTTGCGGCAACAATCCGTGCGATTCGCGAGCGGGTACCTGGTTGTGGTGTGGAAGTGTTGATTCCAGATTTTAATGGGGATGAGGCAGCTTTACATATCGTTCTCGATGCAAAACCCGATGTGCTGAATCACAATATTGAAACGGTTGAACGTATGTCTGATCGCGTGCGCGCGCGTGCGAAATATGATCGTTCTTTGCAGCTACTCGCGAATAGTAAAGCATATGCACCTGTGATTCCTACGAAATCAAGCATAATGCTTGGCGTAGGGGAAACGTGGGATGAAATTTTGCAAACGATGGATGATTTAAGGAAGTCGGATTGCAACATCATGACCATTGGACAATATTTACAGCCTTCAACACAACATTTATATGTGGAAAAATATTATACGCCAGAAGAATTTTCCCGATTAAAAGAAGAGGGGATGTCGCGCGGATTCAGTCATGTTGAATCCGGACCACTCGTACGTAGTTCATATCATGCACGTGAACAAGTTCAATCAGCGACAGAACAAATGGCATAAATTCGCTCAAGGAGGGGACACGTTTGATTTTGTCTCACGGAAACGCCTATGAATTGTGGATCAATCATAAAAACGGTTGGAACGCAGAAATCTTTCGTGAACGTTACAACGATGTGTTAGACCGATACGATTTTATTGTTGGTGACTGGGGATACAGTCAGTTGCGTTTGAAAGGTTTTTTCAAAGATAATAACACGAAGGCAACGAAAGATTTAACGATTCAAGCCTTACATGAATATTTAAGTGAGTATTGCAACTTCGGATGTGCATATTTCGTCCTTGAACGTCAACCAGATAAGAATGGTACGGTCCGTGTGAAATCGTCTTACGAACAGACGGAGGCAGAATGGTACGATCTTCCACCGAAGAAGCCACAACCTCAGCCACCAGTTCAATCGAAACCGATTTCCCAAAAGCCTGCACAACAGCAACAGCGTCCAAACACCCAAAAACCAGTGCAACATCAGCAAAATGCACAATCGCAACAATCTCAACAATCGCAACAAATACAAGGAAGCCCAGCACATCAAAAGCAACATCCGAAACCGTTTAATAAACCACAACATCAACCTTCGATGCAAACAAATGTAAATCATACAAATGCAAATCAAACCAATGCAAATCAAACCAATGTACACGCAAATCAATCAAATCAAGAATCGAAACGTCCGCCTAGATTCCGTGATCGAGAGCGGAATCGTAATAATCGGAATCCACGTAGACGTGATCAAGAATCAACTGAAGGTGAATTTTAAGGTGGAAAATAAATAAAGCCTGCTCATTCAGAACGTAATTCTGAGTGAGCAGGCTTTTTGATTTATTCTGTTTCTTGACCGATAAACGCTTCACGAACACGATTCCAAAATGGAAACGGACGAAAACGATTAAAACTTACTTTATGCGCCGCTACCATACAACGAATCGCTTTAATGTTGCTACGGTGCATATGCAAATGGTCGACCGTGAAAATCAACGTCTGACCAGCTCGCGGCAAAATATCACAATGGTGATGTTGTGGCAAAACGATTGGGGATCCTAAGGAACGGTACACACGATTATTTAGCGCAGCGATACCGGCGAGTTGAATCGCTTCAAACGAAGGATGAATGACTGCGCCGCCGACACTTTTGTTGTATCCGGTGCTTCCCGAAGGCGTTGAAACACAAATACCATCGCCCCGAAACATCTCAAAGCGCTGGTCGTTAATGTTAATTTGGCACACCAAAGTACCATCCTCAGATTTAATCGTAAATTCATTAACCGCAAGTAGGTTTTCGTGTCCGTCTTCGCTTTCCAATCGGATATCCACAAGCGGGTATTTCACTACGCTTTTGGCCCAATCTTGGCGAGCAAGTTCAATGGAATCCACGAGTACTTCTAACTCGGTAGGCTTCCAATCGGCATAAAATCCCAAATGTCCGGTATGAACCCCGACAAAAGAAAGATGGTGAATTTGTTCTGTATATCTGTGAAACGCTTGAAGAAACGTACCGTCCCCACCGATCGATACGATCAAATGGGGAGGTTCGTCTTGTTGTTGGGATACATGAATAAATCCTCGTTCTGCAGCGAGTTGATGGAACTTAGCTTCTAAACCGGCAGAAACACTGTCTGTTCGTACGACTACTTCATACCGTAATGGATGCATAATTCAGCTCCTGTCTTGAACGACGGATAATTACGCTTGTGTTACCAAATGCAATTCATGTGGGTGTGAGAAATCTTCATGGAACGGACGTACACGGATGTTGAATTGATCACCATGCGTTAAGTGCGCAGGGATCTGTGTGCGCCAACGGTAGAGGTGGTTACCCACTTCTTTCGGGCTGTCCATGCGAAGAACAACTTGCTCCCAGTGAGAGCCTTTGTCCTCGTAGAACACCACTTCAACTGCCGTATCTTGTGGCTCGATCCATCCGGAGAAGACGGTAGCAAATACATCTTTTACGGTTTTCTTTGTTTCTTCGTTTTGACGAGGTGGATTGTTGTCCTCGATCGTCATAACGGTTACATGGTGCCAGTTGTTACGAACAAATTGTTTGTGGTACGCCAATTTCGTTGCGCGATCGAAATCGTCAGCGCTGAAACGGATTGCACGCTCAATTGTCGGAACATAGAACAAGTTTGTATAGTCGCTTACCATCCGGCTCGTGTTATAAACCGGTGCAAGAGTTTTTACTGAATTTTTGGAACGCTCGATCCATTTTTTTGCAACGCCTTTTGTTAATGTATAGTACATCGGAACAATTTCATTTTCCATTGTGCTGTACAAAGAATGTACGTTGACTTGATCAAGGTGTGGACCGTCTTGAACGCCTTCTGGTGTATCAATGGACCAACCGTTGGTGCCGTCGTAGCCTTCTTCCCACCATCCGTCAAGAATGGAGAAGTTCAAGCCGCCGTTTAATGCTACTTTTTGACCGGAAGTACCAGAAGCTTCAAGTGGACGTTTCGGATTGTTCAACCAAACATCAACGCCTGTTACAAGGTAACGAGCCATGTTCATGTCATAGTTTTCGAGCAATACGATTTTACCTTTGAAACGTTCCATGCGTGAAACGTAGTGAATATGTTTGATTAATTGTTGGCCAGGGATATCCGCCGGGTGTGCTTTACCTGCAAAGATAAATTGAACCGGTTGCTTCGGATTGTTCACCAAGTGATCTAAACGATCCAAATCGCTGAACATCAACGTCGCACGTTTGTATGTTGCGAAACGACGAGCGAAACCAATTGTTAATGCACTTGAACTCAAGTAGTTATCGATCTCAGCGATGTGAGTTTCGGATTCGCCAACACGACGTGCTTGTGCTTTCAAGTTTTGACGAGCGAAATCAATCATTTTTGATTTCAAGTCTGTATGAACATTCCAGTACTCTTCGTCAGGGATGGAATCAACCGCGTTCCAGATCGAAAGATCATGTTGCGTTTTTGTCCATTCAGCTGGCAAGTATTGGTCAAGCATTGTTTTCCATTCAGCTGCCATCCACGTTTCCAAGTGAACACCGTTAGTAACGGATGAAATTGGAACTTCATCCACTGCAAGTGGACCATAGAAGTTGCGGAACATTTCACGGGAAACAAGTCCATGCAACTTACTTACGCCGTTTGCTTTACCGCAAAGGTTAAGGGCAAGGTGAGTCATGTTAAACGTATTGTTCTCATGGTTCAAGCCAAGATTGACGATCGCATCGCGATTGCCGCCAAGCTCAGAGTACATTCCTTTGAAGTAGTAATCGAACATTCCAAGAGGGAATGCATCGTGACCCGCAGGAACCGGTGTATGTGTTGTGAAAATTGTGCTGGAACGTACCATTTCTGCCGCTGGGGAGAATGGCATTCCATGTTTCATGTATTCACGCATACGCTCAAGGGTAATGAACGCTGCATGACCTTCGTTAATGTGATACGCCTGAATTGGAAGTTTCATCGAACGAAGTGCACGGATACCACCAATACCAAGCAACATTTCTTGCGCAATACGAACTTCTTGGCCGCCACCATACAATTGAGCTGTTAAATCGCGATCGGATGGAGCATTTAATTCATGATCCGCATCAAGTAAGAATACGTTAACGCGTCCAACTTGAACTTTCCAAATGCGTAATGTAACGTCGCGCTCGATAATATGTACGCTGACAAGAAGTGGTTTACCGTTGCTATCTAAAACCGGAGAAATCGGTAATTTGTCAAATTCGTACGTGATTTGATCGGCATGTTGTTGTCCGCCCATGTCAAAGCGTTGGTCGAAGTACCCTTTTTTGTAGAGCAATCCAAGACCAGTCAATGGAATACCAAGGTCACTAGCAGCTTTGATGTGATCGCCTGCAAGAATTCCAAGACCACCTGAGTAAATTGGCAAAGACTCGTGGAAACCAAATTCCGCGGAGAAGTAAACGACACCATTGCCAGTATGTTGAGCATACGTGTCTTTAAACCATGTGTTGTCTTTCATGTAGTAGTCAAAAGACTTTACTACAGCGTCGTATGCATTCAAGAACGCTTCGTCAGTCGCAATTGCTTCTAGACGTTTCTCTGGCACTTCACGCAACAACCGTACAGGGTTGTGTTTTACTGTTTCCCATGCTTGTGGATCGATTTGTTTGAACAAATCAATCGCTGCCGGCGTCCAACTAAACCAGAGGTTATAGCAAAGCTCGCCCAAACGCTCAACGCGTGCTGGCAGTGCAAATGGGGGGTTAACTTTCGTCGCATTTTTCATCTGAATCCCACCTTATGGATGTGTCTGTCGACTTCACATAACAATATACAAGAAGTGACACCAAAATAAAAGAATAAATAATTGCCCAATGACTTATTTCATAGAGAAAAATCAAACTTTTCATTGAATTTAGAGAATATAAGCGGAAATTTTCAAAGAAATATTTTTTTTCCCAGCTTGAAAAAACGCTCGTGGAATGAATAAAAAAATGACAAATTATCCAACTTATCACACCGGCAAGGCCTGAATGAAAGATTCTGGATAGTGCAAACGTTTTCCAACTGAGAGGTGTTTTCCCCAGTAAACTCATACATTGAGCGTGGACGCTAATTCCGCCCCAGGCCAACATCATCGAAGCTAACGTAATAAGAATGCTATCCGACCACTGCTGTTTTGATACTTCGTGTAACCCCAATGTCACTTCTAACAGTCCATTTAGCCCCAAACTAATGAACGATTGTGAAAATAATGGGTGCCACTCCATCAGCAATTGTTTGACTGCACCAATGATTACAGAAAAACTGCATAATGTGACTCCGATATATAATAGCACGTTTGCCGTACGAAAAAAAAGTTTTAACTCCTTTTTTATTGAAAAAGAAATGTTTTGACCGCTTTTGATGAAATCATATGCTAATTTAAGTCGGTCTTTAAAGTGTTTTGTATCACTAGTATGGAAGTTTTTATTTCGTTTATGCATTTTTGATTCAAGAAAACCATAGACCAGTGCCGATAGATAGTGTACGAGTAATAAAATTGGTGCAAAAGAAGGATTTTCAAACAAACCAACCGAAACAGCATAAGATATAAAAATCGGATCAGCTGTCGTTGCAAAATTAAGTACGCGTTGAGCGGTTGTGAGATCTAACCGATGCTCCATATAAAGCTGTCCGGTGATTTTTGCTGCCATTGGATAACCGGATCCAAGCGATAGAATTGCGGCACAACCCGCGTTTCCTGGCAAGTTTAGAAAGCGCTTCATAAATGGTTCAAACAGCACGCCAATCGCGTCAATGATTTTTCGATCGAGCATCCATTCCACAATTACCATAAAAGGCAACAATGCTGGGACAAGAACGGACCACCAGATATGAAATGCTTCACTAGCGAGCAACCAACTAGCATCACGATTTAAGAAAAAAACAATCAATCCCATGAAAATAATCCAGCGCATCGTAAGTGACTCCTGCTTTCATTGTATTTTTATCGCATGTTATAATATGTATGCAGTCGTTTGTGTTACTCATGCGGTACTTATTAAAAGTCGCCACAAAGAGGTGTTAACGATGGAGAACAAAGAAAACGCAGAGAACTTAGAAGAGATATACTATAAGAAAAAGATGACCTGTGATTTCTGCGGTTCCGCGTATGAAACGACCCGGGTTCGTAATGGTGCAAAAAAAATATTGCGCACGGATACGGATTATTGCGTACACTATCGCGGAGCTAATCCGGATTTTTATACGGTACGGGTATGTCCATATTGTGGTTATGCATCAACAGAGAATTTTGAAGAAGGATTTAAATTGAAATTACGACAAGAGTTCGAGTTGAAAGTCGCTTCGAACTGGAAGTATAAAGATTTCGGCGGGGTTCGGACGTGGGAAGAGTCTGTGATGACGCTAAAGTTGGCACTTCATTGCGCGCAAGTTCGCGGCGAAGGATATCGAATCATTACAAGCTTGTTGCACCGAATGGCTTGGATGTACCGGCTTAAAGGTGATGAAGCGCAGGAGAAACGCTGGTTAAATTATGCACTTGATAAATATTTTGATTGGTTCTCGAATGAGGATCAAGGCGGCAAAGAAGCCAAATTAATTTTTATCATGGGTGAGTTGAACCGAAGATTGGGACAGTTTACCGAAGCGGGTCGCTGGTTCCAAAAGTTGATGAACGATCCAGTACTAGGTCGCCAAGACCCTAACATACAGAAACAGGCGCGCGAGCAGTTTGGAAACATGCGCGAGGAAATGAAAGGCGGCGGGCCACCGACGTAGTTAGCGATGTTTGTTAAGGATATAATATGGAATAGACTTATTTAAATAAAACGGTCATGCTCCTCAATTGTTTTTTGAGAGCATGACCGTTTTATATTAATTTGATGTTTCGGTATCAGGTTTATCTTTTTGTACGGCCTCTTTGCGCGCGATCTCCGCTAATTTTGCCATCAATAGGTGCTGCGGCATATGCATCAAATGTTCAATCGGAACTCCGAGTTCTTTACTTAATTTTACCGCGGTTTCGGCAGAAATCGGTAACGGTCTCATTGCTTCACCCTCCATTCATCGATTAGTATAAAGGATACAGGAAGGAGCGGACAAGCGGATGGTAATTTGGAGTTTTGTCGTATGGTCGCTCATGATGTTTTTTTGGATCGTTACCTTAGTAATTTGCGGAACTGGCTATCCGAAATTATATGCTTTGCCCAAGAGAAACAATCAATCGGAACAAGTAACGAAGCTTTCGGTGATCGTTGCGGCCAAAAATGAAGAACTGTCGATCGGACGCACGGTTCGCGAATTGCTTGCTCAAACGTACCCGGCGATGGAACTGATTGTTGTAAATGACCGTTCCGATGACCGAACCGCTGAGGTATTGCGCGAATTGGCGAATGAATACGCGGCAACGTCGAAATCGTTTCAGATCGTGACGATTGAACAGTTGCCAGCAGGATGGCTCGGGAAAAATCACGCGCTATGGCAAGGGGTGCAGCATTCGAGCGGTGAATGTCTATTGTTTGCAGATGCAGACATTCGCTTTCATCCAGAGACGCTTGAGCATGCGATGGCGTTTATGCGCAGTAAGCAGGCAGACCATCTCGCCATGTCACCGGGTTTCGAATCGAAGACGATTGGACTGCGCGGTTTTATTGGCTTGTTTTTGTTTGCGCTGAATTTGGTGCTGCGGCCATGGCGGTGTAATGACGATACGCAGCGCACACATGGCGTCGGCATCGGTGCGTTTAATCTGATACGGCGAAGTGTATATGATGCAGTAGGGACACATGAATCGATCGCGCTCCGGCCAGATGATGACTTGATCCTCGGCACGCGGGTGAAGATGCTTGGATTCAAGCAGCGTTTTGTGCTCGGACGTGAATTCCTCACGGTGGAATGGTATCCGTCGATCGCAGAAGCGGTGCGCGGTCTGGAGAAAAATATATTTGCAGGCATGGGGTATAATGGTTGGCGTGCGGCTGGTGCGATCCTCGGTTTCTTTGCGCAGTTTCATTTGCCATTCTGGCTTGCGCTTTATGGATGGATCTCAATTGACCACTCGCTAACGTGGAAGTTCATGTTGAGTGCACCAATGTTGATTGAATTCATGCTGATTGGTTGGACATCATGGTATTTTTCAAAGTGGAAACCTTGGGAAATAATATTATTACCATGGACGACATTGCTTGTTGCTTATACACTCGCGCGGTCGGTCATCCTTGCACTCGTGCGCGGGGGCGTGTATTGGCGGGGGACATTTTATCATTTGAGGGAACTGAAACAATTTGCCAAAGGGCAGGATGGTGTGTAACCGATGAACGAACAACAACAAGAACGTTTACAGATGGAAGCTTTTGCAGTTCGCAAAAATGCACATGCGCCGTATTCACAGTTTCATGTGGGATGTGCGGTACTCGATGCGAATGGAAAAATTCATGTTGGTTGCAATGTGGAAAATGCTGCGTTTGGGTCGACGATTTGTGCGGAACGCGTTGCGCTTACGAGTGCGATTGCAAAAGGGAATGCAGCAGGCACGTTTTTGGGTTTGGCGGTCATTGGAGATACATTTAAGCCGATTGCCCCATGCGGTGAATGCAGACAAGTCATTGCTGAACTTTGCCCAGCGGACATGCCAGTGCTGATGGGGAATTTACACGGCAAATGGCAACAAACAACGGTCGGAGAACTATTACCCGGTGCATTTAACCGGACGGCGCTAAATAGAGAGGGGTAACCTTTACAGATGAAAGATTCAAATAAGAAGTATCATTCCGGATTCGTTTCCATTATTGGACGTCCGAATGTCGGAAAATCAACGTTAATGAACCAAATGATCGGACAGAAGATTGCGATCATGTCGGACAAACCGCAGACGACGCGGAATAAGATTCAAGGCGTTTATACCGCTGAAGATCGTCAAATTATTTTTTTGGATACACCGGGCGTTCATAAGGCACAATCAAAGCTTGGCGATTATATGTTAAAAATAGTTGAGAATTCGCTGCGCGAAGTGGATGTCGTGCTCATGTTGGTCGATGTTCAAGCTGGTTATGGCGGCGGGGATCAATTTATTATTGAGCGATTAAAAGCGATCACGACACCCGTTATTCTCGGTTTGAATAAAATCGACCAAGTGGAGCCAGAGAAATTATTGCCGATTTTGCAGGAATATATGAATTTGTATCCGTTTGCTGAGTTGGTTCCAATTTCGGCGCTGAATGGGAATAATGTGCCTCGTTTGCTTGATGTACTCGCGAAATACATGCCGGAAGGCCCGCAATATTATCCGGAGGACCAAATCACGGATCACCCGGAACAGTTCATTTGTGCAGAATTGATTCGCGAAAAATTATTGCATGTCACCCGTGAAGAAGTGCCGCATTCCATTGCCGTTATGATTGAGCGGATGAAACGCAAGGACAATGGTCACGTCGAAATTGGCGCAGTCATTTATGTTGAGCGCGACTCGCAAAAAGGCATAGTCATCGGCAAGCAAGGCGCGATTTTGAAAGAAGTTGGTGTGCTTGCACGCAAGGAAATTGAAACATTGCTTGGAAGTAAGTGCTACTTAGAGCTTTTTGTTAAGGTAAAAAAGGATTGGCGCAACCGCGATTCACTATTGCACGATTTCGGATTCCACAACGAATAATTTTGTTTCGTTTACCGAATAGAGTTACTGATTTTGCATCATCCTAACTTCTGGATTGGAACGAATACTTCGGAAGCGGGTGGTTCATATGAAACATTTTTCATGGCGGTATTTTGCAAACAGCGGCGATCCACAAGGGTATTTGCTATATCGTGAATTGGATCGAATGAACCCGGCAGAACCGACGGTGTATGATGCGGATGGTCAATCGGACGAAGAGGCGACAGATCATGATTTTCAAAACGAACGGAATAGTGATACAGGCGATTGATTACGGAGAGACGCACCGAATTTTGACCGTCCTCTCCGAACATGGGGTGAAAATCCCACTGATGGCGCGCGGCGCAAAAAAAGTACCGAGTAAATTTACTGCAGTGGCGCAGCCATTTGTGCAGGCGGAATTTGTGTATGCGCGGAGTCAAGGGATGGGTATGCTGCAACATGCCGATTTGACCAATAGCTTTTCGACGCTGAAATCGGATTTGATTGCAACATCGGTCGCCGCATGGTCGACGGAGATGACGTCTCGTTTGATGGGCGAAGAAATGGCGGGGAATGGCTTATATAGAGCAATCCTTGCACTTTGGGAACAACTGAATGCACGCAAAGATCCGCTTGTGCTTTGTGCAGTATACGAATCTAAGATGCTTGCGCTTGCCGGCTATCAGCCCGAACTGGGTCGTTGTTCGAAATGTCGTGCCAACGAGGGTCTGACGCATATGTCGGCGGCGGAAGGTGGCGTGATTTGTTCGAAGTGTGTTCGGATTGGAGCGGCGATGCCCGTCTCGCCGAGAACGCTACACTGGCTTACCATGTTTGCCCAATTAGATCTGTCACAACTTGGCGAGATTACGCTAAAACCAGAGACGATAGCGGACATCCGTAAAATCATTCGCTGGTGGTGGCAGGAGCATATCGGCGGGGAATGGAAAACGCGAAATGTACTCGACCAATTGACAGACGGTTCATTCATTTGATAAAATTTGCGTTGATCAGAAATAGTAGTGTAGTGACGTTTCGACCAGCGATTCGGGAACAGTGTGAGCCCGAACGAACGCGTACATGAACGGCATCTGTGAGCAAGATCTGTTTGATCAAAAGTGGAGGATGCAGAATTGGTCCTCAAGTAGGGTGGAACCGCGTGAGATCAACTCTCTCGTCCCTATGGATATACACATGTTGTGTATCCATGGGGATGGGAGAGTTTTTTAGTTTGTATATAACTTCGGAGGTGGCACGGTTATGAGTTTGAATTTTCAACAAATCATTTTAACATTGCAACAATTTTGGGCAGAACAAAACTGCATTATCGTTCAACCCTATGATATCGAAAAAGGTGCGGGGACGATGAACCCGATGACGTTCTTACGCAGCCTCGGACCGGAACCGTGGAATGTTGCATACGTTGAGCCGTCACGTCGTCCGGCGGATGGTCGGTATGGTGAGAATCCGAACCGGTTGTACCAACATCACCAATTTCAAGTTATTTTGAAGCCATCTCCAGACAATGTGTTGGATTTGTACTTGGAGTCATTAAAGCGCTTAGGCATCGATCCACTCGAACACGATATTCGTTTTGTTGAAGACAACTGGGAATCACCGACGCTTGGCGCATGGGGTCTCGGCTGGGAAGTATGGTGTGATGGGATGGAAATTACGCAATTTACGTATTTCCAACAAGTGGGCGGACTCGATTGCTCACCGGTAGCCGTTGAAATCACCTATGGCTTGGAACGACTTGCATCATACATTCTTGATAAAGAAAATGTGTTCGATATGCCGTACGTAGCAGATATTACGTATGGCGATGTGTTCCATCAACCTGAATTTGAACATTCCAAATATACATTTGAGCTTTCTGACGTTCAACAATTGCTAGCATGGTTCAATAGCTACGAAGCCGAAGCAAAGCGGATTTTGGATGCGGGACTCGTGTTTCCTGCGTTCGATTATGTCCTCAAATGTTCGCATACGTTTAATTTGCTTGATGCGCGTGGTGCAATCAGCGTGACCGAGCGGACTGGGTATATTGGCCGTGTGCGTGCAATGGCGCGTCAATGTGCACAAGTATATGTACAAGAACGTGAACGCTTAGGATTCCCAATGATCAAACAATCCGTTGCAGTTGGAGGTGCCGAACAATGAGCGGACGTACTGATTTGTTGTTAGAGATCGGAATGGAAGAAATGCCGGCGCGTTTTGTGCGCGGCGCAATGGAGCAACTGAAAGACAAGGTTACCGCGTGGTTAGTTGCACAGCGAATTGGATATGGAACTGTTCAAGCACTTGCGACGCCTCGTCGTTTGGCACTTGTTATTTGTGACGTCGAATTGCATCAAGCGGCCAAAAGTGATTGGATCAAAGGTCCAGCACTTAAGTCAGCAAAAACAGCGGACGGCGGCTATAGCAATGCAGCGCTTGGGTTTGCGCGCAGTCAAGGCGTTTCGCCAGATCAATTTGAAGTTCGTTCACTAGGGAGCATTGAGTATTTATATGTATTGAAAGAAGACGCAGGCCGTGAAACCGCGACATTGCTCGAGGAGACGTTGCCTGGTTTAATCTCAGGGTTGACGTTCCCCAAAAACATGCGTTGGTCAACGCATGAACTGCGCTATTTGCGTCCAATTCGCTGGATCGTTGCCTTGTTTGGTGAAGCGATCATTCCGTTCCAAATTACAAATGTCACGAGCGGAAACACAACGTTCGGTCACCGTTTTCTTGGCGGTGAATTGCAAATTGTGAGTCCTCGAACATACGCCGATGCACTTCGTGAACAGTATGTCATCGCCGACCCAACGGAGCGCAAAGCGTTAATTGAAACACAATTAAAACAAATGGAATCCGAACATGGATGGCATATTCCGGTTGATGAAGATTTACTCGAGGAAGTGTTGTTCCTCGTGGAATACCCAACGGCGCTTTGCGGAAACTTTGAAGAGGCATTTTTGAAGATTCCAAAAGAAGTACTCATGACGTCGATGCGCGAGCATCAGCGGTATTTCCCTGTGCTTGACGCTGCTGGAAACTTGTTGCCACATTTTGTGACCGTACGGAACGGGAATGCAACGTCCATTCAAGTTGTGGCCAAAGGCAATGAGAAAGTACTTCGCGCGCGCTTGTCTGATGCGAAATTTTTCTATGAAGAAGATCACAAAAAGACGATTGATGCATGCTTAGCAAAACTAGAATCAATCATTCAACAAGAACAATTAGGGACGATGGGCGACAAAGTGCGCCGCGTCGAAATGAGCAGTGCGAAACTCGTTGCGCTAACCGATTCCGATGAAACGACGCGTTTGAACCTCGCGCGTGCCGCGGCAATCTGTAAATTTGACTTGGTAACGGCGATGGTTTATGAATTCACTGAATTACAAGGATTGATGGGCGAACATTATGCTGAATTGAAAGGCGAGAACACGGTTGTTTCGCATGCAATTCGGGAACAATATATGCCAAAAGGTGCAGGAGATGCGTTGCCATCGTCTCGTGTGGGATTGCTTTTATCTATGGCGGATAAGGCAGATAACATTCTTGGGTGTTTTTATTTGAATATGATCCCTACCGGATCACAAGATCCATATGCACTTCGTCGCCAAGCGGCGGGAATCGTGCAAATGCTCGCGGAAGCTGATGTCCAATTGTTGTTGTCAGACGTGTTCGAAGCGGCGTGGAACGGTTTCAAAGAAGCAAAGGTGTCACGCGAATTGAAATTGGATGATGCGGCATACGCACGTTGCAAAAAAGAATGGGATACATTCATCGGTTTGCGTTTGAAAAATATGCTTGAGTCCCGCGGAGTACGTTATGACGTCGTGGATGCGTTGTTATCTCGTCCGGTGGATGATGTGAAATGGCTGGTTGCTCGTGCGGATGAATTGATGCAGCAACTAGCAAATGATGAGGCGGGACTCAAAAAATCAGTCGAAGCATGGTTACGGGTATGCAATCTCGCGTCAAAAGCGGAAGATGTGTTAGATATTTCGCAAATCGCATGGCAAACGGATGCAGAACGGACACTTAGCGATGCAATTGTGAACGCTAAGGATCGATTTATGAATGCGGTACAAGGATGCGATGCGCGTTCGAGTTTACAAGTACTAAGTGCATGGGTGGAACCAATTAGCATATTTTTTGAACATACCATGGTCATGGTTGATGATGCGGAACTGCGCAAAGAGCGCTTAAGTTTATTGCATGCAGGCGCATCAATCATCTGGAAATTTGCGGATTTCTCCAAACTCGTTTGGAGTTCCGGCGTATGAGTTTGCCTATTGTGTTTGTGATTTCTGATTCAACGGGGGAAACGGCGGAAAATGTTGCGAAAGCAGCACTCCGCCATTTTCAACCGACGCAAGTTAACCTGCGTGTGATTTCGTTCGTGAATTCAACTGCACAGATTGAATTGATTGTTCAAGAGGCGAAGCAACACCGTGCGGCAATTGTTTATACCATCGTAAACGAAGAAATGCGTGAACTGTTGAAAAAACGCGCGATGAAACAAAAAATCGTGTGTTTAGATGTTCTAGGACAGGTCGTACGTTCATTTGAACAATGGCTTGGACAGCCATCTAACCATGAACTAGGTGTATTTCATCATTTGGATGATGATTATTTCCGTAGGATAACTGCTATGGAATTTGCGGTTCAGTATGATGATGCGAAGGATCCTCGAGGGCTTTTTTTGGCGGATATCGTCATCATCGGCGTTTCACGGACGTCAAAAACCCCGCTATCGATGTACTTGGCGTATTCAAAAAAATTAAAAGTTGCGAACATTCCGCTCGTGCCTGAAGTTGTGGTTCCGCCGCAATTGTTCCAAGTACCGAAAGAACGCGTTGTTGGTTTACTTATTCAGAAGGAAAAGCTGTTAGATATTCGTAAGGAACGACTTGTACAACTTGGGTTGGATGAATCGGCAATCTATGGGGACATGAAACGGATTGATGATGAGTTAAATTACGCGCGAAATATTATGGAAAAAATCGGTTGTGAAATCATCGACGTGACCAATAAAGCGGTGGAAGAAACCGCAAGTATTATACTCGATGTGATGAAGGTTAAGTAGTTAACTTGATTTATGTATACTTTTTGAATTATTATATTTTATCGGAACTTTATATTTCGACAAACGTATGTATATTGTTGGCATAGTCTGTCGTTTGCACATTTATGCTAACGTTTTACCAGTTTTTCGATTTTTCGCGAAATACCCTAAGTGTGGCAGGAATTATGCACGAATTGCACGAATTGTGTTTAAAGTAACCATGGACTGAAATGATGTGAGTACGCATTGATGAAACGTCAAGGCATTCCAGAAGAACTCGTCGAAACGGTTCTGCAACGCGCTGATATTGTTGAAGTCATTGGTCGATATGTCCAATTGGCTCCAAGCGGCAGATATTGGAAAGGACTGTGTCCATTTCACGGCGAGAAATCACCATCTTTTACGGTGACACCAGAGAAACGGATTTACCATTGTTTTGGTTGCGGAAAAGGTGGAAACGCGATTCATTTTTTAATGCAAATTGAAGGATGGACGTATTTCGAGACGGTCCGTACGTTGGCGCAAGAAGCTTCGATTCCAATTGACCATTTGGCCGATCAAGAACCGGAAGATGAGTTTTCTAAACAAAAAGCCATGATGTCGGAAGCTCATTTGCTCGCCAAAACATTTTACAATTATATTTTGAACAACACAGAAGAAGGCCAATCTGCAAGGGAGTATATGCAGATCCGTAATTTTGGTTCTGAACATGTGAACGCTTTTGAGTTAGGATATGCTCCAGCGCGCAAAGATGCGCTTGTTCAATTATTGAAGCATAAGGAATTTCCTTTGCCTTTAATGGAACAAGCGGGATTAATTATGCGCAATCAGGAAGGTCAGTGGATTGACCGATTCAGGGATCGATTTATGTTTCCGATTTTTAATGCCAAAGGTAAGGCGGTCGGATTCGGAGGCAGGATTCTTGGCGATGGTCAACCAAAGTACTTAAACTCATCAGAGTCGCCTGTTTTTCATAAAGGACGTTTGTTGTACCGTTTATCTGAAGCGAAGCATGAGATCCGCAAAAGCGGAGAGGCGGTTCTTTTTGAAGGATACGTCGATGTCATTCGTGCATGGGAAGCTGGTGTCACGAACGGAGTAGCATCTCTTGGTACTGCATTTACGGATGAGCATGCTCATCTACTCAAGCGAATCGCAGCACAAGTTACGATTTGTTACGATGGTGATGAAGCGGGACAGACCGCTGCTGAGAAAGCGGCAGTCGTATTGCAAAAACACGGTTTGCGTGTGCGTGTGGCAGTTATGCCACCAAAGCAAGATCCTGATTCTTATATTTTAGAGTTTGGTGCGGAAAAGTTTCGTGGCCAAATTCTCGCGCAAGCACTCAGTGTGCCTTCGTTCCAATTACAACGGATGCGCGGACAATTCAAAATGCACGAAGCGGAAGGAACGTTGGCATTTGTTCAAGCTGCACTTAACTATTTGGCAGTTTTGCCGTTGCCGGCAGATCGAGAGTTTTACACCAAAGAACTTTCAACACAAGTAGGGATTTCGCAGGCAACCTTGAATGAGCAAATGATCCCGATGGTTCGCAAAAATGAAAAAGCGATGGAACGAAGCGTTGCATCAGAGCGGGCGGAACAACAAGCTCGTCAACGGAGTAAAGATGCTGTTCCAGACGTTTTACCGGCTTACATGAATGCGGAGAGACACCTACTTACTGTGATGTTGAGTGATGCGAATTTGGCACATTATGTGCAACAAACGTTGGAAGATGATTTCAT
>CANHGK010000003.1 GCA_947460235.1 Paenibacillaceae bacterium | reverse complement strand
CGAAACGAATTTGGCAGGAGGCACGTGACAATGGTGTTCGTTGGCAGGAGCCGACGGCTCTCTCGTGCGACCACAATCATCGATTCATTCAACCTGCGTTGAAACGGCTTGAGCAAGCATTCGCTGCTAAATTTACTTCCAAGCTTTCGGGCCAAGCAAATTTGGCGCTTATAGAAGTGTCCGCTGCCGAAACAGAAGGAGCCGTTCGAATGCGCATTGCTGCCCATCGCCGAGCGGAAGTAGAGGCGGCCGCGCAGGACATTATTAAGCAAATGCAACGAGGAGCAATGAGATATCGCGACATCCTCGTATTGACGAGGGATGCGGTATACGCCGATTTGTTTCGGTTGGTATTTGAAGCCTATGGAATTCCATTTTTTATGGATGAAAAAAAACCGCTTCGACAGCATCCGCTCCTAGAAGCAATGTTCGGCGCGCTTGAAACGATGCGTACGAATTGGCGCGTGGATTCATTATTTCGCGTGTGGAAGTCACCAATCATTTTGCCTGACATGCCTCAAGCTGCTCGTGATGAACTTGAGAATCGAGCAATTGCCTATGGATGGCGCGGGGCGACTTCATATGTTGGCGGAGAATGGCCAGCTTCTGCAGATTCATGGAAATCACAATTGACGGATCCTCTCCGACAATTGCAACGCGATTTGGCGAACGCAAAATTAGGTCGTCATCGCGTACAGGCGATTCGAACGTGGTTAGAGGCAATTGCTGCAAAAGCGTGGTTGCAAGCGGAGATGGAAAAAGAAGAACGCGCAGGGAAATTACAATTGGCGGCAATGCAGTCGCAAATTTGGCAACATATATTGGATTGGCTCGGACAAATGGAGACATTACTTGGTGACCAACAAGTCAATCAGGCGACGTTTGAACGTTTATTTATTGCAGGAATGGCCGGTTTACAAGTAGCTATGGTACCACCTGCATTTGATCAAGTGATGATTGGACATGTGGACCGTACACGTTCATTTTCACCGAAAATTTCTTATGTACTTGGACTAATCGATGGTGTATTTCCAAAAGCGGAAACGGGCGATGGATTATTTAGTGAACATGAACGTGAGCAATTGGCGAGTAATGGCATTGAGTTAGCGCCGTCTGCCAAAATGATGCTCAGCGAAGAACCATACGCGATGTACCAAGCACTCACGCGAAGTGGACAGCAGCTATGGCTCAGTTATCCATTACAGAATGAAGACGGTAAAGCATGTTTACCGTCTTCACTCGTGGCTGACGTTCGTAAGGCGTTGCCACATTTGAAAGCAAAAACAATTGAGATTCCTTCGCTGTGGGATGTCGTTCATCCGCGTATGATTAGTGAAATCCATATGGTCAAGCCAGAGGAAGCTTCTGCAGCTGTGCTAGAGCAATTGAAGCGACATGTTGATCCATTTTGGCGACAGCAATGGCAATCATTGCAATCGGCAATGTCGTTACGATTGCCTGCATTTGGTGCAATTACACATCCGTTGGCAGAACAATTGTATGGTTCTGAATTGCGAACATCCGTATCCAAATTGGAATCGTATGCGGGTTGTCCATATCAATTTTATGCCAACTATGGTTTGCGTTTAAATCCAAGGCGTGAACGACAAGTTGAAGCGAGCGATCTTGGGACGCTATATCATCTTGTGATGCAAAAATTACTAAGTGAGCATCCAATCGCTCAATCATCAAAACTGACCTTGCCGCCAATCACTCGTGCGGCGCTCGATCCGGTCGTGTCTGCAATCGTGCAGTCAGTTATTCCAACAGTTAAACACTCGTTTTTTACGGAAACGGTGCGCAGACAATATCATGCCGGTCAAGTCGAACGTTTTTTGCAGGAAAATGCATTTCAAGTAATGCGTCAATTACAAGCTGGACAATTCCGTCCGAAGGCGTTAGAGCATGAATTCGAGCATCAACTGTCCGACATTGCTGGGATACCGATTATTTTGAAAGGCAAAATCGACCGCATTGATGAATGGGACGGAACTGACGGCACATACATGCGTATTATTGATTATAAATCCCGCAAACATCCGATTGTATTTGGAAGGATCGAAGCCGGGCTGGAATTGCAAGTGATTAGTTATTTAGATATTTTAATGAAGCAGCGTGAACGTGAAGGACTTAATGTTCATCCGGCAGGATTTTTCTATTTTGGAATGGACCAAAAGTTTGTAGAACTCGGCATGAACGCATCAGAATCAGACCGTAAACAAGAGTACAACAAATTATTCAAAATGGATGGATGCATCATCGATGATTCTAAAACGATGAACGTGTCTAAGGCAATGGATCAGGCATTGCAAATTGGCGTGCCAAAAAGTGATATCGTACGTGTCAACCTTAAGAAGGATGGGACGCCCGATTCGCATTCGATGGTCATTTCGCCGGAGCAGTTTGAACATGTCCGCAAGCATGTGCGCACAAAAGTAACGGATATCGCTAAACGTGTATATGCCGGAGATGCGCCGGCGAGCCCAATTCAAGATGGACAACAAGTAGCCTGTACATTTTGTGATTATCGGCCAGTTTGTCAGTTTGATGCGCGCTTTGGCGAGCAACATGTTCGACCTGTGAAAAAAGTCGAGAAAAAACAATGGTTCGCTTCGTTCGAGCAACCTTCCGCAGAGGAGTAACGTCATGAGTGCGTATTTGATTTTTGATTTTGATGGAACATTAGCTGATTCAAGACGCTTAAGTATGCAACTATTTAATTCGATTGCAGATAAATACCGTTTTCGCAAAATTCAAGAAGAGGATATTCCGGAATTGCAGGCGTTGTCAGCGATGGAAAAAATGCGCTGGTTAAAAGTGTCGATTTGGCAATTGCCTAAGATTGCCATCGACTTGATGCAAAGGTACAAAGATGCGATTAGTTTGTTACAACCTTATGCCGGGATTGCGGAAATGTTGCGGATGTTGCAAGCAGAAGGCTTTCGGATGAGCATTATTTCATCGAATCAAAGCGAAAATATTCAATTATTTCTTCAACAACAGGGCTGGACGATGTTCGATCACGTGATTGGATCAAATCAATTGTTCGGAAAACATAAATCGATTACTGGCTTTTTGAAAAAACAAAGTATGAAACCAAGCGATGTTCTTTACATTGGCGACGAAATTCGTGACATTGAGGCATGCCGAAAAGCAGGATGTGATGTATATTCGGTCACTTGGGGCTTTGATTCAGCGGCTTTATTATCAAAAGGCAAACCGAATCGCATCATTGATACGACCGATCAATTAATGGATGCAATTCGAACGTGGACAAAACGATGATTCCACCAAAACCTGCGAGCGCGTCGTGGACGGACAAACAATGGCAGGCAATTTATGCAAGGCCGAAAGGTTTATTATTAGCTGCCGCGGCAGGTTCTGGCAAAACAGCGGTTTTGATTGAACGAATTATGTCGCGGTTAATCGATACTACCCATCCGGTTACGATTGACCAATTGTTGGTAACAACGTTTACGGAAGCGGCAGCTGCCGAAATGCGTCATAGGCTGCGCTCTTCCCTTGAACTGCGAATCGAACAATTAGAACGAGATGATACAGACGAAACTGCGGAAAAAGCGCGCAACTTACGGCGTCAACTTAATTTGTTACCGCGCGCGATGATTTCTACGCTGCATGCGTTTTGCAAAAACGTGTTGCAGCGTTATTTTTACCGGATCGGGTTGGATCCGTCGTTCAGAATCGCAAATGAAACAGATCTTCAAATGATGCGCCAAGATGTACTTGAATCGATATTGGACAAGGCATATGAAGACATGCCCAAAGAACATCCGTTTTGGCAATTAACAGAAACGTGGGGCGGTCGAAGCGACGATCGTGTCATTGGTGAACGTATTCTAGCTTTGTATGATCAGGCGCGCAGTCAACCGTGGCCCAAAGCTTGGTTATTTAGTATGCTCAAACCGTACGAAACGAATGATTTACGTGTGTGGATTGAGCCGTTTCGTCAGCAAGCGTTGGATTTGACTGGAGCTTGGCTTGAGCGGATCGAACAGGTTTACATGATGAGCATTCGAGCATTCGGGCAGGAATTTGCAGATAAAACGATCAAGAAAGATCGTTTGCTCGTCGAGTCATTTCACTCCGCATGGGAAACTGGCTGGAAGGAAGGACTACAGGCGCTACAAATGCATGTAAATTCAGCATTCAAGTGGCCAACACTATCGTTTCCGCGCGATGGGTCAGAACCTCAAATGCGTATCCGAATTAAAGGAGCACGCGACGATTGGAAAAAGCGCATCGGTCAGTGGATCAAAAAAGTAATCGTGCTTGGCGGTGGTGCGATCGAACATGATATCGCAAAACTCGGACCGTTACTCGGTGCATGGGTTGAAATAACGATTCAGTTTGATGAGGCATTTCAAGCGGCAAAAGCAGAAAAAAGTTGGATTGATTTTTCGGATTTGGAACATTTATGTTTAAAAATCTTGTGTAAAGAAGCTACAGGCGATGTAACCGAATTGCCGGATACGATTACGCCGACGGACGCTGCAATTGAAATACGAAAACAATTGGCGGAAGTAATGGTTGATGAATATCAGGATACGAACCGCGTGCAGGAAACCATTATTACGTTATTATGCGAAGCATCGGCTGCCGATGGTACGGGCGGTTCGGCACGATTCATGGTTGGCGATGTGAAACAAAGTATTTATCGTTTTCGTTTGGCGGAGCCCGGATTGTTTCTTGAACATGAACGTAATTACGTGAACAACGATGGCGGAGCACGCATTGTGTTGTCGAATAATTTCCGAAGTCGTACGGATATTTTATATGCAGTTAATGGACTTTTTCGTCAGTTAATGGGCGGCGGAGCTGCAGAAATTAGTTATGATGCAGAAGCTGAACTAAGGCCGGGGAATGATGTTCCTGAAGGATCGGCGATTGAAGGTTGCGTGCAGGCGCGAACAGAAATTGTATTGATTCAACCAGCCAGTGATGCGGAATTTGATGAAGAAGTAGAGGATTCTGAAGGCGGATTTGAATCGGAAGAGGACGGCGAAGGGGATACGGGCAGTGATGCAATAGAAGGCGAAGATGCGTCTTGGCAAGCGTGGAGCCGCGTGCAGCGGGAAGCGGCATGGATTGCAAGACGTATTTTGCACGTAATGGGTATGGATCGCCCGAATGCTGAGCCGATTCGAATTTTTGATCCACATTTAAAAGATGAACGACCATTACGATTCTCGGATATTACTGTTTTGCTACGTTCAACCTCTTCGAATAGCATGCCGATGATCGAGGCATTCCGAAAGGCGGGAATTCCTGCGGATGCGGATATACGGGAGAATTGGTTTGAGGCGCCAGAAGTGCTATCAACATTGTCATTGCTTGAAGTATTGGACAATCGCAAACAAGATATCCCACTTGCGGCAACGCTGCGATCGGCGTATTTTTCGTGGGATGAAGATGGACTTACGCAAATCCGCTTAGTATTGCCAAATGGTGATTTTCATTTAGCGCATGAGCAAGCGATAGAGCAGGCTGCGAAGTTATTCAAACAAGGCCAGTCAATCGCGTTTTGGCAAGAAAAATTATTAGAAAATGAACGGTCATGGGCTCGTTGGTCGGAATTGCGTCATCGTGTAAATGTCGTACAGTTGTTGTGGCAAATTTGGGAAGATACCGGTTTCTACGCCCTTCAGGCAGGACTTTCGGGAGGACCACAGCGGCAAGCGAATTTGCGGGCAATGACGGAGATGGCGGCACAAGCAGATACGTCTGGGGAAGGTGGTCTGTACCGTTTTTTACTGCGGATGCGAAGAATTCGACGAGATACCGAACCGGTTGGTGCTGCACGGTTGCAGGAAGATGGCGCAAATCAAGTGCGAGTGATGTCAATTCATAAATCCAAAGGATTAGAATTTCCAGTAGTTTTCGTTGCGCTTATGGCGTCAAATTTTAACGCGTCAGATCACCGAGCTCCGTTTATGATGCACAGAGATTTGGGTGTCGGTGTTCAATATTTGGACCCGAAAAATCACGTGCGTCGGACGACATTACCACTTTATTCGATCCGAACACAATCGTGGCGCGAACAGTTGGCCGAAGAACTACGGATTTTATACGTTGCACTTACACGGGCACGAGAACATTTGATTTTGGTGGTGAGTCCCAAACGAAGCAATGCTAAACATTTGAGATGGGATTCGCTTGCTGAGTATGCGGATTCTGTCATTCCATTTGATTATTGGCTTGACGCAAAATGTTACTGGGATTGGCTTGCACCTGCGCTGGTGCGGCATCGGAGTGCGACTCCCCTTCGTGAATGGATGGGAACAACAGAACCTTCATCTCAATCAATACGTCCGGATGACGAGGGAAAATGGTTGGTGACGATGGTTCCGCCGGGTGCATTTACAACTACCTCGGACATACAAAGAAACAGTAAAGTGGATGCAGAAAACGTGCAGCCGACGAATTCGGTCGCAGTTACTCCGGACGGTAAATTAGAAACATTATCGAAACATTTGACATGGAAATATCCGTTCGAAGAATGGACGACGCGATTTTCTAAAGTGACGGTTTCGAAGTTGAAAGAACTTACGGCACAAGACATTGCGGAAGATGCGATTGATACGAATGAAATCGTATCGAAGCAAGTTGCACGCGGAGCGTTTCGTTGGGAGTTGCCAGATGAAGATGTGTTTCGACCAAACAATGGAATCGACGGCAAAATGATCGGGACGCTTGTACATCAATTTATGCAGCGCGTAAACCGAAAGTTAGATTGGGACGCCCCGAATGCGCTTCAGATGTTGAACGATTGGATTGGTGAGCAGACGCGCCAGCAAGGGTTGGATGCATTGGCGGTCGATATGGTCGATGCGTCGCAATTGCTCGGTTTTTTGCGCCATGATCTAGGCAAACAATTCCGCGCCGCAACGCGAGTTTGGCGGGAACAACCGTTTAGTTTGTCACTTGATGCAGTTGAAGTGTACCCCGAGTTGAGCGGTGCTGACGTCGCTCTGCAAGAACGGGTACTTGTACAAGGGATCATTGATTTGATGTGGCAGGATGAACAAGGTATTTTTATTTTGGATTACAAAACCGATCGATTCGAAAAGGTAAGCAAAGCGGATGAACAAGCGCGCAAAGAAGCATATTTAGAGCAAATTTCGTGGTATCGCCGCGCCGTTGAAGAGTCGACCGGGATGAAGGTTCAACAAACGTATTTATTCTTTTTGCAAACGGGAGAGGTCGTGAGCGGTTAATGAAACGATGGTTCGCACGTGCGCTCCTGTTGGTGATGATTTTGATGACGATTTATCCGACCGTACCATCAATTGCGGAAAATGAAATTATATCGAGGATGTATTTGTACAAAGATCGTACGGATGTATTCGTAAATCAACAAAGTGTAACGTGGCCAGTAGCGCCGCGTATCATCAATGGGGCGTTGTATGTTCCGATCACAAATTTTGTGCGTTCACTTGGAGGAACGGCGGAATATGATGCTACATTAAAAAGTGTGATTGTTAAATTGGCAGACAAGAAACTTGGATTTAATCAAAAGATGAATGTCGTATTTACGCCGAAGACGATTTTGAAATATGAACCAGATGTAAAAAAAATTAATGATCAGCTTTGGGTCAAACTGAACTCGATTGCCAAATGGCTAGGCTTCACCTCGCGATATGATGCATTTTGGAAACGTTATGAAGTGGAGTGGAATCCGACAATGGATGCGCTCTTGTACGATCCAAATGTACAACCGGGGAAACCTGTTGCGCGATTTGCGACGAATCACGATCAATACCGGATTGGTGAACGGGTCGTATATAATGATTTAAGTTTGGATCCCGATGGAATTGGAATTGTGAAATGGAAATGGTCCGGAAAGCAGGAAGCATTTTTTAAGCCGGGTACGTATACAATTTCACTTACGGTTGTTGATGCTTCAGGACTATTAAGTGATCCATTTGAAAAAACGATCACTGTCTCGAATGATGTTTTTCTCGCCGATGCTTTTTTGTATGACGCAATGTATAAACCAGCGGGCACAGTAAATATGATGGATCGTATATCGCAACAACGCTTTCGATTACTTCCTGCGGCAGAAAAAGCCGTTTCAAGTGATCCAACTGATTTTTTATTTGTATCAAATAGTCCCGAAAAAATCATGGAACCGGGTATTTTGTATCGCGATCAAGTGCAAGGAAATGTGCGCGTGTATGCTAGTCACTTGAACGGTGGCGGACAGCCGATGAATGTGGTGCTCGTCGCCAAAAATATTGGCGAGGAAAACGCAAACGTGACGATCAAAAAACAAGTAGGCAAAACGCCGACGCCATTCGCACATCTACTTGGTTACACAGCATTACTTGATGATTTTATTGCTCCAACGAGTGAAGCACCTCCCGAAGTGATGATCAATCCTGGACAATCGGTAATCTTGATTACATGGCCGACGCTTCAGCCGGGAATGGGTTTGAATATGCTTGCGGATTTGCAAGTGGATCATGCGTTAGTGTTTTCGGTGATGGCGATGCCATCACTCAATTCAGATATGTTTCGGATGGATGATTGGACGCAGTTGGCTTCGGACAAGCATTTGCGAGGTACGTTTAATGGTGCAAATGTAAAATGGACCATCACCCCCCCTGAGGGACACACAGCATTTCGGTTAACATTAGGAGATGGTCTTTATGACGTTTCGTTAAATGGGATCGATCGAACGAAAGCTGCTGGCGTAACGAATAAAGGGAATTATGGTGTGAATTATACGATTTCATGGAAAAATCATGGGAAATATGCGATTTTGGTACAACCTCGTGGTGGCGCATTCAAAGGGTTGTTCAAGTTGAACGAAAACTATGTCGCTGTTCCAGGGTCCGGAGTGATCACACCATATGACGGATTGGTATTGCTTGGTCGTGTTCGAAGCACGGATCAAGAGGTGACGATTCGTTATTCACCCCCTGCGGGATCAGCTTTCCCGGTCGATTTAATTATCGTTCCATTACCGGAAGAGTCATAGTATCAATGGATTCAAAGGGAATTCCACAGCGTTGGCGAAATGATATGCAAAGGGAGGCTTTGACATCATGGAATTTGAGATCGGAAGCTTCGTGCTTGCATCCTATAAGACAGGCACCTATATAGGCAAATTAATCGAAAACCGCGGCGCAAAAGCAGTCGTTGAAGTGCACGGCGTCGCTATCCATCCTGAGCAAGGGAATTTACATCATCCCGGTCAATCAGAAGGGATTTTTTTTCACCAACGACGCGCATTGGCGTATCGCGAAAAAGCATTAATGCCGGTGATGGATTTACACGAATTTGTTGGGGACGTGCCCGATTATCGGATATCTCTTGAAAACACATTATTGCAAGAACGCCAGCGTATGGCCGTGCTTATGAATGATGAGCGTAGCCGTGCATGGGCAATGCGCGCAGAGGAAGAATTGTCGCAATTACATATTGATTATGGATTTCGTAACAGCTAAGTGATGATCGGGAGGCGGTCAAATTGAGTAAAAAGGGACGTACCCGATCGGCCAAAACCGAGTCGGCACCGGAGGCATCGCCATGGGCAGATTGGATCCGTTTTGAATTATACGGAATATTAATCGTATTACTTTCGGTCATCTCTCTCGCAAAACTAGGAGCAATCGGGAAAATAATTGATGGATTCGGACATTTTTTGCTGGGGGAATGGCATAGTTTACTTGGATTGTACGGAATCTATGTCGGGATTGCCATGATGTTTAAAAGACACTGGCCATTTGCTTGGACGGTTAGACAGGCAGGTGCGGCATTGTTTATTGTCGGTCTGCTTATGATTACCCATACTTTTATGTATGAACGGATGTATCCGGTTGGTGGGTATCGAGGGATGGAAGTGATTACCCAAACGTGGCAAACCATTTGGAATGGGATGCTACTTGAAGGTGAAAAATCGTTGAACGTAACACAGGCGGACGGGGGCGGCATGATCGGCGCGATCATTTATGCGCTAATGTATGCGCTCGTTGATCCGCTCGGTGCGGAACTTGTTGCATTTACGTGTTTTGCGGTCGGATTGATTATGTTAACAGGGATGTCTTATGTAACAATTTTGAGTGCCATAAAAAATTGGTTTGATCAAGTTGCTACGGCGCTGCGCAATCGCGGAGAAGAAGTGAAAGCTATTATGGAAGAATCCAAAGCAAATAAGAAATTAGGCGCTGAGGCGGCAAACACGACGGTTAAAAAAGATAAAAATGGTTCCAAATCTTCTGTTGCAATGGATGATGAAATGGAATCAAATTTGTCTTCGGGACCAACTTCAGGGCGTACTTCCCGAGAATTTTCAGAACCGAAAATTATTGATTTCCAATCGATTCGTCCGGAGGGGCCAATCGAGCAAATTACAATGCCGATTCTAGTCCCAGTTCAAGGCAAGAAATCGGAACCAGTGGATGCACTAGAACCACTTGATCCGCAAGAAGCTGCAGAATTAAATGCATCTCTAGATGGCGCACTGAAACCAATCAAAGCGCCCGAGAAACCGTATGAAATGCCTTCGGTCAATTTACTAAAAATACCACCTCCAGCAAGTACAGGGGATGCAGAAGAAATTCGCACGATGGCACGCAAGCTTGAAACAACGCTTGAAAGTTTTGGAGTTCGTGCAAAAGTGCTTGAAGTTCACCGCGGACCTGCAGTTACTCGTTTTGAATTGCAACCGGATGTTGGGGTCAAGGTGAGCCGAATTGTTAGTTTGAACGATGATATCGCACTCGCATTGGCAGCAAAAGATATTCGTATTGAAGCACCCATTCCAGGCAAAGCAGCAATTGGGATTGAAGTGCCAAACTCGGAAGTGGCAATTGTCGGCATGCGTGAAATGATGGAAACGAAAACGTTTATCGATGGCGCATCGCCCCTAACGATTGCATTTGGCCGGGATATTTCGGGTCAACCGATCGTTGCCAATTTGGTGAAAATGCCGCATATGCTCGTTGCTGGTGCGACGGGTTCAGGAAAATCGGTATGTATTAATGGGATTATTACAAGCATCCTATATAAAGCAAAACCTGATCAAGTACGTTTTCTCATGATTGACCCCAAAATGGTTGAGCTCAACATGTATAACGGCATTCCGCATTTGCTTGCTCCCGTTGTCACAGATCCAAGGCGCGCATCACTGGCCCTGAAAAAGGTCGTATCCGAGATGGAGAAGCGTTACGAATTGTTTTCAAAAAATGGTGCTCGGAACATTGATGGATATAACGCACAGTTGACGGCGGCAAATCCGGATGCTCCGCTCATGCCATACATCGTTGTGATCGTAGATGAGTTGGCGGATTTGATGATGGTAGCGGCTGGAGATGTGGAAGATGCGATTTGTCGCTTGGCCCAAATGGCTCGGGCGGCAGGAATCCATCTGATCATTGCTACGCAGCGACCGTCTGTGGATGTCATTACAGGTGTGATTAAAGCAAACATTCCATCGCGAATTGCCTTTGGAGTTTCATCGCAAATTGATTCTCGGACGATTTTGGACGGCGCAGGCGCAGAAAAGTTACTGGGCCGAGGGGATATGTTGTTTTTGCCGATGGGCGCATCGAAACCAGTTCGTGTACAAGGTGCATTTATTTCCGATGTTGAAGTTGAAGCGGTTGTGAATTTCGTCAAAGATCAAGGTCGCCCAGCGGTTGCAGCGGAAGCGGCGATTGAATTTGTTCCCGAATTGCCAGAAGAAGGCGAAGCGCAAGATGATGATTTGGATGAATTATTCGATCAGGCAGTTCAAATCGTTGTGGAAGCAAAGCAAGCATCGGTTTCATTATTACAACGCCGCATGCGCGTTGGTTATGCTCGTGCAGCAAGGCTTGTCGATCAAATGGAAGCGAAAGGGATTGTCGGACCGTATGAGGGCAGTAAACCGCGCGAAGTACTTGGTACGGCACGATGGAAAGGTGGAAATTAAATGCGAGTTCGTCTATGCGTAAGACCGAGCGAGCAATTTGCGACGGTTGCGGTCAGTGCATCTTGGTCTACACCGTTAACGGCGGAATTGCTTGCGCCGTATGCACTAATCCCGTTTGTGATCCGACGCGGTTCTGCGTCATGTCCTGATACAGCGGAACTTCGTCAACAGTATGAATGGCGTTATGGTCTTCGCAGTAGTTTTGAATTGCAAAAACGCGGAAACGTACATAGTTGGCAAGCGCAATGTAATGCGGTTTTGCCTGCTTTGACCGGAGATGCCGAATATACACTTGAAGAAGCGATTACGTTTTGGTGGGGGAATTTATTGTTTCCAGCGCTCGAAATGGGTTCAGAAGTACGTGCGTTCCGAACGGATTACCTCTCACAGGAAAAGCAGAACATTCAGCGCCGCATTGCCTCGCAAAAAAATGATGCAGTTTCGTATGCGTACGACCAAACGGTAAAACTGACGATGCGTCACGACGCGCATCGTTTTTCCATTTGGGGAGAATCCGAAGAACTTGAACCATGGAACGGGGAATCCTTATTAAATGTATTTGAAGATTGGAAAACACATGCTGTCATCGATGTGTATATTCAAGGGTCAGTAGACGCGGAGACGTGTAAATCTTGGTTTGCCAAATTCTCTGTTGTTGAATTGGTTGATGAAACGGCTACGAGTCAATTGCATGAGTGGGCGTCAGTGTCTGCATTTTTGCCGGAACAAGTCATTGAGGAATGGGAAACAGGGGATGGGGAACAAGTGAAATTGAATTTGGCATATCATTTGCCCGTCTCTCGATCTTCAGATCAATTTCCAATTGCGATGATGTTAAACGGTGTACTTGGCGGATATGCACACTCAAAATTGTTTCAACATGTACGCGAAAAAGCGAGCCTTGCCTATTATGCGTCGTCACGTTTTGATGCGATGACCGAACGCGTGATGATCCAAACCGGAGTTGCACCGGAACGCGAAGAAGAAGCGCGTAGCGTCATCTTTGCACAAATCGAATCCCTGCAAAACGGGGAGATCACAGAAGATGAATGGATGCAAACGAAGGCCATGTTGTCGAATGCACTCCGTGAACGTGAAGATGATCCCTCCGCTTGGTCGGAAATGGTACATGCAAATCGATTGAGCGGAGCGAATTGGACGCTACAATCGTTGATGGAAGCGTTACATCGTGTGACGCCAGAACAAGTGACAAACCTAGCAAAATCATTAATACTCGATGTTGTTTACCGATATGGACCAAAGCACGGAGGTGACGAACATGCGCATGACTGAGTCTGCAGTAGAACGTGTGATGGATGATGGTCTTCGCGTGGCCGTAATTCCAATGCCCGGTTTTCAAAAAACGTATGCGACGTTAACGACAGCATTCGGTTCGATCGATACCCATATGCCCGATGGGCGTAAATTGCCCGACGGGATTGCCCATTTTCTTGAACACCAAATGTTTGCGATGCCAGAAGGCGATGTGTTTTCGATGTTTTCGCGCAAAGGCGCGTCGAGCAATGCATTTACGAGTGCGGAACAAACATCATATTTGTTCACATGCACCGATGATTGGAAATACCACTTAAAGACATTGCTGAACTTTGTGCAAACGCCATATTTCGAACCGAAAAACGTGGATAAAGAACGTGGGATTATCGCTCAGGAAATTCGCATGATTCAAGATCGTCCAGATTGGCAGGCATATCAATTGATGCTACAATCGCGATTTGAAAAGCATCCGTGGCGCATTCCGATTTCCGGAACGGTCCAGTCCATCGAAGACATTGATTCGGATTGGTTATACGCATGTCACGCTCAAAATTATCATCCGCGCCAGTTGATTTTGGTGGTGTGTGGAGATGTGGAACCAGAAGCCGTGTTCGAGCTTACAGCGGCGCATCAGGCGGATCTACCTTCGCGCCCTTATATGGAGCGTCTCATTCCGCGAGCGGCAGATGAATACAATACGGGAAAGATTTCTTTTTCAGCGAATGGTATTAATAGCGTGACACCATCAAAAACGTTATACCACGAATGGAAATTACCGCTTGATAAATTTAGGATATCATTTTTAGATTCGCCGCCTTCCATTTCTCCCGACGTTAATATGCGTCGCCAAATGATCACGAACCTTGCACTAGATTGGCGCTTTGGAAGCAGTGCAGCGAATATCCAACCGCTTTATGCAAAGGGACTGATTACCGATCAATTTTCGCCAGGTTGGTTGAATGTTCCAGGGGCGGCAATGACAGTGCTTGGCGGGGACACACCTGACCCTGCGCGAGTGTTTGAGGAATTGTATCAACTATCCATTCAACCTGTTGCGGATAAAGAACGGGAAGAGTTTGAACGATTGCGCCGTAAATCGGTGGCATCGTGGGTGCGTCTGCGTCAATCACCTGAAGGACTTGCACAAGCATATATTCGAAGTCTGCATCGAGATCAAGATGTGTTTAAGACCGGTCAATTATTCCAGTCGATTCGGATGGAAGAAGTGGAAGCTCGTTTTTACGAGCTTATGAACTGGGAAGATGCAGCACTTACTGTTGTTGGGAAAAAGCAGGTGAGTGCATGAATTGGGATCGCCCTTTCGAGGAACTAACCGTACTGATTACTGGTGCAAGCCGCGGAATCGGTGCTGCTGTTGCAATCAGATTGTCGGAACTCAAAGTTCGTTTGATTTTGCACTACCATCAGGCGCATGAGCAGGTCAATGAAGTCGCCCGAAAATGTAAGGAAAAAGGCGCAAAGGTGATCACCGTACAAGCTGATTTGAGGGATGTTGAAAGCATTCAGCGCATTTTTGAACGGTGTAAGGCCAATGGATTTGAGCCGGATGTGCTCGTGAATAATGCTGGAATTGCCAAGTATGGGATGGTTCAAGAGATCACACAGAACGATTTTGACGAAATTATTTCGCTGAACTTGCGGGCGCCATTTTTGCTTGCGAAGGCAGTCGTTCCGCATATGATTCGGCAAAAATTTGGCCGGATTATTAACATTTCTTCTGTATGGGGGGAAGCGGGTGCTTCTTGCGAAGCGGTATACGCTGCAAGCAAGGGTGGATTGAATTCGCTAACGAAATCGCTGGCAAAAGAACTCGCGCCTTCTGGCATCACCGTCAATGCCGTAGCACCTGGAGTTGTCGAAACAGATATGATGAGACACTTTAACTCAAGTGAACGTGAGGCACTTGCATCCGATATTCCAATGGGGCGATTTGCTTCTCCGCAAGAAATTGCATCGACGGTTTATTTTTTGGCATTACCTGAATCTGGCTATATCACCGGTCAAATTATAAGTCCAAACGGTGGCTGGGTTACGTAGAATAATGAATGAATCCTACGGAAAATGGATACACTTCTAGTGAGCGGACGGAGTCCGTGAACTGCAGAAAAGGGGTGTTACTCATGAGTACGACACGTACATTCGAAACGTGGAAAGCATTTTTGGCGGATAAAGTGAACCGTGCACAAGCAACTGGCGTATCTGAACAAATTATCGGAACGCTTGCTTATGAAATTGGACAATTTTTAAGTGACAAAATCGATCCGAAAAATCAAGAAGAGCGATTGCTCAAAATGCTTTGGGACGTTGGTTCCGATCCTGAGCGTCAAACATTGGCACGTTTAATGGTAAAATTGGTGGACGAGAAATAATAAAAACTGCATACATGATGTTTTATGGCTTGAAGATTGGAGGAAATGTCCAATTTTCAGGCTATTTTTCTGAAAACTTATGAATGGATTCTTCTTTTTTAAAAATTTCGTGTATAATGAAAATGCTATCAATGAAAACGTATGTGCTGAGTGTCAGGGAGGTCTCGACTTGGAAAAAAAGCAGTGGTATATGGAGTACAAAATCCATAAAAACCGACCTGGTTTGCTTGGTGATATTGCTTCCATGCTAGGGATGTTGGAGATCAATATTTTAACGATTAATGGTGTGGAAGACCGCTCATTCCGCGGGCTCCTTTTACAATCAGATGATGATGAAAAAATTGAATTGCTCGGTAAAATACTTGCGAAAGTAGACAATATTACCGTGACCAAACTTCGTCAACCCAAATTGACGGATCGATTAGCGGTTCGTCATGGACGCTATATTTCACGCGATTCCGATGATCGCAAAACATTCCGGTTTACCCGGGAGGAACTTGGTGTGCTCGTTGATTTTCTTGGCGAAATTTGCAAAAAAGAAGGTCATCAGGTGATTGGTGTACGTGGGATGCCTCGTGTCGGCAAAACGGAATCGATCATTGCTGGTTCAGTTTGTGCGATGAAACGTTGGACGTTTTTGAGTTCCACCATGTTGCGTCAGACCGTAAGGACGCATTTAGCAGATGATGAACGAAATTCGAATAACATATATATTATTGATGCGATCATTACGACAAGACGCGCCAATGAAATGCACCACAACCTTGTACATGAAATTATGAATATGCCTTCTACGAAAATTATCGAACATCCAGACGTGTTTATGCGCGAAACAAGATATGATTATCAAGCGTTCGATTATATTATTGAATTAAGAAACCACCCTGATGAAGAAATCAATTACGATACATTTACTACTGGAATGGAAGATTTTTAAGCAGGAGGAAATCGAATGCGGGAACTGGGAGCAAGAATACAACAGGCTCGTATGGAGCAAGGTAAGACATTATCACAAATGCACGAAGTTACTAAGATTCGTTTGTCTTACTTAGAAGCAATTGAAGCCGGTGACTGGTCTGTATTGCCCGGTGGATTTTACGCGAAAATGTTCGTGAAAACATATGCGGAAGCATTGGGGTTACCTGCGACGGAATTGTTAAATCAAGCAAAACCATATTTAGTATCTCATGAGTCCAATCTGCCTAATCCGATTACTCGAACGCCGGAACAATCGTCATGGCAAATCAGATTACAACGTTTTGCGCCTGCGATTTTGGGGTGGAGTTTGGCGTTTATTTTATTATTATCGATTTATTCATGGTTATCAGGTAAAGAGGCGAACCCAGCAGAAAATCCAACCGTATCGCCTGATCGGATTAGTAATATGGGCGAAAAACAATTGGCGGAGTCGTGGGACATGGCGACAAGTACACCTGAAGCGGTACCTACGAATACTCTACTACAAATGCTTTCCGAACAATCTCCCGAACCGAATTCAACCGTGACGACTGAATCATCTGGAACATATACGTATGTTGGTGATTTAGCATCAGATTCAGATACTTCGAGTGGAACGATGGAATCTTTTGAAAGTGTTAAGGGTGTTGAAGGATATGTCTTAAGTGGTGTACCGCAATTGAATTTGAAGTTGTCGATTCGCGGCGATGCATCCTGGATTGAAGTTCGCGAAGATTCAAAACGCGGATCCAAAATCAAACTTGGAAAAGATGTATTTGAACGCGGGGAAGTCATTGATTTAAAATCAGTGAAAGTTCTTTATATCAAACTAGGAAATCCGAGTGCGGTCGATATGTCGGTGAACGGTTCCATGTTGGATACGGGCACAGAACAAAAACCACGAACGTTTGCTTTTAATTTAAGTGGAATGAATCAATAATTTTTTTATAAGGGGCGACACCGTTACATGTCAGAATATTCATTTGATATCGTATCAAAAGTAGAAATGCAAGAATTAAACAATGCAATTACACAAGCGGAAAAAGAAATTGAAACACGCTTTGATTTTAAAGGCACAAAAACAAAGTTTGAGTTAAGCAAAGATGTGTTGACGGTTACGTCGGATGACGAGTACAAATTAAAGGCGGTCATCGATATTTTGCAAACCAAAATGATGAAACGCGGCGTCTCTATCAAATCGTTAGATTACGGCAAACTTGAAGGCGCTACTGGCGGTACCGTTCGCCAGGCGATCAAAATTAAGCAGGGCATCGAACAAGAGCATTCCAAGAAAATTAATATTTTGATTCGTGATTCCAAGTTAAAAGTGAAAAGTCTAATTCAAGGCGATCAACTTCGCGTATCAAGTAAAAGTAAAGATGATTTACAACAAATCATGCAATTGCTTCGCGGTGCAGACTTGGATATTGATTTGCAATTTACAAATTACAGATAAAAAGTTTGAAAAGCGGGTGACGTTGAATTCACCTGCTTTTCTGCGTTATACTTGTGAAGTTTGAAGAGTTTTTTTTAATTAGTTGGGGGACCAAGGTCATGGCTGAGAAAGTGAAGATTGTTACATTGGGTTGCGAGAAAAACACCGTGGATTCGGAGATTATGGCCGGATTACTCGATCAGGGTGGGTATGAGCTTACCGATTCTGAGGAAGAAGCGACGGTTATCATTGTCAATACATGCGGGTTTATTGAAGCGGCGAAAGAACAATCGGTGAACACGATATTAAACATGGCCGACTACAAGGAAACTGGTAAATTAAAGAAATTAATCGTTGCGGGCTGTTTGACGCAACGTTACAAAGAAGAGTTGCTCGGCGAAATGCCGGAAATCGACGGGATTGTCGGAACGAATGATTTCGTACAAATTAAAGAGATTGTTGAAGAAGCGCTTGCGAACCGTCAACCCATTCGGGTTGGAAATCCAGTGTTTTCATATGAAACGATTTTGCCGCGTAAGCTGACGGAGAAACGCCCGACCGCCTATGTGAAAATTGCAGAAGGTTGCGATAATGCATGTACATTCTGTAGTATTCCGATCATGCGTGGTGCGTTCCGTAGCCGTTCCATTGAATCCGTCGTGACGGAAGTGGAAGGGTTAGTTGCGCAAGGCGTGAAGGAAATTAGTTTAATTGCACAAGATTCTACCAACTATGGAACCGACTTGTACGATAAGTTTATGCTTCCGGACTTGTTGAACCGTGTGACGGAAGTTTCTGGGTTGGAATGGGTCCGATTACATTATGCTTATCCAGGATTTTTTACGGATGAGTTGATTGAAACGTTTCGCACGAATCCGAAAATTTGTAAGTACATTGATATGCCACTTCAACACAGTGAAGATTCGATTTTGAAACGGATGCGTCGTCCAGGCCGTCAGCGTGATATCCGTGAATTGGTAGCAAAAATGCGTACGGCGATTCCGGATATTTCGATTCGCACATCAATGATCGTCGGTTTCCCTGGTGAAACAGAAGAAGATTTTGATCGCCTCTGCGAATTTGTCCGCGAAATGAAGTTTGACCGGCTCGGTGTGTTCACGTATTCTTTGGAAGAAGATACGCCTGCAGCGCGTTTGCCGAATCAAGTGGATGATGAATTAAAAGAATGGCGCGCGAACACATTAATGGAAGTGCAACGTGAAGTTGCAAAAGAAGTGATTGGGAAACGTATCGGACAAGTTATGACCGTGCTCGTGGAACGTTACGATGGTCGCAATGACGTGTATATTGGCCGTTCTCAATATGATGCACCAGAAATTGACGGAGAAGTATTTATTTCAAAATGCAAAGTTAACGTTGGTGAAATGACTGACGTACGTATTACCCATTCCTTTGACTACGACCTCGCCGGGGAGGCGATTGCGTGAACATGGCCAACCGTATCACGATGATTCGGATCTTTTTGGTCCCGCTCATTGTGTTCTTCTTATTGGTCAAATTCGAACCGTTTTCATTTCAACTGCAAATTGCTGAATTTCAAATTACGTATAGTCAAGTGATTGCTACGTTAATTTTTATTGTTTCAGCGGTTACGGATGGGATTGACGGATATTTGGCTCGGAAACATAAGATGGTTACGAATTTAGGGAAATTGCTTGATCCACTTGCTGATAAAATTTTAATTACAGCTGTACTGATTTCCCTCGTTGAATTAGACAAACTAGATGCGTGGATTGCAATTGTGATTATTAGCCGTGAATTTGCAGTAAGCGGTTTACGTATGATTGCATTGCTTGAAGGGCATGTCATGGCGGCTAGCAAATGGGGAAAATGGAAAACAGGAATGCAAATTGCGGCAGTCATCTTGCTTATGTTGAACAATTTTCCGTTCGCATTTCTACACATCCCGTTTGACTTGATTTTATCTTGGATTGCTGCGCTAATTACGATTTACTCAGGTTATGATTATTTTGTAAAAAACAAAAATTTAGTTACGTTTTAACAGAAGGAGCTTGTACTTGGAACTTGAATTAGTTCGGGTGCAAGCTTTTTTTTATATCGGAGGGGATTAGATGACTAACATGGTGCAAACAAAACTGAAGGCGGAATTGATTTGCGTAGGAACTGAGTTGTTGCTTGGGCAAATATTAAATACGAATGCTCAGTTTATTTCGCAACAAATGGCAGAAGTCGGTGTGGATTTATATTATCAAACGGTTGTTGGTGATAATATGGACCGCTTGAAATCTGTAATTAACACAGCGTTATCGCGTTCGAATGTACTTATTTTTACTGGTGGGCTAGGACCTACACAAGATGATCTAACAAAAGAATCAATTGCTGAAGCGTTTGGATGGTCGTTAGATCGTCATGAACCGGCATTAAAAAAAATAAATGATCTATTCACAAAACGTGATTTACCTGTTCCTCCAGGGAATGAAAAGCAAGCGGATTATTTTAGCGGCGGCACCATTCTAGAGAATGAAGTCGGTTTCGCAATTGGGTGCGCCATTCAGCACGAAGAGATACGGATCGTTGTGTTACCTGGACCGCCGTCAGAGTTGAAACCAATGGTCGTAAATCATTTAAATCCGTGGTTGAAAAAGCAGTTAGGTGATGCGAATCAATTATATTCAAGAACGATGCGGTTTGCTGGAATTGGAGAATCTCAGGTTGCTTTTTCGCTTCAGGATTTAATTCAAAATCAAACCGACCCAACCATTGCGCCTTACGCGCATGACGGGGAAGTGGCCATTCGATTATCTACAAAAGCGAAAGATTTAATTAGTGCAGAAATGAAGTTTGTGCCAATCATCGAAAATATTGAATCACGTTTGAAACATTATCTTTATGCCTATGAAGATGTCTCGCTTGAGCAAGCATTGGTTAGACAATTGATTATATCTGGATTAAACCTTTCAACTGCGGAAAGCTGTAGTGGAGGGTTATTAGGTGATTTGCTGACGAATGTGTCTGGTGTTTCTGTCGTGTACAAGGGTGGATTCGTAACGTATTCGAATGAAGCGAAAATGCTTCAACTTGGTGTGCCGGCTGAACTATTAGAGGGAAATGATGCACCCGGAGCGATCAGTAAAGAAACGGCAATCGCGATGGCCGAAGGTGCCCGTCAAACCATGGGTACTGAAATAGGCTTGTCAATTACCGGGGTAGCTGGTCCCGAATCGATTGAAGGAAAAACCCCAGGAATGGTCTATGTGGCAGTTGCGTTGCCTGATGGAAAAGTTATTGCTGAAGCGTATCAATCACCAGGAAATCGACCAACAATCAAACGTCGTGCGGCAAAACGGGCATTATTTATTGCCTGGCGTGAGTTAAAAAAGGGTGGCTGGATCGAGCAGTAAAAAAATACGAACATATATTCTACTTTTTGCTTGCAATTTGAGATAAGGACAGATATGATTACTTCAGACGGTCTGGAAACGAACAAAAGCAAAGGACGTGGAATTGTGGCTGATCGTAAAGCGGCACTTGAGAGTGCGTTGAAACAAATTGAGAAGCAATTCGGTAAAGGATCAATTATGCGTTTGGGTGAGTCTACACATATGAAAGTGGAGACAATCCCAACTGGAGCATTAGGATTAGATATTGCATTAGGAATCGGTGGTTTTCCTCGTGGACGGATTATTGAAGTGTTCGGGCCTGAATCGTCAGGTAAGACGACGGTAGCACTTCATGCGATTGCAGAAGTTCAGAAGCGTGGCGGTATGGCTGCTTTTATTGATGCGGAGCATGCGTTAGATCCGTTATATGCAGGTAAACTTGGCGTTAATATAAACGAGTTATTGCTTTCTCAACCAGACACTGGAGAGCAAGCGTTGGAGATTGCGGAAGCATTGGTTCGAAGCGGCGCAGTTGAAATTGTCGTCATTGACTCGGTTGCTGCATTAGTTCCTAAGGCGGAAATTGAAGGCGAGATGGGTGATTCATTCGTCGGTCTACAAGCTCGATTAATGTCGCAAGCACTTCGTAAGTTGTCCGGAGCGATTAATAAATCGAAGACGATCGCGATTTTTATTAACCAATTACGTGAGAAAGTCGGCGTGATGTTCGGTAATCCTGAAGTTACACCAGGTGGTCGTGCACTCAAGTTCTACTCTTCCGTGCGCCTTGAAGTTCGCCGCGTTGAATCTATTAAACAAGGTAATGATGTGGTTGGTAATCGCACAAAGATTAAAGTGGTTAAGAATAAAGTTGCTCCGCCATTTAAACAAGCAGATGTAGATATCATGTATGGCGAAGGAATTTCTCGAGAAGGTAGTATTATCGATATCGGTGCAGAGATCGATGTCGTTCAAAAGAGCGGTGCGTGGTATTCTTATTCCGGTGAAAGATTAGGTCAGGGCCGTGAGAATGCGAAGCAATATTTGAAAGATAATAAATCCATTGCAGATGCGATTGAACGCAAAATTAGAGAAGTTTGTATTTCACAAGTTCCAATTGTGCCTTCGAATATAACTGATGAAGTGGATGATGATTTTAATCCTGACGAAGATTGAGGAGGTCAAAGTCAGTGACGGAGCAAATAACCTATGAAGTCGCGAAAGCCAAATGGGTGAGAATTCCCTATGAAGCGGTTCGCGTTGAATGGACGAATGGCACCGCACACTTACTACCGATCGATCAAGTGAATCCGAATCATTTTCCAAATGGAAGAGTGGTAGAAGAAGAAAAGTTTCATCAATACGTCGCCCTGCATGCGGAGTTATCCGCGTGGCAGGGCGCCTTGCGTAGAATTGAGAGAAGTCAATGTTCGCGCTTGGAATTGAAACGATCTTTACTTCGAGGAAAACATGCGATGGAGTTCGTGGAGCGAGCGGTTGAACGGGCAATGGCTTTGGAATTACTCGATGATGGGAAATTAGCGGAGCGGATTTCACAGCAGAAATTTCGTAATCAGAACAAAGGGCGCGCTAGGATAAAGATGGAATTACAACAGAAAGGTATTTCTGCGAAAGATGCGAATGCAGCTATTGCACATTTTACCGAAGAAGATGAATATGTAAACGCACTTCGCTGGGCCCGAAGTAAATGGAATGGCATAAAAGGTGAGGGGCGAGATAAGGCCGTTCGGTTTGCACGAAAGTTGGCACAACGAGGTTTTTCTTCAACTATTATCCGAAAGGTGCTTGGACATTTCACTTCTAATCTTGACAATGATGAAGGTTAATCGATACAATGAACGATAGGTTATCTGTGGAAGATAACTTTGGTTCAAATTCCAACGTAATTACAACGAATTGAAGATTTTTAACTGAATTACCCCAAGGTACCACTTGGAAAAACAACGGGGAGGTGAAGAAGTTGATCGTAACTTTGATCATCGCTCTCTTAGTTGGAATACTGGGCTACGGGATTGGGTATTTTGTCCGCAAGTCTTATGCTGAGAAACAGCTTGATGGCGCGAGAATTTCTGCTGAACATATCCTTGAGCAAGCACGCAAGGATGTTGATGCGATGAAGAAAGAAATCGTGTTGGAAGCCAAGGACGAGGCACATAAACTGCGTAATGAAGCCGATAAAGATGTTCGTGAACGCCGGAATGAAATTCAGCGTCAAGAACGCCGGTTAGTGCAGAAAGAAGAGACTCTGGATAAAAAATTAGAATCTTTAGAGCGCAAAGAAGAGCACGTTTCCAACAAAGAGAAGCAAATCGAAGACACGCAAGCACAAGTAATTCGCTTGCAACAGCAACAAGTAGCAGAGCTGGAACGGATCTCGAACTTGACTCAAGAAGAGGCCAAACAGATGATTTTGAATTCTGTTGCACAAGAAGTTCGTCATGAAACCGCATTGTTGATTAAGGATATTGAACAACAAGCGAAAGTAGAAGCGGATAAGAAAGCTCGGGATATCATTTCATTGGCAATTCAGCGTTGTGCTGCAGACCATGTAGCGGAAACAACCGTATCTGTTGTCGCTTTACCGAGCGATGAAATGAAAGGCCGGATTATCGGACGTGAAGGACGTAATATTCGTGCGTTAGAAACGTTAACCGGTATTGATTTGATTATTGATGACACACCGGAAGCGGTTATTTTGTCCGGTTTTGATCCAATTCGTCGTGAGATTGCTCGCACGACGTTGGAGAAATTAGTATCTGACGGTCGAATTCATCCAGCCCGAATTGAAGAAATGGTTGACAAGTCTCGCAAAGAAGTGGACGAGCGCATCCGCGAATATGGCGAACAGGCTGTATTTGAAGCAGGAATTATCGGATTACATCCAGATTTGATCAAAATCATGGGTCGACTGAAATTCAGAACGAGCTATGGTCAGAACGTATTGAAACATTCCCTAGAGGTTGCTTACCTAACTGGATTAATGGCAGCTGAACTTGGTGAAGACATCACGTTGGCAAAACGTGCTGGTTTACTGCATGATATCGGGAAAGCACTTGATCACGAAGTCGAAGGATCACATGTTGAAATTGGTGTTGATCTTGCGAAAAAGTACAAAGAGCATCCAGTTGTCATCAACAGTATCGCATCTCATCATGGTGATTGCGAAGCAACATCAGTAATCGCCATCCTTGTTGGTGCAGCTGACGCATTATCAGCAGCGCGTCCAGGAGCGCGCCGCGAAACGCTTGAGACGTATATAAAACGTCTAGAGCGTTTGGAAGCAATTCCTAACGGGTTTGAAGGCGTTGAGAAATCATATGCAATTCAAGCTGGTCGCGAACTTCGTGTCATGGTATTCCCAGACAAAATTGATGATATTGAAGCGTTCCGTTTGGCACGTGATATCACCAAGAAAATCGAAGGTGAACTTGACTACCCTGGGCACATTAAAGTAACGGTAATCCGTGAAACACGTGCCGTCGAATACGCAAAATAATTAAACACGAGAGGTCCTGAGGCGGAAAGCGTCCCAGGACCTTTTTTGATGAAAGGAAGACAAACATGCGCGTTATCATGGTAGGAGATATCGTTGGTTCGGTTGGTCGAAAAGCACTGAAAGAAGTGCTGCCGGTATTAAAACGGAATTTACAACCGACGTTTATCGTAGTGAACGCTGAAAATGCTGCAGCAGGACGTGGAATTACACGTGCGATTGCAACAGAAATATTGGAATATGGTGCACATGCAATCACACTTGGTAACCATACTTGGGATCAAAAAGATACCGTTGATTGGATCGGAAGTGAGTCAAAGGTAATCCGTCCAGCCAATTTTCCAGAGGGTTGTCCGGGGAATGGTTCGGTAGTAATAAAAAACGGACAATATGAATTACTCGTCGTGAACATGCAGGGCCGCTCTTTTTTGCCGCCAATTGATTGCCCGTTTCATAAAATTGATCAAATCTTAGAACCATATAAGAAAAAAACAATGCCAATATTGTTGGATTTCCATGCCGAAGCAACAGCAGAAAAGTTAGCGATGGCTTGGTATTTGGATGGACGTGTGAGCGCTGTAATTGGAACTCATACTCATGTACAGACCAATGATGAACGTGTATTGCCAAATGGTACAGCAGTGTTAACGGATGTTGGTATGACGGGGCCACTTAATGGGATTTTGGGTGTTGAGCGGTCACCAATCATTCAAAAGTTTTTGACGCAAATGCCAACAAGATTTACAGTTGACGAAGGGATATGGCAATTCCACGCAACGGTCATTGATATTGATCCAAAAACAGGTTTGGCGAAATCGATCAAAAAAATACGATATCACGAAACTGATTTGTGGATGACTTAAAATTCTGAAAAATGATTTATTTCACAATGTCCTTGGAAGGAATTATATTTATTGTCACGAATACATAGTATGGTGTATTCAAGTTGTGACAAGATTCCACTTTCCGGGGAGGTTAACCGCATGGACGTATTAAAAGTTTCAGCAAAATCTAATCCAAACTCGGTAGCTGGTGCGCTGGCCGGAGTTTTACGTGAACGAGGTACTGCAGAGTTACAAGCAATTGGAGCGGGCGCTTTGAATCAAGCGATAAAAGCCGTTGCCATTGCACGAGGTTTTGTAGCACCTACGGGCGTTGATTTAATTTGTATTCCGGCATTCACTGATATAGTCATCGATGGTGAAGACCGCACTGCGATCAAATTGATCGTTGAACCAAGAAATAAATAATGTATTCAATAAGCCTGTTTCGCACAAATGTGAGACGGGCTTTTTTGTTGCCTTAAGGTTTACTATGAAAGGGGAATTTTTTTGATTGTCGATGCGCATGCTGACCTACTGTGGGAAATTTGGAAAGAGGCTTCTGAAGAAAAACGTGAGCTGTTGGTTGATGAGGCTATCGCTGCAATGATAAATCAAAACGTATTACTTCAAGTATTGCCAATTTTTGTTCCCGAGGAAGTAGCTGAAGAGCGAAAGTGGGAAGTTATGTTAGAAATGATTGGCATTGCTGAACAAATGATATTCAGTAGGCCAGAAGTTATTCGTGTCCTAAAAGCAGAAGATTTGCCAAGTGTTGAGCGAAAAATTGAACTTAAAATGGTTGCTATTATGCTAGCTGTTGAAGGTGCCGATGCATTAAACATACATACAGAACAAAGACTACAAGTACTGCATTCGTTTGGTATACGAATGATCGGCTTTACATGGAATCATAGCAATTGGTTTGGTGACGGAGCATTCGGGACATTACATGGTGGATTAAGTGCGCATGGAATCGAAGCGGTCGTTGTATGTGAGCAACTGGGAATCATCATTGATGGTGCACATTTAAGCGAAAAGGCATTTTGGGATTTATTAAAACATTCGGCATTACCAATTGCGATCACGCATTCAAATAGTGCCCATGTTTATGCGCATCCAAGAAATTTAACAAATGAACAAATTCACTCTGTTGTTGAGCGCGGAGGTTGCATTGGCCTCAATTTCGTACCGTTTTTATTGTTTGATACGAATTCAGAGGAGTTACAATCGGAAATACAATGTTGGATGAACCACTTGATGACGATGTTGGATCAGAATGCGCGATTACATATTGGATTCGGAAGTGATTTTTGGGGTGCTGATCGAATGATCGAAGGCATCAATGGTCCGAACGATTGGTCAAGATTTTTAGAAATGGCAAAATCCGAACAATTGTTAAGTGAAAATGATTGGATTCGCATAGGTTCAGAAAATTGGTTGACATTTTTTCGTAAAATGATGAAGTAGGCCTTCTGCATGTGGAAAAACCGATCGTTCTATTATTTAGATTGATTCAATCGAAAAGCATCATCTGAAGATCGGGGTTTCCACTATTGCAAATTGCATTTTAAGAGCGTAAAATTACAATGATTATCGATAAACCATCGAATATCTATATTAAAAATCATTTTTTGCACACAATAAAGGAGTGAATCACACGTGATTAGCCAGTTATCCTGGAAGATCGGCGGACAACAAGGGGAAGGTTTGGAGAGTACAGACCGGATCTTTTCAACAGCATTGAATCGTTTGGGATATCATTTATACGGATATCGCCACTTTTCATCGCGGATTAAGGGTGGACACACGAATAATAAGATCCGAATTAGCACACAACCGATACGTGCGATTTCGGATAATTTAGATATATTGGTAGCTTTTGACCAAGAAACGATTGATTTGAATCATAAAGAATTACGTAATGGCGGCGTCGTGATTGCAGACGCAAAATTCGATCCGAAATTACCAGAAGGCTTCCCTGCGAAACTTTATGCGGTTCCATTTACTGCAATTGCGGAAGAACTTGGGACTTCCCTGATGAAAAACATGGTAGCTGTTGGTGCTTCGACAGCACTTTTGGATCTTCCAGTTGACATCATCAAGAAGGTCGTTGAAGAAGAATTTGGCCGTAAAGGACAAGCGGTCGTTGATAAAAACAACGCTGCAATCCAAAAAGGGTTTGAATATTTGTTGGATATTTCTGGAGGTCCGTCGGAAGAGTTCAAACTTGAACCAGGCGATGGGACAACACGTTTATTTATTATTGGAAACGAAGCAATTGGTTTAGGTGCAGTGGCGGCAGGTTGCCGTTTGATGTCGGCATATCCGATAACTCCTGCATCGGAAATCATGGAATATTTAATTAAGAAATTACCGAAATTGGGCGGAACTGTCGTTCAAACAGAAGACGAAATTGCAGCAGTTACAATGGCAATCGGCGCTAACTATGGCGGTGTACGTACACTGACAGCATCTGCGGGTCCAGGGCTTTCATTAATGATGGAAGCAATTGGTTTGTCTGGAATGACAGAAACTCCGGTTGTAATTGTTGATACAATGCGCGGTGGCCCAAGTACTGGTTTGCCAACAAAACAAGAGCAATCCGACGTAAATGCAGCGATTTATGGAACACATGGTGAAATCCCAAAAATCGTTCTTTTCCCAAGTACAATCGAAGAATGCTTCTATGATTCCGTTGAAGCATTCAATTTAGCAGATCAGTATCAATGTCCGGTCATCTTGTTAACAGATTTACAATTATCACTTGGTAAACAAACTTCCGAACCGTTAGATTTCAGTCGGGTAACAATTGATCGCGGGGCGCTTGCTCTTGAAGTTGAACCACAACCAGAAAATCAATTATTTAAACGTTATGCATTCTCTGAGAGCGGTGTATCCACTCGCGTGTTTCCAGGAACGAAGAATGGTATTTTCCATTCCACGGGCGTTGAACACGATGAGCAAGGTCGTCCTTCCGAAGCGACTACGAACCGTAAGAAAATGATGGATAAACGCATGCGCAAAATGGAAAGTGTAAAAGTTACAAATCCGATTGTTGCAATTTCGAAATACGATGATGCCGATATTTTGTTTGTCGGAATGGGTTCGACAGGTGGAACGATCGAAGAGGCGCGTAAACAATTTGAAGCGGACGGTTTGAAGACGAATCAAGTGATGGTTCGCCTCATACATCCATTCCCTGGTGCGGAAGTTGCAGCTCAATTGGATAAAGCGAAAAAAGTCATTGTTGTAGAAAATAATGCGACTGGTCAATTGGCAGACTTGATTACATTGCATGCAGGCGGACGCGAGAAAATTAAACGGATGCTGAAATATGACGGAAATCCATTTTTACCAAACGAACTCTACAATGATTGCAAGGAGTTGATCTGAGATGGCAACATTTAAAGATTTTCGTAACAACATTAAGCCGAACTGGTGCCCAGGTTGTGGCGATTTCAGTGTTCAAGCTGCCATCCAGCGCGCTTGCGCAAATGTAGGGTATGAACCAGAACAGGTAGCAGTTGTATCCGGTATTGGTTGTTCTGGTCGTATTTCTGGTTACATCAATGCATATGGTTTCCATAGTATCCACGGACGTTCCTTGCCGGTTGCACAAGGTTTGAAATTGGCAAACCGTGAATTGGCTGTCATTGCCTCCGGCGGAGATGGAGACGGTTTTGCGATTGGTATGGGTCATACCGTACACGCGATTCGCCGAAACATCGACGTGACTTACATTGTCATGGACAACCAAATTTATGGGTTAACAAAAGGGCAAACATCCCCTCGTTCTGCGTCCGGTTTCAAAACGAAATCAACGCCAACAGGTTCGATCGAGACGACCTTGTCACCGCTTGAAATGGCATTAGCTGCTGGTGCAACATTTGTTGCTCAATCGTTCTCAACCGACTTGAAACAATTGACGGCAGTTATTGAAGCCGGCATGAACCATAAAGGGTTTTCATTGATCAATGTATTCTCGCCGTGTGTCACTTTTAATAAAGTAAACACGTACGAGTGGTTCAAAGAGCGTGTGGTAAGTACGGATTCATTTGATGGATATGATGCATCAAATAAAATGATGGCCATGCAAAAAGTACTTGAAACCGATGGAATGATCACAGGCATTGTTTATCAAAATAAAGAAAAACCAAGCTATGAACAGCAACTTCCTGGTTTCCAAGAAATTGGTCTAGCAAAACAAAACATAACGCTTACGAAAGACCAATTCGATAAACTTGTTGCAGAATTTAACTAATCATCAGATGCCGCAATTCATCTTGTAAATGTTCCTCAAAAGGAACTAACAATTTGAAAGGCGGCTTTTTTGTGAAATCATTTTTGTGTATAATAGGTAAGTTGTGAGTTATTTTGAAATGAGAAAGAAGGTACACGGGATGAGCGCCCCGAGCAAGAGTAAAGATTTTTCCGTTTATTTTCAACCGCCATCTATGCGCGATGCAAAAACGCGTGGTAAATCGGAAATTAACGTACAATATACGGACGGACTCCCTGAGGAGTTTAAAGGATTAGGATTGGGTAAGAAATATTTACTACGTACGTTTGGTTGCCAAATGAATGAGCACGATAGTGAAATGATCGCTGGATTGCTTGAGGCGATGGGATATGAAACAACTGATGATAAGAATGAAGCAGACCTTATTTTGTTAAACACTTGTGCTGTTCGTGAAAATGCGGAAGATAAGGTGTTCGGTGAACTCGGTCATTTAAAAGGATTAAAGCGTGAGAAACCGGATCTGATTCTTGGTGTTTGTGGTTGTATGTCGCAAGAAGAAGCGGTCGTCAAGCGCATTTTGGCAAAACATAATTTTGTTGATTTGATTTTTGGAACACATAACATTCATCGCTTGCCTTTCTTATTAAAAGAATCGATGTTTAATAAAGAATTGGTTGTTGAAGTATGGTCCAAAGAAGGCGATATCATTGAGAATTTGCCGAAGAAACGTGCGGGTATGCGTGCGTGGGTTAATATTATGTACGGATGTGATAAGTTTTGTACGTATTGCATCGTACCATATACACGCGGTAAAGAACGCAGCAGATTACCTCAAGATGTCTTGAATGAAGTGCGTGAACTTGCTCAACAAGGCTATCAAGAAGTGACATTGCTCGGACAAAATGTTAATGCATATGGTAAAGATTTTGAAGAAATGAAATATGGCTTTGGCGATTTGCTAAATGAAATCCGATTAATTGGTGTTCCGCGAATTCGTTTTACGACATCACATCCACGTGATTTTGATGACCATTTAATCGAAGTGTTGGCAAAACGCGGGAATTTGGTGGAGCATATTCATTTGCCTGTACAATCGGGTAGTAATGAAATTTTGAAGCGGATGACGCGCAAATACAATGTTGCGCAATATCTCGAATTGGTCGAGAAAATTCGTGCCGCAATTCCAGATGCTGTATTGACAACGGATTTTATTCTTGGATTCCCGGGCGAGACGGAAGAACAATTCCAAGAAACGCTCGAGCTTGCCCGCAAAGTGCAATATGATATGGCGTTTACGTTTATTTATTCGCCGCGTGAAGGGACCCCTGCTTTCGAGATGAAAGACGATGTTCCTTATGAGGTCAAGCAACGTCGTTTGGCGGACTTAAACGAAGTGCTAAAAGAAAGCGGGATTGCACATAATCGCCGAATGATTGGACAAGTGCATGAAGTGCTTGTAGAGAGTGAAAGCAAAAACAATAGTTCAATGTTAAGTGGACGTACACGTACGAATAAATTGGTCCATTTTGAAGGAGATGCATCATTAATTGGGAAATTGGTGCATGTCAATATCGAGGAAGCAATGACATTTTACTTGCGAGGGACGATGGTGGAAGCGCCAGTCGGATCAGCAATTTAAGGAGCGTTACAATGGGACACGATCATTCTCATACACATGCCGATCTTGAATCGGAAAGCGGCGTTAAATATTGCGATTCCACCTCGGATTCAAAACCGATGGAATCGTTTCACAATCGTGAATTGGTATTGGACGAAGAAATTTTGAGCAAAGCTAAAGAAATTGCGGATCTCATTTCTAAATCTAGTGAAGTTGAAATTTACAAACAAGCAGAAGTGAAAATTCAATCTCATGAGCGAATTCAAACCCTGATTAAAACGATTAAACGCAAGCAAAAAGAAGCGGTTGCGTTTGAGCATTTCAAAAATCCGTCGAAAGTTCAACAAATCGAAGCTGAAATAGAGGAACTCCAACAAGAGTTAGATTCGTTTCCGCTTGTGCAACAATTTCAACAAACACAACAAGACATTAACTATTTGTTACAATTAATAATAAATGTTGTTGCGGACCGATTGTCCAATCAACTTCAAGTTTTGGTTGGTGCAGATTCGAATTTGCCGCCGACAAATTGTAGCGACGAAACGTAAGAAAAACAGCTTTTTTCGTATGAAAAAAGCTGTTTTTTTATTTTAAAAAACGAAAAATTCGCTAGAATAGCTATTTTTATACAGTTGAACATGGTAATCTACATAAGAGTTCATTCCTATTTAACAAGGTATATACAATATCTATACAAAAGTATAATTAATATACAAGACCCGTACAGACAAGGATGATCAACATGGGGTTAAATGTCATTGAATGGCGTGGGGTTTTAAATGCGGTTGCATCAAAATGGGGATTACAACTGCGATGGGTAAGTGATGATGGCGGCTTATTAATTGAGAACGATCGCTTACCATCGCAAACTGACGATCGAAATTGGGAAGGGATTATGAAACAGGCTTTAAAGCACAAAGCCAGTTTTATTTTTGAACCTACGAATCGCACGTCATGGATGGTCGAACCAATCCCAATGAACAACCGACTAACATTCCTCATTGCTGGACCGTTGAGTGCTGATCCCATCGAGAAGGAACAGGATATCCTCATTGAAATACAGCAATTCACGAAATTATTAAATACATTTTACAGCCAACGTCACGCGAATTTAGAAAGTTCTAAGGAACAAATGGTTTTTCAAATCACCGGCTTTATAAATGATTCCTTTCGTTCAATGAGTGAGGAATCAAAACGTCATCTGACAAATCGTTTATTCTTTTTACATGCATTTTTAATTCAATCGAATTGGCGTGAAAACACGATTTTTCCCATGCTACTTTCTTTGTTATTTAAACATTTGCCATCAGAAATACGTCAAATTTATTTGCCCGGGAGCGTTTATTCGATCGTTGAGTCCTATCAGTATTGGTACAATTGGTGTATGCAAAAATCGCACGTGCAACATGTGATTCATTTGCGATCAATGAATGGAACGCCTGAACGAATGTATCAACAAGAAGGACAACTGTTATCCGCGATTCAGATTTGGTTTGATCATTTGCAGAATATGAAAAATCGGATGACAAAAAGCGATTGGCAAGCAAACTTGATCAGTTGGTTTGGGCCGCTTGAAAAATGGAGTGAACAATTTTTGAATTTCTCATATTCATGGAATCTGAGTAAATATTTGAATGATGAAATTTGGGCGAACGAAGAAAAAATCGACATGGTGAACAAAGACGTAATCCCTCAAGTTTCTTTTGTCGGTAAAAATCTCGAATCAGTAATTCACTCGTTAGTGCAATTGTCGAAACGCGAAAAAGAAGTACTCATGCACATCATCTGCGGGAAATCGAACAAGGACATTTCAACGGAATTGGGTATTAGTGAACATACCGTGAAGCATCACGTGACAAATATTTTGAATAAATTAGGGGTTGTTGATCGGTTTCATGCGTTCGTGTGGTTATATCAACAATCGAATTTATAAGTTGATATTGATGGATTTTGTGTTTACGCACAACGTCCTTTTGTTTTTTAAACGGTCATTTTTGGACAGGGCCTGTGCTATAATAGCAAAGTGATTGAGGTAAGGAGGCCGTATCATGAACTCACAAAAAACAGGCGTATTATTCGTATGTCTGGGTAATATTTGCCGATCGCCGATGGCAGAAGCGGTGTTTCGTCATTTGGTCGAGAAAAAAGGAATACAAGATAAATTTAGGATTGATTCTGCGGGAACCGGTGACTGGCATGTCGGACATCGTCCGCATCGCGGGACACAGGAAGTATTGCAAAGTCATGGCGTTTCTAGCGCTGGAATGTTCGCAAGACAAGTGAAAGCATCTGATTTTGACGAATTTGAATATATCATTTGTATGGATGATAGCAATGTTACGAATGTTAAAGGGTTTGCCAAAGGCAATTATCAATCGACGGTGAATCGGTTGTTAGAGTGGTCGACGAAGGCTAAGTTGAAACAACCGGATGCGAATGTACCAGATCCATATTATGATGGTCGATTTGAATATGTTTTTCAATTGGTTGAGCAAGCATGTACGGATTTGCTCAAGACGTTGGAAGCGAGAATAGTAGAACGTAACCAATAATGAGGTGAAGTTATGCGCCTGCGAAATGTGTCTGTTGATGAAAAATCGGGAACATTTGATTTTTGGTTTAAACCGGGGAATGTTTATGTTCTTCGAAATTTTTCGCGACGCTGGAGAAGATATTGGGTAGGTGTGTTATTAGGTATTCAAACGCTTAATAAAGGTACGGTTGATTGGCCAGTTGGTGGATTTATTTTTGAAGCGCCAGAGGCGTGTTGGAAGATGACGCGTGAACTTGGGAATCGCGGAGTCGGTGAAAAGTTAATCGTTAACAATGTTTCGCCGGATTCTTCAGAAACGGTAATGGAAGCAATATGGGCGATCGAACCAGATATTGGTGAAGCGATCAAAGAATATGAACAATTGGTTTCCAAACTTGTCATGCACGATTCCGACCAACTTCGCGTTGCAGAGTTGGAGGCGCTTTTGATTGAACGAAACGGATGGGATACGGAAAAAAGACTGCGCGCCTTGCTCTCGTTTACCGGAGTTGACGAGGAGTTAACTGCACAGTGGATGGAACTGCTTGGCGCAGAAGATCGCGGTCGGACAGGTTTATCGCGTTTACTTGGTTGGGCGGAAGTTGATGCGACGAGAACAGACATGTCGCGAGACACATTTTTTATGCTGATGGAACCAGAGCGTGTATTAACGATAGATGCACTGGAACGATTAGCTTCCTGGATAGGAGATTATCCGGGTCCGGTAATTATCGGTACAGAACGCTACGATTGGCTAGAATCAATCCAAACGCAACGAATCTGGTTGGATTGCATAGATGGACGTTTGTTTATGGAACGCGGATAAGGGGCAGGAAACGTTTATGAATCGATCTTATTGGTTTTTGGTATTTGCGCAATGGTTTAATGCGTTTGCTGATAATGCAGTGTTTTTCGCACTCGTCGGGCTAGCCGGTGAACGCGGGGTACTTGAACCGGATCAGTATATGTCCGGTGTGCAAACTGCATTTTTGGCAGCGTATATTTTACTTGCACCGGTAGTTGGAACATTATCGGATCGTTCGAGTCGCAAGCGAATCATTCAACTCGGTGTACTTCTTAAAATGGCTGGGGTGTTGTTACTGTTTAGCGGTATTCCGGTTCCACTATGTTATGCGATATTCGGTGCAGGTGCGGTCGTTTATTCACCAGCAAAATACGGAATGCTAAATGATTTGATCCAAGATGGTCAAACGTTGTTACGCGGTAACGGAATCTTGGAAGGTTTAAGTATTTTGGCGATTATGGTCGGAAGTATCACAGGCGGGATACTAGCAGATCATTCTTCCACATGGGGCCTATTTGGAACAGCGATGGTATTAATCTTGTCATTGTTGTTTAGTTTTGGACTTCCAAAAATTGAAGGAAAGAAAACAATTACATATGCAATTGGTATTTCGAATTTTTTTGCGGATATAAAGACTTTGTTTTCGAATCCGCTCACGCGGTTCGCGTTACTTGGGAATTCATCATTTTGGATGAGTGCAACACTCATGCGTATCGCGTATCTAACCTGGTTACCGGTTGTGCTTGGGATTACGGATAAAGCGGGACAGGCAACATTACTTGCAGCATCTGCGGTTGGTGTCATTGGAGGAGCAATGTTGGCCCCGGTCATCATCAAAATTGGAAATGTTGAGAAGGCCATACCGTTCGCATATATAAGCGCACTATTGATTATGCTTTCACCTTGGGTGAACGGAACGATACCAGTTGTTGGCGTGTTATTTATGATTGGTTTACTTGGAGGTTTGTTCGTTGTTCCTATGAATACATTACTTCAGTCTGAAGGAAAGAAGCATATCGGTGTCGGACGGACGGTAGCAATTCAGAATATGATGGAAAATGTGTTTATGCTTAGTGGACTCGCTGTGTTTCAGTTTCTTGCATGGGTAGGTGTTTCACTGAATGTACGAATGATGTTTGGCGGGGCAGCAATGGCGATAATCGTCTTTACGATTGGAATATTGGTTAGACGTAAAAAAACATTTAAGGTTGACGTGCTAGGAGGATAATCCATTGAAAAAGATCATCGTATTGATCGCAAGTTTAACGTTGTTTTTGATCGCGTTTGACGTGTCTTTTGCAGCAACGGCTAAAAATAAACCTCTGGTTAAAAACCTATGTGAGAGCGCTAAAAGTATGGCTGCGTTACTGAATCAAAAAAATGGGATCAGCAACGTTAATTATTTGTGTAAGGGATTAGATGAACTTTCATTCCAAGTGATCGGTTGGAATGAGACGAAAATACCTTTCCGCTCAGGCTTAATGCATATGGATTCCAAAAACGGAGTAACGCTGAGCGATAGGCAATATTCGAATGTGAAAAAATATCGAGCACTACGTATCATCCCGATTCCGCGTACACAGTATGGGAAAATGGTAGTGAACGCAATGTCGAACGGTTGGCGCCCACCAATCGATCATGTAAACCAAGCAGAGTGGTTGAATGAATCGGTGATTGATTATGATACAAACGTACAATATGTCCCGCGTACGTTAGGGCAATCAGTCAGTACATTAAAAGAATTTAAAAATAGACATCCGGGACAATTGATCATCCCGTCGAATGCGAATGTTAGTGGTGAATTATTCAGAGGGATTGCGCCATACACATCAAAACAATCAATTATTCAAAAATGGGGACAGCCAAGTGAAGTTTCTAAGATTACTGGTGGTGCGGTAGCAAATCATTATTTATTACCTGATTTACTTGTGACCTTTTGGTATTCATCAATAACAGACACGATACCGAGTGAAATCTCGATTATCGAACGCAAGTCGACAGGGTATGCAACACAAGCATCCATTGAAGTAGAGAATCAAACATCGGCAATTTTGAATGGAATTTATAATTGGACGGCATTGTCTAACCGCATCCAAATAAACGGTTCGTCCATTGAGCTTACGGGATTAAATTCGGAACGCAAATGTTTCTTCAAATTGCTCTTACCATTTTCAGGACTTAGCGGATCGAGATGCAAAACACCAGTACAAGATAACACGCAAAAAATAGCATTTACATTTTTTAATAACAGTATATCCGCTTCAAAAGATTTATTGGCAGTGTCATCGTGGATCGATCAGCACCCAGAGGATCTTTTCGTCAATCGTGATTTGCTTGCAGTAATGGAAGAAAAGCGTTATTTGAATCGAAACATCAATTATTCAATTGGAAATGGTTCCTCGAATCAAATCGCGATTGTTTCGAAGAGTGCATTCTCAAATGCAATTAACGACACGATCGTTGGAACGAGCATTGCAAATGCAAATAATCCTATCACACCTGCTCCGGTCATCTTGTATCATTCAGATCAAGCCTCTATTCAAGGTGCACGATATGTAACAGCAGATCAGTTGTTGCTCCGTACAGAACAGCAAGTGATGACATTAAATGTCTCAACAAGCTTGGAAAATCAATTGAATGGAAAGCTACAACCGGGAGCGGTACCGTTGTTTGAATTGAAGAAAGGCTTGATTGGAGATATTGTTTTGACCGATACAAACATGCTTCGTGTATCTAGAACATTGGAAGATCAATCATCCTCTATTTTTCATTTTCCGTTTGGAAGTAGTTCGAGTACATTTACGCTTGGTATGAGTACAGTTGCACCGATGACCGAAGACGAAAAAGAAATGTTGGTCACGACTGAATTTAAAGGAATACAACCGCTAACCGGTGAGTTGGTCATCACGACGGATTGCCATGTAAACGATGTGTTTTTGAAGTATCATCCGGATGATCCGAATGCGAAACAATGTTTGGATGCGACCACCAAAAATTATGCATATTTACGCCTGGGATTAGAAGAGGCGAAGAAAATACCACAATTTGCGACCGCAGAAGATTTTAAGGCATCCAATGCATCGCTTCGAAAAAATGATATTGTAACGATGATTAAATTAGATGTCACCAATGGTTGGATCGATACGATGTCCGCTCAAAACGGAAAAATGGTAACCTTATTGATTGTGAATCCTGTTTACAATATTTTCGAAGGTTTTACGGATCGTGTGAAATTGTTTGAATCGCAAGTGAATGCAACGGTTAAATAAATGAGTACAAAAAAGGTGATCTCCTGATGGTTTCATTAAACCATTCGGGTATCACCTTTTTTGTTTGGGTTGAAATTGCTGACAAGATTGGCCGGTTGATTCGAGCACTAAATCACTCGGCAATTTGGCGGTTTTGAACTGAAATAATTTGCAACCACGGGGAAATGCAGGTTCCCATGTTACGTAGAAAAATTTACATTTTAGACAATCCACGAGATCACGATCATTGTTTTTTGAGTCGCCTTCATCACGAATATCAAAGTAATGGCCAGGTTGTCGATTGATTTTTCCGGTGACTGTTCGTGCCCGTGAATAGGGATTTTTTTTGTCCATTGTAACCGCCTCCATGTTTTCCATTTGATTATAACAATCATCACGAAATGTTCAAAGAAAATCATTGCATTGACTCGCAGTAGTTAAGAATATTGACCATAATGTTAAGTAGTGAATTAAGATTTTTTGATGTCGAAGGAGGCATTTTTGTGGAAGATACATCTATTTTCTTGCGGGCATGCCGAGGTGAACGGACAGCTTCTACACCAGTTTGGTATATGAGACAAGCTGGCAGGTACGATCCTGATTATAGAAAAATTAAAGAAAAATATTCATTGCTAGAAATTTGCCGTCAACCGGAATTGGCTGCCGAAATTACGATGATGCCAATACAAAAACTCGGTGTAGATGCAGCGATTTTATATTCTGATATTATGAATCCGGTTGCTCCGATGGGCATCCAATTTGATATTGTTTCGAATATCGGACCGGTCATCGATAATCCGATCCGCTCTTATGCTGATGTACTGGCACTTCGTCCGCTTGTTGCAGAAGAAGGGTTACCGCATATTTTACAAACAATTAAACTGTTGCGAAAAAAATTAAACGTACCGTTGATTGGATTTGCTGGTGCACCATTTACAATTGCTAGTTATTTGGTGGAAGGTCGTCCATCGAGGACGTATGCCAAGACGAAACAAATGATGTACCGTGAACCGGCAACTTGGGCGCTGCTTATGGAAAAACTAGGTGATATGGTTGTCTCCTATTTAGACGCCCAAATTCGAGCTGGCGCACAAGCGGTGCAAGTATTTGATAGTTGGGTAGGCGCTTTAAGTGTCCCTGATTTTGAAAAATACGTCTTACCAACGATTGAACGTATTTTCAGTAAATTACAAGCTTTACAAGCAATGAAACCGAGCGCCACCCGAGCGCCGCTAATTTATTTTCCTGGTATAAACAGCGGGGAATTACTTCGTTCTCTAGATCAAGTCCAGGCAGATGTGATCGGGATTGATTGGAGAACGCCCATTTCACAAGCGCGAACTCGATTGGCTGGAGGGGTGAAGCATCGGGCAATTCAAGGCAATTTAGATCCATATGCCTTATTTGCACCAAAAGATCAATTGGAACAAATGGCGGCAGAAATCATTCGAGCAGGTACAGAACAACCCGGTTATATTTTCAATTTGGGACATGGTCTTTTTCCTGAAGCGCCGATGGAAACGTTGAAAGAATTGACGCAGTTTGTACAACAATACTCCCGCAGCAACGCGATGGAAATGATGAAGGGATTGAGAACATGACATCACAACTAGTTCAACCAAAAAATGGAGTCATCCCAGTACTTGTTTTATCCTATGGAACACCAGTAGATATGGATCAAATCGAAGCATATTATACACATATTCGTCATGGCAGACCGCCATCAGCGGAGCAATTAAAAGATTTAACGGATCGATACGCTCGCATTGGTGGAACGTTCCCGCTTCGTAAAAATACGGATGATCAAGTCATCAAATTGGAAGAGCACTTGAATCAATTGGACGTTGGCTTACAATTCAAATGTTATCAAGGGTTGAAGCATGTGACACCATTTGTTGAAGATGGGATATCACAAATTGCTGCCGACGGTTTTGATTCTGCCATTGCAATTGTGCTTGCCCCACATTTTTCGACGTATAGTGTTGCTACTTATATCAAACGTGCTGAAGCAGAAGCTGAAAAACATGGGATTTTCCTTGTTGGGATTACAAGTTACCATGTCCACCCGTGGTTGTTGACCGCGTTAGCACAACGCGTCAAAAAACAGTTGGATGCATTTAAGGCAGAAGGCGTTGATAAAGACGACATTCGCGTTATTTTTAGTGCGCACAGTCTTCCAGAAAAAATCCTGGAAAATGGAGATCCGTATCCGGATCAATTGAATGAGACGGCAACGCGTATCGCTGCATTAACGAATGTGACGAATTGGCAGTTTGCTTGGCAAAGCGCCGGTCAAAACGGCATGCCTTGGTTAGGACCGGATATTCAAGATGTGCTTCGCACCATTGCACGCGAACAACATGTGAAATATGCACTAATTTGTCCGATTGGATTCGTATGCGATCATTTGGAAGTGCTTTATGATATTGATATCGAATGTCAAACGGTAGCAACGGAAGAAGGAATTTTGCTGAAGCGAACGGATTCATTAAATACAGATCCGATGTATATCGCGACGTTGGCAGATGTGGTGTTGCAAAAGTTACCACATGTAGCCGTTCGTGAAGAGACGATTACATAATGGCAGATACACCTAAAAAAATAGTAATTATCGGCGGAGGCATAACAGGTCTTTCCGCCGCTTTTTATATTCATCATGATTGGCCGGTTAGTCAGAATGGGCTGAGGCCCGAAGTGACTCTGATTGAAGCTACGGAGACATTGGGTGGAATTATTCAAACGCAAAGGCAGGATGACTATGTCATCGAATATGGTCCCGACTCGATTTTGACGACGAAATCGGAAGGATTGCAATTGGTTGACGATCTGGGTCTTTCGTCTGAGGTTGTCGGTATACCGGCTACAAGTCGCGGTGCATCCATTTGGAGAGATGGGAAATTACGAAGGATCTCGCCGCAATTCCCGCTAGGGGTCCCTACTGATTTTCGGGCGTGGCGAGAAAGTGATTTGGTGAATGGATGGGGCAGATGGCGTGTATGGCTTGATTTGATGTTACCCGGAGATGGACGGATCGCTCGGGGGGAAGATGCAAGTCTCGAAACCGTTGTGAAAAAACGTCTAGGTGCAAATTGGTTTTATGAAGCAGTTGAGCCGTTAATTGGCGGAGTGTACGCCGGTGATCCTGCAAAATTAAGCGCAAAAGCTACATTTCCTCAGTTGGCAGATGCACTGCGTTTCCACGGAAGTCTGATTCGTGGAATGAAAAAATGGCAGCAACAACGTCGTGAAGTCATGCAGTCAAGTGGGGTGTTTGAGCGATGGCCACAACTGAAAGGAAGTTCGTTTTTTACGCTTCGTAAAGGATTGGGGCATATGATTGAAACGCTAGTTACACACATTCAAAAGATGGGTATGTCGATTCAAATGGGGCAACGAGTAACGAGTGTTCGCAAGGCAGATCATGGCTATTGCGTGTCGACTACGACAGGCCATCAATATGTTGCGGATCACGTGATTGTTGCGATGCCTAATGAAAAAGCAAACGCAATGTTTGATCTTCCATTCGGAAAAAAACCACTATTAAAGCGCGGTGATCGGGCCAGCGTTGCCAATGTGGTGTTGATCTTTGATAAGTCAATCGTACCTGCTTTGCCCCGTGGGAGTGGTTTTGTCGTGCCGCGTACGGAACATCTTTCGATTACCGCTTGTACATTTACAAGTCAAAAATGGCCTCATTCTGCTCCAACCAATCGAACCATGATACGTACATATATTGGCCGTTTTGAAGATGCATCATGGATGAACGAAACGGATGAACAACTCGTCAGTCGAGCGGTGGATGGTTTGAAATGTGTACTCGGTTCCGGGTGGACTGAACCACTTGAAGCGATCGTTAATCGTTATTCGTGCGCACTTCCGCAGTACCCGGTTGGTCATTTAGATGACGTCGCACGTCTTCGGACAAATCTTGAAGTGGATCTTCCAAATGTGGAATTCATCGGTGCTGATTATGACGGTGTTGGAATTCCGGATTGTGTTCGCGCTGCAAAGAAAATTGTTCAAAAACTCTTTACACTGTATCCATCCTAAAGGAAAATAGAATTGTAGAAAAAAAGATGGGAAATAGGAAGGGAGCAGAGACATGAGAACAAAAGAGTGTGTAGCGATGCTTTTAGCTGGCGGCGAAGGACGCCGGTTGGGGTTGTTAACGAATCAACTCGCTAAGCCTGCCGTTCATTTCGGAGGTAAATACCGCATTATCGATTTTACCCTTAGCAATTGCACGAACTCAGGCGTCGATACGGTTGGTGTATTGACACAATATCAACCGCTTGTCTTGAATTCCTATTTGGGGATCGGTTCACCATGGGATTTGGACCGAAAATATGGCGGCGTAGCCGTCTTGCCTCCTTATCAGCGTCAAAAAGGTGCCGACTGGTACCGCGGAACTGCCAATGCCATCTATCAAAATATGAGTTTTATCGAGCAATATGATCCAGAATATGTATTGGTTATTTCAGGTGATCACATTTATAAAATGGATTATAGTTTAATGCTCGATTATCACAAGCAAAAAAATGCCGATGCAACGATTGCAGTGATTGAAGTGAAATGGGAAGAAGCAAGTCGTTTCGGGATTATGGCTACTGATTCGCAGTGGCAAATTACTGAATTTGCTGAAAAACCAAAGAAACCCAAAAGCAATCTGGCATCGATGGGTATCTATATTTTCTCATGGAAAGTACTGAAAGAATATTTGATCAAAGACGAGGAAGACCAACATTCTAGCAAAGACTTTGGCAAAGACGTCATCCCTGCGATGTTACGCGATCAAAAGAATTTGGTCGCATATCCGTTTCAAGGCTATTGGAAAGACGTGGGTACGATCGATAGCTTGTGGGAAGCGAATATGGATTTGCTCGAAAATGAACCGTCTTTAAACTTAAATGATAAATCTTGGCGGATTTATTCCCAAAATCCATATCAACCTTCAATGTATATTGCACCTGGCGCCGATGTAAAACGCTCGATGATTAATGAGGGCTGTTCGGTATTTGGACAAGTTGATCACTCGGTTTTGTTTTATGGGGTTGAAGTTGCTGAAGATGCACGTATTACGGATTCAGTCATTATGCCAAACGTAAAAATTGGTAAAGGTGCGAAAATTCATCGTTCTATTATTGGTGAAGGTACGATAATCGATGCTGGTGCTGAAGTTGGCAATACGGATGGTGATATTACGCTGATTGGCGGATTTGATCACATTAAACTGGCGGAAGGGTGAGTAGCGATGTCGCAAATTATGGGTGTTATTAATTTGGTGAATGAACCAGATCAATTAGAGCAATTAACGAATTATCGCTGTGTATCCTCTGTTCCGTTTGGCGGAAGGTACCGTTTAATTGATTTTGTGATGTCAAATATGGTTAACTCTGGGATCGAAAAAGTAGCCGTGTTTGCACATACGAAATATCGCTCACTGATGGATCATCTAGGTTCTGGGAAAGAATGGGACTTAGATCGCAAGCGCGGGGGATTATTCATTCTTCCACCGGCAGTCGATGAAACCCGTGAGTTGATGAAAGGTGATTTGTACAATTTTAATCGTAATCGTGATTACTTTGAACGCGGAAGCGAACAATATGTATTGGTGACAAGAAGTCATCAAGTGTGCCAAATCGATTTTCGTCCGGTACTCGAGCAACACATTTCAACGGGTGCAGACATTACGATGATCTATCAAGAAGTGGATTCGGATACGTTTGCACGTGCACGTCGCATCGATGTCAATCCGGATGGTCGTGTGACGATGATTGAAGAGTACAACCGCAGTTTGAAACAAAGTAAAAAAGTAAGTATGGATATGTTTTTATTGCGTAAAGAATTATTACTCGAAATCGTTGAGCGTAGCTTGGCTCAAGGGTATGATTATTTCGTTCGTGACGGTATTATGAAAAACTTGCAAAAACTGAAAGTTCATGGGTATGAATTTAATGGACATTTAGGGATCGTCAATACGATTCCAAGCTATTATTACAACACCATGCAATTGCTTCAACCTGAAGTTTGGAAAGAATTATTCCTTTCACGCAATCCAATTTTTACAAAAGTAAAAGATGAACCACCTGCGAAGTATAACAGTGAAGCACTGGCAACGAATTCTTTGATTGCAAATGGTTGTGTCATTGAAGGCAAAGTTCAGAACAGTGTTTTGTTCCGTGGGGTGAAAATCCATAAAGGTGCAACGGTGATCAACAGTATTATTTTGCAAGGGTGCGAAATCGGTGAGCATGCAATTATCGAAAATGCGATCCTCGATAAAGATGTCATCATCCGACCAGGTAAAGTATTGATTGGGGATCAAACGGCACAATTCGTTGCCGATAAACGCAAAGTGATTTAATTTGAGGGGGAACCCGGACGATGAACATTTTGATGGCAGCAGCTGAGTGTGCTCCATTTTGTAAGACGGGTGGACTTGGAGATGTGATGGGGTCCTTACCTAAGGCGCTCAAAAAACAAGGCGCGGATGTACGGGTGATTATGCCGAAATACGGCGATATCCCGCAAAAATTCAAAGATGCAATGGTATTTCGTATGTTACACACCGTCCAAATCGGCTGGCGATATCAGCATTGTGGATTGTTCGAATTGGAACATGAAGGGGTAACATATTATTTCGTTGATAATGAATTTTATTACCGTCGTGCCGGATTTTATGGATACATTGATGATCCAGAGCGATTCGCATTTTTTTGCCAGGCTGTCCTTGAACTTGTACCTCTTTTAGGTTTTCATCCTAATGTTATTCATTGCCACGATTGGCAGACGGCGATGATTCCGGTATTCAAACATGCACATTATGCGGAACGAGCGTTTTATCGCGTCATTCGCACTGTATTTACGATTCATAATCTCCGATACCAAGGTAGATTTGGGAAACATACGGTTCAAGATTATTTGAACTTAGATGTGAATTATTATATGCAACCAGATCGACTGGAATATTATGATGATGTGAATTGGATGAAAGGAGCGATTGTTTTTTCTGACGTCGTTACGACAGTTAGTCCGACGTATGCAGAAGAAATTCAGTCCATGCATTTTGGGGAAGGATTGCACGGATTATTAACATCCAAGCGCGAATCATTAAAAGGAATTCTTAACGGAATCGATGATGAATATTGGGATTCCAATACCGATCGATATTTGGTGGAGCCATATAAAACATCGCTACCCAAGAAGCGTAAAAATAAAACAGCATTGCAAGCTGAACTTGGATTGCCAGTGGATGATTCAATTCCAATGATCGCAATCGTCACAAGGCTCGTCGAGCAAAAAGGGATCGACTTGATTTCTTGTGTGTTCGATGAAATTGCACATACCGGCGCACAAATTGTTTTACTTGGTGCAGGTGATTATCATTATGAAGAATTTTTCAGACATGCAGCATCCAAATATCCTGCTTCGGTTTCCATTCAAATCAAGTATGACGAAGGGCTCGCACATCGTATATACGCATCATGTGATATGTTTCTTATGCCATCTGCATTTGAGCCATGCGGGATTGGACAGTTAATCGCACTACGTTATTTGTCGATCCCAATCGTCCGTGAAACGGGTGGTCTTAAAGATACGGTGTTGCCATGGAAAGCTGATGAAGGCAGTGGGCATGGCTTTACATTTATTGCTTATAACGCACATGATATGCTTAAAGCGATTCATGCGGCGGTAAAGGCTTATGCTGATCAGGACCAATGGACAAAAATTGTGAAAAATGCTTCGAAACTGGATTTTAGCTGGGAAGCGTCTGCTAACACATATATAGAGTTATATCAAACCTTATAGCATTTTTATTGAAAACGCTTTGTTCGAACCACTTGGACTTGGCGTTTTTTTTATATTCTTATCAACGTACAGTAAATTATCAGAAAATTGAATGCAATCCCGAGTGTGAAATGGAATTAATCATGATACTGTTATATTGTTAAAACGATTTATCAACTCGATGGGAGTTCAATTCATAATGAGCGATTTGACCAAAGCAAGATTGAAAACATTTTTCGTATTAGCATTAGTGATTGAATTAGTCGTTCTGGGAATGGCATTTTTTTATCGTGGGATTATGAATGATACACTTCGCTCGAAAGTAATGGATTTCTCGAAACAAATTTTAGTTCAAGCAAATGATTCCGTGAAACAACAATTAACAAAAATCGAAGGTGTCACGCAGCAATTGTTTTTAGATGCAAGTTTTCGTGCGAACATTAGCGAAATTCAATTAGGAACATTGGATGGCATAAGCGAAAAAATTAAAGTTAAAAATGTCCGAGATCAATTAACAGGGATGAAATATCTTGATCCTAATATTGTAGGGATCAGATTGTATTCTAGAAATAATTTTCAGTTAGAAGCGGTGAAATTAACCAAATATTTGATGTCGAATCCATTGATGCCATACATTTCGACCGCGATAAACAAGCAGGGGATGCAAGATTTCTCAGATGCGGATGGGAAAGTCGTATGGATTCCGACGCTAGCAAAAGGGTTTTTCAATGATCCATCGATTGATAGTATAAAAGATTTTCCGGGTTATACATTGACGTTAGGTCGTGTGCTTAAGGATGTACAACATCCAGACGCTGACATGACCGTAGTTGTGGAAGTGAATTCTAAAATCATTCAAGATACCTTGAAAAATGTTAAAATCGGAAAAGAAAGTAAAATGTATATTACGGATGACCAAAATAAAATCATTTATTCACCTGATCTAACAAAAATTGCTACGGCATCAGAATATGCGGCGCCGTCCGGCACTTCTGAAATTGTGTTTGAAGACGATTCAAAAATGGTTATGCGGCTTCCAATTGAAGGGATGAAATGGTATACGAATATTGAATATTCCAAAGCAGAATATATGGAATATTTACAAACGGTATTTGTTGCAATGGTTGTTGGCATTACGTTACTAGTATTGATCATTTCGTTTGCGCTCGCATGGATTATGAATCGACCATACGATGAAGATTCCGAACAATCCTATGCAGCATAACAAGAAACCCCCTTTGACTTTGGAAATTCCAAGTCGAAAGGGGGTTTCTTGTTATTCGGTTATATTAGCTGAAAACAACTTGTTTCACACTATTGAGTTCTGCAAGTTCAACCATTTGTTTCAATACATCATTCGTAGCAGCTTTATCGATCGTGAGAACCATGACTGCAGTTCCGCCGATGTTTTTACGGCCAACTTGCATCTCAGCGATGTTCACGTCTAAGTTACCAAGTAATGTACCAACTTTACCGATGATTCCTGGTTTGTCTGTATGGGAGATCAAGAGCAAGTTGCCTTCCGGAGTAATGTCGATCGGAAACTCGTCCACTTTCACAACGCGCTCACCCAATCCTGGAAGTAACGTACCACTTATCGAACGGGATTCATTTTTCGTTTTAATGGTGATCGAAATTAAGTTCGTAAATCCTTGTGTAGTCGTGGATTTTTGAACGGTAATTGCTAAGTCACGGGATTTTGCTTGGTGAAGTGCGTTAACGACATTTACTTCATTGCCAAGGTGATGTTGCAATACGCCTTTTACAACGTAGCGTGTCAGTGGAGCAGTGTCCACATCCGCCAATTCACCAGAGTAGCTCGCAACGATTTCTGTTACGCTACCGGATGAAATTTGCGCTGCGAAATGACCTAAACGTTCACCAAGGGAGAAGTAAGGTTGTAATTTTTTTAATACATTTGCCGGAACCGGTGGCATGTTCACTGCGTTCTTAAACGGTTCGTTACGCAAGATATGAATAACTTCCTCGGAAACGTCGATCGCAACATTTTCTTGAGCTTCAAATGTGGAAGCGCCAAGATGAGGAGCAACCACGATCGCAGGATGATTCAAGAATGGGTGATCTGGTGCCGGTGGCTCAACTTCGAACACGTCGAATGCAGCTCCAGCTACGATTCCATCATTGACTGCAACCATTAGCGCTTGCTCGTCAACGATACCGCCACGCGCACAGTTAACAATGCGCATACCTTTTTTCATGATTTGGAATTGAGCAGGTCCAATCATGTGTTTTGTTTCTGGGGTTAATGGTGTGTGTACGGTAATAAAATCAGCATTCTGGCAAATCTCATTAACGGTAGCAAGTGTAACGCCTTGTTTCTCAGCGCGCTCTTCGGTTAAGAAAGGATCGTAACCCATAATTTCCATGCCAAATGCTTTTGCACGGCGTGCCACTTCAGATCCGATACGGCCCATACCGACAACACCAAGTGTTTTACCGTTCAGTTCAACGCCAAGGAATGTTTTGCGATCCCAAACGCCACTTACTGTTTTCTTGTATGCTTGTGGAATTTGACGAGCGCACGCCATCATCATCGCAAATGTATGCTCACAGGTTGAGATTGTGTTACCGTCAGGAGCATTGATGACAACAATCCCCATTTTTGTCGCAGCAGGAAGATCGATATTATCGACACCTACACCTGCGCGGCCGATGACTTTCAAACGTGAACCTGCTTCAATGATGCGAGGTGTCACTTTCGTTTGACTGCGAACAAGTAAAGCATCATATTGGCCGATAATGTGTACCAATTCATCTTCAGACAAACCAGTTTTTTTAACGACTTCTACGTCTGCTGCGTCATGAAGCTTCTGGATTCCTTGATCGCTAATCGGATCAGATACAAGAACTCGGAACATGTTGAACCTCCTTAGAAAGTGCCAAACCCCCGATGCCCATTGCATCAGGGGAGTGGGTATGATTAGTAAGTTATAAAAAGATTACGCTTCTTGTTTCGCGCGATCTACGCATTCGTGGTAAAGATTTGTAGCGAAAGCTGCATCTTTCCAGCCTTCGATGACAGTTTTCTTGTTCTCAAGATCTTTGTACACTTGGAAGAAGTGTGCAATTTCTTTCAAAACATGTTGTGAAATATCGTTCAAGTCATTCACATGTTTGAAACGAGGATCTTTTGTTGGAACTGCAAGCAATTTCTCATCTTGACCTTTATCGTCGGACATTACAAGAACACCGATTACGCGGGATTCAATGACACAACCTGGGAACGTAGGAAATGAAGCAATGACTAAAATATCCAATGGGTCGCCATCTAATGCCAATGTACCATCTAAGTAACCATACTCCGTTGGATAGTGCATCGGTGAGAAAAGAACGCGATCCAAAACGTATTTACCTTTTTCTTTGTCGAATTCATACTTGTTTTGACTTCCTGTCGGGATCTCGATAATTGCATCCACGATCAAATTAGACATGAGTTCATCCTCCTCTAGCTTTTTACACGAACTCAATTATATCAGTTTGGCGAACGTTTGCAAGGTTGCGGCTGGAGGATTTATTCGTTATCTTTTAAAATATGAATTCTTAATGAATGGCGGTATACGAAAATGAAGGCGAATCATTTTTACTCGATGTTATTTATTACAATTGGTACATTGTTCGTCGCATTTGCTTTGGAAAGTTTAATGATTCCAAATCGGATTATTGACGGTGGTGTCGTCGGTGTGGCAATTATGGCGAGTTATATGAGCCATATTCCGTTTGGTTTTATTATTTTAGGATTGAACGCACCTTTTTTTTGGATCGGATATAAACAAATTGGGAAGACATTTGCTTGGAGGTCGGCGTTTGCAGTTGTTATGCTTGCATTATTTTCTGCATTGCCAACATTACATTCTATTGAAGAAATGCAAAACGTCGAGCCAATCCTTGCAGCGATTTTTGGTGGAATGATCTTGGGGATGGGTGTCGGATTAATCATTAGGTTTGGCGGAGCGCTCGATGGCACGGAAATTATTGCAATTATTTCAACGAAGAGGCTCGGATTTTCAGTCGGTGAAATCGTTATGTTTTTCAATATTTTCATATTGGGTAGTGCTGGATTTGTTTTTGATTGGCGTTCAGCGATGTATTCTCTCATTGCCTATTATATTGCATTCAAAATGATAGATATCATGATCGAAGGATTGGAAGAATCGAAATCGGTGATGATTATTTCTGATTTTCCGGCGGAGATCTCGGAAGCGATCATTGCAAGGTTAGGGCGAGGGGTAACACATCTTTATGGTAAAGGTGGTTACACACTGCAAGATCGAGAAATTTTGTATTGTATCATTTCGAGATTGGAAGTGGCGAAACTGAAGCTGATCGTAGAAGAGAAAGATCCGAACGCGATGATTGCAGTTGAACATGTAAACGAATTGTTGGGCGGCGATCGAAACAAACGAAGTATTCATTAATTCAAAAATCTAATTTTTCAAACAATCACTTCACAAAAGGGTAATTAACGTTTATAATCCACTTACATCCTTTTTTTACCTTTTGATGCGAAGATAACCATTTTTTTGCGAAGGTGGAGCATTTGTATGAAAAAGTCTGATTTAAAACGCAAATTAAAACAATCCCAAATACCGAATCAATGGTATAGTCTTGATGGCGGGCGCGATCATGCAACATTTTGTATTGGACGTTCAATTTTGTGGTGGGAAGTTTATTATTCACAACCGAATGGTAAAACAAATCGTAAATTCTTTTTAACAGAAACATCCGCTTGTGATTATTTTTACCATTGGTTTACTGAATCACTTCGAATTCAAGGTTTATTGGCAACGGAACAACTGAAAATAACACAGAACATATAATGGTTTTAAAAAAAGGACAACCCAAGGGTTGTCCTTTTTTTTATTGAATTTTGCTAAAAAACGGAATTTGCGGCAAAACTTCTGATGAATAATATATTGTGCGATCTTTAATGAAATCACCATTGCGAACAGCATTCGTTTTGATTAAGGAGTCCATAATATCTTGAATAATATTTGTTTTAGGGTGTTCTTGAAGTAATGATTCTACGTTAATTGTCAAGTCTTGTGGCATATAAATTGAGAAGACTTTATTTTGATGTAAATAATGAGCAGTCACTGCATTTTTGACATTCAAATTCATTACATTCCATAGCGCAATACCTGTCTTAGGTCCGTCGATTTCATTAACGCCATTAAGTGGTTTGTTGGAAACCTTCTCATTCCATTTAATCACAGCGTCGAAATAATCTTGTTGCGCTTGTAGTGAGAAATTAGCTGCAACAACAAAGGAAGCGGATGATTCTAATTTTTTTAATACATCTGCATTATTTTCGCCTTTTGTTGGTTTGAATTCCTTAAACACTTTTTCGAATATCGTTAAACTTTTTAAGTAATTTTGTTGTGCGCTGACTAGAAGAGGTGAAGAAGAAGGCACCTTTAATAAGGATAATTTTTCTTTCGCCGATTTGGCAATGTCGGAAATGTTATTAATATCGTCAAATGTATTTGTTTTAAGTAAAATTCCTTGATATGTATCAAACCAAGCTTTTTGTACAGTTCGAAATGGAGTATAGACCGTAAAATATAAAGTGATAAGATGGTCTTGGTCGTATGAAATTAAATCATTCTCCAACTTCTCGGTAACTTTCGATTTTTCCAAGTATTTTGCAGTTGTCGTTTCGGTTCCCATCTTAAATCCATATAAAAATGCACCCGCTACAAGTACGAACATAAACATTGTGTACAACATGATCATATATTCTGAAGCAGTTAGCCGTTTGGCCACAAGGATGCCCCCTTTCACTCGAAAACATTATAACATGTGAATGGTGTTCTGAAAACGAAATCACGATGTATGATTTCCGTATCAAATTGACAACCTATCTACAAAGGGGGTGTTGATGAATGAAATGGCGTTCCATGATTGTTGGATCGATTGCAGGTGCTACAGCCATGTGGATTTTTAGTCGAAATCAGTCTAGTATTACACAAGGATTTGGACGTATCCGTTCTGGAAACTGGTTCGGTTGGATGAACAAATTAAAAAATACAGATACCATGTCCATGCTACCTGATGTGATGAAATAACTAATCAATTCCAGCGCCTCCGCGCTGTTTTTCATTGGTGCGGGGTCGCTTTTTTTTATTCGGCATGATAAAATTAAATTAATTAAATATCTCACACTTATTGAGCCAGAAGTCGCTGTTTCTGGAAGGGGGATCCGGTCATGAAATTGGAGCGGTTAGGGCAAGACAAGATCCGGATTTTCCTTACATTTGACGACCTGACGGAACGCGGGATCCAGAAAGAAGATATGTGGCAGGATATTCCCAAAGTTCATGAGTTGTTTAATGAGATGATGGATCAGGCATATTCTGAACTTGGTTTTGAAGTTGCGGGACCAGTTGCAGTGGAAGTGTTTGCACTTCCTGCGCAAGGGATGGTAGTGATTGTGACTCGCAGTAAGTTCAGTAGCCAACGAATTCAAGAAGATCAAGATGAAGATAATGACGATATGATCGAAGTGGAAGTCACACTCGAAACATGCGATCAAATTAGTTATGCATTCCGCATTGTTGAAGATTTTATCAATGCCGCGAAAAAATTGACACCTTATGTCCCTGAACAATCGGGTAATCTTTACTTTTACAGAGGGAAATATGTGTATCAATTGGAACCGTCGGAGATGGAAGAAACCCATTTCCAGCCGTTAATCGCCATTCTTTCCGAATTTGGAGAGGCATATACGGTGACGCAGGCAATGGTCGAGGAGTACGGGAAGTTTGTCACTGCCGATGCAGTTCGTGTGTTTAACAAACATTTCTAAGCATCTTCCATCGGAAGGTGCTTTTTCTCTGATATTGGAGGTTTCTCAAGGATGAGTATTGTAAATGAGGGAATCGAGGCGTATTTGGAAGGATTGTCTCCACTCGAATGCCCGGTATTAAAACGTTTGGATCGTGAAGGAGTGGCCGAAGGAATACCAAATGTGAAGCATTCAACGGCAATGGTGATTCGTAGTTTACTCGCGTTAGCAAAGCCGAAGAAAATTCTTGAAATTGGTACGGCAATTGCCTACTCAACGATTCATATGGCACAAGCAGCTCCAGATGCAGTGATTTTTACGATGGAGAAACAGCAAGATCGCGCCGAACGTGCCAAACGTAATATTGAAGAAGCAGGCTTAAGTGATCGTGTTCATGTTTGGACCGGTGATGCAATGGAAATGATACCTACGATTAAATCCTCATACGATGTCATTTTTATTGATGCGGCAAAAGGGAAATATACGTTTTTTCTCGACCAGGCGGTTTCTTTGTGTCGACCAGGCGGAATGATTTTGACGGATAATGTTTTGTTTCGCGGATTTGTTACCGGAGAACATAAGCCTGAAAAAGTGGCAACGCAAAATCTTGTGCAAAAAATGAAATTATTTAATCAGTATTTGATCGCACATCCGGAGCTCATAACATCCATTATTCCGGTTGGTGACGGCCTTGCCATTAGTGTGAAGAAAGGATGACGAAACAAGTGAATGATCGGCAAATGAAACCGGAGTTACTTGTGACGGTCCGGGATTTGGAAGAATTACGGTCGCTTGCAGGGGCTGGTGCGGATGCCTTCTCAATTGGAGATCCGTATTTTGGCGTACGTACGCCGGGAGATTGGACGCTTGAGACGGTCACAGAAGCGATTCTCATTGCGCATAAACTCGCTAAAAAAGTATACATTAGCATGAATTTGCTAATTCACGATACCGATTTGGAACGATTGCCAGAGCATATGCGCGTATGGACCGAAGCGGGTGCAGACGGGATAATGTTTGGGGATCCAGCTGTATATATGGTTGCTAAGGAAATCGGCTCTCTGGTCCCACTTCACTGGAGTGGCGAGATGACGACGACGAATTATCAGGCGATTAATTATTGGGGCAAACGCGGAGTTTCACGTTCCGTGTTAGCGCGTGAATTGAATTTAGAGCAATTACAATCGATGCGCGAACATACGCCTATGGAATTGCAAGTTCACATTCATGGGGCAACTTGTATTTATCACTCCAAGCGATCACTTTTAAGTAATTATAAATCACATCTCAATCGTGATGAGCTCGGTCAAATCGGCTTGGACGCGAAGGTGTTTCACGTCATTGAGCGCGAACGATTGGATGAAACGTTTCCGCTTTTTGAGGACAAGCATGGAACACATATGTTCAGTTCGGAAGATTTTTGTTATCTGGACGTTCTGAATGAAGTTCTTCCTTTAGGTATTGATTCATTAAAAATCGAAGGGTTATTAATGGAGCGGATGCGATTGGAGGCAAGTGTACGTGCGTACCGCAAGGCGATTGATTGGTGGACGGAAGGTACATTAGACGGAAATATGAAGGAATTAGAGCGAATGAAAGATGAACTTCTGGCACTTCAACCGGAAGGGCGTCCATTCGGTTACGGTTTCTTATTTAAAGAGCAAGTGTATTGATGAATCAGGAAGTGGTGAAAAAAATGACATCGAAACAGCGCTACGTGCGGCGGGATAAACCTGAAATTTTGGCGCCGGCGGGCAGTCTGGAAAAATTAAAATTTGCGGTTACTTACGGAGCGGACGCGGTCTATATTGGTGGCCAGGCATATGGACTTCGTTCAAATGCGGATAATTTTTCATTTGAAGAAATGCGTGAAGGTTCTGAATTTGCGGCTGCACGCGGTGCGAAAGTCTACGTTGCAACAAATATTTATGCGCATAACGAGGATATTGACGGCATTGCTGCGTATTTGCGTTCTATTGCTGATGCTGGGGTAACTGGTATTATCGTTGCTGATCCGGCGATTATCGAAACGTGTCAACATGTTGCCCCTGAGCTTGAAGTACATCTTAGTACGCAACAATCGACGACGAATTGGCGCAGTGTTCAGTTTTGGAAAGAACAAGGTGTGCATCGTGTCGTGCTCGCGCGTGAAGTTGGATTTGAAGAAATCCGCAAAATTAAAGATCAGGTGGATATCGAGATCGAGCAATTCGTGCATGGTGCAATGTGTTCGTCATATTCGGGTCGATGTGTGCTGTCCAATCATTTTACGGATCGTGATTCGAACCGTGGTGGATGTTGCCAATCATGCCGCTGGCAATATGACTTGTTCCTTGAAGAAGAGTCGATTACGCCAACCAAGGATGAGCCGTTTATGATGAGTTCAAAAGATTTGTGCATGATTGAACATATTCCTGACATCATCGAAGCGGGTATCGATAGTTTGAAAATTGAAGGTCGTATGCGGAGTATTCACTATGTTGCGACCGTCGTTCATGCGTATCGCCAGGCGGTTGATCGTTATTTTGAAAATCCAGCAGAATATACATTTGACTCACAGTGGCTCGTTGAAATCGAAAAAGCAGCGAATCGTCCGCTCAACACGGGGTTCTTCTTTGAGGCGCCTGATGAGGAAGATCATATTTTTGGACCAGAAGATAAACGAACGCCTTTTGATTTCTGTGGTGTCGTTAAACGTTATGATGTTGCGCGGGGCATGGTTAATATCCAGCAACGCAATCATTTCAAGCCAGGTCAAATGATCGAATTTTTCGGACCTACTGGGGTAAAATTCAGACAGATTGTGGAAGAAATTTTTGATGATGAAGGCACGAAGTTAACGGCAGCACGTCATCCGATGCAATCCGTTTGGTTTAAGGTGGACCAACCAGTTTCTGAATACGATTTGGTACGCCGTCAAATTAAACAAGTATTAAAAACGCTATAATTATTTTGAAAAACGCTAGCTACGCATACATGACTCCTTCCTGCATTTGATAATAGGGGGGAAGTTGCGTGCTGGTGTTTTTTTTGTTGTACAAATGGAGAAACTACGTGAAAAGCGTAGGGGCTGAATTCATGCGACGACGGATGTTAGTTGTAATGTTGATATGGTCGTTTTGCCTGTTTGGGGGAACGGTTTGGATGGCATTGTTAATGCTTACGGGTTGGAAGCCGTGGTCTATGGTCAGCGGTAACTTCAATGAACTCGCCGAGCGACAGCAATGGAACGAAGTCAATGTAACGACAAATGGACCAGTATTTCTTGATCGAAATGGATACGCAATGAATCATATTTCGCGTGTATTTGAAGTTTTGCCGGCACAATGCGCGATGCCAAGTTGGACAAATCGAGTTGTAAAGGAAACAGCGATTACTGTTGCACGTCCGGTAATTGGTGTTGCGACGAAAGATGCTGGTGGTGTAGTTGGACTCGAAAAGTCGTTGGATCGTGATATTCGTACGCCCTTCGCATACGTGCCGAAAATTCGTTGGACGATGAATGCGACGGGAAACACATGCGAGACGTCATACATTAATGCAGGTGCACCATACTACCCACTACATGTGCAGACGACAATTGATCGTTCAATTCAAGAAGATATTGAACAAATACTTAATAATTTTCGTGTAAAAAAAGGCGCAGTCGTTATTTTGGACATGCGTACAGCAGATGTAATCGTGATGGCGAGTCGACCAGTATGGCGTATTAGTCCACAATCTTGGCGTAATACCGCACTTGAAGCGGTAGCACCAGGATCAATTTTTAAGCTCGTGACTTGGCTGGCCATGGCGCAACAGGTTGACAGGATTCCGAAACAGGAAGTGAAATGTACTGGTCATGGTGATCGGATAAATGGTGTTCGCTGTTGGTCTGAGGCGGGACATGGACAAATGAATGGATTAGAAGCATTAGTTCAGTCATGTAACGCATGGTTTGCTGGTAATGCTAAGGATGTTTCGATGATTCAATTAAAAACAATTGCAAGGCGTTTAGGACTTTTTCAACGTATTGGATCAGAAGGACAATGGTCGGGAGAGCAATCAGGGGATTTTGCAATTGGTGCAGATGATATGTATGAGCGAGCGCAGTCAATGATTGGACAGCGGAATGTAAGGATGACACCATTACAAGCTGCGAATTTGATGGTCACGATCTGGAACGAAGGTAAGGTTGCAACACCGCGGGTTGTTACTGCGATTACAGATGCGCGAGGGATGGTGCGTAAGCAATTTCCAGTGAAGTGGTTAAGCGGTATTCGCGTGGGACTACCAGTGGAATATGCAGCTCTGAAAGTGGCACTTCGAAACACGGTAGAACGTGGAACGGGAAAAATATTGCATAATTCTGTATTAGGGGTTGCAGGAAAGACGGGAACAGCGCAAAATACTAATACAGAGCACCAATGGTTTATAGGTTATACGCCTGCGGATGCACCTAAATATGCCTTTGCGGTTGTTATTGAAGATTTGTCGCCAAATCTTTCATCACAAGTATTGCCATTAACGAAGGAAATTGTGACCCGAATGTCAAAAAATAAGATGTGAGGAATTGACGGAGGAGGTCAAACGTGTTTTCGTTTTATAAAAAGTATGCAAGAACTGGATTAGATTTGGCGTTGTTGGCAGTATCGATTATTTCGTTATTGACGTTGATAAGTTGGATGTATCAACTTGCGGCACCGCTTTTTTTTGCCGCTGTTTGGTTTGCGATCATTGAACCGCTCGCTTTTCAAATTCATAAAGGTGGATTACATAAAGGGTTTGCCGCGTTACTTTCGGTATGGGTTTGGTTATTACTGATGCTTGGTGTGTTTAGTTTTTTTGCCTATTTAATTGTCAATCAGACGCAGCAAATCATTGAACAATTTCCGGCAATGGAAAATCAATTTATTGATAAGTTCAGCGATATGAATTTTTATCTGCAAGAACAATTGACATCCTTTGGTCCAGACTGGACGTTAAAATTGCAGGGATATGTTGTGAGTTTATTGAATAATATATCAAATTGGGTAACTACGATTTTCTTATCGATGGTACAGACGGTGAAAAAGGTTCCGATTTTGCTGATTAATTCGATTATCGGATTGATTTTGGCATATTTTCTTAGTTTAGAACGCAATCAATGGTCGAAATGGATTCATCATAAAGCGCCGCAAGGATTAAAAGATGCGGGATCATTTTTATATAAACACGTATGGTCTGGGCTGAGAAGATACATTCGCGCACAACTGATTTTAGTTAGTTGCACCTTTTCGATCTTACTGGTTGGATTATTGATCTTAGGATCAGATAAAGCATTATCGCTTGCATTGTTTTGTGCGATTTTGGACTTGTTCCCACTCATCGGCGTTGCAACACTATTTATACCTTGGATGTTATATTCGTGGGCGACTGGGAATGTGACATTCGCAGTTGGATTGCTCATTTTGTATGGCGTCGTGGTCCTCTTTAGACAGATTGCTGAACCAAAACTTTCAGGTGAGTCGCTTGGTGTTTCAGCATTTACGATGCTTGCTTCGTTGATGATTTCATTTTCGATTTTCGGTGTCGCAGGGATGGTAGCAACACCAGTGCTTATTTTATTTTTGAAAGCAATGTACGAACAAGGGATATGGAAAAAATGGATTCATTGGCCTGAACCGGAAACGATAGAAGAAATAGAGTCGTAGGGAATGGAGGGGTTTCATCGTGGAAAAAATTCGTATTTTTTGCAGAGATCAAATCGTTGAAGGTACGTTTATTTACTTTGAAGGCGAATTAATGATCATTGGAATGCAAGGTCCTGAACGCTTTGCGATCGGAGAACAGGCAATTTTTAACTATCAAAATGCCGAATTAAAAGGGAAAGTCATCGCTGCAAACAACGGTAAATTATATTTATTTGTTAAATTAAATTTAAAAGATTTTTCGCATAATCGTCGCAAGTTTCCGCGGATTCCTGTCGATATGAAAGCCGTGCTCATGTATAACATGTTTAAGTCGCTTGATTATGATACGAAACAAGTTGAAGTTGTCGATGTTAGTCATAATGGGATTGGATTTTATTCTCCCAAAAAAACATTGGCATTAAAAGAGTATTATCATTTGATTTTGCATACGCTCGACCCACCGGTTGTTGCAAAAGTATATTTACTAAACCAAATTATTTCTGAACGCGGTGTAAGATATGGTGCAGAAATTGTGTATATGCCTGCTGATGGAATGGATGTGTTAAGGCAATTTATTTTATTCAAGCAAATTACAGGTAAATAATGATACAAAAACCTCTGACGAATTCGGTTTCATACCAATTCGCCAGAGGTTTATTTGTTTATTTGATGGATGCAAGTCGATTGAGTTTCATCAAGTTCTATTATTTTATCGAATTAAAAAAGTTTGTAGGTGATTGGATGCTGATGATAATATCATTCATTCCCGCACTTAAACGATCTGTTAAGGCAGTTCTTGCATGAGCTTCTTTCAGTTCCGTTTTTGCTTCATCAAATGTTTTGGTGGAACGTTTCTCAACGATGATTAGATGATAACCATATTCCGTTTTAACTGGATCACTTAACGTGTTAAGCGGTAATGTTTTTGCAGCATCCTTGAATCCAGTAACCCAATCAGAAATTTTCGCATTGGCATATAGACCGCCGTTGGTAGCAGAACCTGGATCATCAGAATCTGTTTTTGCCAAATTGGCAAGTGAAGCACCTTTTACAATTTGATCGTGCAAATCTTGAGCTTTCTTTAATGCATCTTCCTCGGTGCGTAGCGCTTGACCAGAAGTATCGGCTGTTGCTACGAGAATATGACGAACATCTGCAATGGTCATTGCATCCGATGCGATGGCATCATCATAGTCTTGTTTCACTTGCGCATCGGTAACTAGTGATTTTTCGTGTGCGATTGCCTGAACTTCTAATTTAATGAATCGTCGAAATGAAGCTTCGTCAATCGTTAATGATGACCACGCAGCGGCAAGGGATTGGTTTGTTGAAAATTGTGCTTTCAAATCTCTTAAAACGGTAAGAGATTTGTTGATCGATATCAACTTGTCTGAATTGTTTGCTTGAGAAGCGTTCCAATCAAGAAGTACATATTTTTGTGCCATATCCTTCAAAAACTCAGGATCTTTGCGGTATTGATTATAAGATTGGTTGTAAAAGCAAATATAGTCGACATATTGATTTAATTCTTTTTCAGTTAACGTTTTGATTGTTTTACCCACTTTATATTTAGCAATAATGTTTTGAGCGGCTGGAAGCTTACCAAAGTAAACGGTTTTTGTTTTTGGATCGATTTTAACTGGAATCCCTAGGATTTTTGCAAGTTCAATAATCGAAACGGAATAGCTACCGTTTTTTGAAGTTTGTAATGGGGTTTTGCTCGTTTTTAGTTGGTCGTCGATATACCAATTCCATGTTGGCGTAGGGTTGACGGCAGTGCTTTTGGACGCTGCAAAAACAGGTGAAATAAAAGCGGACATCGCAATTGTTAGTGATGCAAGGATGACGACGGGCTGTTTGTAACGTTGTAATTTCATAATGTGATTTAAATCTCCTCTGTAAGTTAATTGTAGGTCAAGCTGATGCCATAGCCATTTATGAAAATTATAGCGGACATACACGTTTAGGCGCTAGCCCACATACGATGGAAAAACGAAAAATCGGGGGGCTGGAACATGATTGGATTGGCATTGTTGTCCGCAATTTTTCTGAAACCATGGTTTGCATTCGTTGGATTGGTGAAACCGGCCGTTTTTCCACAACCGCTAAATGAACTAGAGGAAGCGGACTGTTTACGTCGAATGCACGAAGGAGATGAAATGGCGAGAAATAAATTGATTGAACATAATTTGCGGCTTGTGGCACATGTAGTGAAAAAATTTGAGTCGAATCGATCGGATGCTGAGGACTTTATTTCGATCGGAACGATCGGATTAATGAAGGCAATCTCACGCTTTCAACCACAAATGGGTACGAAGCTCGCGACTTTTGCAGCACGATGCATTGAGAACGAAATATTAATGCATCTAAGATCTTCAAAAAAACAAAGGAAAAACGTTTCTTTGCACGAACCTTTTGGTACAGACACTGAAGGTAATGATATCACATTATTGGATGTGCTAGGAACTGATGGGGAAGAAATTATTGATGAAATTCATTTGAAGATGGAACAAAAACATATCCGAGCACATTTGCCGATCTTGACGGACCGGGAAAAGTTTGTGATTGGACATCGATACGGCCTCGGAGATGATGGGGTAGAACGTACTCAAAAAGACATTGCCCGAACAATGGGAATTTCAAGATCATACGTATCGAGAATTGAGAAACGAGCGCTTTTAAAACTGTATCAGGCTATTTCAAAAAAAGAGTGGCACAGGTACAATTAGAAATGATAGCGCTCACAATTGAGGAGGGGTCCAGGTGGCTGTTCGCAAACGGATCGGAGATTTGATGATTGAAGCGGGGTTGTTAACACAAGAACAACTACAGGCGGCATTGAAAGAGCAAAAAGAAGCAAATATGCGTCTCGGTGATTTACTCATTGCGCGTCATTATATAACGGAACAACAACTGGTTGAAGTGCTTGAATTTCAACTGGGGATTCCGCATGTTCAATTGTCCAAACAGCGGATCGATCAAAAGATTATTAATCTTGTCCCACAAAAAATTGCGGAAAAATACTTAGTCTTGCCAATTCGTACAGAAGGTAATAAACTGGTTGTTGCTATGGCTGATCCGCTCGATTATTTCGCAATTGACGAATTGCGGATGAGTACGGGGTTTCGGATTGAGCCAACCATCGCTTCGAAGGACGATATCGTACGTGCCGTAAAAAGGTATTACGTGATGCAAGAGTCTGTTGAGAAGTTGATGGACAAAATGCAAGTTAAAGATGTGGACGAGTCGCAATTGGCGGATGATGATTCACCGATCGTACAAATGGTGAATCAAATCATTACCCAAGCGGTGCACCTCGGCGCGTCCGATATTCATATTGACCCGCAAGAACAAAATGTAAAGATTCGCTATCGCGTGGATGGCGTGCTTCGTACGGAACGGACATTACCTGGATATATGAACTCGGTTGTCAGTGCGCGCGTCAAAGTTATGGCGAAGTTAAACCTCGCAGAGCGTCGTCTCCCACAAGACGGCCGCATCGAATTGGACATCGATTTTCGCAAAATTGATCTTCGTGTATCTACCTTACCGATGGTAGGCGGCGAAAAGATCGTTATGCGTATTTTGGATGTTTCAAACTCCATTAAAGAACTGGATCAAATCGGCTTTTCAGATCACAATTTGTCATTATTCCAAAAGGCAATTGTGCAACCGTACGGGATGGCGTTAATCACCGGACCGACGGGAAGCGGGAAATCCACCACCTTGTATTCAGCACTTGCAAGACTGAATCGTGATGAAGTGAACATTATCACGGTTGAGGACCCTGTTGAGTATCAAATCGAAGGAATCAACCAGATGCAGGTTAACGCACAAATCGGATTAACCTTTGCGAAAGGGTTGCGTTCGATTTTGCGCCAAGATCCGAACATCGTCATGGTCGGTGAAATTCGTGATACAGAAACCGCGGAAATTGCAGTGCGTGCCGCTCTGACTGGTCATCTTGTCATGAGTACCCTTCACACGAATAGTGCCGTAAACTCAATTACACGATTAATTGATATGGGCGTAGAACCTTTCTTAGTATCTTCTTCACTTAACTGTATCGTTGCGCAACGATTGATTCGAAAAATTTGTCCGAACTGCGCTGTTAAATATGAACCGACCGTAGAAGAAAAAACAATTTTGGCGCAATACGGGTTGGAAGCACAGTTTTTACGCAAAGCCAGAGGTTGCAACGAATGCAATCGGACAGGCTATAAAGGACGATTGCCAATTCATGAAGTACTTGTTTTTGACGATCAGTTGCGAACGATGATTATGCAACGTAGACCTGATAGTGAGTACCGCGTATATGCCGAAGAACATGGATTGATTCCGATCGTTGTTGACGCTTTGATCAAAGCAGTTAAGGGTCAGACGACGCTTACTGAAGTGTTTCGGGTGACGACAAATGGAGGTTGATCTTCGTGATTTAATTTATAAATTCTCAACAAAAAAAGGGATTAGCCTTGCTTTGTCGAAGTAGACCACCATATTGTTTGATTGACGCTACGCACAAAAGGAGGGTTTGGCCTGTATGACGGCTAGCAAATGGCTGACCATTGGCGTAGAACGAAGTGCTTCGGACTTGCATTTTACAGTTAACTCCAAACCTATGGGTAGACGGTTTGGGAAATTGGAGCCTTTGACAGATGAGGTGCTTCGTAAAGAAGATACGAATGCATTGGCAAGAGAATTAATGGATGACGTCATGTGGGAATCGTTTTTGAGAGATGGGGATGTTGATTTTGCATATGAACATCCTGGACTCGGTAGATACCGTTGTAGTGCATTTCGTCAGAAAGATAATGTCTCTCTGGCGTTACGTTTAATTGCGAATAGTGTTCCAAATTTATACGATTTGAATTTGCCACCGGTCTTAGAAGAATTAACGCGCAGAAACCAAGGGCTATTTCTTGTAACGGGGCCTACTGGAAGTGGGAAATCTTCGACACTCGCGGCGATGATCAATCATATTAATATGAATCATTCTCGGCATATCATTACGTTGGAAGATCCAATTGAATTTGTGCATAACCACCGTAAATGTATTGTTAATCAGCGCCAAATCGGCCGCGACACGAAAACATTCGCAACGGGACTAAGGGCGGCATTGCGTCAAGATCCGGATGTCATTCTCGTGGGCGAGATGCGTGATCTTGAGACGATTTCAACCGCAATTACTGCTGCAGAAACAGGACATCTCGTATTTGGAACCTTACATACGATGGATGCACCGCAAACCATTGACCGAATTATAGATGTTTTTTCCCCGGATCAACAACAACAAGTACGGGTTCAATTGGCGAGTGTTTTACTTGGTGTATGCTCTCAGCGATTGTTGCCAAGTGCCTATGGAAACGGTCGGGTTGTATCTGTTGAAGTCATGCTAAATAATTCTGCGATTGCTAACTTGATACGCAGCGAAAAAACACATCAAATTCGTTCCATGATGCAGACGGGTGTTCAACAAGGAATGATCACGATGGAGAATTCCATACGGGAATTATTGCGCAATGGAATGATTTCTTCGGAAACAGCAAAACAAGCCCAAATTAGTCTTGATCCGGTCGGACGGGAGTGATCCGTAATGCCAACGTTTCGGTATCGTGCGGTAAGCGAATCCGGTCGAACGGTAAGAGGCAATATTAATGCGGCAAGTATGAATATTGCAATGAAAGAATTAAAGGATAATGGCTACTATGTGTTGAAAATGAATGATACGAGTCAATCGGTCTGGATGAAAGATTTAGGATTTAAGCCGACCGTGAATATTGATGATTTCGTTGTGTTTTGTCGACAACTAGCAACATTGTATAAATCAGGAATTAACTTGGTGGAAGCGATGGAGGTACTGCGCCAACAGTCGGAAAGTAAAGTGTTGAAAGCAGTGCTCAAAGAAATTGTTGATGATTTGGTTCAAGGTTCACAACTTTCTGCAGCGTGCTCGAGACACCCACATATTTTTTCCCAATTATTCACGAACATGGTTCGTGCTGGTGAAATTAGTGGAAACATGGACGAAATGTTGGAACGGTCAGCGTCATTTTTCGAAAAAGACAGGTATACCAAATCCAAAGTGAAATCCGCATTGATCTATCCAGTCGTTGTCGGAATAATTACAATTATCGTGGTTGCGGCGCTGTTGATTTTCGTTGTTCCTCGTTTTGTGGACAACTTCAAGCAATTGAAGGTTGAACTTCCGTTGCCGACAATCATTGTCATGGGCGTCAGTAATTGGATTGTTGATCATTGGTTTTTACTGTTGGTCCTATGTATTATTCCCGTGTTTTTGACGAGATGGATGAGGACATTTGAACGAGGTAGATACATTTTGGATTATATGATGCTCAAATTGCCGGTGTTTGGCATGTTGATCCATAAGCAAAGTATGGCTCGGTTTTGTCGTACTTTTAGTACGCTCTATGCGGCAGCTGTTCCGATGCTGCAAATGTTGCATATCATCGGATTGATTATTGGCAATGAAGTCGTCATCAAAGTGATCAAAGAATCGCGCGAAGGATTAAGTCAAGGCCGTCCACTTGCAGAACCGTATAAGGACAACTGGGTTTTTCCGCCGATGGTCGTCCAAATGCTTGCGCTCGGTGAACAAACTGGAGCGTTGGATGTGACTTTACAGAAGGTTGCCGATTTTTATGAGCAGGATGTTGATATGATGACTGACCGGATTAAGTCACTGATTGAACCATTAATGATTGTGTTCCTTGCAGGAACCATCGGGATTATCGTGCTTGCCGTGATGTCGCCAATGTTTAAGTTGTATTCCAGTTTTTAGTGTTGAGAGCACACCTTGCTCTGAGGTTAATGATAAAATTCATCCTAAAACAAAATTCGAAAGGGGCAGTAAACATGTTGAAGTCATTGAAAAAGAATCAAAAAGGATTGACGTTAATCGAGTTACTTGCAGTATTGGTTATTATCGGGATCGTGGCAGCAATTGCTATCCCAGCGATCGGCGGGGTACTGACCGGTTCCAAAGATAAGGCTGACCAATCGTCAGAAACGATGTTGATTGATGCAGCAAAACGTTACTTAGTAGACTATGAAATGAACACGAATGCAATTACAACCTCACCGATTGTAGTTCCAACATCTGACCTTTCTTCAAAAGGTTACATTGAAACAGCACCTGCTTCTCAACAAAATGCAGGCAAAAACTACTATGCAATTTGTATGCAAAAATCAAATAGCAACTGGATTTTATTTACGGCAGGTTGTGGAACGACCGATAAAAAAGCAGACGGTACGGTTCCAAACACGACGACAGATCTTCCTTCAAGCGGAACATGGGGCATTGGAACAAGCGGTGCTACTGGTTACATCCCAGCACAATATTTTATTAAGTAATCACATGTTATTTTGATAAGGCAGGCAACTTTCACGAGTTGCCTGTTTTCCATTTTAGAAGGAGTGATTGGTTTGGAAATGTTCGTTTCCAATGACATCGGGTTACTAGTTGTCGTCGGATGTTACGGATTACTGATTGGGTCGTTCTTAAATGTCGTTTCATTACGGGTACCTGAAGGGCATTCCGTCGTGTTTCCGCCATCAACATGCCCGCATTGCCAGCATCGTTTGAAAGCAGTTGATTTGGTGCCCGTTTTTAGTTACATATGGTTACGAGGGAAATGCAGATATTGTTTTTCAAAAATTAGTTTGCAATATCCACTAGGAGAATTGTTGACGGCATTGCTTATGGTGATAACGGCTCAATGTATTGGTTGGTCATCGGAATTGGCAACTGGTATTGTGTTTGTTGCGATGCTTGTTGCGGTTACCTTAACGGATCTGCGCACCATGCTCATTCCAGATAAAATTTTGCTCGTTTCCATGGCGTTTCTAATACCACTTAGAATCTGGTCGCATCCATTGGGATACAGCGATTATATGATCGGTGCATTGCTGGGTAGCGGAATGATCTTTGCACTAATTGTGATTAGTTTTTGGATCTTGAAAAAAGAAGGCATGGGTCTTGGTGATTGCAAATTAATGATCGTTGTCGGATGGGTCGTTGGGATCAAGGCAACGTTGTTGACCTTGTTTTTGGCAAGTTTCATTGGCGGATTAGTGGGGATTCTATTAATCGTAACGAAACGTGCAGAGAGAGGGAGTTATATTCCATTCGGACCATATCTTGCACTCGGCGCTTGGATCAGTTATCTTTGGGGAGATGCATTGTTAGATTGGTATTTTGGATTATATATTTGATTAGCGCAAAGGTTGCGTGTTGAAATGGCAAAGAATGAACGTGGGTTAACGTTACTGGAACTGTTGGCGGTACTTGTTATTATTGGGATTATTGCAGCCATTGCGATCCCGGCAATAGGGGTTCTTTTAACGAATAGTAAGGAAAAGTCTGATCGGGCAACTGAAATTATTTTGGTTGATGCTGCGAAAAGATATTTATTTGAATATGAACTTAATCAAAGTAAAATTGCGTCAACGACAGTGATTGTGCCTGTGACTGACTTAATTTCGCTAGGATTTGTTCAACCGCCACTGAATTCAGTGCAAGATCCTGCACTTCATTATGGGGCGCTTTGTATGATTAAAATTTCAAGTCAATGGACGAAGAATTCGTTATCTTGTCCCTCGGGAACGATTGCTTCAAATGGAAGTATACCTTCCTCCTCACAAATTCCGAATAATGGTAGATGGGGTAACATGGAGTTGGGAATCCCGGATAATTTTTATGTTTATTAACAAAAAAGCTGTTCCAGGTGCCGTTTGATTTGGCATAGGAACAGCTTTATTTATGCTTGTTGAAATTATTCTTCTTCTGGTGGGTCTGTCGGAATCGGCTCATCGCTTGGTGTGGGTACGATTGGTTGATCCCATTGATGGATGTTCATTTGCCAATGTTTTTTGATTTTGATGCTTTCATTCATAACCCACTCAAAATCCCCGCGAATTGTCGCAGAATCCGCATCATATGTAAACGAGGCGTTAGTAATATCTTCACCAATTGGGATGCTAAGTGAAGAAATCTCAATGGTTTCTACTGGGAGTGCACCGATTTGAGCGACAATTGTTTTATGTTCTGGTTTATTTTGTACCCATACTAATGTTTTGTTTTTCGTGTAAGTCAACTGCCCACTGCCATCTCCTACAAGGTTCCAGCTCGCTAACACTTGATCTTCATCATTCGTCGAAGGTTGTGTATCTGGAATCTCTAATTCTTTTATGTTTGAACGGCGAAAAATGGATGATAAACCATCGGTAAGCATCCGGTATTGTTTTTCGATGTGTTCCTGCTGAGAAACGAATCGGAATTGTCGATCCGATTGAGACATCATCATAGTCACGATACTAACGACAATTGCGGTAAGTGTTAAACTAACCATTACTTCAATTAAGGTTAAACCGCGTTGATTGCGGAACCACCGGGAGATGCGAGTCTTAAATGCGTTCAACGCAAGGTCACCTCTTCATGATTAATTTACATCATCTAACAGTAATAATGCTTTCAAATCGATGCTCGACACCATTTGTATCAACTAATGTTAATGTGATTTTACGGAAGTAATCTCCAAGTGATAATTGAACAGTTTGCTTGGACAATGGTTGGTTTTCTAATTTGTTTTTATCTCTCATTTTTTTTGATGGATCCAAGTTTAATTGAACGGTACCAGGTAAACGTTCGACATGCATCATAATTCTAAATAACGGGTGTTCCCGTTCTGGATAAAATAACGGTTGAGTATCAAAAGCAGATTTTTGATTGGGGTCGCGAAACGGTTCAAGATCTAAATTTTGCTCGTAAAGCATCATCGTTTGATCCTTAAATACGTGAGCACGAACGCCGTCCAAAATCGTTCGGGATAATTGAACCGCTTGATCGTCAAATTGTTCACCGGCCGTTTGATGAATGCTGGACGAAAAGATGGAATAAAACGACATGATCAACATCGATATAATGGCAAAGGATAATACGACTTCAATTAGAGACATACCTTTTGCATTCTTCTGACATGTATCCGCTATCAAAAATTTCCCCCTACTTTCCGATGTGCATGATATACTTCTACTATAGTCGATTCCGTCCAGAGAGGGAACTTCCAATATGAACTTGTTTCCAACGCATCATGATCACGAACAACATGCCGAACGCGGCGGTAGTTTAATTATGGTGGTTTTACTTACATTTGTTTTATCGGTAATTGCTGCTAGTATTTTGCAACTTGCATTGCAGGGATATCAAGATTCGGTCCGAACATTGCAGCGAGAAAAATCATATCGGATTGCTGAAGGCGGATTGTTGGTTTATCAACGTGTGTTAAACGAATTTGTTGATCAACGGAATTATACGTTAACATCCGATGATCGTAAATCATTGATGGATCAATTGGCAAATCAAATAACATTTTATAAAACAAATCATCCTTTATTTGCGTTGAAAGCTGGAGAAAATGGCAGTGACCAAGTCGAAGTAAGTGGTAAAATAGGTTTATTTTCACAATCTATTTCTGTCCGTAGCCAAATGGGGTATGGACTTTTTGGACGTGAAGTTGTAACCGGTGCCAAAGAATTGCCAAAGAATTGGTTGCCTGGGGTTGTGATGAAACAAGTGGGATCGAATCCATTGGAAGCGTTGAAACCCGAAGATCAAATTATTGGCGTCAGACCATTACAATTCAAAAATGAGCTCGATATTTTACGTGATACGATTGATGCGGTACATCCGTTTCCAAAAAGTGAAGAAATGCCCATCAGACCATTGCAAACCTATGCAGATGGAGCAAATCCGTTGCTTGTTCAAGGTGTCCAAACGGTCAGAGGAATTAGCAGACAAGGTGATGTGATTATCGGAGTTGATTGCACGACGATTTGTATGGTTGCAGGCAATATTACGGCTACGAGAGACATCATTATTCAATGCATGTATCCGTTAGGTGTACCTTGTAAATCGCAACAAATTTTTATTGAAGGTTCGATCACAGCTGGTCGTGATCTTATTTTTAATGCACCTTTATCTCAATTTGTAGTGACCGAAAATGTAACGGTCGGTCGAAATTTGCTCGTGAAAAAAGAATTAAATAGTCAAATTGGAAATACTGCCCCTGACGTAACAACAACATGGAAAGCTGATCCATTGCACGGAAATGTTACGGTTTTTGGTGATTTTATGACTCTTGAAGATGCTCCGATCAACCAATTCGTGGTTACTGGGGATATGTTAATCGGTAAAAATATGGCTTGGAAAGCGCCAGTTAAAAATGTTCAAACGAATGGTCATGTTGTCGTACTTGGAGATTTTACTACACAAGAGTGGTCTGATTCGTTGATTGGACAAGATTTGTTAATTCAAAAAAAATGGACGAATGATTTGATTCGTTCAATTACTGTGCAGGGAATTTGTCATGCAAGTGGAAATGTATTTATAAACACAATCAATGGATTTGTAATTAAAAGTGTTTTATTAGTGGATGGCAACTTTGATTCCAATAAAATTGAGGGTCACGGGTTTGAAGTGACTGGAGATTCTATGCGTTTAGAAGATACGGCAAAGAACCTTAATGGACTTGCTATCGTTGGTAAAACATTAAAATGGGTCCAAGTCGGCAATGTACATACAAATGGATTTTTAATTAGTGGTGAAATGATGAGGATGTTATTTTTTGACCCGAATACCCGGTTGGGCTTTGGCGGATTGGCTTCTAGGGATGGATTTGATTTTAGTCTTGCTCCGCTTTACCAATCATTAATTGAAATCAGGTTAATGAAACCTGACCCGAATCAAAATGGACAGCCTTTGTTTCAAGTAAAGTATCAAAATGACTGGATGAATCGAATTAGTCCTGATGTTCGTTAATAAATCATCCCGAATGGAACGGGGGATCAATGCATGTTGAAGAAACTCATACGATTTTTACGCGGATCATATACAAGCGCTGGCATTGAGGTCTCTGATGGAACGATTCGTTTGATTAATCTTTTAATTCGCAGAGGCAAAACGCCTGAATTGGTAGAATTTATCGAAGAAACGTTATCGGAAGATTCGATTGATGATGGCAAAATTAAAGATTCATTGAAATTAATGAAAACCATCCAGACGCTATCTGCTCGTCTTGAAAAGACGCCGGATTTTGTTCATTTTGTGTTGCCCAGTCAACTAATTATGGTTCGGTTTTTGCGTTTGCCTGATGTAAGGATTCGCGATATTCGGCGCATGGTTGAATTTGAGTTAAAACATAATATTCATTTGCCCTTTCAAAATCCATTGTTTGATATTGTAAAAGTAAATGGGAATCAAGATATTGCAAAAATGGGTTGGAATGGAATTAAGTCTGTTCTCTCTTATTTCACTTCTTATTCGCACAATTTGGATCATGACAAACACAAATTAAAAGATCTTACGAAGGACAATTCCGTTTTTGTTGCCGAAACTGACAAACAAGTACCGATGTGTGATGTCATGCTCGTTGCGACTTCTAGTGATTTTGTTGCCGGTTATACTGAAATATTTGATGCAGCAAAATTGCCAATTACAACGATGGAAATCAAAGCACTATCAATTATGAGATATATCGAAAAAAGCCAAGTAATTTCATCTAATGCGACGTTTTTAATTGTTGACGTAAATACATTGACGACGGATTTGACGATTTATCATAACGGCTATGTTGGGATTACTCGAAATGTTCCGATTAATTTTCAAGAGACAGAGGCAACGATACTCGATGTTGGGGGAAATGAAGCGCTTGCCATGGCGATGCAAATCGCACGTGACGCTGCATTCAATACGCATTGTAATGACTTGGCTTACGAGGTGGAGCGTTTGATGAGTTTTTATCGATACAGTTTGAATCACCAACAATTTGAACGTTTTGATCATATTCTTTTAACTGGTGAGATGAAACGATTGAAAGAAGTTTCAACACAAATGACAAGGATTTTAACAATGGATGTTCAAGTCATCAAACCTCAAAACGTAGAGAAAATGGAGAAAGTTGAAAAAAGTTTTTCGTCATTTTCAATTGCCCTAGGCAGTGCGCTGAGGGGTGATGAAAAGTGAAAAACATAAATCTTCTCGTCAAGCAACCTTTTACCGAAAAATATGCAATACGTTTAATTGCGGCAAGTATTGTTGGTTCACTTGGAATTGTATCAAGCTTACTCATATACCACCAACAAATTGGACAAGATATCGTTGTCAAACAAGAATACTCCAATCAACTAAATGCGAGAATATCTCAATTAATGCTGGAAAAACAACCAGACACTCGCACGGTGAAATTTCAAGAATTGACAGATGAGGTCGAAAAATTAAAGTTGAACCGGTTAAATTGGATGCCGTTTTTTCATCAGGTAATCGAAACGATTCCTTTAGATGGTAGATTGAACCGGGCGCAGTTAAATAATAATGTCTCAACGACTGATTTGATTGCGATCGATTTATCCGTTGATTTAAGTAGTTTAATTGCTTTGAAAGAGTACGTTACATTGCTTAAAGAAAATCCACTAATTTCTAATGTGCAATTGAATGGAATTAATAATGAGAAAATGTCTGATCCTGGAGAGGCCGACAGACAAAAATTGATTCAAGAAGAACTACTAAGAAAAACGAGAATGAATATGGCACCACCGCTTCAAAACGAATCAAGAGACCCATTTATTCAATCGTTAAATCATTATTTGGCGCCTGAATTGAATCTTCCAGCATTGCCAGATCAATCAAATGAAGCTGATTCAGGGCTAGCGACGGATAATTCTGCGAACAACCCATTTACAAGTGCTGATTTCAACCAAGCAGAACAAGTTTTACAACAAATGAATCCAGCGGGCACCGACGCGACCACAGGGGACACGACGATAGATAATCCACTCGACCCAGCGGATGCTGCAGCAGTTGATGCGATCACTGGAAATACAATTCAACCGCAAATGGATGTAACATTTTATCGTTGTCAGCTACAATTGCTTGTGAAGTTAAAAACATCCTAGATATCTAAGGAGGGAATGACGTTGGGTCAATCGGAACCATCATTACAACCAAAAGTCGAAACAATCCATGCAGGTCGTTGGATCAACGTCATTCTAATTACTGGTATCGTTGCTACGTTGACCATTTATCTATTCATGATTCGACCGCAAGCCGAAGAATTGACTCTACTATCCGCACAATCGAATGAGCTTGATTCTACAAGGGCTATTTATGAGCAAAAGCCGAAACCTCCGATTGCAGAAGATACAGAGATAAAAACATTATTAGAAGAAACGCCGACAGATGAAGATTGGGGAACGTTTTTTGCGGATTTACATGATGTCATCGAACAAGTGGGCGTGAATGTTGAACATTTTGATCTGGCCTTAGATGCTACGGAATTTAATAAATCATTATCAAAAGCAAAAGATGACCAGGAATTAACGTTTCAGTCTTTGCCATTTACAATGACAGTCCATGGTACATACGGACAAGTCACCAATTTTATGAACAAGTTGCAACAAATGAAGCGTATTGTCCAAGTGAACAACTGGGATATCGGTGTTTTGCCTGATCAAGTGAAAAATACTGGATCTCAAAACGTACAAATGAATTTACGGGCGATCATTTATCAGGCAGGTAAATATAAAGATGTGTTTAGTCGTTTTAGTAAGCAAAAAGAGATGAGTGTTGAATCAAGACAAGACCCGACGATTGGTGATGCAGGTTTTTATGAAAAATTAGTTCCTCAAAGTAATACACGCTAGGAGGCCGTGATTATGCGTCGAAAAATCGTTATTGCATCACTTGTGCTGATGCTGCTTGGAGGAATGGGCGGAGCGTGGGCGTCCGAACAATATCAATCGGTCCAAGTTTTTTTTACGAAATTAAACATTTCATTGAATGGAATGCCATTTTCGCAACAGCGTGATGTGATGATGTATAACGGTACGGTTTATGTGCCGCTACGTTCATTAACGGATATGTTGGGTGCTCAAACACGCTGGACCGATAATAATACGGCGATTAGTATTGATTTTATGCAGGATGACCGAGATTTGATTTTTTCTGCAGCACAGCGTGGCTTGTATCAATATATTTCCCTCGAAAAACGCGGGATTACACAATCGCTAGCCAAAACATTAGCCAATCAGGATTGGAACGGAATGAAGGATGTCATTGATCGTATCGAAAAATTACGCGTGACTGTTCTTTCCATTCCAGATCAAGATATGGCAAAATCGCTCGAAAAAATGCGGACGTCCGCTGAATGGATTCGCACGAGCTATGCCTCCAAAAAATTTGCGAACGCAAAATTGGCATGGGTACTTTTTGGACAAAATTTAGATCAATTTAATACTTCATTGTCGAATCGTATTGATGCAAATAATACGGAAATCAAAAATCAAGCGGCCGCAACTGCCGGTGATAGCCAAAATTAAACGTAGATAGTAACAATACTTATACCGGCTCCTTCAACCTTGAGGGGCCGGTTTTTTGTCGCATCATCATTAGATGTGGTATAGTGAAACTACTAGAATTTGAACGGAGGAATGGTCGTGCATCAGGTATTTGTTCCAAACTTGGAAGTGCAATCAATCTACGAAATTGATCCTTTGCAATTGCGTGCGCTAGGGATCGATGTTGTGCTTACCGATTTGGACAATACGTTGGTTCGTACATTTGAAAAAGAGGCGCCGGCTGAGTTGATCGATTGGTTAAATCGGTTTATGGCAGCAGGATTGCGTGTGATGATTATTTCAAACAATTCCAATGTTCGTGTCGGAAGTTTTGCGAGGCGTTATGGGTTGCCTTATATTGCAGTTGCGAAGAAGCCGCTCAAGTTTTGTTTTCAGAAGGCGATGACGCATTTTAATGTGCGTTCGGATTCTGTGGCAATGATTGGAGATCAATTGATGACCGATATTTTTGGTGCCAATCGAATGAAATTATATTCGATATGGGTGCATCCGATCGAGCGCAAAACGGATGGACGTTGGACGAAGATCAATCGTGCGATGGAAGGCGTCGTATTGAAGTGGATTCGTTCAAAACAGAACTAATAATTGAGTTTAGCCAAACGGCAGAAAGAGACGGAATGACCGATGAATGAGATGAATGAGATGGATTTTGAAGAAGATTACGAAAATTATGTGTGTCTTGGTTGCGGCATCCAAATTCAATTTGATGAACCTTCAATTGCAGGATACGCACCGTTGTCCGCGGTTACCCGTGAACCGGTAACTTGTCAGCGTTGTTTTCGGATCAAGCATTACAACGAAGTATCGAAGAGCAATGTGAGCAATGATTCATTCTTGAAATTGCTTGATAGCATTGGGAAAACGCGAGCGCTCGTATTATGGGTGCTTGATCTGTTTGATTTGGAAGGAAGTATGCTGTCGGGGTTGCGTCGTTTTATCGGTACGAATCCAGTCATTGTCGCTGTAAACAAAATCGATTTGTTTGATCGTTCGACGAATCGTTCGCGTGTCCAGCATGCGATTTATCGTCGCTTGAAAGAAGAAGGCGTGAATGTTCAGGAAGTTGTATTGATGAGTGCGCTGAGCGGACAAGGTTTGGAGCCGCTAGTGGAGGCGCTGACAAAATTCCGCGCTGGTAAGAAAACCTATGTAATTGGTGCAACCAATGTAGGGAAATCCAGTTTAATTAATCGTTTAATTCGTGAATATAGCGATTTGGAACATGAACTGACGGTTTCACGTTTCCCAGGTACGACGTTGGATGCGGTGCATATTCCACTTACGGATGGCGGAGAACTAATTGATACACCCGGAATTGTGAATTCATTCCGTCTAACGGAAATGGTCGATCCGTCGGATCTCAAAGTGATCGTGCCAGACAGAACATTGAAACCACGCGTATTCCAATTGAATCCTGAACAGACCTTGTTTTTTGGTGCATTTGTGAGGATAGATTTTGTGAGCGGTGGGAGACAGTCGTTTACGTGTTATGTGTCGAATGATTTGGATATTCACCGTTCAAAATTAGAGCGCGCTGATTTGATGAGTGAAAACCATCGCGGTACACTTCTTGCCCCGCCTACATTGGAAACGATCGAGGCGAATCCGACGCGCTGGGCGTGGAAGCGTCAATCGCTACGCATTGCTCCAGGAAAAAGTTATGATATCGTCGTTGCAGGACTCGGTTGGATTCGCGTTAATGAAACGACAGGTGCAACGATTGATGTGTATGCACCAGCAGAAACAAAAGTGATTTTACGTGAAGCAATTATTTCAAAACCTCCGGTACTCGAAAAACCGGTCGTTTCGAAACGACCTGCATCTCCAGGTTCAAAACCATTTTTCCGTGGCACTGGTAAACCTAGCGCGAATGGCAAGCCCAGTGCGTCAGGAAAACCGAATGCCTATGGGAAAGGTGCCTATGGAAGAGGAAAACCAACTGGACCTTCCGGACCGAAAAGCACACCTCCGAAACGGGGAGGCAACCAACCGTGAAAAAAGTACTAGCGGTCATTGGTGACCCGATTATGCAATCAAAATCCCCACTAATGCATCAAGCTGCTTTTTCTGAACTTGAATTGGATGCGGTTTATGTTCCGTTTCATGTGCGCGCGGAACACTTGCAGCAAGCGGTCGAGGGGATCCGTGCACTAGGTATTTACGGAATCAATGTTACGATTCCACACAAAGTGGAAGTCATGAAGTATTTGGATGACATTGATCCCTTAGCTCGTCAAATTGGTGCTGTAAATACGATCGTCAATCGAGACGGGAAATTAATTGGTTACAATACAGATGGCATTGGATATGTACGATCGTTGAAAGAGGAAGCCCATTTCGACCCAAAAGGCAAACGGATTGTGGTTGTTGGTGCTGGAGGAGCTTGCAGAGCAGTTGCATTTGCTCTTGCACAAGCGGGTGCTTCGCAACTCATTATCTTGAATCGGACTCAGCAAACGGCTGAACAGTTGGCCTCGCATTTGGTGGAACATACCGGGATTCAATCGTTCGTCGCCGTGGATGTTGCAGCGCAACAATTGGCGATTGAACAGGCGGATCTGATTATCAATACGACATCGATCGGAATGTTTCCAAATCGTGAAGCTACCCCTTTTAATACGAACTGGATTCAAAGTCACCAAGTTGTAAGTGACTTGATTTATAATCCATTGCGAACGAAAATGCTGGATGACGCCTATGAAAAAGGAGCTACCGCACTAGGTGGACTTGGGATGTTTGTCTATCAGGGTGCATATGGATTTGAATACTGGACGGGCATGCAAGCGCCAATTGAAGTCATGCGTACGGCTGTGTTACAGTCGCTTGGCTATGAATAACCGAATCGGATTGATGGGAGGTTCGTTTGATCCGATACATCTTGCACATTTGATGTTGGCGGAACAAGCATTTTGTCAGTTGCAGTTGGATGAAGTTTGGTGGATTCCTGCAAACCAGTCGCCACTAAAATCAAATGCACCAATTGCTTCTAATCATGATCGTGTAACGATGCTTAAGCGAGCAATTTCTGATGTGGAACATTATAAATTGCAAGATGTGGAACATGAACGCTCGGGTCCATCTTTTACAATTGATACAGTAATGATGTTGATCGATGAACATCCGGGCAAGGAGTTTTATTTTATCCTCGGCGCAGACCAAATGCAGGTGTTGCATCATTGGCATCGAATTGATGAACTGATTCGACTTGTGCGATTTGTGAGAACAGCAAGACCAGGATATGCGAATCCCGTCGGCATGGATGTTAAATCAGAATGGTCGAATCGGTTTTTAGATATTGAAATGCCGCAATTGGACATTTCCTCAACAGTGATACGCAATCGGGTTGCAAATGGAATGTCGATACGCTGGTGGGTACCCGACCCAGTTCGGGAATGGATCGTAGAGAGGGATTTATATGTCGAAAGAACTCATTGAACGCATCGAAAAAGCGGTACAAGCCGCATTGCCAGGGAAACGTTGGAAACACACGCTGGGTGTTCGAGAATCGGCGGTTTCACTTGCACATGAACACGGCGTGGATCCATTTAAGGCGGAAGTTTCGGCGTTGTTACATGACTATGCAAAATATTGGAGTCGAGATGATTTGTGGTCAATTATGCTCAAACTACCGGAAGCGGCGGAAATGGGCGATTTTGACCATCAATTGTGGCATGCACCGGTCGGCGCGTATTTAGCAGAGCATGAATTCGGTATTACTGACACAGAGATTTTGGATGCGATTCGTTACCATACGTCTGGTCGTCCAGGAATGAATATGTTGGAGAAGGTGCTTTGCCTCGCGGATTACATTGAACCGAACCGCGATTACGAAGGTGTGGAAGTCTTACGAAATGCCTCAAAGCGTAGTATTGAAGAAGCTTTATTACTCGGAATGGATCTGACGATTCGTTTACTAATTGAAAAACAAAAGACGATTTTTCCATTTACCATCATTTCGCGTAATGCGATGTTGCTGGAATTGAAAAAACGCAAGGGAGCTAACACATGAGCAGTATCGTTGAGAAGTGGTTGAAATATGTGGTTGATGCAATGGATGATAAAAAAGCAATCGACCTTGAAGTGTTAAATGTAAAAGGGATTTCAGGGGTTGCGGATTATTTTGTGATCGCACATGGGAACTCGGAACGTCAAGTGCAAGCGATTGTTAGTGGTATAAAAGATGCAATGCATCAAAATGACGGAATGATTAAACGTGTGGAAGGATATGATGCAGGGCGCTGGGTGCTCGTCGATTGCGGCGATATCGTAGTTCATGTATTTCACCGTGAAGAACGTGGCTACTATAACTTGGAACGACTTTGGTCAGATGCTCCGCGGATGGAACGCGTATGACCGAACGGAAAATGCAAAAATGGGTGGCCGGTACGCGCAAAGTATTAACAGTGCTTCGGCAAGTGGATCCGTACGGGCATTTTTTGGGTGATGGATTTCGTGAAGTGTTGCTTCCCAAAGGGGAACAAACCGGTCCGCTTGTAGTTGGTGGACCAGTAGAAGTGTTCATTTATCATGACAGCGAAGACCGCTGGGTTGCGACAATGAATCATTCATTAATTGAAGCGGGTAAGATTGCAGCGCTTGAAATTGTCGACCAAAAATTGGAGTTAGGATTTTTCTTGGATATCGGTTTGAAACGTCAATTGTTATTGCCAAGAAGCGAATTGTCCGATTTGGAATTTTTGCGTCCTAAGTTGGGGGACCGTGTCTATGTCAAAATGGAACACGATCAACGTGGGCGGATGATTGCGGCGTGTGTGATTGAAGATGACCTCATTCCCATTTGTGTTCCAGCGCCATTAACTTGGCGAAATACATGGGTTGAGGGTATCGTTTATAATACGATGAAAATCGGTTCGTTTGTCTTGTGTGATGCAGGTGTTCTTGGATTTGGTGTAATCGGAATGATTCACGAAAGTGAGCGTCCATTGTCCTTGCGTATCGGTGAGCGTGTCCGTGTACGTGTCACGCACGTGCGTGATGATGGACGTGTGAACTTAAGTTTGCGTGATGAAGCACATTTGCAACAAAACGATGATGCAAGTTTGATTTTAAATCACTTAATTGAACAAAAAGGCGCGATGCCTTACAGCGATAAAACGGATCCAGAATTAATTAAGAAAACCTTCAAAATGAGTAAAGCTGCGTTCAAACGTGCACTTGGTGCTTTAATGAAACAAGGTCAAATTCGTCAAGAAGGCGAGTGGACGTATCGTGCAGAAGGTAAGGGAACAGGAGGCGTACGCCATGAGTGAAGCGTACGCTTTTTTTGCAAAGCACTATGATCGTTTCATGGAAGAGGCCCCGTATGAAGCATGGGTAGATTGGATCGGCGAAACCTTGCAATCACTTGATTGTTATGAAGGTCCTTCCCTGAAAATTTTGGATCTAGGTTGTGGGACTGGCAATATTGCGATCCCGCTAGCCGTTTCAGGTCATCACGTTGTCGGAACTGATTTGTCAGAACCGATGGTCAAGATTGCCGAGGAAAAATCCTCTCGACTAGATGCAGATATTCAGCGCAGGCTTAAATGGCGAGTGCAACATATGGCTCATCCGAATCCGCCAGAAGAAGTATACGATGCGGTCATTTGCTGCTGTGATAGTCTGAATTATTTGACGGATCAACAGGAAGTGAAAAACGTGTTTCGTCACGTGCGTGCCACATTGCACAATGGCGGATTGTTTTTATTTGATGTACATACGCCGCAGCAACTACAAAATTATTTTGCCGAACAGCCATATATTTGGAATGATCCGGACGTAGCGTATATTTGGACATGTGATTGGGCGAACTCGGAGACGATTGTTCACGAGTTGGTTTTATTTGCTGAAAATGGTCAAGGTACGTTTGAGCGGATTGAAGAAAAGCATCATCAGCGTGTGTATCGGATGGAATGGTTAAAAGAAACGCTCCGAGAAATGCAGTTGGAACCAGTTCAAATTACGTCTGATTTTTCACCATTTGCTCCGATGGATGAGTCGCGCAGAATGTTTTTTGTTTGCGTAGCAATCTAAATTTCGATGTTGGGACGCTAGACCCGAAGAAAGGAACGCTTCATGAGACCGATTATCCGATTTAGTATGAAAAATGCTGTAGCCATTTTCTTATTGATGGCCGTTTTAATCGCGAGTGGTATGTATTCGATGTCGTTGATGAAAACAGAGAAATATCCGAATATCGACATTCCATATTACACGGTAATATTAACTTATCCGGGTGCGTCGTCTAAACAAGTATTAAATGAGCTTGGGAAACCGCTTGAAGCAGCGTTATCCAATCTTGAAGGTATTGAGAATGTTTATATGTATGCGTATCCGAATTCACTTTTTGTTACGACACAATTTGGTATGTCCGTAGTCATGAAGGAAGCACAGCGTGCGGTACAAGATGAAGTATCGAAATTGCTAAAACCTGAGGGCGTCAGAGAACCTCAATATATCGAGCAAAAACCAGAAAATCCTGAATTGATCGTCCTTGCGCTAAGCGGTGCGGATGAATCCGTGCTTCGATCGTTTGTAGAGGATTCTTTGAAACCTGCTTGGCAGGCCATTCATGGGGTTGATACGGTTAATGTCGCAGGAATCGTCAAAAAACGCATGAATGTACGTGTAAAACCAGATAAATTAACAGCACTTCATTTGTCACTTGATCAAGTGAAACAAATGTTGCAAAGTTATCAACTTAATTTTCCGATCGGAGATGTGACAATTGGTGATGAAAAGTTGCCAATTCGCAGTGACCGTGAACTTTCATCGATCCAAGAAGTTCGTAACGTTGCGTTACCATTACCGATGCAAGCAAATACATTTTCACCACAAATGAAAATTCGCGAAGTGAAAATTGGAGAAATTGCAGATGTTAGTCTTGATCCGGTTGCAGATTCTGCGTTAACGCGTTTGAACGGCAAGGAAGCAGTGCTTGTTAGCATTGTGCCAAAAACCGGTGAAGATGCCGTCAAAATTGCCAATGAAGCACGTGAAAAAGCAGACCTTTTGACAATTCCATCAGGAATGAATCTTGTTTGGACGAAAGATCAGTCAGCGGATATCGAGAAGTCTGTGAATAACATGCTCCGTGAAGTTGCTCTCGGCGCGTTGATGGCTGTGATCGTTACGTTGCTCTTTTTGCGGAATATCCGTTCGACCATCATTGCGATCTTATCGATTCCATTATCGATGTTTGCTTCATTCATTGTACTAAATAAACTTGGATACACATTGAACATCATGACACTTGCTGGGATTGCGGTGGCGATTGGTCGGGTTGTCGATGATTCAATCGTCGTAATCGAGAATATTTTCCGCCGAATTCGTTCTACGAAAGAACGGAATCACGAATTGGTTGAAGAGTCAACAACGGAAGTATCTAATGCAATTACATCTTCAACAATTACGACGGTTGCTGTATTTATTCCGCTAGCATTTGTACCGGGAATCGTTGGGCGTTTTTTTGAACCATTGGCATGGACAATTGTCATTTCATTGTTGTTCTCGTTATTGGTTGCAGTTAGCGTAGTTCCATTGTTGTCGAGATTATTTTTATTGCGGATGCGTCCGCATGCGGATCGCGAAAATATGTTGCAACATGGATATCGCGCATTGCTTACTTGGGCACTTAAAAACCGTGCATTGACGCTCGTTATCGCTACGGTTTTACTTGTATCAGTCGTCGGATTTTTCGGTACGAAAATTGGGTTTAACTTCTTACCTGCCGAAAAAGTGTTGCACTATCAAGCCCGTATTCAGATGCCACTTGGAACGATGATTACGCGCACCGAAATGGTTGCGAAACGAGTGCTTCGTGCGGTAGAAGTAGAACCAGGCTTTGATCACATTGTAAGTCAGATCAATAATGAAACTGCGACGATTTCATTTGTTGTAAAAGATGAAATTACGGATGTAACACCTCTTGAAGATGCTCTTCGTGTTCGATTGAGTAATGTGAAAGGTGCAAAATCAATTAGTCTAGCGGGCCAAGGGGGACCAGGCGATAATAACATTTCCATCGTTGTTAATGGACCTGACAAAAAGACAATTTCTGATGCAACTGATAAAATCGTTCAAAAGTTGCGCACCCTCGATGGATTGGCTGATGTTCGTTCAACGGTTGAAGGGGAAAAGCCGGAGATTGAACTAAAAATGGACGATAAAAAATTAACGCAAAATGGATTAACGCCAGGTATTGTAAATCTTGGATTACGAAACATGATTGAAGGTAATAAAATATCTGAACTTCAGATTGATGGCCAATCGGTTGATTTACAACTAAGTTTGAAAGTGAAACCGAGTGATTCCTTTGATGTGTTGAATGCTCAAACAATTACTAATATTCTTGGACAGCCGGTAAAACTTGGTGATGTTGCCGTGTTGAAGCGGGTATTAAACCCTTTAAGTATTGACCATATGAATCAAAAAGAGTTTTTACAAGTGAACGGAAAAATCACAAGTCCTAATGCTTCTGAAGTGAATGGAAAAGTGAAAGAAGCAATTGAGTCGCTCGGGTTGCCCCCATCCATTACAACGGAAACACTTGGAGCTGCCAAAGAAATGAATGACGGTTTTGTTAGTATGGGGATTGCACTTGCCGCATCAATTGTATTGGTTTTCCTTGTGATGATTATTAGTTTTGGTGAAGCGACGGTGCCATTTGTCATTCTTTTTGCAATTCCTTTTTCATTGATTGGCGCCGTGTTAGGTTTGTATAGCGTTAACGAACCAATTGGAATGCCTGCTCTGATCGGTTTGCTGATGTTAAACGGAATTGTTGTTACAAATGCAATTGTTTTGCTTGAACGCGTCAAACAAAATGTAGATAAGGGTATGGGGAAAACGGAAGCTCTGATGGAAGCAGGGGCTGTCCGGTTACGTCCGATTCTAATGACTGCGATTGCGACAATTGGTGCACTCTTCCCGTTGGCTTTGTCAACAGATGCCGGTTTAATATCCAGATCGCTAGCGGTTGTTGTGATCGGCGGTTTATCTACGTCTACGTTACTTACGTTAGTGATTGTGCCTGTTTTATATAGTTTGTTTAAGAGGATACCAAGACGCAGGGTGCAATTGATCAAGCCTGATGTTGCTTGACAGTCCATCGCGGCACTTCTATAATCGATTCAGAACGCTTAGAATTTAGTTGCTGCAATGATAGGGAATAGTATTCGGTTATTCGATTGTACAGAGAGTCAGCGGATGGTGTAAGCTGATCAATCGGTTCGATGAACTCACCTTGGAGCAGAATAAATCTCCTTTGATTTAAGGAGCAATGAGGGCGCAATTCGGGGGAGCAATCTTGCTTGATTCCGATGCGAACCAGGGTGGTACCGCGGGAAAATCGTCCCGTCCCTGTTTTGGGGTATACGTGTCTATTTTGACAAGTATATTTTAAATCATGGACGGGATTTTTGTTTTTTATTTTAGATCAGGAGGAACACAAGATGAGTCAAGATCGTGCTTCGCATGCATTTCAACCAAGTGATTTTGAGACAAAATGGCAGGAATATTGGTGGTCAAATAAAACGTTTAAGGTTTTGGATGACGATTCAAAGCCTAAATTTTATGCATTGGATATGTTTCCTTATCCATCAGGTGCCGGTTTACACGTAGGTCATCCTGAAGGGTACACTGCAACTGATATCGTTTCGCGTTTTAAACGTGCGCGTGGTTATGACGTATTGCATCCGATGGGCTGGGATGCGTTCGGTTTGCCTGCAGAACAATATGCAATTAACACGGGGAATCATCCGCGTGATTTCACGTACCGCAACATCGGCACCTTTAAGAAACAAATTCAATCGCTTGGGTTCTCATATGATTGGGATCGTGAATTCAGTACAACAGATGTGGATTATTACAAATGGACGCAATGGATCTTCACCAAGCTGTATGAAAAGGGTTTGGCTTATGTTGCAGAAGTACCGGTGAATTGGTGTCCGGCGCTTGGTACTGTTTTGGCAAACGAAGAAGTGATCGATGGACTTTCTGAACGCGGAAATCATCCAGTTATCCGTAAACCGATGCGGCAATGGGTATTGAAAATTACGTTGTACGCCGAACGCTTACTTGAAGATTTGGAAGGTTTGGATTGGCCGGAAAGTATCAAGGATATGCAGCGCAACTGGATCGGGAAATCACGCGGTGCTGAAATTGATTTTGATATCGATGGTTTTGACGAAAAGTTGAAAGTATTTACCACTCGTCCGGATACATTGTTCGGAAGCACCTATTGCGTTCTTGCGCCAGAGCATGCCTTGGTGGCATCCATTGTATCAGTGGATCAATTGGCAGCTGTCACGGATTATCAAGAGCGTGCGGCGCGCAAAAGTGATTTGGAACGGACTGATTTGAATAAAGAGAAAACTGGCGTTTTTACAGGTGCGTATGCGTTGAATCCGGTAAACGGGGCACAAATTCCAATTTGGATTGCGGACTATGTTCTGGCTGGTTATGGGACAGGCGCAATTATGGCGGTTCCTGGTCACGACCAACGCGACTGGGATTTTGCAACTGTACATGGTTTGCCTATTGTCGAGGTAATTCAAGGGGGAGACGTTTCGGTTAGTGCTTATGAAGGCGATGGCGCGCATGTTGGTTCTGATTTCTTGAATGGACAGAACAATGCGGATGCGATCTCCGCAATGATTGAATGGTTGGAAGTACAAGGCAAGGGACAAGGTAAAGTTCAATACCGTTTGCGTGATTGGTTGTTTAGTCGCCAGCGTTATTGGGGCGAGCCAATTCCGGTGTTGCATTTTGAAGATGGAACGATGCGCACATTGACGGAAGAAGAATTGCCACTTGTATTACCCGATATGGAGGCGATTAAACCTTCCGGAACCGGTGAATCTCCGCTAGCGAATGCACAGGACTGGTTGTATTTGAATGATCCGATCACGGGCCAACGTGCAAAACGCGAAACGAATACGATGCCACAATGGGCAGGTAGTAGCTGGTATTATTTGCGTTTTATCGATCCGAAAAATGACAACGAAATTTGTTCCAAAGAGAAACAACGTCGATGGTTGCCAGTTGATTTGTATATTGGTGGCGCGGAGCATGCGGTTTTGCACTTGTTATATGCACGGTTCTGGCATAAAGTGCTATACGATATTGGCGTTGTAGAGACGAAAGAACCGTTCTATAAATTAGTGAATCAAGGAATGATTCTCGGTGAAAATGGCGAGAAGATGAGTAAATCTGTTGGGAATGTCATCAATCCCGATGATATTGTGAAGCAATATGGCGCGGATACACTTCGTTTATATGAGATGTTTATGGGTCCACTCGAGCAAACGAAGCCTTGGAATACCGAGGGTGTTGGTGGCGTGTTTCGTTTCCTAAGCCGAGTATGGCGTTTGATCATCAACGAAGAATCGGGAACACTTAACGACAAGATTAGCTTGGAATCCTCCTCCGAAGTTACGCCGTTTGATCGACTTGTGCATAAAACAATTAAGAAAATTACAGAGGACATTGAAGGGTTGCGTTTTAATACGTCGATCAGTCAAATGATGATTTTCATAAATGAAGCATATAAAACACCGGTTATACCGATCTCGGCGATTCGTACGTTTGTGCAATTACTTGCACCGTTTGCGCCTCATGTGGCGGAAGAATTATGGACTCGACTTGGTAACGAAGGATCGATTACTTACGTTCCTTGGCCATCGTATGACCCAGCATTAACCGTTGATGACGAAGTTGAGATCGTAGTTCAAGTAAACGGTAAAATCGTACAGAGAATGTCCATTTCCATCGCGATGGAAGAAGATGAAATGCGCGAAGTCGCATTTAACCAAGAAGCTGTGAAGGTAGCGATCGCGAACAAATCGATTCGTAAAGTGATCGCTGTGAAAGGTAAAATCGTTAATATCGTAGCAAATTAATTAATCTTCTTTTCAGTTAAGGTCTCTGTTCAACCTACGTACAGAGACCTGACTGAAGTTTGAATTTCCTCGTTATTATCCCCAATTAGGAGGCACCTCCCTAAGATGATTCGTACATTATGGCGTACATATCAGAAATACATTTTTATTTTTTTTGGCTGTGTTTTGCTTGTGATTTTCGGCTGGAAACATTCAACAATGGATGTTGCATCTGCAGATTGGAAAGCGGTAGGACTTGAAATTGGGCATTCAAATTATACTTCTTCAGGATCAAAAACTTCCGAGAAGATAACGCAGGTCAAGAAATCGAAATCAAAATCAAAACAAAAAACTGCGATTCAGCCGATCTCGATGAATCGGGCAACGTTGGAACAATGGGATTCACTTCCTGGTATCGGGCCGAAACGAGCACAGGACATTCTTATTTTGCGCAATAAAAAAGGGAAGTTCACAAAAATTAATGATCTACTAGATGTGAAAGGCATTGGCCCAAAATCAATGGAGAAATTGAAACTGTTGTTATTATTACCATGAACAATGAATGGAGATTGTGCGATGCGTAAAGATTGGGATACTTATTTTATGGACATTGCCTATATGGCTGCAACTCGCTCACGCTGTCCACGTAGACAGGTAGGAACTGTTCTGGTGAATCAGCGCAAGTTACTTGGAACTGCATATAATGGTGCCCCTATGGGTGTGGATGATTGTTCGGAAGTGGGTTGTATGATTTCGATTGAATTTCAGCCGGATGGGAGTAATGAAGGCAATGTAATGATTCGTAAAGAAAGATGTGTTCGAACCATCCATGCGGAGCAGAATTTATTGCTGTTTACGGATCGAAGAGATCGTGACAATGCGGTAATTTATGTGACGGATCAACCTTGTTGGACATGTGCGAATATGATTGCAAATAGTGGCATTAAGGAGATCGTTTACCATCGTCCATATCCAAAAGATCAAGTGAAAGTTAGTGAATTAATGCAACGGTGCAACATTTTGTTCCGTCAATTGGATGCGTATATAGCGCCGCCGGGATTATCAGGTGAAGTGACAAATTGAGAATTTTTTTGGATTGGTTATCGTATCGGCCGTTGATTGTATTTGTGCTTTGTTGGGTCATTGGAATGTGGAACGGGTTTGAATGGATAAACTTGATTAAATGGTCATTTTTTGATTTATTATTTGTCGCAGTGGTGTTTATTACGTTGATTGTTATTTTAATTTCAGCTAGAAGTCTAAGGCGCTTCGCAATACCTGTTCTCGCAATGATGTGTGGTTTGGTTTTTGCTAGTATAGAAGATCATTCAATGTTTACGAATTGGTCAGAAGACGTTTATACGAGGTCACATGACTTTAATGGACTTCTCATGGAACGGCCAGAAGTCGATGGGGATCGGATTCGAATGAATGTATTTGCAGACGATTTGAATTTGACCAATGATCATATCGAACAAATTCAATTGTCGGTATATGTTAATTCTTTGGAAGAACGATTATCTCTTGAGCATCTTCGGCCGGGTGATACATTAACATTTGCTGGAGTATTGAAACCATTCCCTGAACCGCGGAATTTTGATGCTTTTGATGTGCGAGAATTTGAACGGAAACAAGGTATGTTCCATCAGTTGTCCATTCGAACTGTAGGTCAAATTCAGTGTGTTTCACGCTCGTGGAGCTCGATATTGACCGCTTTGCCTTGGCTCGAACATCCCCTAATCTCGTCATACACGGTACTGAAACGTTTTGCTGGAACTCTTCGCAATACCATCTCGAATGCATTTATGCGAACATTTTCGAATGATCGTGAACTAGCAGGGCTGCTTGTAAGCATGCAACTTGGAGATCGTGATGCCATTGATTTTGATGAACAACAGATGTTCACACAATTTGGGATGTCGCATGTGCTCGCGATATCAGGTTCAAACGTAGCAATTTGGACAACTTTAATGCTTTATATTGCAAAATGGTGTCGTCAAACGGTGCAAGGTGGTCAACGATTGGCACTTTGGTCGATTCCATTTTACGTGCTGTTAACGGGTGCAGATGCTTCGGTCGTTCGTGCAGGGGTTATGGCAATGATGATCCTATGGGCGGCGTCAAAAAATGAACAAGTAGATCCAATTCACGTACTCTTTGCAGGGTGTTGGTTGATTTTATTGTTCAAACCGTTTTGGTTGTTGGATATTGGATTTCAATTATCAGTACTAGTGACGATTGGGTTACTCTCGATCACTAAATTACAAATCAAGCATCCTCGCTTGGTTTGGTTTGTTATTCCGCTCATGGCCGCATGGATTTCCTTTCCGCATGCCGTTTGGACATTCCACCAGTTTAGCTGGATGTCTATTCCTCTTAATGTGATTCTTGTTCCCTTGTTTGGTTTTATATTGACGCCAATCTCAGCGATTATCGTATTTTTCGATGTGTTTTTACCGCATATAATTTTCACGCCACTAATTGCACTGGTCGAAGGGGCTTACCGCTGCATCCAATTTGGATTTGAGTTGGCAAAGCAATTGGAACCGTATCCGATTACGGTCCCGTCTTCAGAATTCCCACTTTTATGGTGGTGTGCTTTTACTTGGATCACAGTGAAATTGTTTCATGGAGTGATAAATTTAGAAGAGTGTTTTTCAAAAACAACGTTGTGGACGGTTGTTGTGTTTATAATTTTTATTATTTTTACGATTCAACCGCAATGGTTACAACAAGTACTCGCCTATTCAAGAGGGGAAGATTTGACACTTGTGCGGCTGTTAGATGTTGGGCAAGGCGATGCGAGTTTTGTAAGAACGCCAAATGGATTTACGATGTTAATTGATGCGGGGCCGATTGCATTGCAGCAGGAGGCATGGAAAGAACGTCGTAAGCCATTTGATACGGGCCGAGATGTGATTGTTCCGTTATTACGAGCGCATGGTGTGCACAACATTGATGCGCTTGTGTTATCACACGAAGATTTGGATCATATTGGCGGGGCACTTGCAGTAATGAAGGCGTTCCATGTTAAAGAAATTTGGTATAACGGATTGCATGCGGATAAACCGTTTGTACATGAGTTATTTAAGTTTGCCGCGATTCGCAACATTCCGCTGCGATCGATACAAGCAGGAATGATTTTACAACTGGAAGATGGGACAGTAATTAGAAGTTTTGGACCTCTGCAGGAAACAGTGAATCAAATAAATGTGCCACAAAACGATGCTTCTGTTGTACTTAAAGTAGAAATGCATCATTTCTCATTCTTATTTTCAGGGGATTTACCGCAAACCGAGGAACATAAAATTCTTGATAGGTATGGCGCTAACGCTCTGAAATCTGACGTTTTGAAAGTCGGTCATCATGGTAGTAAGACATCAACGTCGGATGAATGGCTACAAGCAGTGCGACCTGTGATCTCATTTATTTCTGCAGGTATTCACAATCGCTATCATCATCCGAATGCTGACGTTTTGGAGCGGATTCAGTCGAACAAATCAAACATTCATCGTACAGATGAAAATGGGGAGTTGCAATTTCGCTGTGAACGTGGCAAAATCGTGACACGTGCAAAAAATCCGGCGTAACAAGCAAACGATTTCGCGACGACCTGTAGATGAAAGTAACATTTCATGTTATCATTTTAATTGACATTTTCGTCCGAACGTTATTAATGAGGTGACCTATTTATGAGTAAGAAGACGATGTATGAGAAAATTTGGGAGAATCATTTGATTCACCAGGAATCCGGTAAACCAGCGATTTTGTATATCGACCTACACTTGGTACATGAGGTAACATCCCCGCAAGCATTCGAAGGATTGCGTTTGTCTGGCCGTAAGGTTCGCCGTCCCGATTTGACTTTTGCAACGATGGATCACAACGTGCCAACAAAGGATCGTTTCAATATTGCAGATCCGATTTCCAAGCAACAAATCGATGCGCTGTCCAAGAATGCGGCAGATTTCGGTGTGAAATTATATGACTTGAACAGCCTTGATCAAGGAGTCGTTCATGTTATGGGACCAGAGTTGGGCTTGACTCATCCTGGTAAAACGATCGTTTGTGGAGACAGCCATACTTCAACACATGGTGCATTTGGTGCACTTGCATTCGGTATTGGGACAAGTGAAGTCGAGCACGTAATGGCGACACAATGTTTACAACAATCCCATTCCAAAACAATGGAAGTTCGCGTACTTGGTCAATTGAAATTGGGCGTTACTGCGAAGGATTTGATCCTTGGAATTATCGCAAAATATGGGACTGATTTTGCAACTGGTTATGTCATCGAATATACCGGTGAAGCGATTCGCGGTTTGACCATGGAAAATCGGATGACCGTTTGTAACATGTCGATTGAAGCTGGCGCACGTGCTGGTTTGATCGCACCTGACCAAACAACATTTGATTACTTGCGAGGTCGTGAATATGCACCGCAAGGCGCAGCATACGATCAAGCGGTTGAAGAGTGGAAACAATTGACGACAGATGACGGCGCAACATACGATGTAGTTGTAGAATTTGATGCGTCAACATTGGAGCCGCAAGTTACGTGGGGAACTAGTCCAGGTATGGGCACAAACATTAATAGTGTTGTTCCAAACCCAGCAGATTTCCCAACATTGAATGAGCGTAAAGCAGCTGAGAAAGCATTGGAATATATGGGTTTGACGCCAGGTACGCCAATCAAAGAAATCAGCATTAATAAAGTATTTATCGGTTCTTGTACGAATGGTCGGATTGAAGACTTACGTGCTGCTGCAGCTGTTGTTATTGGCCGTACGGTTTCGTCAGCTGTTGAAGCCATTGTCGTTCCAGGTTCCGGACGCGTTCGCATTCAAGCAGAGAAAGAAGGTCTGGACAAGATCTTTATCGCTGCAGGTTTTGAATGGCGCGATGCGGGTTGCAGTATGTGTTTGGCGATGAACCCTGACGTTCTTTCACCAGGCGATCGTTGTGCATCAACATCCAACCGTAACTTCGAGGGTCGTCAAGGACGTGGTGGACGCACACATTTGGTATCACCTGAAATGGCTGCAGCAGCAGCTGTTGCAGGACATTTTGTTGACGTTCGTGAATGGGAAACTGTTCCCGTCGGCGCAAACTGAGGAAGGGGAATTCACTCGCTATGGAAGCATTACGTATTGTTGAAGGATTAACAGCACCGGTTGACCGCGTGAATGTAGATACAGACGCAATCATTCCGAAACAATTTTTGAAGCGCATTGAGCGTTCCGGTTTTGGACAATTTTTGTTTTGGGAATGGCGTTTTGATGAGCAGGGGAATGTAATTTCTGAGTTCCCGTTGAACCAACCGCGTTATCATGGCGCAAATATTTTACTTAGCCGTGCAAACTTTGGTTGCGGTTCTTCCCGTGAGCATGCACCTTGGGCGATTTTGGATTACGGTTTCAAAGTTGTCATTGCACCTAGCTTTGCGGATATTTTCTACAACAACTGTTTCAAAAACGGCATTTTGCCAATTAAATTGAGCGAAGAGCAAGTTGAGGAGTTGTTTGTGAAAACACAAGCAACAGAAGGTTATGCTTTGACTGTTAACCTTGAAGCGAGAACGATTACCGACACGAATGGTTTGTCCATTGAATTTGATTTGGATGAGCATCGTCGTCAGTTCTTATTATTAGGGTTGGATGATATTGGGTTGACCTTGAAACACGAAGAGAAAATTTCTGCATATGAAGCGAAACGTGCATCTAACGTTTAATTAGTTAATAACTAGATCCACAAATTCATTTTCGAATGAATTTGTGGTTTTTTTATGCTTTTTAAGAGAAAGCAGCAGGTGAAATAGCATTTTTATATAATAGGATAAGTACAGAAAAAAAGGGGGCGAATCCATGCGAGTATTTGAAGCATTTGAACTTAGACACCGCTGGATTTTTATTTCCTTGTTTTGTTTGATACTCATGTTGGTTTTGGTTAGTTTTTATTCGAATCAAATTGCAAAACAACTGGTGACACAAAATCGTGAAGAATCCTTGCAAAGTTCAATGAACTTATTAGCTAATAGTTTGGATTCTGAATTCGGTAAGTTTTCCAATCTATTGACACAAGTTAATTTAGATCCGGAAATACGCTCGAATGTGAAAGAGTTTCCGATCCCTCCTTCTCAATCTGCGAGGCGAGACTTGATATCTAAAGAATTGAATATTCGATTAGGAACTTATGCGAGTTCAGTTCGTTATCTCGAAGGGATTTTTATTATCAATGAGAAAAGTTTGTATGAATCCGGCGAAGACAGTTTGTCCTTTCGAAACATTGGTTCTGAAGTGGGAACGAATGTACAAATAGATCAAAAGAATTTGAGAATTTTTGAGTCAGCTACCAATTATCGAGGGGCGATTCAATGGGTACCGATTTCAATGAATGGTCTACTTAGAAGACAATCGGATGACCCGAAAACGTTAAAAGGGTATATCGGACCAACATTTTCAATGGTCAGATTCTATGACAATCTCGTTGATCGAAATGGTCAACCAATGTACATTGTTTTTGATATCAATATGAAATGGTTTCGTGATTGGTTTAAACAACAAAAAATTAGTGCAGAAACGCAATTTGCAATTGTAGATCGGGACAATCGAATCGTGTATTCACCTGGCGAAAATGCGTTTGGGATGTTACTACCAAAACCAAATAAGGAATTGCTAACGCTTCGATCGTTAAATGAGAGAAGTAATTGGACGATTGTTGTTTCAGGTGATTTGAATACGTACAGTAGCAAAGTAAATCAATCGCAATGGTTAATGGGGATTGTACTTGCGTTGTTAAGTATCATGATATGGTTTACATCTGTGATGATTAGACGGTTTACGTTGGTTCAAAAGCAATTAAGTGAGAATGCAAAAAAGTTAGAAACGACGTCCATGCAATTGACCGATCGAAATCAATTGCTTGAAGAAACAACGGATCAATTATCGATGCGTAATGCACAACTTGAAATGACCTCTGAAGAAATGAAGCAAAAAAACGAGCAACTCTCGCGTTTAATTAAAGTAAAAGATCAAGTGCTTGCGAATACGTCACATGAATTACGAACACCATTAAATGGAATTATTGGATTGACTGAGGCATTACTCGAAGGGATCGACGTGAAACCAACGCCAATCCAAAAACAAAATTTAGCGCTGATTTACGACTGTGGGAAAAGATTGCAATTTCAAATCGATCAAATTTTGGATTTTGCAAAATTACGAAGTGGCCAAATTGAGAGTTCGCCAGAAGCAGTTGACGTCAATTATTGCATTCAAGTGGCGATTGAAAATACGCTAACTGATGCATCAAAAAAAGGATTGGCATTGCAAACATTTATTGAACAAGATGTGCCGACCGTTTGGGCGGATCCGAAACGGTTGGTTCAAATGCTAGTACATTTATTGAATAATGCGATTAAATTTACGATCGAAGGTTACGTTCGTATTCGGGCGTATCGCGACGGAATGAAAGTATGCTTGGAGATTTCGGATAGTGGAATCGGGATTTCGAATGAACAAATAAAATATTTATTTAGCGCTTTCGAACAAGGCGATGGATCGGCCGAGCGATTATTTGGTGGAACCGGGTTAGGGTTAGCGATCGTGAAAAAAACGGCGGAACTTTATGGAGCCACGGTCGATGTGGAGTCGAAAATTGGTGAAGGTACAAAAATCTTTTTACGCTTAAAAATAGCTGATCGTTCGATGGCTCCGCAGTGGACTGAAGGCGGAGATAGTAACGCACTGAAGGTGTTGATTGTCGATGACGAACCCATTAATGTTCATGTATTGACGAACCATTTAACTCGGTTCCAATGGGATTTGCATACGGCAAATAGCGGGAAACAAGCACTTCAAGAAGTAGATGATTTTGGGCCATTTGATTTAATGCTCGTTGATGTCATGATGCCGTTTATGAATGGGTATGAATTGGTTGAAAAAATTCGTGAAAAATATGATGCGGAGCAGACAGCGATCATCGTTTTGAGTGCAAAACCGCTAAAAGAAGATGAAGATAAAGCATATGCTGTCGGTGCAAATGGTTATTTGCTTAAACCATTTTCCAAAGAAACATTAATGCAAACCGTAAGACCATATGCAATGCGTTAATTGGCGTGGGGGTACTGTATAAAAACAGTACTGCCACGTTTTTATGTTTTTGTGCATAATCAGGATACCTCATCCGGCAAGATCGGCTACTCTGTGAAGACAATATCATTTGTTCAAAGGAGCGATCAGGTCTGATTAAGAAAAAGTCGGTTCAAGCTGTTTTGGTAGTTGTCTGTTTGGTTTGGTTGTTGGGATCATTCAATGTTTCCCAAGCGGCTCAAGCAATACCTGCGCAAAAATATGTCGTCAACGGTTTTATGTTGAATGAGATGATTCAGGATCGTTATTTTGAAGCTCCGAACGGCATGACTCAATTACAAATTCAAAATTTCCTCGATCAACGCAATTCAATATTGGCAAAGCCGATCCCCTTGTTTCGTCTCACGCCTTCCAACATTCCTGTGAATACAGGAAAAACGATCGTCCCATCCCAGCTCATTTACAAAGCTCAACGGGAGTACGCAGTACATGCAGCGATTTTATTAACCATGCTACAAAAAGAGCAAGGCCTACTACATTTGAAACCAGGCGCAATTGGGCCAACGAGTCGCACAATATTATTTGCAATGGGGTACGGAGCACTTGATAGTGGCGACTTATTGAATGTAAGTGGATTTGATGTTCAAATATCCAACGCTGCACGTAGGTTGCATGAATTATTTATTACGGCACCCAATGTTTTTCCATTTCGGATGACAATTAATGCGGGGAAAACGTTGACCGTGAAAAACATGGTTTTCCAACCGGTCATCGATATTGCCAATGGTGCGACGTATGTATTGTTCCGATATACGCCATGGGCATTTGATGGATCTTATCTTCCGAATTTGTGCGGTGGTAATTTGTTATTTATGCAAGTAATGAAACGGGAGTTTAGCATTTGAACGTGCGGTTTACTTCATAATTCGCTTCGTGGTAAACTGAGGAACGTGAACTTATGTATACAAAACCTCAGATAAAGGAAGCGATGAAATGAAGTTGGCACAGATCGGGGTCGTCGGACTTGCCGTGATGGGGAAAAATTTAGCGTTAAATATTGAGAGCCGCGGATATACCGTAGCCGTGTTTAACCGGAGTTATGAGAAAACAGCAACACTTTTGGAAGAATCACCAGGTAAGAATCTGATTGGTTCCCAAACGATTCAAGATTTCGTAAACAGCCTTGAAATTCCACGCAAAATTTTGGTTATGGTTAAAGCTGGTTCAAGTACGGATGATACCATCGCTCAATTAACGCCGCATTTGGATAAAGGGGATATTATCATCGATGGCGGTAACTCGTTCTATGAAGATACGATTCGCCGTGAACATGCGTTAACTGCACAAGGTTTTAGGTTTATCGGTTCTGGGGTTTCGGGCGGAGAAGAAGGCGCGCTACTAGGTCCTGCATTAATGCCAGGTGGTCCAGAGTCTGCTTATAACGATGTGAAACCAATTTTTGAAGCGATTGCAGCAAAAGTTGGCGGAGATCCATGTTGCACATATATCGGACCTGACGGTGCCGGTCACTACGTGAAAATGGTGCATAACGGAATTGAATATGGTGATATGCAATTAATTTGCGAAGCATACCACTTGTTGAAAGAAACGCTTGGCGTTCAGGCTTCAGATTTACATGAAATTTTTGGCGAGTGGAACAAAGGTGAACTCGATAGCTATTTAATTGAGATTACAACCGATATTTTCAAAAAAGTGGACGAAGAAACAGGCAAACCAATGGTTGATGTCATTTTAGACAAAGCCGGCCAAAAAGGTACTGGCAAATGGACGAGCCAATCATCCCTTGATCTTGGCGTTCCATTGTCGATCATCACAGAATCTGTTTTCGCACGCTTCCTATCCGCAATGAAAGATGAGCGCGTAAAAGCATCTGCAATCTTGAATGGACCTGCGAAATCAACGATTTCTGATGCAGATCGCGTAGAATGGATCGAAGCGGTTCGCCGCGGATTATATGCGAGTAAAATTTGCTCTTATGCTCAAGGGTTCGCGCAAATGCGTTCGATGTCCGGTGAAATGAATTGGAACTTGAAATACGGTAGTATCGCAATGATTTTCCGCGGAGGTTGTATTATCCGCGCACGTTTCTTACAAAACATTAAAGATGCATTTGATCGCAATCCGGAATTAACGAACTTGTTACTTGATGAGTATTTTTCTGGCGTCATGAATGAGTATCAAGCCGCACTTCGTCAAGTCATCGCAAAAGCAGTTCAAATCGGCGTACCAGTCCCTTGTTTCTCGAGTGCACTAGCATACTTCGATAGTTACCGTTCCGCGGTATTGCCTGCTAACTTATTGCAAGCACAACGTGATTATTTTGGAGCACACACATACCAACGTGTTGACAAAGAAGGCGTATTCCATACTAACTGGATGGAATAGTCATGCGTGAACGTAGGTTTGAGAATATTATTTTAATTGGATTTATGGGTACCGGTAAAAGCTCGGTTGGTCACGCGTTGGCCGACCGGCTTGGATGGTCCTATGCAGATACGGATGCAGAAATCGAACGGGTGTCGCAGCAGACAATCCCGTCTATTTTTGCGGAGCAAGGAGAAATAGCGTTTCGTACAATCGAGAGCAAAGTACTTGTGAAGGTACTTAGCGGAGGTCGTCAGGTTATCGCGACAGGTGGCGGTGCGGTGCTCGCTGCTGCAAATCAAGTCTGTATGCTTTCGAACGGATGGGTTGTACGTTTAACTGCAGATGCAGAAACGATCATTGCGCGAGTAACGAAAGACCCGCAACGTCCGTTGCTTGCAGGCAACGTCAGTGAGCGGGTCTACCGTTTATTACAAGATCGTGCACATGCATATGATTTTGCGGATCAAATGATCCAAACAGACGCACTCACAATAGATGAAATTGTCGAGCAAATTGTTGAGCGCTTTTCAAGCTTGAATTAGAGATTGACGGTTTCGCCAGTCCATCGCAGCATTCCGCCGGTCATGTTCACGACTTTATCATAGCCGTTCGCAAGCAAGTAGTCACATACGCGTCCGCTACGTCCTCCACTACGACAAACGAAGATAACTTCTTCGTCTTTCGGAATTTCGTGCATGTGCTCAGGAATATCGTTCATCCGGATATGGATTGCACCAGGAATAACTCCTTCTGCAACTTCTTCGTCTTCACGCACATCGATAATCATCGGTTGACTAGGTGTGTCCAAGCGTTTTTGTAATTCAATCGGTGAAATTAATTCATAATCAGACATCAGGTTACCTCCTAATTAAATCATTTATTGATTAATTACATCATAGTCAAGGAGAGATTTGTATGTCAACGCGTCACCGGTCATCAGTATGGAATGTTTTTCGTACATTCAGTTGGTTAGGGTGGATCGGATTCGGTGGACCTGCTGCACACGTTGCGTTGATGCGTCGTGAGTTGGTCGAACGCAAAGGCTGGATCGACGAAGCGGAATTTTATGATGCATATGCATTTACGAATTTGTTACCAGGGCCGAACTCGACGCAATTAAGTATGATGCTCGGCTATTGGCAAGCGGGTATGGCTGGATTATGGGCTGCAGGAGCGGGGTTTATTTGGCCGGCAATGGTACTCGTGATGCTGTTGTCGACGGTGTATCAAACGTTTATCAATGAACCAATCGTACACGCGGCATTGCTCGGTATTCAGTCAGTTGTGCTCGCCGTTATTATTCAAGCGTTGTATATGTGGGGACGCAATATGCTGACTCGTAAAGGCGTTGACCGATTCGAGTTGATCGTGATTGCAGGTTTTGCGTTTTTTTTATCGCAACAGACACAAGTGAATGAATGGTTGTTGCTGATCGTAACCGGTTTTTTCGTGGCGATATGGCGTTATGTCCGTACCCTTCAACAACGCTCGGATAATGACAACGTAATGATTGTGGAAGGCTTCAGTTTGATGCAACTGTTTTGGTCGATGTTCAAAATTGGCTTGATGTTATTTGGTAGCGGTTATGTTTTGTTTGCTTTTTTGAAACAAGAATTCGTGACTAGACTGGGGATTTTACCGGAAAGTGCGATTGCGGATTCTATTGCGATGGGACAAATTACGCCCGGACCACTTTTTACATCGGCTACGTTCATTGGATATTTCACGAATGGTTGGTTGGGCGGATTGACCGCGACGGTTGCAATTTTTTTGCCGTCGTTTTTATTGATTGGATTTTTTATGCGCAGAATGTCGGGATTACGAAGTTTACGATGGTTTTCCGATGCACTCGATGGCGTTCAAATTGCGAGTTTTGTATTTATGGCAAAAGTCACATGCGAATTCGCGCTTCCAAATTTACAGTTGGTATGGTGGGTTGTACTTGCAGTGATCGCGCTCATCACGATGTTCAAATGGCCCATCAGCAGTCTCTGGCTGTTAATCGTCGGTGGATTGGTTGGTGCATTTTTTGGTTAAACGTTTGGAATTACAAGAATGGCAAATTCGGCTTTTGTTACTTGGGTTTGGTGGACTCGGCGCGTGGTCACGTTATGCAGTCGGGTTGCTATTACATGGGGTGACGGTTCCATTCCCGCTAGCGACGTGGGTATGTAATATGATTGGGTCATTTTTGCTTGGTTTATTACGAATGCAGGCGGGAACATCGAGTCGGTGGTCGCATCCTTCGATTCAGCGACTTATCGGGACAGGTTATCTTGGTGCATTTACGACCTTTTCGGCGTTTGGGCTAGAATCATGGAACATTGTTCAATCGGAAGGTATTTGGATTGCCGGATCCTATGTGCTAAGCAGTTTAGGCGTTGGAATGTCATTGGTTTGGGTGGTGAACCGCGTCCGATGATTTGGTTATATGTCATGATTGGCGGTGCGTTAGGCACGTTGTTACGTGACGGAATCAACGTCTCGCTTGGTGCATGGTTGAAGCGGCGAGGCAATGAATTTCCATTGCCGACGACGATCGTGAACGTGCTTGGTTGTTTTTTTATTGGCTGGGTGAGTTCAATGGGCGTGCCGGATGAAGTTCGTGCGCTTGTTGTTACCGGTGTGCTCGGCGGATTGACGACATTCTCAACATTGATGTGGGAAAGTATTCAACTATTGAATGCGCGGCGTTATGGCACGCTCGCGATTTCTTGGGCATTACAATTTGGGATCGGTTTAGCTGCCGTTTTATGCGGAAAGTGGCTGAATGGATCGTTGTGAGAAGGGGAAAAATGACATGAACGTTTTTGTGCATCCAGGGCAGTCGTTACAAGGTGAAATCCAAGCATTATCTTCAAAAAACTATACGACTCGTTATATGCTTGCCGCAGGTTTGGCGGACGGTACGAGCGTGATCAAATATCCGGCTCACAGTCAGGATAGCGATGCGATGCGTCGTTGTTTAATTGAACTTGGTGCGGTACTTGAGGAAAATGAAACTGAAATTCGCATAACCGGTTTTGGCAATCAACCGAAAGTCGACCCGGTATTGGATGTTGGTAATGCAGGTGCGGTGTTGCGTTTTTTGATGGCAGTAACAGCACTTTGTACAAAAGCCGAGTATGTGAATAAGTATCCAGAATCACTCGGGAAACGTCCGCATGATGACTTGATCGATGCACTTCACCAAATGAATGTGCGCGTTGAACACCAAAACGGGAAATTGCCGATTACGATTTTTGGCGGCGAACCAAAAGGTGGACACATTACGGTTTCAGGCAATGTAAGCTCACAGTTTTTGAGCGCGTTGTTGTTCGTGACACCTCTTCTTAAAGAGGACAGCGTAATTGAAGTTTTGCATGACTTAAAATCCAAAATTGTTATCGGTCAAACACTTGAAGTGCTTGAGCAATTTGGAATTGAAGTTGACGTTGAAAATGACGGTATGTTGTATCGTGTCAAAGGAAACCAAGCGTATCGTGCACAAGAAATGGCGGTTCAAGGAGATTACCCAGGGTCAGCAGCAATTTTGGCGGCAGCAGCAGTGACCAATTCTGATGTTGTCGTACATCGATTACTCGAGAAAAGTAAACAAGGTGAACGCGCGATTGTTGATGTGCTTCGCATGATGAATGTTCCACTCACGCACGAGAACGGAATCGTGCATGTCAAAGGCAATCAAACGTTGAAAGCGGTAGAGATCGACGGTGATGTTGCGACGGATGCGGTGCTTGCAATGGTTGCAGCTGCCGTATTTGCAGAGGGAACATCGCGGTTTTACAATGTAGAAAACTTGCGTTACAAAGAGTGCGATCGAATTACGGATTACCTGAATGAACTTCGTAAAGCGGGCGCTGACGTCGAAGAACGTCAAAGCGAAATTATTGTGCATGGCAAACCGGAAGGCGTTGAGGGCGGCGTAGAAATTAATGCGCATTTTGACCACCGCGTGATTATGGCACTGACCATTGTCGGTATGCGTTCCAAAAAAGGCTTAACAATTCGTGATGCAGAGCATGTCGGCAAATCGTACCCAGGTTATTTTGATCATCTGCGTGCGCTCGGTGCGAACATTGAGGTGATTGCATAATGAGTAACCATTTTCAAAATCCAGACTGGGAAGCGATTGATGCAATTCTAACTACTTGTAGAGTCATTGCCGTAGTCGGTTTGTCTGATAAAGAAGATCGTCCGTCATTTCAAGTGTCTGCAGCGATGCAAGATGCGGGTTACACGATTATTCCAATCAATCCGGCGCGCGAATCGATTTTGGGTGAAAAATGTTATGCATCACTTGCGGATGTGCCCAAGGACATTTCGATTGACATCGTGAATGTATTTCGGCGCAGTGAAGAGACCCTTTCTTCTGCCGAACAAGCAGTTGCGGTCGGGGCGAAGTCACTTTGGCTCCAACAAGGTGTTTACAATGAGGAAAGTGCAAAAATAGCTGGAGACAGTGGACTCGTCGTTATCATGGATCGCTGTATCAAAGTGGAACATGCACTGCGCGGACGTCGTCGCGGATAATTTATAAACTGAGTATAAAAATGCTGAAATAAAGCCAAAGTAATCGGAGTTACCGGATGTTCAATTCGGTGACTCCGATTTTTTATATTCGACTACAAAAGGAGCGTGCGAACATGTTGCAAGCGACACCAAAGCAAGGCACACCTACGACGACAACGACACCAGCGACAGCAGCGTACACCGGTTCGAGTTCGTTTACGGGATCGACAAATTTTCAAGGGATTGGTAGTTTGACAGAAAAAGAAGTGTTGTATATTAGTGATTTTTTATCGTGGGAATTACTTGGTATGAAAAAATGTTTCGCAATGGCTGAGCAATCACAAGATGCTGAAGTGAAAACATTATTTCAAACGATTGGCCAAAAACACGAGCAAAATTATCGGAAATTGCTTCAACAACTTCATTAAGAGGAGGAATCACAATGAATCAGCAATTATTTTCCGATCAAGATCGCGTAACGGACTTACTAGGTTATGAAAAATATTTAGCGTCAGGTTACAGTACGGGATTAACGGAATCCCAACAAGGTCCACTCGTTCAAGAATTGTTTTCATTGCTCAATGAAACACATTTAGCACAAAAACAAGTGTTTTCATTGATGATGAAAAAAGGCTGGTATGAATTGAAACCCGCGCAAAAGCAAGAGATCGAACAGGCAAAAACAAAATTCAGTGGTTATCTTAGTCACTGATTCATATCGAAGAAGTAAATCCGGATGATTGCCTTTTTGAAGGCGGATTATCCGGATTTTTGTATTCCCTTTCTTTACAATCAGGCGTCAGAACTATACGATGAAGAGTAGGAAAGGTGTGAATACATTGAAACTTAATTTTATGGGATTGTTACAGCAGTTTGGAAGGGCGTTAATGTTGCCTATGATCGTATTGCCGATCGCTGCTTTATTTATAGCGTTAAGTCATTGGTTTTCGGGACCGTTGGATTTGCCTTTTTGGTCGGAGTTGTTTAAGGTAGCGGGCGAGTCGATTTTTTTGTTTTTGCCATCGATTTTTGCGGTCGGGGTTGCCCTTGCGTTGACTGAAAACGCTGGGGTTGCGGGCATGTCCGCTGTGCTCGGGTACATTTTGTTTATTCAAATTATGAATTTATCTGAGCAACCAGTACAGTTTGGTGTGTCTGGTGGGATTATGATTGGGATTTTGGCGGCGCTATGTCATCATCGGTTTAAATCGATCCGTTTGCCAGAATCATTGCAGTTTTTTGGTGGGCCACGTTTTGTACCAATTGCGATGAGTTTTGCGACGGTTGCATTATCGATTTTGATGTTGTGGGTCGGTCCATATATGCAACTTGCACTGCAAAAATCAAGCGAAGCGATGATTTCGACGGGTGCATTTGGTGCATTTTTATTTGGGATCGCGCACAGACTTCTCGTTCCCTTCGGTTTGCATCATATTGTCAGCAATTTTGCATGGTTCCAAGTTGGAACTTTTGAACGTTCAGATGGATTGCTCATGTTTGGCGACTTGACGCGTTTTTTTGGCGGAGATCCTCAGGCTGGAATGTATATGACTGGATTTTATTGGATTAAAATGTTTGGGTTACCGGCAGCAGCGCTAGCGATGTATCACGAAGTTTGGCCGCAAAATCGATCGAAATTACGAAAAAGATTTCTTAATGCGGCAATCGTATCTTTGTTAATTGGCGTGACGGAACCGATTGAGTTTTTATTTTTAATTGTGGCACCCGGTTTGTTTGTCCTTCACGCGTTACTAAATGGTGTGGCGATGGCGCTTGCGGTAGAAATGAATATTCATCATGGGTTTGGATTCTCAGCTGGATTGTTTGATTATGTAATTAACTTTCCGTTATCTACAAATGGACTAATGATTTTGCCTTATGGTCTTGCTTTTGCGTTTGTTTACTACACTTCGTTCCGTCTTTGGATTCGATTACGAAATGTGCCAACGCCTGGTCGTGAACGTCAAGTAAATCAGGTGAATGGCCAAATATCTCTGTTCGCTCAAGCGGAAGCAGTGCTTGAAGCAATCGGTGGTCGGGAAAATATCGTGAATTTAGAGGCGTGTATTACGCGGTTACGGTTAACGGTTGTTGATGAACGAAAATTAAATCAAAAAGCACTCTTGCAACTGGGTGCTTCTGGAATGATCCATTTAGGGGGGGGGAATGTGCAAGTTGTATTTGGGACACTTGCTGAGTTGTTAAGTGTTAAAATACATGATATCTTGCGCGGAACCGTCATAAATGAAGTTCGCCATGAAGATGCTTGGGTTGCACCAATCAGTGGTCAATTAATCGCATTGTCGGATGTTCCAGATGCAGTATTTTCGCAAGGATTGGTTGGGAAAGGCATTGCGATTGATCCTGGCGATGTTGATGCCTTTGATGTTGTTGCTCCTGCAAATGCTAAAGTGATCATGATTTCTGAGTCTGGTCATGCCATTGGACTGCGTACGAATGAAGGGATTGAAATGCTCATTCATATCGGAATTGACTCTGTCCATGCCAAAGGTAAAGGGTTTAACATGATGGTATTGCTTGATGATGAAGTTAACAAAGGGCAACTGCTCGTTCACGTGAATGCGATTTTGCTGAGACCACTATGTAAATCGTTAATTACACCGATCATCGTGCCTGATCAAGCGATGAATGGTGATTCGTCAGGAATTTCAAAATCAATTGTTTGGATCGAGCCTGGAGAACACATTCAAGCTGGGCAAGATCACATCACAGGAGGGACGTCAGCATGAATCATAAAACGATAAGTAAAGTAATTGGCGTTTCTCCTGGGGTTGCGATCGGGAAAGCATTTGTACAGCGGAGAATTGAATGGGAATTTATTGAGCAAGATGTTTCAATTGGACTAGCGAATGAGGAACTAGAAAAATTGCTGCAAGGTGTCGTGCGTGCGAAACTTGAGTTGGAGCAATTAAAGCGTTCGGCAGGACAGTGGATGCAAGAAGAACAACTGGCTATTTTTAATGCGCATTCGATGATTTTATCTGATCCAGTATGGATCCAAGAAATGCAAGATTTGATTCTGCAGCAGCACAAAAGTGCGGTTTGGGCAGTGAAAGAAACGAGCGAAGCGTATATCATGCGGTTTCGCGAGATGAATGATGATTATATGCGCGAGCGAGCGGTTGATGTACAAGATATTGCTGACCGCTTAATTCGCGTTCTCCAAGGTCGTCCTGAAGATGGCTATCCGGTATTTGATGAACCGGTCATTTTGGTGACCAATGAGTTGACGCCGTCTCAAGTTGCACAGATGGATCCTGATAATATATTGGGGATCGTCGCAGCGACGGGCGGAGAGAATTCTCATGCAGCAATTATGGCGCGGGCGATGGAAGTACCGTTCGTTGTTCTTCGCCAAGCCAAAGGAATTCATCGCATTCAAACGGGTGATTTACTAGCAATTGATGGCGGTCAAGGTCAAATGTTCCGAAATCCTGCTGCTGATGTTTTACGCAGAATGCGTGATCTACAATCGGCGGCCATTCGTCAACGCGACCAAATGCGTGTCTGGGTAAACGTTCCTGCGGTTACGCGTGACGGAGAAAAGTGGGAGCTGCATGCGAATATCGGTTCAATCAAAGAACTTGAACTTGCGCTTCGCACAGGAGCGGACGGCGTAGGATTGTTCCGTACTGAGTTTTTATTTATGGAACGTGAGACGTTGCCTAGTGAAGAAGAACAGTTTGAAATCTATAAAGAAGCTGTACAACTGCTAAAAGGGAAACCGCTCGTCATCCGTACGATTGATATCGGCGGAGATAAAGTTGCCCCGAGTCTGATGTTACCCAAAGAACAAAATCCATTTCTAGGTTATCGTGCAATTCGCATTGCGTTGGATCGGCCAGATTTATTCCGCACACAATTGCGTGCTATTTTGCGTGCAGGTGCATTTGGACCAGTCAAATGTTTGTTGCCGATGATTTCAGGTATTGATGAGTTATTGCGTTCCAAAGAAATCTTTGCGGAGGTTAAAGAGGACCTACGGATTCAATCCTTACTATTTGATGTGGATATGCAACTTGGGATCATGATCGAGTTACCTGCAGCAGTTATGCAGGCGGATGATTTGGCGCGGGAGGCAGATTTTTTTAGTATTGGTACGAATGACTTAACCCAATATATGCTCGCGGTCGACCGGATGAATGAAAAAATCGCACATTTATTCAAGCCAATCCATCCGGCAGTCGTGCGTGCGATAGCGCATGTTGCACAGGCTGCTGAACGCAATCAAATACCGATCAGTGTGTGCGGCGAGTTGGCGGGAGATTCGACCGCATTGCCGCTTTGGCTTGGCCTCGGCATACGAAATTTAAGCATGACAGCGACATCCATTTTGCCGCTAAAACAAAAATTATGTTCTAGCGAACGCCAATCAGCGGTGGCGAAAATGCCGGATTGGCTTCGTGTGCGAACGGCTGATGAATTACGCGCGCAATTAATTGAGTTTTCGATGTTGAAGGGAGCTTTTGAACGATGAGTAATTTAAAAGGCAAACGTGTATTGGTATTTATTGATCATGAGTTTGAAGATTTGGAAACATGGTATCCTGTGCTACGAATGCGTGAAGATGGGATTCATGTTGATGTTGCGGCTCCAACGGGCGGGGAAAAGTATATCGGTAAGTATGGAGTACCGATTGTGTCAGATCGCGCCTATACGGATTGTTCAGCGGACGAATATGATGGTTTATACATTACAGGTGGTTGGGCGCCGGATAAAATGCGCCGTGTACCGCATGTACTCAAGTTAACGCGTGAAATGCATGAAGCAGGAAAACCGATCGGTCACATTTGTCATGGCGGTTGGGTACTCGTGTCAGCGAAAATATGTCAAGGATACACGATGACATCGACACCTGGAATCAAGGATGATCTTGAAAATGCGGGTGCGACGTGGATTGATCAAGAAGTTGTCGTTGATCGAAATATCGTTTCTGGCCGTCGACCACCTGATTTGCCTCCATTTACCAAAGCATTTATTGACTTGTTAAATTCAGGTTCCGTTCAATAAAAAACACGAAAAAAATGCGGTTTTTTTGCATAGTCATGCAGGAATTTTCTAAGCAAAAACGAATTAGTTAACTAACCAAATTACCAGGGAGTGATCCACGGAAAGAGGAGTTGGTTGCTATGAAAAAACGCTGCCGCTGCGGTCACGCGATGATCGTCGACTTGCGTACCGTCATTTTTTCCAATAAAGTAGAGATCGAGAATGTCCCTGTTTACTCCTGTCCCTCCTGCACACGTAGTGAAGTGTGCACAGAAGTAAAACCCGAACTAACGAACTTGCTCAGTACATTAACTCAGCAGACAACGAAGCGTTCGATTCCTTTTCAGGATATCAATGAGTTTTCGTATGTCATTCATAAAGTTCATCAAACTCGTTGTGGCACGAATTCGTTTGCGGTCCAACAAATTATTGATGAACGAATTAATGATTTGCTGGATTTAATGATTATCGCCCGCAGTGTGAATGATGCGGAGTGGGTAGATAAGCTAATGAATCGTTTGAATCAAATTACTGCGTTGCGTCATATTCCGCAGGAAATGATGAAAAAACAAACTTCATGACAAGTGACCTGTTCCTGCGGCATGCCGAGGGGGACAGGTTTTTTTATAATAAAAACAAAGGTGGAATTGACATGGATTGGACAGCATTAGTTTCAGAAAATGATTGGTTAAACATATGGGAGCGCTCGAAGCAAGGCAAAAATGCTTTGATTTTCAAACATAGCACGCGGTGCTCCATTAGTGCTGCGGCAGAAGAAGAGATGGTGAAGTTTACGACAGATGTGATTGCGAACGGACTGCCTTTAGAAATTGCACAAGTACTTGTGGTCGAACATCGTCCGGTATCACTTCAAATTGCAGATGATTTGGGCATCGGTCATCAGTCCCCGCAAGTAATATTATTGCAAGGGGGCCAAGTTGTTTGGAATGCGTCACATTGGTCGATTACCTCGCAAAAATTAAGCGAAATTGCTCGCTCAAAAATGTAAATTTTTCACGGAAAATGAAAGGAATCCGCTTGCGTTTCATTGTTAATTGATGTGAAATCGTATACAATGAAAACATAATGAATACCCTTTCATAAAATTTTCATAGATAAGCAGGTGTGTCCAGTGAATGTAACCATTTACGATGTTGCTAGAGAATCCGGTGTTTCAATGGCAACGGTTTCCCGAGTCGTTAATAATAACCCAAATGTGAAGCCTCAAACCCGTAAAAAAGTATATGAAGCGATTGAGCGTTTAGGCTACCGTCCAAATGCGGTCGCGCGCGGATTGGCTAGCAAAAAAACGACCACAGTTGGCGTCGTCATACCGGACATTTCGAATGCCATTTTTGCCGAAGTTGCGCGCGGGATTGAAGACATTGCGAATATGTATCATTACAATATTATTCTTTGTAACGCAGATAAAAAGAAAGAAAAAGAAATTCGCGTCATCAATACGTTACTAGAGAAACAAGTTGATGGTTTGTTATTTATGGGCGGAAAAGTAACAGAAGAGCATGTGCATGCATTTCAAACTGCGAACGTTCCGATCGTATTATGTGCAACAACATCCGAGCAAGAGCCAATTCCATTCGTAGACATTAACCATGAAGCAGCTGCGTTTGATGCCGTAACTGCGTTAATCGTACGTGGTCATCGCAGTATTGCGATGATTTCTGGGCCAATGGATGATCCGTCGAATGGGCTCGCACGATTACAAGGATATCGCCGTGCGCTCGAAACGGCTGGAATTGCATTTGATGATAAATATGTTCGAATTGGAAACTACCGTTATGAAACCGGTAATGATTTGATGCCATACTTCTTGACGATGCATCCGCGACCAACGGCTGTATTTGCTGCAAATGACGAAATGGGTATTGGCGCAATTCATGCGATTCAAGATGCGGGTTTAAATGTGCCTGGTGACATATCGGTCATTGGGATCGACAATACACGCATGGCATCAATGGTTCGTCCACAACTTTCCACGGTCGCACAACCGATGTATGATATCGGGGCGGTATCGATGCGTTTGTTAACGAAATTAATGAATAAAGAAGTAGTTTCGCAATCACGTGTTGTTCTTGCTCATGAATTAATCGTTCGCAATTCCGTGAAAGCGAATACGTAGCTGGAGGAATTGCACGATGAGTAACGCCCGCTTAGGCGTCATGGGCGCCATGCGCGAAGAAATACATCAATTGCGTTTGGCGATGGATGTAACACGAGAATTCACATATGCCGGGAATACGTTTTATGAAGGAACATTGCATGAAGTTTCAATTGTGCTTTGTCAGTCCGGTGTCGGAAAAGTAAATTCGGCAATGTGTACCCAATTACTCGTTGACCGCTTTGGTATTTCACAATTGATTTTTACTGGCGTTGCTGGAGCGCTTCATCCGCAATTACATATCGGAGATATCGTCGTGTCTACAGATGCGCAATATCACGATATGGACGCATCGCCACTCGGTTTTGCACGCGGCGTTATCCCATTTGCAGAGCGTTCGATTTTCGTAGCAGATGCTGCGCTTGTCGATTTGGCATATCAAGTAAGTTGCCGTTTGTATCCTGGAAAAGTACACCAGGGACGTGTGCTTTCCGGCGATCAATTCATCGCAAGTCGGGATATGGTAACAATCTTGCATGAACAACTTGGCGGTTGGTGTACAGAGATGGAAGGATCTGCGGTGGCCCATGTTTGTGATGCAAACGAGATTCCATTTGTAATTATCAGATCGATGTCTGACCGTGCAGACGGATCTGCACATGTGAATTTCACGGAATTTGTACAAGTCGTTGCTGAGCATTCTGCGGCAATCGTACAAGGGATTTGTAAACAAATTTCAAAAAGATTTTCAAACAATTTGTTCGTCGGATATGATTGAATTACGTTTGTAAGGGTTGCTTTTTGCCAAGATGATCTTGGCGAAAGGCAATCCTATTTATTTTTAAATTAATACGACAACTAGTACAATTTTGGTTATGAATGGTATAATTGCACATGGATTTCTGTATTCATTGCCACATTGCATCATATGAGGGGGATATATGTTGGAAGGACAAGGATTTGCACCAATGCCGCCGGTTGCTGGCGTTAATAACATGAATGATTACGATAACTTTAAACAGTATTTTGACTGGTCTCAAGTGGAAGAATATTTCGAGTGGGCGAGTACCGGTAAAGTGAATATGGCTCATGAAGCGATCGACCGTCATTTGAAGGCAGGGCGGGCGCGGAAAGTCGCGTTACATTATAGTGATAACCTCCGTGAGGAATCATTTACGTTTGATCAATTATCGAAATTGACGAATCGATTTGCGCATGCGCTGAATTCCCTTGGCATCGAGCAAGGCGAGCGTGTCTTTATTTTTATGCCGCGCACCCCAGAATTGTATGTGTCGCTCCTTGGTACATTGAAACGTGGTGCGATTGTTGGTCCATTATTTGAAGCCTTTATGGAGACAGCGGTTAAAGATCGATTGGCAGATTCAGAGGCGGTTGCAATTGTGACGACGCCGGCATTGTTGTCACGCATTCCACGAGCGGAATTACCGAATTTGAAACATATAATTCTTTACGGGGCAGACCAGTCCGGTGCGACGCTTGATTTATCAGGAACATATGGAGAAGGTACAGTTTCCTATGAGGCATTAATGGCTCAGGCATCGGAGGCGCAAGCGACGAACTGGCTAACGACCGAAGATGGGATGATCTTGCATTATACGTCTGGTTCGACAGGTAAGCCAAAGGGTGTTTGTCATGTTCATGGCGCAATGGTCCAGCATCAATTTACTGGTCAAATCGTATTGGATTTGCAAGAAAGCGATGTTTATTGGTGTACAGCTGATCCGGGATGGGTAACAGGCACATCGTATGGGATTTTTGCGCCGTGGTTGAACGGAACGACAGTTGTTGTGCGCGGGGGACGGTTTAGCCCAGCTGATTGGTATCATACGATTCAAAAATATAAAGTCACTGTTTGGTATAGTGCTCCTACTGCGTTCCGTATGCTTATGGCAGCAGGAGACGCGGTCGTAAAACAACATGATTTGAGTTCGCTTCGTCATGTGCTTAGCGTCGGCGAACCGCTGAATCCCGAAGTCATCCGATGGGGACATGAGGTTTACGGTCAGCGCATTCACGATACATGGTGGATGACGGAGACTGGTGCACAATTGATTTGTAATTATCCGTGCATGACAATTAAACCTGGATCAATGGGAAAACCGTTGCCGGGAACGAATGCTGCAATTTTGGATGACGAGGGAAATGTGTTGCCGCCAAATACGATGGGCAACTTAGCGATTCAAACCAAATGGCCATCGATGATGCGTAAAATTTGGAATAATCCTACGAAGTACGCGGAATATTTCCGCTTTGATGGCTGGTATGTATCCGGGGACAGTGCGTATATGGATGAGGAAGGATACTTCTGGTTCCAAGGACGCGTTGATGATGTAATTAATACCGCTGGTGAGCGCGTCGGGCCTTTCGAAGTCGAGAGCAAGTTAGTCGAACATCCAGCAGTCGCAGAAGCAGGTGTAATCGGAAAACCGGACGCGGTGCGCGGAGAAATCATTAAAGCATTTATCTCACTTCGTGTTGGATATGAGCCATCGGATTCATTGAAAGAAGAAATCGCACAGTTTGTCAAAACCGGCCTAGCTGCACATTCAGCACCTCGTGAAATTGATTTCATCGCTAAGTTGCCGAAAACTCGCAGTGGTAAAATTATGCGCCGTGTATTAAAGGCGTGGGAGCTCAATTTGCCGACAGGCGATTTATCTACTTTGGAAGATTGAGTTCATCATTGGTTTTAAGGAGACTTTTCGTTGGCACTGTAAACAAACGGTGTCCATGAAAAGTCTTTTTTGTTCACAGTTTGCTCAAGATACAGTGAGAATGATTATCAGTAATGACTTGAAACTTCACGCGTTGATCGATATAATAAAATCCATCAAACAATAATGAGAATCATTATCGATGGAGGATATGAAAATGAAGGGTGTAAGAACTGTTTTGGCGATGTTGTTGATTTCACTTGCTTTAATACCGACAGCATCTGCTAGCGAAAGCACACAAGGTTTTTCAAAATTAAGTAGTACCGCTAAAGCAATACATACGGCTGTATCAGAGGGGAAATTTGATGAGGCAAAAATAGAATTGAATGAATTCCATGAACAATGGGAAGTTGTTGAAGACGGAGTTAAGGATTCATCGCCTGAGTCTTATGAACAAATCGAGATGGTTTATTATGAGATGAAGGATTTATTAAATGAATCAGCATCGGCGGATCCGTCGATGTTGGCACATGAATCGGAAGAATTAATGATGATTCTCGATCAATATCAGCAATCGCAACAAACATCGTCAGGGACGAAAGTTGTATCCCCGGACATGAACGCCAAACAAACCTCCATTCCTGAATTGATATTGTTACTCCAAAAAATAAAAGGTCAAGTAACAGCGCGTGAACAACAGGAAGCGTTGCAAAATATGAAATCGTTCAATCGTTCTTGGTTATCGATTGAAAGTGCGGTGTTGTCTCAATCTAACGAGGCGTATGAAGCAATGGAAAGCAATATGGTCAGAGCGCTGTCACAACTTCAGTCGAGTTCACCGAATTGGGAAAAAACTAGTGCTTCAGTGAATGAAATGATCGAGGTGTTAACGCCTTTGAGTGGCAAGAAAGAATATACATGGCTCGATGCAACTACGATTTTGCTACGTGAAGGGTTGGAAGCATTATTGGTAGTTGTCGCATTGCTTGGTTTTCTTAAAAAATCTGGTCACGAAAATAAGAAGAAATGGATTTGGGGCGGTGTCGGTAGCGGTGTCGTCGTCAGTATTGTGCTCGGGGTTGCTGTTCAGGCAGCATTTCGTTCAGGGATGTTTGGAGAGAATCAGTTTTTGATTGCAGGGGTAACGGGGCTATTTGCAGCAGTGATGTTACTGTATATGAGTTATTGGCTACATCGTAAATCAAGTTTGGTAGCATGGCAAAATTATATTCGCGACCAAAGTGTCAAAGTATTAAAAACGGGAAGTTTATTTTCCTTAGCAACACTTGCATTTTTGGCGATTTTTCGCGAAGGAACAGAAACGGTATTGTTTTTTATCGGTATGGCAAGTTCAATTAGTTGGAGCGCATTAGCAGTTGGAATCGTAGTCGGTGTTGCGTTGTTAGCTTTCGTAAGCTGGTTAACTGTATTTGTTGGTATGAAAATTCCTGTGCGTCCGTTTTTTATGGTATCAAGCATTCTCGTGTTCTATCTATGCTTTAAGTTTACGGGAATGGGCATTCATGGACTTCAATTATCTGGAGTATTACCAGCAACGACGGCAGAATGGATGAAAACGATTGATGTACTTGCGATCTATCCTACGTTAGAAGGAATTGTGCCTCAAGCGATTTTATTGATTAGTGCTGGAGTCGTATTCGTGATTCATCAAGTGAAGGATGTTAAATTGCGCAAGTCACTGATTGAACGCGAACGTATAGGTGCCGCAGTGGTATAAAATACAAATTAAAACGGTGGTACCTCGGCAACAATTCTTGTTGCTTGTGGCACCACCGTTTTTTTATTCGAGCAATACATTATGATCTGGATCTGAAGATGGCAATGCAGTTGGGGACACAGAAGGGCTTGGGTTAGGCGAATGATCAGCAGATGCTTTAGCTGAACTTTGTTCGATTTTTTTTGATGAGTTCTTTGATATGGTTGCGGAAGGTTTCTTCTCTGTGCGAAATTCGGATTGCATGGTCGTAGCGTCGACTGGATGAACTGGTAATATGGTTTTCAGTGAAAAATAAACGAGGGCGGCAAGCGAAATTCCAATTGCCCATTTGGTATTTTTACTGAATGGCTGCGGTTGGCTCATACGGCAATCTCCTTATCTGATTTAGGAGTCATTATAGCAATAAGTTTATAATTTTGTATAGATCAATCATTGTTAATTTTTCGAATTTGCAAAAAGCAACGCATCGTTGTTTCTTGATGGAAATAAATAATGTGTAGCCAAGTGTCCATTCGATATAATAAAACACATGTCGCACAACATTTCCTTCGATGATTCCCACGCGATTTAGCATGTTTTGTAGAACGAGGGGCTCGTGCATGATTATTTTGTCTTGGATAAACTTGAGAAATCAATATATTAATAGTATAATTTCCAACGGTGGCTTTCCTTGATTGTGTAATACAAGCTTGAAGCGCTCACTTGCTGGCACACTCCTCACTTAATTGCGAAAGATTTCTCCGTATGAACTTCAAGTAATTTCGTTTGGAATCGAACTTTCCCAAATTTGGCGTCAATTAAGAACCGGAATAGAGGTTTGACAAAGCACAACATCCGGATTATTACCGGAAAACAAAAATCGGGTATTGGTTCTTATGAGAACCAATACCCGATTTGTTTTTATCGAATGGTTAAGGATTATACAAGATTGCTTCAGATAATGGAGATTCATTTCCGGCAACATCGACAGATGTTACTGCGTATTCAATAAAAGATGCGGTATCTGCCTTTATATTGAACGCTGTTTCGTTTCCTGCAAATACGACTTTTCCAGTAACACGTTCAAATCCGCCGCCGTCCACTGACTGATACAATCGGTAACCAAGTAAATCAGCTGGTTCTCCTGATGATTGAAAACGAACCGAAATCAAGGGTTTACCTTGTTCAATCGTCGACATAACCGGTGTGGGTGGAATTGTTCCGTCATCTACGCGCGGGTCAACCGTATTTGGTGCGGCATTAGCAATATCTAATGGGATGTATTCTTTCAATGGTTTTTTTTCGATTTTTGGATCGTTATCCGGCAATGTTTTTAGTAATTCATCGATTTTTTTGAATTGTTCAGAGAAATTCTCTTCACGTTTGACCATAATGCTCGACTTCGTAAAATCATCTGGCGTGTTTGAAAGAGGCAACACGGGTATACCATGATTGAACGTAACTTTCATTGGTATCATCGTTTGATCTTCTGTTGTGGGAACAAATGCTTGATTAAACCAGTCGGTAACAAGTTTGTTGGCTTGTTTCACATAATCATTTGGTAATAAACCACTTACGGAGGACACCGTCATTTGAGTTACTTTCTCTGGTGCTGCGAATTGTTTATCCGTTTTTGTCCATTCTTTGCGCGTATTTAAAATTTCATTCATGAGTTTGGCCCATAGTACTTTTGCGCGGGTTGTTCCTCCGTCCGCCTTGCTAAGCTTAAACACAGGTTTATCAAAACCGACCCATACGCCAAGTGTGACATCCGGCGTAAAACCAATAAACCAAACGTCAGTATTGTCTGTCGTTGTACCCGTTTTTCCTGCAATAGGAACTTTACCATTGAATTTATATTTGGATTTGATGATGTTTGCTGTCCCATTGTCAATCACGGTGCGAAGCATGTCGGTTATAAGAAAAGCAGTTTGTTTGGAAAAAACCTGTGATCCAACACTTGGATGTTCATAAATCGAACGTCCATGAGCGTCAACAATTTTACTAATCATAAAAGCAGGAACAAATGTGCCGCCATTCGGAATGGACGAGTATGCATTCGTCATTTCCTTAACCGTTACCCCTTGTGTTAGTCCACCAATGACGCCAGTTTGGGAATAATCATCTTCTTTTGTTAGGGAGGTTATGCCAAGTTTGCGAACAAAATTCCACGCTTGTTTGATCCCGACCATATTCAAGAAAACTTTCAGAGCAGGTATATTATATGATTGATTCAATGCTTCACGAGCGGTAATGAGTCCGTGATATTTGCCATCATGATTAACCGGAATATGGAATCCTTTGACGCCATCTTCCATAATGATCGGTGAATCGTCGATAATGCTAGCCGGTTGAATTAACCCTTGATCCATCGCCGGGATGTATGCCCCGAGCGGTTTCATCGATGAGCCAGGTTGACGGAACGCTTGAGTCGCATGGTTTAACTGTTCGATTTTGTAGTCGCGTCCTTCGACCATGCCAATAATGGCGCCAGTTTTACTTTCGATTAACATTGCACCGGTTTGTTCAATTTTTCCGGTTGCAAAGTTGTCTTTCCCAAAATTTTTAGGATTGGCAGCGACGCGGTGCATCGCATCGTAAACTTGTTGGTCGATCGTTGTATAGATGCGATAGCCTTGTCTTGGTAATTGATCCATTTCTTCTTTTAATGCTTCGTTATATTCATCGACTGTCCATGATGCTAGATTATCTTTGTGTTGTTCGCGCAAAATAATTTCAGCCGCTTGCTTCTCGGCTTCAAGCATTAGCCAAGGGTATGTGTTATATGCTTTTTGCTCTGATTTGGCAAGTGATGTTTTTACATCGAATGCCATGGCTTGATCATATTCGTCTTTTGAGATGCGCTGTTCCTCGAGCATACGTGAAAGGACAAGATGCTGGCGTTGGATTGCGCGGGTAAACTTGGTTGCTTCAAATGTTCCTTTATTATTGAACGCAGAAAAATTCGAAGGTTGTTGCGGTAAGCCAGCCAAATAGGCACATTGTGCAATGTTTAGGTCAGTTAACTTATCTTTGCCGAACAAACCTTTAGCTGCTGCAGATATGCCAAGTAGGTTGTAGCCACTTGAACCTTGACCGAACGGAATTTTATTCAAATATGCTTCCAAAATTTCATCTTTGGACAATAAGCGTTCCAATCGTAAAGAAAGGAAAATTTCTTTCGCTTTCCGTGTTGAACTTCGCTCTAAACTAAGGAAAACTCGGCGTGCTAACTGCTGTGTAATTGTTGAACCACCGGTTTGGACATCATCATTCATCGCTTTTTGTTTAACCGCGCGAACTAATCCGAACCAGTCAATCCCGATATGATCGTAAAAGCGATTATCCTCGATCGCAAAAAAGGCTTGTTTAATCATGTCGGGTACATCTTTAAGATGTACAAAGCGACGGTCCTCGTCTGCACGCAATTGTCCAATGACGAGATCATTCGCAAAGTATACAAAGCCGGTTTCACTATTCTCATCAATTTTTTCATGTACAAGTTTACTGTCCCTTACAGGGTCGTCTTTCACGAGCGCGCTTATGTATCCAACGACTGCTCCAGCACTAATACTACCAATCATCGCTCCAATAACAACTAGCCAGAGCAAGATTCGTAGCACGAGTTTAGTTTTTTTCTTTTTCTTTAAATTGGATGATTGTGTTGTTTCATTCATTGCGAAAAAAGTCATCCTCCTGCACGATTCAACGTTTTTTTCGTACTTTTCGTAACTTTGCTATTATAGCATACATCGTCTTGTTGTGATAAAATGATGAAATGTTATGGAAGGTAGGCGAGCTAATAATGACAGAGCCGGTTTGGTCGGCAGAACATGAAGCGGAATTCCAAGCGCAAGTTGCTAGATTATCGCGCGGAACGGTCGAAATCGTTCCAGAAGATGAATTTAAACAAAAATTGAGAAAATCCATTCAAACGGGTCAACCGTTAAAAATTAAATTAGGGTTAGATCCAACGGCACCAGATATTCACCTTGGTCACACCGTTGTGTTGCAAAAAATGCGCCAATTTCAGCAGTTTGGACATCATGTCCAATTGATTATTGGAGATTTTACGGGTCGGATCGGCGACCCGACAGGGAAATCCGAAACGCGTAAACAATTGACGGAAGAAGACGTGAAACGCAATGCAGACACGTATCAACGTCAAATTTTCAAAATTCTTGATCCTGAGCGGACAACTGTTGTATTTAACTCGGAGTGGCTTGGTCCAATGCAGTTTGCTGATGTCGTTCGGTTGGCGGCACATGTAACGGTTGCACGTATGCTTGAGCGCGATGATTTTACTAAGCGTTACCAAGGCGGTATGCCGATCAGTATTCATGAGTTTTTCTACCCATTAATGCAAGGTTATGATTCTGTCATTTTGAAGAGCGATGTCGAGCTTGGCGGTACGGATCAGAAGTTTAATTTGTTGATGGGACGTACATTACAGAAAGAGTATGGTATTCCAACACAAGCGACGATGATGCTTCCACTTCTCGAAGGCTTGGATGGTGTGAATAAAATGAGCAAGTCGCTTGGTAATTACATTGGAATTGACGAGGCGCCGCAAGAAATGTATGGCAAGGCGATGTCCATTCCAGATGAGTTAATGGGCAAATACGCCGAGTTAATAACGGATTGGACACTTGATGAACTTGCGGGATTTGCTAGTGGAGTAGCCGACGGTTCATTACACCCTCGTGATGCAAAAATGAACCTTGCCCGAACAATTGTGCGGATGTATCATGGTGCAGGTGCAGCAGACGAAGCGCAGCAACATTTTGTAACCGTATTCCAACAACGTGCAATGCCAGATGAAATCGAAGAAAAAGTAATTGTAGCTGCATCATTAGGTGAACAAGGTACAGTAAAAATTGCACCTTGGTTAGTTGGACTAGGTTTGGCGGCTTCCACAAGTGAGGCGCGCCGAGCAGTTCAACAAGGCGGCGTGAAGCTTAACGGTGAAAAGATCGCCGATCCCAACGCGGAAATTACTGTCGAAGATGGTCTTGTCGTTCAAATCGGCCGGCGTAAGTTTGTGAAAATCAAAATCGAACAATAAAAAAACACTTTTACGAAGACGCGGATTCAGTGCTTACGGGCATTGGAACCGCGTTTTTCTTTTTTATATTTTTTAACCAGTATTTACATGGAATTAATAATTCAAACGAATTACGCTGACACGTGTTTGAGATGATGGAAAAAAGAATGGCGAGGGGATCGATGAACAATGAGCTTTTCCGTTTTGACGAATCAATCTTTTACACCAATTGATGCGTTTCCGTGGACTGTTAAATTAGCCGAATCGCCGGAAGAGTATCAAGGGATGTATCGTTTACGATATGAAGTGTTTGCGCTAGAGACGAAAAACGAGCGATTGCTCAGCGAATTCGGTATTGAGCGCGATCGATATGATCAATGGTGTGAACATTTAATCGTAAAAGACCAAATTTCAGGACGTGTTGTTGGGACATATCGATTTTTATCGGGAGACCGCGCAGTAATGAACGAAGGATTTTACTCGGAAAGTGAATTTGATTTTAGTCGTTCAAACTGGGACATGCAAAACATTCTTGAACTTGGACGCAGTTGTGTCGCGGCGGATCACCGCAATGGTCGTGTAATTCAATTGCTATGGGAAGGCATTGTTCGTTACATGCATGATCATTCATTTGATTTATTATTCGGTTGTGCAAGCATGGAAGTTCCAAATTTGCATGATTTGAACACAATTGTTAGCTGGTTGAAGCAAAAAGGGACCATTCGAAGTGATTACGGCATCCGTCCTCATGCGACGCATCGGATTCACAATATTACAGATGTACAAGTGTTACAAGCTGATCGTGAATTATTTCGGATGTTGCCTCCGCTCTTGAAAGGCTATTTATCACTCGGAGCCTTTATTGCTGGGGAGCCCGCGTATGATCCTGTATTTGATACGGTGGATTTTCTCATTGTTATGCCGCGCGGAGCGATCAACCCAAGACATCTTCGCCGTTTGTTTGGTGCTTCATCGCATAATTAATTTGAACCGGGAGGCAGTGCTTTGTTTACGTTAATCGGATGGTTTACGAAATCATCGTTTTGGCGACGAGTTTTGTTTGGGTGGTTAATTGTTTTGCATCCGAAAATGCGATTCGGTATATTTAAGGTAGTTGGTTGGATCGCTGCACAGTTCCGTTTTGAATTAAACCGGAATATGCTTGCAAGTTTCCAGGGTGTATTTCCGGCGCAAACGCCGCGCGCCAACGAACGTTTGCTCGCAAGATTTTGGCAACAAGGATTTCAGACATTGTATGAGTTATTAATTGAAATGCAAGGCAGTGGCATTCCATGGTATAAGATCCGATGTGATGGATTAGAACATTTGGAGGCAACCCTTAGACAAGGGAATGGTGCGATTATATATTCGCCGCATATGGGGAACTTTTTTTGGGCGTATGCATATTTATCAGAGCGTTATGCGTGCCAAACGGTTGTTACAGCGAGTAGTAAAGACTTAGAGCCCATTTACCGTAGTTTCGGTCAACGTGGGTATAAGGGTTTAGATTATGATGAACTTCCACCATTGCAATTGTTTCAGACGTTGCGCAGGCATTTGAAAAATAACGGAGTTGTATTTTTACTTGGTGATTTTTACCGGGCTAATTTTCCGCAAACTGAATTATTCGGCAAGCCAAATTGTTCCCCAAGTGGAGTTGTGGAACTATCGGCAAGATGTCAATCTCCCGTGTTGCCGATGTGTATTTATCGAGATGATTCAGGTGACCATCGCTTAAAAATTGAAAAACCATTAGAATTCCTTGCGGAAACTCCAATTCAGAATCGACTACAACTATGCGTTTCTTGGATGGAAGATGAGATTCGTAAACATCCAGAACAATGGTTATATTGGTTTCAATTGGAGCAACGTTGGAGAGAAAATGGTCAAATTGACAAGGTGGGTGAACGAAGTGAATGGAACGTGGCTCGACACATACAAACAACGTGATGCGAATGTGATGCAATGGATCCAAAACGGTTTTCGCACGAAATGGCTTGATCGTTGGATGCCTTCGCTCACGCAAATTGGCGGAACAGCGTCCGTGTGTGCCGCGACAATATTACTTTCATTAATTACACACGACCATGGCTTCGCAATTGCAGTGTTACTCATTTCACATATCATCGTGCATGTACTCAAAAAAACACTCGCACGCATGCGACCTTATGAAGCATGCTCAGAGATGATCGAACTACGCAGTGAAAAAATGCACGATCATTCTTTTCCATCAGGTCACACGGCTGCAACGTGGACGATGTGTACACAGGTGATGCTTGCATTTCCTGCACTCGCACCGGTCATGTTTCCAATCGCACTTTTTGTTGGTTGGTCAAGAATGTATCTTGGATTACATTATCCGAGTGATGTACTTGCCGGGATGATTGTTGGTAGTTCGGTGCCGATGCTGTTGTCGTTCCTGAACTAAAAATAAACAAAATAAAAACCTCTTGCCGCGACTGCGCACAAGAGGTTTTTTGATGCGTCCGAAAGGACGGCTTATTAACGGCTGTAAAACTCAACGATTTGTTTTTCGTCGATTTCTTGAGACAATTCAGCGCGCTCAGGTAAACGAGTGAATTTACCTTCAACAGCGTTTTCATTGAAATCAAGGTATTGTGGGCGGTGGTGTAATGCACCGATGGATGATTTAACCACTTCAATTGAACGGCTACGCTCACGCAAACCGATCACTTGACCAACAGATACTGTGAATGATGCGATATCCACTTTTTTACCGTTAACTGTTACGTGACCGTGAGAAACCAATTGACGAGCTGCTGCACGAGTCGAAGCGAAACCTAAGCGGTAAACCAAGTTATCCAAACGGCACTCAAGAAGGATCATGAAGTTTTCGCCATGAATACCTTTCAATTTTGACGATTTGTCAAACAAGTTGCGGAATTGTTTTTCGCCCAAACCGTACATTAAGCGAAGTTTTTGTTTTTCTTGCAATTGAACGCCATAACCGCTCATTTTTTTGCGCTGACCAGGACCGTGTTGTCCAGGTGGGAACGCGCGTTTTTTCAATTCTTTTCCTGTGCCGCTAAGGGATAATCCTAAACGACGGCTTAATTTGAACTTTGGACCCGTATAACGTGCCATGTGCTCATTCTCCTTACCCTACCAAGTGAATGGGGTGATTGTATTTGTGTTGTTCATTAGACCGCATCGTGCCTACCATACGCCTGCCGAATGAAACGGACCGTTTTCGTCCGAGCCATAGATCGACGCCATCGATTCAAGAAGTTCAGCCGCTGCTTAAACGGATGACTGCGCGGTAGTAAGGGTGACACGACATCGTCGGTCAATTTCACACACAAATAAAAGCATACTAGAATGCTTGGGTGAATGTCAACTTATTTTGCTGAAGAATTCACTTTCGTTACGTTGGTCCGAACGTCGTTTGCCGTGCACCATCAAAATTGAATCGGCGTCGGTAATCACATTTACGGCACAACTCCTCAACGACTTGTCGGTTTGAAAATCCGTCGTACAATCGAGTTGCGCGATCTCCTTCGATGATTGATCCGAAGGACTGATTTTTTACATTTCCTAAATTGATGACTCCATCGCCGTCTAAGCAGCATGGAACAACCGTACCGTTCGCCAAGATGGCAGCTTGATTGCGGAGTGCATGACAAAAACCACGCCCGTCATCCGCTTCTTCGTCTAATTTTGGCCAGATAAATTCATAATCTTGATTAAGATAGATTCGGTCGGCGAGTTTGAAACCGCTACTGCGGTTAATGTGTTCCTCAATCGGCTCAGTGATGTCAAAGGATGATTCTAATATTGACAGTACTTCGCGGTTTCGTTGATGTTCCAAATTGGTGATTTGATCCCGGGCGAGATTCCACAGACGAAAAGATACGATGACAGAGGATCGCGCGGCAATTTCTTTCGCAAAATCAACGACGCTTTGCACATATTCCGCTTTTCCTGGTGCGCCTGTACCGTGGTGACCGTCGAAACTGTGCAGGGAAAAATTAATTTGCCGAAGCGCTGGTTTATTCATAAGCTTATGTCCACTTTTAGCCAGTAAACTTCCGTTGGTGGTCATGTTTACCTTAATTCCTTTTTCCGCAGCGATATCTAATAGAAGATCAATCTTCGGATGGAGCAATGGCTCGCCTTTAACATGAAGATAAATATGATTAGTATGTGGTTTGATTTGTTCTAGTCGATCTGCAAATTCTTCAGGTGAAACGAACATCGATTCGCGTTTCGGAGGGGGACAAAATGTGCAGGCTAGATTACAAATGCTAGTGATTTCTACATATACTTTGTTGAGTTTTTTCATCGATAGGTAACCTCGATATTCGGATTCGTATTGAAAAGGCATTCTTACCTTTTAGTATACGGTATAATTTCGAGAAACGCATTTCATCGATGCTCGTCAAGTAAAACGCCTTGACATTGTTCTTGGCATTTTGTAAACTAAAAAAGGTTTAAGAGCGTTTAACGTTCGAGGAGGGTACGCACATGGATCGCAGTCAAGATGATGCATTATTAGCGCGTACCGCGGAGTTGACACTTTTATATGATTGCTACGGTGAGTTACTCGCGGATAAACAGCGCGCATACTTGACCTTGCATCTACAGGAAGATTGGACATTGTCCGAAATTGCCGATGATCATCAGGTCAGCCGGCAAGCGGTGTATGACCAAGTGAAACGTGGCGTGCAATTGTTACTTCAATATGAAGAGAAACTCCAGTTGCTTCGCAAACACCAAGAACGGCAGGCAGTATACGCGGCAATGCAGGAAAATGCGATTGAACTACCACTGAATTTTGAAGCAGTTCGTTCGTGGACAGATCGTTTGAAGCAATGGGATTAAATGTTTGATATAGATAAGCAAGTTGTGGAGGTGAACGCACATGGCATTTGAAGGGTTAACGGGCAGGTTGCAGGCAGTTTTTCAGAAGTTGCGCGGTAAAGGCAAGTTATCCGAAGAGGATGTGACTGAAGCGTTGCGCGAAGTTCGCTTGGCGCTCCTCGAAGCGGACGTGAACTTCAAAGTTGTGAAGACGTTCATCGCAAACGTGAAAGAAAAAGCCGTCGGTCAAGAAGTTCTGAAGTCTTTTACACCCGGCATGGTTGTGATTGACATCGTTAATAAAGAACTGACAGATTTGATGGGTGGCTCGAACACGAAACTTGCCCGCAGTAATAAACCGCCTACGGTAATTTTGATGGCAGGGTTGCAAGGTTCGGGTAAGACGACGACGACAGGAAAGCTCGCGAAGTGGTTGAAGAAAGAAAATCACCGGCCGTTGCTCGTTGCATGTGACGTGTATCGCCCAGCAGCGATTAAACAATTGCAAGTACTTGGTGAACAAGTCGGTGTTCCTGTATATACACAAGGTGATCAAGTGAGTCCAGTCGCGATTGCAGCAGACAGTATTCGTCATGCTAAACAGCATGGACACGATTACGTGCTTGTCGATACCGCAGGACGTTTGCATATTGATGAAACATTAATGGATGAGTTGAAGCAAATTCACGCAGCAATTGAACCGGACGAAGTGTTACTCGTTGTCGATTCAATGACCGGTCAAGATGCGGTGCAAGTCGCGGAACATTTTCACCAGCAACTTGCACTTACGGGTGTTGTTCTAACGAAGCTTGATGGTGACACCCGAGGCGGAGCAGCGATATCGGTCAAAGCGGTAACAGGTTGTCCGATTAAGTTTGCAGCAACTGGTGAGAAGTTAGATGCATTAGAGCCGTTCCATCCGGAGCGGATGGCGTCGCGGATTCTCGGTATGGGTGATATGCTGACGTTGATCGAGAAAGCACATCAGGCGATCGATCAAGACAAAGCGATGGAAATGCAACGTAAGATGGCGAACAACGAGTTTACGTTTGAGGATTTTCTTGACCAGATGGCGCAGATGCGCAAAATGGGTCCGCTTGAACAATGGCTCGAGATGTTGCCGGGCATGAATCAAATGAAAAACGTTAAAGACTTGCGCGTGGACGATAAGCACCTTCGAAAGTTGGAAGCAATCGTACACTCGATGACTAAGCAAGAAAAAGTCAATCCGGATATGCTTTCCGCGAACAGACGTAAGCGGATTGCGGCCGGAAGCGGTAACTCTTTGCAAGAAGTGAACCGTTTCATTAAGCAATTCGAAGAGATGCGCAAGATGATGAAACAAATGTCTTCGATGATGGGCGGCAAAGGTATGAAAGCCTTGAAGTCCAAATTCGGCAAGTCTATGAAGTTACCATTCAAATAAGGGAGGTGAAAGTAATGGCAGTTCGTATTCGTTTGAAACGTATGGGTGCTCACAAAAGCCCGTTTTACCGTGTAGTGGTTTCGGATTCCCGTTCCCCACGTGATGGTCGTTTTATTGAGGAAATCGGTACGTACAACCCGATCGCAAAACCTGCAATCGTGAACATCGATGCAGAAAAAGCAATCAAATGGTTGAACACTGGTGCTCAAGCATCCGACACAGTAAAAAGTTTGTTGCGTAAAGCAGGAATCTTGAAACAATCTCAGCAATAAGGCTGATGTTCTTGACGGAGGGACGCATGAAAAACGTTGTCCAATACATTGCAAAAGCGCTTGTTGATTTTCCGCAACATGTTCGTGTAAACGAACGCGAAGAATCCCACCAGCGTGTAGTGGAACTCATTGTGCACCCTGACGACATGGGCAAAGTCATCGGCAAACAAGGTCGGATTGCCAAAGCAATTCGTACCGTAATTGCCGCTGCATCTTCCCGCGATTCGAAACGGGTGGAAGTAGATATCATTGCGGATGAGTCTTTGACTCGCAAAGCATAAAAATAACCGGTTGTCTTTGTTTCTGGAATGTATTCCACGAACATGGACCGCCGGTTTTTTGTTTATTCATAACTAATGAAAAGCGTTTGGATTTCTGGAGGCTTACGAATGCTGATGTTATCTGTTGATCGAAGTGTTGGTAGCTTTTTTTCTGAACGGAACGCATGATTTTTGTCCGGCAAAACGTACAGGATTCGTTTGATTTCTTGTGTTTGAGTTGATGTTTGTTGGAGTTGCATGGAAACGGAAGTTACGTGTATTTCATTTGTAATTTTGATACTTGATATCGTAACCGGCGAAGAGATGATTAGCTTTTTGTTAAATTGTTTAATAAATGGATCGGCACTGAACATCCGCTTGCTTATAATTTGCACTGTTCGTGTTTTTTGATCGTAATTCACAGTTGCTTGAATCAATGATTCAAATGCGCGAGCAGGAACATACATGCTCCCATTCAAAGTGATCGCGTTGTTGGGAATGTTCACCGTTCTTCCGCCAACGACGATCTTTTTTGAACCGGAGGTCACTTGTACAATGGCATGTTCGAGAATCGAGGTCAATGTTTGAGTGGTTTTTTCCCACCGCTCACTGCGACGCATCGTGCCGAAAATGAGTTGTAATGGGATCATCAATCGATTCTTTGAGATGAAAGGCATCGCCGCTTTGTGATATAGTACATAGGTGTTATTTAATTTTAGAAATGGTCCATTTAGCGGATGAACAGCCGCAAAGGCGTGCAAACCAAACAGGTGGGACATACTTAGAACAATCGTAACAAACAATAATAATGTTCGACGAAACAACATGATCACTCCTTAGTATTGTGATTAACGGATGTATTGGAGGTAATGAACAGAATGTACTCGTATTTGAAAGTTGGAACAATTGTCAATACGCACGGGATACGTGGTGAGGTCAAAATTTTACCGAGTACCGATTTTGCTGACGAGCGGTTTCGCGTGGGGAATACATTGCGCATTGAGCAACCGGGAACTGGTAAGTTCGAAGATGTGACAGTCAAATACGCGCGGGACCAAAAAACGAATTATATTGTACAGTTTGAAGGTTGGACGGATATCAATCAAGTAATTCCTTATAAAGGCTGGCAAATTTTAATTCCGGTCAAAGAACTTTCCGAATTGCCGGAAGGTGAATTTTATATTTTTCAATTGGTTGGTTGCGAAGTTTTTATGCCGGACGGAAGTTTGCTCGGTAAAATTACACAAGTTCTTCATCCTGGAGCAAATGATGTATGGGAAGTTCAAGGTGAAGATCCAAGTGGTAAAAAGAAATTGAAGTCGCATTACATCCCATACATCGATGATGTCGTGAAAAAAATCGATATTGGGTTGCGCCGGATTGAGATTGAACCGATTGAGGGGTTAATTGAATGAGTTTGCGGGTCGATGTGTTAACGTTATTTCCAGAAATGTTCGATGGGGTATTTGGTTCGAGTATTTTGGGGAAAGCGCATGCACGCGGTTTGGTGGAACTTGGTACGCTGAATTTTCGAGCATATGCAACGAATAAACATAATACCGTTGACGATTATCCGTTTGGAGGCGGCGGTGGAATGGTTATTCAACCAGAACCGATATTTGCTGCTGTGGAGTCGTTGTTAGAAAAACAACGATCGTCACGCAAGCCGCGGATTATTTTGATGTGTCCTCAAGGTGCACGATTCTCTCAGGAAAAAGCGGAAGAGCTTGCTGCGGAAGATCATTTGATTTTCATTTGCGGACATTACGAAGGAATCGACGAACGTGTTCGTGAGCACTTGGTGACGGATGAATTATCGATTGGTGACTTTGTGCTGACCGGCGGAGAGTTGGCCGCGATGACAATGATCGACGCGGTTGTACGATTGCTGCCAGATGCACTAGGGAATTCGACCTCAGCGAGAAGTGATTCGTTCTGTAGCGGTTTGCTCGAGCATCCGCAATATACAAGGCCTGCAGAATTTCGCGGGTGGAAGGTTCCGGATGTGTTGTTGTCGGGGCATCATGCGAATATTGAAAAATGGCGCAGAACGCAATCGATTGAGCGCACGTGGAAGCGCCGTCCAGAATTGCTTGATGGCGTTGAGCTCTCGAAGAAAGAAAAGATCTTTTTGGAGCAACTGAAATTGGAAGGTAAGTAACCAGATGAAAACGGCGTTATTTGATCAATAGAACTTAATTGGCCCATCTAACGCCAGATTATACTTTTAATTGTTATCCTTGCATGATATTTGTTTTCACTTGATTAAAGATTCGGTTGAGATGGGCTTGGTCTTCGTCGGATAACCCTGAGAAGAAATTGTGAATGACAACGGACCGTTTATTGCGAATTTCTTCCATGATCGATATGCCATCCGCCAGAATTTCGATCCAGACGACGCGACGGTCTTCTTCGCTGCGTTCGCGACGGACGAACCCTTTCGATTCGAGCTTATCTATTAAAGCTGTTACCGCGGCCATTGATACGTCTAAGGTATCAGCTAATTCGTTCACTTTGCGCACGCCAAGAGTATGTAGTGATTCTAAAATGCGCATTTGCGAACCGGACATCCCACTCTCGACATATTGTTGGAACTCACGGGACATTAAGCGGTACACATCGCGAAATACAGTTTCTAATTCAGAGAATTGATCGTTTGTAGCCACGGAGGAAGCCTGCCTTTCATATACTTTCATATGTGTGTTGAAATTAGTTTATAGTGAATTTTTTCTAAGGTCAATCGATTAAATCAATTGCACACGATTAGTCAGTTATGGTACGATAACGAATGTTGGTTAAAAATCAGGTGGTCCTCTGTCAGACATGATTTATTCGAGGTAAGACAAGAACACCCTACGGGAAAGGAGGAGCGAAACATGTTGCCATTAGTTCGTGCATTCGGCGAAAGCCAATTGCGTACAGATCTTCCGGCGTTTCGCCCGGGCGACACTTTAAAAGTGTTCGTTAAAGTCATCGAGGGTACGCGTGAGCGTATTCAGATGTTCGAAGGCTTCGTCATTAAGCGTCATGGTGGCGGAATTAGTGAAACGTTTACGGTTCGTAAGATTTCTTACGGCGTAGGCGTAGAGCGTACATTCCCTTTCCATTCGCCGAAAATCGAGAAAATCGAAGTAGCTCGTCGCGGTAAAGTACGTCGTGCGAAGTTGTACTACTTGCGTAATTTACGCGGTAAAGCAGCCCGCATCCAAGAAATCCGCTAATTTTCGGATTCGTTCGGGTAAAAAGGGAGGCTTGTATAACAAGTCTCCCTTTTTTTATTACAATTTAAGCATTTGTTCAGCATACATAGGGGCAATTGCATGATGATAATCTTCAAAAAAGGAGGGGTACGATGGAACCGCAACACATTGAAAATCAAACGCCTGTACAACCGCCTTCAGAAGCCGCTCCCAGCTTAAAGAATGAGCTTTGGGAATGGTTAAAGGCAATTATTGTCGCCGTCGTGCTCGTCGCAATTGTACAAACATTTTTGGTTTCGCCATTTGTCGTATCTGGTTCGTCGATGGAGCCTAATTTTTATGATCATCAGCGTATGATTGTAAATAAATTGATCTACAAATTACATGAACCAAGACGCGGAGAAGTCATCGTTTTTTTGAATACGGATGGTCGTGATTTCATTAAACGAATTATTGGTATGCCAGGTGACACGATACGTGTTCAAGGTGACCAAGTGTTCATAAACAATCTTCCTTTAAAGGAACCATATCTCGAAGAAGTTGTAGCAATGCGACATAGCAACGGAGAAGTTTGGAATATTAAAGATCGAAGCGACTTTGTCGTACCATTAGGTCATGTTTTCGTCATGGGAGATAACCGTTCTGATAGTTTGGATAGTCGTGATTTAGGAGCGATTGACACTGCGCGAATTGTTGGTAGATCGGATTTGATTTACTGGCCGTTAAACCAATTTCATTTTGTGAATCACCCGGATATGGAGAATGTAAAGTGAGTATTCAGTGGTTCCCCGGTCACATGACCAGAGCGCGTCGGCAAATTGAAGAGAAATTACCTGCGATCGATCTTATTTTTGAGTTGTTGGATGCTCGTATGCCCGTGTCGAGTCGCAATCCTTTAATTCGTGATATTACAAGTAAAAAGCCAAGGTTAGTTTTGCTAAATAAAATCGATTTGGCAGACCCAGTTCAAACGGAACGATGGGTCAAGCGGATGAATGATGAAGGGGTACCGGTGTTGCCGATTAATAGCACGCTTGGAGATCCTTCAAAAATGATGACGCAAGCTGTCGATCAGACGCTTAAGTCACTGAAAGAACGATGGGCTTCTAAGAATATGCAACCGCGCGCATTCCGTGCGCTCGTGGTAGGGATTCCGAACGTAGGTAAATCAACGCTGATTAATCGCTTGGCGAAACGACAAGTTGCGGCAACCGGCGATCGTCCTGGAATCACGAAAGCCCAAAAATGGATTAAAGTGAGCGATAAGCTTGAGTTGCTAGATACTCCGGGTGTACTGTGGCCGAAGTTCGATGATCAGCTGGTCGGATTCGTGTTAGCTGCAACTGGATCGATCAAAGATGAAATTTTACCGATCGAAGAGGTTGCACATTTTGTGATTCAGTTTTTCCAACGAGTATATCCTGAACGATTGGCAGAACGATTTAGTGTGACGCTTGATCAAGTAACTGAGATGGAACCAGCGGATTGGTGGGAACTGATCGGACGCAAACGCGGATGTCTTGCTTCAGGCGGAGTCGTTGATTACGAAAAAACAGCCCGAGCAATATTGAATGAGCTACGTTCAGGTAAATGGGGACGCTACACATTTGATTTGCCGAATGAGTTATAATGGAAGAAGGCGCCGACTGTGCCGAATCGCAGTCTTGGCGTTTTTTTTATTTATGGAAAGGTGGATGAATCGATCGATGCGAGATGAAATGGTACAATTTGAACGAATTTATTGGGGAAAAGGGATGAATTACATTGCAGGAATCGATGAAGTCGGACGTGGGTGTTTGTGCGGAGATGTGGTCGCGGCTGCTGTGATTTTGCCCGTAGAAATTGATATTTTAGGCGTTCAAGATTCGAAGAAATTATCCGAAAATAAACGTAGTGACCTTTATGATCGTATCATGGAAGTTGCAATAGCGGTAGGAGTTGGGCGAGTTGATGCGCAGATGATCGACCAAATCAACATTAAACAAGCAACGAGACTCGCGATGCGCATGGCAGTCGAATCATTACAAGTTCAGCCGAATGGATTGTTGATCGACGCAGAGAAGATTGATCTTGCGCTTCCGCAAGAAGCAATCATAAAAGGTGACCAGCGCAGTCTTAGTATTGCCGCCGCTTCGATCATCGCAAAAGTGACACGTGATCGTTTGTGTATCGAATGGGACAGCTTATATCCGCAGTATGGGATTGCCATCCATAAAGGGTATGGAACAGCAATGCATCGGGCAAAATTTGATGAATATGGCGCCTCTCCAATTCATCGAATGACATTTTTGAAAAAGTGGCAGAAGGAGGGAGACGGATGAATATTGAACTAGGGATGACGAATGGAATGTTTCGCCCGGGTGCGGCAAAACGTTCCGGTGAAATGAGTCCGGGACAAGTCGTCAAAGGGACGATTGTCGAAGTGAAAGATAATGGCGAAGCAAGCGTTCAAATTGGCGATAAAACCGTGAAGGCTGAATTACAAGTGCCGATGAAAGCTGGGGAACAATCTTATTTTCAGGTGCAACCGGAATCAACGGCAGAGCGGGTGATCTTAAAACCAGTTACATTACCCGGAAATGCCATTCCTGAAAAAACAGAATCATTACTCCAACAATTAAAATTGCCAGATACCCCGCAAACGAGAGAATTTGCCGCAGCAATGAGAATGATGACACCGCCTCAAGAAATGAATTCGCTGGTAGAGACACTTGACCAAGTACTCTCAAGTGATGTAGGTAAAACTGCGAAGACATCGGAACCAGCATTGAATCATTTGATGCAAGCAGTGACAATTGCAAAAGGACGACAATTGCCGGTGACGGAAACGATCGTTCGTTCATTGCAACAAACGGTTTTTGGAACGAAATTACCACAATTATTAGATCGATTGGACGAGCAATTGACGAAACAGTTGAATCGCCAATCGGAAATGCAGGCTACAGACAAAGGGACCACGTTTAAGCCGGTTCAACAACCATCATCGACGCTTTCTGAACCACCTGATATCGTTGCCGTTTTTAAGCAAGCACATGATGCGATTCGCTTGGTGCGACAATCACTCGAGGATGTACAACCGAAACAAGTTGCAATTAAAGACTCAGCGCAAGCACAATCAAGCGGCATTGAAGTAAAACAACAAGCTGAAGTGAAGCCGGCTCAGGTGGTTTTACCTCAAGTTCAAGGTGTGACGATTAAAAGTACACCGCTGAATTATGCACCTACCATAACACCGACACCAGGATTAAATACAAACGATCATGTTGAAACGAAAATAAGTAATCTGTCTCCTAAAGACCAACAAACAAATACACAGGTACCATCTGAAACGAAACAAGCGCCGGCGAATTTCGAAAAAACGACGAGACAAGCACCGATTCCATTTGTTGCGGATCCAAGAACCTTAACAATACCTTCGGGTGATGCTGGTCAGGTAGACCCTGAGACACAACCAATGCCGAGCAGTGTGCCGCCCAAAGGAGTTTTACTTCAAAATGGGTTGCCCAAAACAACAAATCACACAACTGAAGGTCCAACACAAGAATCGCTAGTAGACATCCAAATCCCAGATCACGAACAAATTAAATCTTGGTTCCGAGCGCTCGGATTTATGCATGAAAAACAACAACATCGACAAGCGTTTCAACTTACCGATCTAGAGCCGTTTCCAGCTAATTTAAACATGTTAAACGCTGGTGAATCGAATTTGAAAGAAGTAATGCTTAATTTGATGGCGTCCACGTCGGATGATGCACTTCGTGAATTGGCACAGCAAGTGGTTGATCAAATTACCGGACAGCAATTGTTGTTAACTAGCGATAAAGCGAATGTGAATCAGATGACGTTTTTTATGCCCGTTATTCATGAGGGTCGGCAAGATCAAGTTACGATACATGTAGAAACCCGAAGCAGCAAACGCGGAGAATGGGATGCAGACAACTGCCGGGTGTGGTTTGATTTGAGTATGAAAAATATTGGACTTACACTTGTTGATGTGAATATTGCCAAGAAAATCGTGCAAATTCATGTGCACAATGATTTTCAGGGACTACAAGATTGGATCGAAGAAAATAAGCCGTTATTAGAAAAATCAATGGCTGAATTAAACTATCGATTATCGACATTTAAGCAACTTCCGTATCCTGATAGTGAATCAGCATTGGAAAATAGTTCGTTAAAGGATATGATTCAATCACCTAAATCAAGTATGCCAACATCGAATCCTTATCGTAATAAGCCCTACCAAGGAGTTGACTACAAAGCATGAATCCACAAAAACCAATTCCCAAAAAAGCGGTAGCATTACGCTATTCACAAGATGCTGATTCCGCTCCGAAAATTACGGCAAAAGGTAAAGGGGTCATTGCAGATAAAATTATTGAAAAGGCCAAAGACAACGGCATTCCGATTCAAGAGGATCCTTCTCTGGTTGAAGTTCTCTCAACGTTGGAATTAGATCAGCAAATTCCACCGGAATTGTATCAGGTAATTGCAGAAATTTTGACGACGGTATATAAGGCGGATCTGAAGGCAGGTGAACGTCTTGGATCAACGCAAACGGATCGGGAATTGCGGTGAACAGTTTGCTACAGATGAGTTAACGTCCATCGGTTATCATCTTATTGCGCGTAATTGGAGAGACCGATCAGGAGAACTCGACGTGGTGGTTTGTTCGTCCATAGAATCATTGATTATTTTTGTGGAAGTTCGCACGCGAGTTTTTCATGGTCAACGTTCACAACATCCTCTTGCATCAAATGAAGAAATGCTCGGATGGGCGCTCGAAAGTGTTGATGCCAAAAAACAACGACAAATTCGGCAACTAGCGAAACGCTTTTTGCATGCCCATCCTGCTTTTTTAAGTTACAACGTAAGGTTTGATGTCATTGCCGTTCTCATTGATTCGGAGTTGAGACAGTTAATCGCGCTTAACAGAGTCGAGTCGGCATTTTAATAATCCAATTAGGCGAGCGTGTTTTTTAATGCATTCCAACCTTGCCGGAGTTGTACAGCCTCTGCAACATCCGTAACCGTCACCATCTCCCTTTGTTCCAAATCCGCGATTGTTCTTGCGACTCTCATCATGCGAATTCTTGAACGTTCACTCCATCCAAATTGTTTCGTGGCTGCATTGCATAACCGTTCTGCCTCCGCATTCGGTTGAATCCAACGTGTCCATTCACCGCTGGGAATATGCCGATTCCATTTCCATGGCAGGAGCTCAAATCGTTGGCGTTGAAATTGCGCGGTCTGCTCTACGATCTCGCGCATTTGTTTTGATGTCATTGGTACGTCTTGATTCCTGTTGTCATGTTCTGATGATTGTGATTCCACCCACACGTGTAGATCCAATCGGTCAGCAATCGGACCAGAAAGTTTTTGTTGATATTTTGCAATTTGTCTCGCGTCACAGCGGCATATTCGTGTCTCAATTTGCGAAGTTGAACCAGCAAAACCGCATGGACATGGATTCATCGTTCCAATCAATACAAAATCTGCTGGCCAACAAAACTGCGCGCGCGACCTTACAACGTTTAAGAAACCTTCTTCTAGCGGTTGTCTAAGCCACTCCAATGTTTGTCTCGAAAACTCAGCCATTTCATCTAAAAAAAGCACGCCTTGATGTGCCAAACTAATTTCTCCAGGCTTTGCCATCGCACCACCCCCGACCATGCCACTAAGTGTAATGCCATGATGCGGTTGTCTAAATGGACGATGTATGATTCGCCTTACCGGCGCTGTCAGTAACCCAGCGGCACTATAAATTTGTGTTGTTTCCAGCGATTCCTCATTGGACAATCGAGGTAAAATACCAACGATACGCTTGGCCAACATCGTTTTTCCACCGCCTGGAGGTCCGCAAAGTAATGTATTATGCCGACCAGCCGCGGAAATTAAAAGTGCACGTTTCGCTAGGGATTGCCCGCGAACATCTGAAAAATCTCCGTGATCACTGAAGTTGTTTGGTGAAAAGCAATGATCATCTTTCGGCTCTAGGGGGAAAGTGGTCGTGCAACGATTGCGATCAAGTTGATCTAGCAATTGCTCCGGATGCACCAGATCAAGTAAATGACGAATGCCCAAAATGTCCATTCCTTCGACCCAAAGCGCTTCATTTAAGTTCTCAAATGGAACGATTACGCGCCGAATGCCGATTGCTTTGGCGGATTGAACCATTGACAAGATGCCGCCGATTGCACGAACTGTCCCGTCTAATGATAATTCGCCAAGCACCATCACGGGATTTTCATCGAACGTAAACGTAGAAAGTTGACCACTGGACCGTAAAATGCCAATGGCAATGGCGAGGTCAAATGCAGAGCCAGCTTTTCGCATATCTGCCGGCGCCATATTTACGGTAATCCGTTTCATCGGATATTGGAGTTCGCACTGTTGAATGGCTCCTCGTACTCGCTGAGCGGCTTCCCGAACCGCCAAATCTGGCATACCGACAATATGTAATGCGGGTAAACCTTGCCTAATTAAGACTTCCACTTCGATTAGCTTGCCTTGAATGCCGTGCAGACAACTGCTCCAAATCTTACAATACATAATTGGGTTTGCTCCTTTGATTAGGAGCATGAAAGGAATAACTGAGAAGGTTGTAAATTGATTACCGGAGGATGCACCTGGAACGATGCCTATAAAGTATCGCGTTAATTAGGTTGTGTCGTCAAGCGTTCGCGAAATAAAAAAGAACTTCCGTTCACGAAGAACGGAAGTTTGGGAATGGGGTACATTTCACTTATAATAGTTATCGGAAGTTCTAATGCTTTTTAATACATGTTTTTAAACAGAGAGGTTGTGAAACTATTATGGAAGAACAGCAAAAAAGCAAAGTATTTGTTTTAGCTCTTCTCGGTACGATTGTGCTAATTATGGTATTAATTTCTGTCATTTGGTCATCTATTCAAGATTCTTCATCTTCAAACTATGAAGTGAAACGAGAAGAAACAAAAGTCACGAATACCGCGCCAGTTTATAAAGATGCACCTGATGTCATACTTAAAGACAAATTTGATCGAATAGTTACGTTGAAAGGAGCACAACCAACAGGAAGGTATTATTATTTTTGGGCAACATGGTGTACAGTATGTCAGCAGCAAAATCCTCAAGTCTTCGCAGCGTATCAAAAATATGGTGCAAACATTGATTTTTATTCAATTAACTTAACGGATACGGAAGATGCAAATCTTCTTAAAAAATATGTAGAAGATAAACCATTTCCATTTTCGATGTTGTTTGACGCTACTGGACAAGTCGCAAAAGCATATGGCGTGAAAGCGACGCCGACGCAAGTTTTTATTAGCAAAAGTGGTAAAATTATCGATCTAACTTATGGACTTGAAGCGGATGAATTGGATGAGAGATTAGCAGGATTACTTTCACAGCCATAGAGAATCTGTTACAATAGAGTTTGTTTTTATAGAGATATTTCGGCGTAAATCGAGCGGGTAATTTAGAACTGGAGGCAGAATCATGAATATTCATGAGTACCAAGGTAAAGAAGTGCTTCGTCAGTACGGCGTGATCGTACCAACAGGCTATGTTGCATTTACGGTTGATGAAGCCGTTGCAGCAGCGGAGAAACTCGGAACAAAAATTTGTGTAGTCAAAGCACAAATTCACGCGGGCGGCCGGGGTAAAGCTGGCGGCGTTAAAGTCGCGAAGAGCATTGATGAAGTGCGCAAGTACGCGAGTGAGATCCTTGGTAAAGTATTGGTGACTCACCAAACAGGTCCTGAAGGCAAAGAAGTGAAACGCCTTTTGATCGAACAAGGTTGCGATATTAAGAAAGAATATTATGTAGGGGTTGTCGTTGATCGCGGGACTGGCCGTGTTGTCATGATGGCATCCGAAGAGGGTGGCACAGAGATCGAAGAAGTTGCCGAGCACTCACCGGAGAAAATTTTCAAAGAAGTCATTGATCCTGCAATTGGTTTACAAGCATTCCAAGCGCGTAAATTAGCATATGCAATCAATATTCCTAGTGAATTGGTGAACAAAGCAGTGAAATTCATGATCGCTTTGTATACTGCATTCGTTGAAAAAGACTGCTCGATCGCAGAAATTAACCCGCTTGTCGTGACAGGTGATGGTGAAGTGATGGCACTTGATGCCAAGTTGAACTTCGATAGCAATGCGTTATATCGTCGTAAGGATATCGTTGCACTTCGCGATCTTGAAGAAGAAAACGAGAAAGAAATTCAAGCCTCCAAATTTGATCTTAGCTACATTGCGCTTGATGGAAACATCGGTTGTATGGTAAACGGTGCAGGTCTTGCGATGGCAACGATGGACATCATTAAATATTATGGCGGAGAACCCGCGAACTTCCTAGACGTTGGCGGCGGTGCGACGACTGAGAAAGTAACCGAAGCATTCAAAATCATTCTTTCCGATAAAGCGGTCAAAGGGATTTTTGTAAATATTTTCGGCGGAATTATGAAATGTGATGTGATTGCGAACGGTGTTGTTGAAGCGGCGAAACAAGTCGGTCTTGACCGTCCGCTCGTTGTTCGTTTGGAAGGTACCAACGTTGAAAAAGGAAAAGATATTCTTAACAACTCTGGTCTTCAAATCGTTGCTGCTGGCTCTATGGCTGACGGCGCACAAAAAATCGTGAACTTGGTGAAAGGAGTCTAACCATGAGCATCTTAGTGAATAAAGATACGAAAGTCATCACACAAGGGATTACCGGCGCGACAGGATTATTTCATACAAAAGGATGTTTGTCCTACGGTACGCAAATGGTTGGCGGTGTAACTCCTGGTAAAGGTGGCACGATCATCGAAATTGAACTCGAAAATGGGGAGAAAGCGACACAACCCGTTTTCAATACCGTTGTTGAAGCGAAAGCAGCGACAGGCTGTAACGCTTCTGTCATTTACGTTCCACCAGCATTTGCGGCGGATGCAATTATGGAAGCTGTCGATGCTGAACTTGATTTGGTCATTTGTATTACTGAAGGAATTCCAGTTCTTGACATGATCAAAGTGAGCCGTTATATGGAAGGCAAAACGACTCGTTTGATTGGACCGAACTGTCCTGGCGTCATTACTCCGGGCGAGTGCAAAATTGGAATTATGCCTGGTTATATTCACAAAAAAGGTCACGTTGGCGTTGTGTCCCGTTCCGGAACATTGACGTATGAAGCGGTACATCAATTAAGTACTCGTGGCATTGGTCAATCTTCTGCAGTTGGTATCGGCGGAGACCCAGTAAAAGGTTCCGAGTTTATCGATATTTTACGTTTGTTCAATGACGATCCAGACACGTTCGCGGTCATTATGATCGGCGAAATTGGTGGTACGGCAGAAGAAGAAGCGGCAGAGTGGGTTGCTGCAAATATGAAGAAACCAGTGATCGGCTTCATTGGTGGTCAAACTGCCCCTCCAGGAAAACGTATGGGTCATGCCGGCGCAATCATTTCTGGTGGTAAAGGAACGGCTGCTGAAAAAGTATCTACAATGGAACGTTGCGGTATTCGCGTTGCTCCTACGCCGTCAGAAATGGGCTCTACGCTCGTTGATGTACTTGAAGAGCGTGGATTACTAAAGTCTTGCCAAACGGCGCTGTAATCGAATATAGTTATCCCTACGGATGATCAAAACCTTCCGTCTTGTGTCAGTGATATGCTGAGCAGGCGCGAAGGTTTTTTTATTTAAAGAGAATTGATCCGAAATCATGGATGTTTGGAATGCCGATGTGGTCGACTCGAGAGGGGCGACAGTTAGCTTGGATCATCGTGTTTTATTATTTTCACTCATTCGTACACCTGGCGTTGGGGTGAAAACGATTCGGCGATTATATGATGCCGTTCAAAGTGATTGGTCATTATTGTCGATGTTTACCCAAAGCGAATGGGATCAGGTTGTCGACGCGAGAGTAAGAGGGGCCTATGCCAAATGGCAAAAAGAGCTTCACTCGGATCAATTATATTCGATGTGGGAACGTCTGAATTGCGGAGAACGATTCGTACTCACGCAACAAGATGTGCAATATCCAAAATTGTTACATGAAATTCCCGATCCGCCATGGATGTTATTTATTCGAGGCTCGAAAGAATGTACATCATTAACACAACCAGGAATCGCAATCGTTGGAACGAGGTCTTGTACGGTTTATGGCAAAAACGTTGCACGTACATTGGCTGATTCGCTTGGACAGAATGGATGGACAATTGTAAGTGGACTTGCTCGCGGGATTGACGCACATGCACATCAAAGTGCAGTCGATTCTAACGCTTTGACGATCGCTGTTTTAGCTGGCGGCGTCGATCAAGTGTATCCGCCGGAACATCGCTCACTTGCCGATCAAATCGTTCGCAGCGGCGGATTGTTGATTAGTGAACAGCCTGATGGCACGACGCTTCAAGCGGGGCTTTTTCCACTGCGCAATCGGATCATTGCCGGGATGACACACGGTACGATCGTGGTGGAAGCTGCAAATCAAAGCGGTTCGCTCATTACGTCTGCGCTGGCGCTCCAGTATAACCGTGAGGTATTTGCAGTTCCAGGTCCCATATTTTCTCCGAAAAGCCAAGGTCCATTATCCTTAATTGCAGAAGGGGCAGGTCTCGTGAGAAGTGCCGCGGACGTCGAATCGCAACTTGCACATATTAAACGACCCGCACTATTTTTCAACACGACAACGATTGAAATAGCAGGAGAATGTGCGACGTCTGAAGAACAAGCGTTATTGGAACAAATGACCATCATTCCAACAACTTTTGAGCGATTGCAGGAAATGTCGAAATATGGGTTTGGACAATTGCATCGCGTTCTGTTATCTTTACAAATGAAAAATCGTATCGTTCAAACAGGGCCTTCTAGTTATGCTCTGACATAGATTCTATTAAAAATATAGTTCAAGGAGGTGCCGCGAGATGGCTGCTGAGACGCTCGTTATTGTTGAGTCACCTGCAAAAGCGAAAACAATCGGGAAATATCTTGGGAGCAAGTTTGTTGTTAAGGCTTCCATGGGTCATATTCGTGATTTACCAAAAAGCCAGATTGGCGTTGAGGTAGAACACGATTTTGAGCCGCATTATATTACGATTCGTGGAAAAGGCACGGTGCTCAAAGAACTAAAGGACTGGAGCAAGCGTGTTAAGAAAGTATATCTCGCGGCCGATCCGGATCGCGAAGGAGAAGCGATAGCGTGGCACCTTGCACACTATTTAAATATCGACGAAACCGACACATGCCGCGTGGTGTTTAACGAGATTACGAAGACGGCGGTGAAAGAAGCGTTCAAGTCACCTCGCAAAATCAATATGGATCTCGTGCATGCGCAACAAGCACGGCGTATTCTTGACCGGTTGGTCGGATACAAGATCAGTCCGATTTTGTGGAAAAAGGTAAAAAAAGGTCTTTCAGCTGGTCGTGTTCAATCCGTTTCTGTCAAATTGATTATTGATCGTGAACATGAAATTGCTGCGTTTGTTGCGGAAGAATATTGGTCAATTGCCGCACATTTGACACATGAAAATACACCGTTTGAAGCGAAGTTTTACGGTTCGTTAACTGAAAAAATTGAACTGCATAACGAATCTCAAGTCAACGAAGTGCTTGAAGGCATCAAGGGCGCACCTTTTGTCGTTCGCGAAGTGAAAAAACGTGAGCGTCATCGTCAACCGGCACCTCCATTTATTACATCTTCCTTACAACAGGAAGGCGCACGCAAACTGAATTTCCGAGCTGGAAAAACAATGCAAATCGCACAGCAACTTTATGAGGGCGTTGAACTCGGTAAAGAAGGCGCCGTCGGTTTGATCACTTATATGCGTACGGATTCTACTCGGATTTCACCGATTGCATTAGAAGAAGTGCGCACCTATATCGGCGAACATTACGGCACTACATATGTTCCCGCAGAACCAAGACAATTTTCCAAAAAAGCGAATGCACAAGATGCTCATGAAGCCATTCGACCATCTTCAGTGTTAAGAACACCAGATGAAGTGAAAAGCTTCTTATCACGTGACCAATTCCGATTATACAAACTCGTTTGGGAACGTTTCGTTGCATCCCAAATGGAAGCGGCGATCATGGATACGATGACGGTTGATTTTGCGGTAGCAAACTATATGTTCCGTGCGAATGGATCGAAAGTGAAATTTCCCGGATTTATGAAGGTATATATCGAAACCCATGACGAGCAACAAACGGGTAAACAAGAGAAGCAAGCCGCAGATCACGAAGAGGTATTTTTACCTCCGCTTGAACATGGCATGTCGATTGAACCATCCGGTGTTGATCCGAAACAACATTTTACTCAACCGCCACCACGATATACGGAGGCGCGCCTTGTGAAATCGTTAGAGGAACTCGGGATCGGACGACCAAGTACGTATGCGCCAACGCTCGAAACGATCCAAAAACGCGGCTATGTCGTGATCGATGAAAAGAAATTTTTCCCGACTGAACTCGGCGAATTGGTCATCGATCAAATGCAAGAATTTTTCCCTGAAATTCTCGATGCGGAATTTACCGCACATATGGAACAAGGCCTTGACCATGTTGAAGTTGGCGAAGAAGATTGGGTCAAAATTTTGCGTGCGTTTTACGATCCATTCGAAAAACGGGTTGCTGTTGCTGAGGAAGAAATGAAAGAAGTAGAATTAAAAGTTGAATTGTCAGATGAAATCTGTGAAAAATGTGGGAAACATTTGGCATTCAAACTTGGTCGTTTCGGAAAATTTCTCGCGTGCACAGGGTTCCCAGAATGCCGGAATACGAAACCAATCATTAAATCAACTGGCGTAAATTGTCCATCGTGTCACGAAGGTCTCATTATCGAACGTAAAAGTAAGAAACAACGTATATTTTTCGGATGCGATCATTATCCAGGATGTGGATTCGTTTCATGGGATAAACCTACTGGACGTGCTTGTCCAGAATGTCATGAATATACGGTTGAGAAGCGCACGAAATCTGCGCATACCGAGCAATGTTCGAGTTCGACTTGCTCCTATAAAGTTGACCTGAATGATCAAGAAGAGTCCGATGAAGATCATGATTATTAAATAATTGTATGCAGCAGTTGCAAGGTAGAAAGAAGAGGGATGAATGATGACAACACCGATCGTAACCGTGATCGGCGCAGGCCTCGCTGGCAGTGAAGCGGCGTGGCAAATCGCAAAGCAAGGGGTTCGTGTCCGGCTTTTTGAGATGCGTCCGAAAACAATGACTCCAGCACACCATACCGGTCAGTTTGCCGAACTCGTATGCAGTAATTCACTTCGTGCGAATTCAATTACGAATGGAGTAGGCTTACTCAAAGAAGAAATGCGCCATTTGGATTCACTCATTATTTCGAGTGCAGATGCGCATGCAGTTCCGGCTGGTGGAGCACTAGCGGTTGACCGTGATGGGTTTTGCGGTGCGGTAACGTCGGCGTTACATCAGCATCCGCTCGTTGAAGTGATTGGTGAAGAAGCGTTGAATATCCCAACCGAAGGCATCGTCGTGCTTGCCACAGGTCCACTTACGTCGGCTAGTTTAGCAGCTGATTTGCAAAAACTAACGGGCGAAGAGTACTTCTATTTTTACGATGCCGCTGCTCCAATTATCGAAAAAGATTCCATTGACATGGAAAAAGTATATCTTGCGTCGCGTTATGATAAAGGAGAAGCTGCATATTTAAACTGTCCAATGGACGAAGCAGAGTTTGATCGTTTCTATGAGGCACTTGTAAATGCAGAATGCGCACCAACGAAAGATTTCGAAAAAGAAATTTTTTTCGAAGGTTGTATGCCGATTGAAGTGATGGCGAAACGTGGCAGGGATACAATGCGTTATGGTCCGCTCAAACCAGTGGGGTTAATTAATCCTCACACGGGCAAAATGCCACATGCCGTCATTCAATTGCGTCAAGATAATGCAGCGGGAACATTATTTAACCTCGTTGGTTTCCAAACACACCTCAAATGGGGCGAGCAAAAGAAAGTTTTTTCACTGATACCTGGGCTCGAGAATTGTGAAATTGTGCGTTATGGTGTGATGCACCGTAATACATTTATTAATTCTCCGAGATTACTTCGACCAACATACCAACTTCGCACGCGTGATGATTTGTTTATCGCTGGTCAAATGACAGGAGTTGAAGGATATGTCGAATCCGCGGCCGCTGGTTTGATCGCAGGTCAAAATGCAGCACGTCTTGCACTCGGCCAGGAATTACTTGAATATCCGTTGGAGACGATGATTGGCAGTATGGCGCATTATATTACAAATGCAGACCCCAAACATTTTCAACCAATGAACGCAAATTTCGGATTAGTGCCCGATTTAGGGGTTCGGTTCAAATCAAAATTGCTCAAATATGAGCGCTATGCAGAACGTGCGTTGGAAACAATTCAGAATTTTGTAACGAAAAATGATGGGATCACTTGTAAATAATTATTTGAATGTGGTAGTATGAGAACTATCGCAGAGGTGATTCCATGCCTGAAGTTCAAGATTTGGATGAATTTTACGCTCATTTACAGGATGAACGACATCGTTCGCCGTTAACATTGCAACATTATTCATCCGATTTGAATCAATTTGCGGACTTTCTCGAGCAGAATCATATTCCTTCTTGGACGATGGTAACGCCGAGATTGATCCGAGGTTTCTTTGCATATTTGCAGGCGAATGGCCGATCGAAGACATCAGTTGCCCGCAAAGCTTCCGCCATACGGACGTTCTATAAATTTTTGGTGCGTCGCGGAAAATTGGCGAATAATCCGATGCGCGGAATTCAATTGCCGAAAAAAGAGCAACGAATCCCTCGTGTCGCTGAGTTGCATGATGTTGAGCAAATGTTTGCACAAACCGAAATTTCTGGTGATATTGGAATCAGGGATTTGGCGTTGATGGAATTGCTCTATGCTTGTGGAATGCGGGTTGCCGAATTGGTCCGATTGAATTTGGAAGATTGGCGTCCGATGACTGGTTCTATTATGGTGTTTGGTAAACGTCGTAAAGAACGATTAATACCACTTGGCGAGTTTGCCATTGATTCTGTGAATCGATATGTTAGTAATGTTCGTACGGATTGGATGGCAGATCCGAACGAACAGGCGCTATTTTTGAATGCACAAGGCGCAAGATTATCGGACCGTAGTGTGCGGCGAATCATTAAGAAGTACTCATTTCTTTCGCATTTAGGAAACAAAATGAGTCCGCACGTATTTAGGCACACGTTTGCAACGCATTTATTAGAACACGGAGCCGATTTGCGGATTGTTCAGGAATTGCTCGGACATTCGAGTCTCTCCACAACTCAGATTTACACTCATGTTACCCGCGAGCATTTGCTCGCTGCCTATAATTCTGCCCATCCTAGGGCCTGACGCAGTAACATCATGAATCCAAGCTATACAATTGTAATTTAGGTCGGATCGATTGACGATTCATCTCCACAAGCTACATTTATTGAACTATGGTTCTCGCAGTTACACATGAAGGTGGCGTTGCGAATTGCGGATACGGACAAGTTACGTACGATCAATAAATGCTAGTGTGACGAAGTCTGCTGTGATTTAGCGGATGTATTGTAAAGAAGTACTCGTTAATTTGTAAGTTGAAAACTTTTGAATTGCGCAATCGTTACCTCTGTTTTTTTTAATCATTACGAAATGCCATTATTTCTAGAATTTTTTTACTTATCAGACCAGCTAAAATTGGGGAAACTGAAATCGTCAAAAGAATTGCTAAGTATAAAATTTCGCCGCTGGTAAAGATCGAAACATCGATTTCATTAAGAAGACGAATTCATGGAATTGTTTAATTGATGAACGTGACAAAATTGCGTCTCCCGGACGCGGGTTGGATCCAGTTGTAGCATGTAAAGTGTGCAAGGGACATTTTACCGATCGACAGTGGGCCACTGATGAATTTGAAATGTGGATCGTATAATTGGAACATGTGAAATTCATCGCTGTAGGCGCTTTTCATAAAAGGATATAGTTTGTGCCAATCGTTGAACGTTAACGTCGCTTTCTGATTACTGAGCATATGAACGATTGATGAAAGCGAAATGGGTGCGAATTTTATAAGGGTTTTGGAAGTGTTGTTGATTGAATTACACCGCAGTCTGTTCGCGAAAAAATGGCCGGGTTGGCCAAAAATCGTGACCTTAGCCAATACATTTTATAAAAAATTTAGTGGATGAATTGTTCAATGCCCGCCTCCACCGGGCAAGGAGGATATCATTATGGATTTATTAAACAAAACGCGCAAACTTAATCGATTACTACAAAAAGCTGCAGGCAATTCCGTAAACTTCGTTGAAATGGCAGAAGTTTTGCGTGATGTATTGGTTGCAAATGTTTATATTGTTAGTCGCAAAGGCAAAGTGCTTGGTCATGCGACAAGTTTTGATTTCAGTACAGATGCATTGCAAGGCATGGTACTCGGTGAGCGTCGTTTCCCCGAAATGTATAATAGTTTATTTTTGAGTGTGTTAGAGGCATGTTCAACGGTTGAGAAAGAACACCCGCACCACGGCACGGTTTCACAGATTCAAGAATTATTCCAACATCCGAACGTTGCAGTGATTCCAGTACTTGGTGGTCGCGATCGTTTAGGTACGGTCGTATTAACTCGTGAAACGGATGCGTTCTATGAAAATGATTATATTCTTGGTGAATATGGTTCAACGATTGTCGGAATGGAAATTTTGCGTGAGCGCGCGGATGAGTTAGAAATTGAATCCCGCAGCAAAGCAGTTGTTCAAGTTGCTGTCGGTTCATTGTCCTTTAGTGAAATGGAAGCTGTAGAGCATATTTTTGAAGAATTAAAAGGTAAAGAGGGTTTACTTGTCGCAAGTAAGATCGCTGATCGTGTTGGCATCACACGTTCTGTGATCGTAAATGCACTTCGTAAACTTGAAAGTGCAGGCGTGATTGAAACTCGTTCACTTGGTATGAAAGGTACTTACATTAAGATTTTGAATGAAAAATTGATTTACGAATTGGAAAAAGCAAACTCATAATTGTTGTATAAACCCCATGCGACGCGCAATCGGCGAGTGTGGGGTTTCTTTTTATATTTTTTTCGCGAAATTTGAAGAAAAATGTACGAATTTAACCTCCAAAATACGAAAATATAGTATACTGATTTAAAGTGTGTCCTTTTTGAGTCAAAGGAGGTATAACATGAATTTATTTAATACACAATCAATTCGCACACTCGAAAAAACAATTGATGCTGCAACGTTGCGTCAGCGGGTGATTGCAAACAATGTCGCTAACGTTGACACGCCTAATTTTAAAGGTTCTTATGTATCGTTTGAAGATGCACTTTCTGAGGCAATCAATCCACCGCAAAAGTTAGCTGGTACACGCACGAACGAGAAACACATGCAGGTTGGACGAGATCGATATCAAGAAGAATCAGATCCCCAAGTTCAATTGGACACGACGACAGCGATGAATAATAACTACAACAATGTGGACATTGATTATCAAATGGCTGAAATGTCCAAAAACCAGTTGCGTTATAATGTATTAATTCAAAAAATGAACAGCGAATTTCGAAATTTAAAAACAGCAATCGAAGGGAGATGAGTTTAGATGCGCTTAAATAATGGTTTTGACATTAGTGCATCTGCACTCACTGCCCAGCGCCTGCGATTGGATGTAGTAGCATCCAATATTGCGAATGCGAATACGACGCGTGGTGAATTGGTCAACGGAAAATGGGTTCCTTATACTCGGAAACTTGTTGAACTTCAAAGTAGAAATCCAGATGCATTTCAAGATATTTTGAATCAAAAAATTACTGAAAAGACGGGTCAAGGTGTGCGAGTTTCGCAGATTTATAACGATCCTACCCCGTATAAGACCGTATATGATCCAACGAATCCGGATGCAGATGAAAATGGTAATGTTCAAATGCCGAATGTTGATATCATGAAAGAGATGGTTGATATGATCTCTGCTTCACGTTCTTACGAAGCCAATGTAACTGCATTAAATGCAAGTAAAAATATGGTTACCAAATCACTTGAGATAGGTAAATAAGGAGGGTAATTCGTAATGGCAATAAGTAACATTGGAATGTCACCGATCAGCATGATTTCGAACGCTGCGAAAGCGCCCAAAGGTTCAGGAGCAGATGTGACTCAACAGTTTTCTGATTTTTTAAGTGGTGCGCTTGAAGGTCAAAATGCTGCTCAACAAAATGTCAGTCAACTTTCCAAACAATTTGCTGCAGGCGAATTGGCCGACCCGCATAATCTATTAATTGCATCAGAAAAAGCGTCGTTAGGGTTGCAATTAACCGTTCAAGTGCGTAATAAAGCTATTGAAGCGTACCAAGAAATTATGCGTACTCAAATGTAATAACGGTATTGTGAGGTGAAGGTGTGGAAACGCTCGTTGAACTAAGAGATCGGTTCATGCAATTTTGGAAACGGTTAAGTAAAACACAACGCACAGCAATTCTTGCGGTGTCTGGTGTATTTATTATTACAATGGTAATTATGTCTGTATTGCTTTCGCAAACCGAATATGAATCCGCTTTCAATGATCTGAATGCCCAAGATGCTCAGGCCATTATCAATTATTTGGTGCAGAATAATATTCAATACAAACTAAGTTCGGATGGATTAAGTATCGCTGTCCCTTCTAAGGATGCGCCTGCAATTAAAGTTGCTGTTTCTTCCCAAGGTTTGCTTACTAGTGGGTCAATTGGGTTTGATATTTTCAAAAATAATGTTTCTTCTTTTGGTATGCCAGATAATGAATTTAGTGTTCTCAAAACGGATGCATTAGCTGGTGAAATTCAAAAAATGTTGAACTCGGTTGAAGGTGTAAGCAGTTCAAAAGTAATACTCCAAACGCCAACCGAAGATGTGTTTTTAGATCCAAAGGATGATCAAGAGACTGCGTCGGCATCCGTTGTTATACATATGAAAGCAGGTTACAAACTCACCGAAGAAATCGTCGATTCCATGTATAACCTGGTATCTAAAGCGGTCAAAAATTTGCCGATTGAAAATATTACGCTTTCCAACCAATACGGAGATTTTCTTGCGTATTCCAAGGCGGATAATATGGCAACAACGCCAATTGGCATGGCTTCAAATCAAATGCAAATCCGTCAGCAATATGAAACGGATGTGCAAAAAAATATTCAAAAATTTTTACGTACGATTTTGGGACAACGAAAAGTGGTTGTTAGCGTCTTTGCAAACTTGAATTTTGACCAAAAGAGAAGTAATACGGATACATATACGCCGGTTGTTGATCAATCGGGTATTGCGCGCAGTGTTGAAGAAGTAACCAAATCATTTAGTGGATCTGGTGGGTCTTCGGGGACTGCAGGAACTGGTCCAAATGATATTCCTGGTTTTCCAGCAGCGGGTAGCGGAGGTACGTCTCAAAGTGAAGAGTCTCGAAAAACGGTAAATTACGAGATTAATCAGGTAAAGAGTGAGATTACGAGTAGTCCATATATCGTAAAATCATTAACAGTAAGCGTAGGTGTTGAACCACCTATTGCAGCGGATCCAGCGTCATTAACACAAGATAAAATCGATAAAATTCAGAATATGCTTGTGAATATCGTCGGAACTGCATTAAGTGATTCAGGGCAAACATTAACAGATGAAGAAATCGCGAAACATGTATTGGTGTTTCCTAACGCGTTTGTTGGGATGCCTCCGGTGGATGAACCGAGTTATATTCTTTATTATCTTTTGGGTGGTATTGCTGGATTCTTCTTGCTCTATTTTGCCGGCAAGAGATTCCAAGTTAAACGTGCAGAACGTAAAGAACAAGAACGAATTCAATTTGAAATGGAAGAAGCGGCAGAACGTGCGCGAAATGTCGTTCCAGATATGGATTCACCTGGTGGATTCGATTCTGAGATTCGTAAACAACTGGAGTCACTCGCACGAAAGAAACCAGAAGAATTCGTCAGTCTGTTGCGTACTTGGTTAATTGATGATTAGAAATTACACGCAAAGGAGGTGACCGGGTATGCCACGTTTTGGGTCTTCAAATCAAGGTGGGGGATTGTCCGGTCGTCAAAAGGCTGCACATTTGTTGATTTCACTTGGTCCAGATATCTCCGCACAAATCTTCAAGTATTTACGTGAGGAAGAAATTGAACAATTAACACTTGAAATTGCAAATGTGCGTAAAGTTGATACGACGGAACGGGAAAATATTTTATCTGAATTCCATCAAATTGCATTAGCCCAAGAATACATTTCACAGGGCGGTATTGCGTATGCGAAAGAGATTTTGGAAAAGGCGCTTGGTGAGGATAAAGCTTCGGATATTCTAGGACGTTTGACTGCTCACTTGCAAGTTAAGCCATTTGATTTTGCACGGAAAGCAGATCCAGCTCAAATTTTGAACTTTATTCAAAACGAGAACCCGCAAACTATTGCCTTGGTATTATCATATTTATCTTCTGAACAGGCAGCATTGATTTTATCGGCGCTCTCTACGGAGAAACAAGCGGAAGTAGCGAAACGGATTGCTTTGATGGATCGGACGTCACCTGACGTTATTCATCAAATCGAACGTGTCTTGGAACATAAATTGTCCTCAACAGTGACGCAAGATTACACTAGCGCCGGTGGTGTTGAAGCGATCGTTCAAATTTTGAACGGTGTAGACCGAGGTACGGAACGTACGATTTTGGATGCACTCGAGATGCAAGATCCGGAATTAGCGGAAGAAATCAAGAAGCGGATGTTTGTCTTCGAGGATATTACGAATATCGACAACCGTGCGATTCAGCGGATCATACGCGACGTGGATAGTGCAGATATGCAATTGGCATTACGTGGATCTTCTGAGGAAGTAAAAGAAGTGATTTACCGCAACATGTCCAAACGGATGGCAGAGACATTCAAAGAGGATATGGGTGCAATGGGACCAGTTCGTTTGAAAGATGTAGAAGAAGCACAGCAACGCATCGTGACCATTATCCGCCGACTCGAGGAAGCAGGAGAAATCATCATTGCACGCGGCGGAGGAGATGATGTAATTGTCTAATATCATCAAAAATAGTCAGTATATATCAGCTGATTCATATCGTGTCTTGTCACAAACACAGGCGCAAGCGCTCGCTGCCGAAGTGGTCTCCAATCAACAGGAGGCCCTTTCGGAGGAATTGGAACAGCAGCGTGAGCGCCTGTTTCAACAAGAACAGGAACTGCAGGAACAACAACAACAATTACTTGAATTACGTGAACAAATGTTAGCTGGGATCGATGAATTGCGTCAGAATGCCCAACTTGAAATCGAAAAATGGTGGAGCGACCGCAGAGGTGAAGATCAGAAAGCGATCGAACATGCAAAAAAAGAAGGCATCGAGCTCGGGAAAAAAGATGGATTCGAAAAAGGATTGAAAGAAGCAAATGTTCAACTGGAGTCGACGCTCGCGGAAGCGGCCGAATTATTACAACAAGCCGAAATTCGAAAAAAAGAGATCATCGCTGCAGCGGAACCTTTTCTTGTAGAAATGAGTACGATGATTGCTGAGAAGATCATAACAAAACAGTTGTCGATTCAACCGAATTGGATTGTGGAATTAATTAGAGCTCAACTTAGCCGTAAAGCAAACGCACCTTCTGTTACGATACTCGTATCACAATCGCAGTTTTCCACGGTATATGCATCTCGAGAATCTTTGATGGGGTGTCTGGATCCTATGGCTGAGTTAATGGTCATTCCTGACCCTCATATACATGACCAAGGATGCGTAATCCGCACACCTGGCGGGAGTATGGATTGCACAGTCGACACCCAATTAAAAGCAATTCAAGCAGCGCTTCAACAAGTTGCTTGGGGAGGCGCCGGCGATGAAACGCCTTGATGTATATCGTAAAGTATTGCTGCAAATGGACCCGGTAAGGCATAGCGGACGCGTGATCCAATTAATTGGGTTAACCGTCGAAGCTGAAGGGCCTGAAGTTAATATAGGAGACGTGTGTGAAATTTATCCAGGTCGGGGAAAACCCCCTGTTCTGTCTGAAGTGGTAGGGTTTCGTCAACAACGAGTTATTTTAATGCCACTTGGAGAATTAGAAGCGATCGGTCCTGGATGTGAGGTTGTTTCAACGGGTAATCCGCTCCGTGTTGCGGTCGGTTCAGAATTGCTAGGTAAAGTGCTAGATGGGTTAGGAAGGCCGATGAATGGTGAGTTGTTACCATCTTCAATGTCCTATTATCCAGCGAATAATCAACCTCCCAATCCATTATCGAGACAGCGTGTAAAAGAACCGATTAACGTTGGTGTTCGAGCAATTGATGCACTTTTATCCGTAGGAAAAGGTCAACGTGTCGGTATTTTTGCGGGTTCCGGTGTCGGAAAAAGTACATTATTAGGAATGATCGCACGAAATACATCAGCCGACGTCAACGTCATTGCGCTCATTGGTGAGCGAGGGCGTGAGGTGTTGGATTTCATCGAACGTGATCTAGGTGAAGAGGGGTTGGCTAGATCTGTCGTGGTCGTTGCGACGTCTGACCAGCCCGCTTTGTTGCGAATGAAGGCATCTTTGATCGCGACAGCAGTTGCAGAATATTTCCGAGATCAAGGGTTGAATGTAATGTTAATGATGGACTCGGTTACCCGATATGCAATGGCACTACGTGAAGTTGGTTTAGCGGTTGGTGAACCACCAGCAACGCGAGGTTACACACCTTCGGTATTCGCAAATTTACCGAGATTGCTTGAACGGTCCGGAACGGGTGCAAAAGGGACAATTACCGCCTTTTATACGGTACTTGTTGATGGGGATGATATGAATGAGCCAATTGCGGATGCTGTGCGAGGGATATTAGATGGACATATGGTGCTTGATCGTAAAATCGCACAGAAAGGCCATTTTCCCGCGATTGATATTTTACAAAGTGTAAGCCGAGTCATGCGCGAAATCGTCTCAAAGGATCATCAGGATGCGGCAGATGAGGTTCGTAGATGGATGTCGACTTATAAGGATGCTGAGGATTTATTAAATATCGGGATGTATCAAATCGGAACGAATCCAAAGATAGATCAAGCCATAGATAAGTGGCCTTATATTGAATCATTTACACGACAAGATGTTGATGAACCAAGCCATTTTGACCAATCCAAAGCAGAATTATTGAATCTGGGTCTTCGATAAAAAGATCGCTTCAAGGAGGTCGGGATATGGCATTTGTATACCGATTTGAGAAAGTTTTGAACGTTAAAAAAGAATTGCTGAAGCGTACAGAAAAGGATCTTGCAGATGCCATGCGCCGTCAATCGGAAGAAGTCCAAACGCTGAATGGATTACTGTTGACGGATGAACAAAGTCATGAAGAACTGATACGAAATTCACAACGCCAAAGTGTTCGGGCTGAACAATTTATGCAAACCCAACATTTTTTTGATGCATTAAAAAACCAAATTAGTTTCCAAAGACGTCGTGTGACGAAAGCGGATGAACTTGTAAAGGTAGCGAAGTTAAACCTTCAAAAAGCGATGCAAGCCGAAAGTATGTTTGAAAAAGATAAAGAAAATAGAATAAAAGAGTACCTTTCAGAGCAATTGCATATTGAACAAAACCTTTTAGACGAGATGGCACAAACTATTGCTTTTCGTCACCGGAATGAATCCGACTAATCCTACAAAAACCGGAGATGGGGGGCGCATGATATGGCAAAAGAAAAGGTGCAAAAAGAGGATCGAAATTATAACGTTTTTGAACGTTTCTTTTTTCTATTATTGATCCCAACAATTTTTGCAATTATCTTTACGTCAGCATTAGTTGTTCTTGTTTTATACATGAATGGTTATGATGTCAAAAATACGTTATTAAAGATCGGCAAACAAATTCCATATGTTGCTCAATATGTGCCTGAACCAGATGCGCCTAAGACGAAAGAACAATTAACAGAAGAAATGATCACGAAACTACGGTCTGCGTTGTCATCTCGCTTGAGTGATTTGTCGATTGCGAATCGTACGATTGATGAAAAAAATTCAAAGATTGATCAATTGAACACCCAAATTACAGATTTGGGGGAGAAATTAAAAAAGAAAACATTGACCGATGACGAGTACTTGGCGCAAATTAAAGGTGTTGCGAACATGTACGGCAATATGCCTGCCGGAAAGGTAGCGCCGATTATCGAAAATTTGACGTTACCTGAAATTGTATTAATGCTTGGAAACATGTCCGAAATGCAACGAACTGCCATTTTAGAAAAAATGGATCCTAAGAAGGCTGCGGAATCATCTATTTTGTTAAAGGACCAAACACCTGCTAAAGACCAACAAATTGCAGCCTTGCAATCAAGAATCAATGCAATCAATCCGTTACCGAGCAAAGGGACGGTTGCTTCAAAATTGACGCAAGCCGATATTGCAACTACTTTTACAACGATGCCTCCAAAAACAGCGTCGGATATTTTACAAACGATGTTAATTACGGATGAAAAACAAGTCATCAGTATTTTGATTTCGATGGACAATGCATCACGTTCCAAAATCCTTGCGCAAATGCCTGTTGAAACTGCAGCATCATTAGCAGGAAAACTGAAGTAAATAAAATCGAATAGTGCTAATCATCACCCACTTTTTCTCCGATATTAGATTATACCTAATGAGGAGGTGAAGTGGGTGTTTCCATCTTCTGTGTCAATCCAAAACGGAATTACGGGTTCAACCGGTGCCGTTGCAGGTGGCAATGATGGGTTACAGCAAACAACCGGTAAAAACGGGGATGCTGGAGCCTTCGGGGCGATTTTGCAACAACAGATCGGAACGGACGGAACACAAGCGACAGGTCAGGTAGGAGAAGGCGGTTCGTGGCTACAGTCATTGATGGCGGGAAATGCAAGTGATGGGACGGACCCATTAGCTGCATTATTTGCAGAACTGCAAATTAGTCAACCAAATGATCCAACGAATCCAAATGATCCACTGTCAGGTCAGAGTGATTTACAAGCATTGCTAGCTTCGATAAATACGATGGCGCCAATGCAATTACAGACAGATGCAACAACAAAAATAGGAACGAGCAAATCAGTTGATCCTAATAAGTTGTTGTTGGATTCTGCCAAACAATTATTAAAAGGTCTTGAACAAGGATCACCGATTATTCAACAAATGATTGCGGGTGATGATGAACTTAAGCAAATGCTCGCAAAGCTTCAACAAGCAACGAACAATCAACTTCAAACGCAAGCGAAACCGCTGCAGGAACTAATGCAAGCCATGAATTCGACAGGTGTTGGAGGTTCTGGAGAAATTCCAGTTGAAGAATTAAAGCAGTCGCTGCGAAATTTAATTAAAAAACTTGAAAATAGCGACTCCTCTGGAATTACGGATAGTGCCCGTAAAGGTTTTTTGCAAGCGGCTCAACCATTGCTACATATCATCGATGTCACAAAACCATCGGAAGTACTGGAGCAACAAGCGAAAATTAACGATCAGCAAAACGGTAAATTGGGCGATCAAAAGATTCCGATGGCATACACATTGCTCTCTCAAAATGCACAATCGGCAGCTCTTAGTGGACGACAAGATGCGGATGCAACAAAGTCAGGGACGATCAATGCTCCATTAAATAATGGTTCAGATAAGTCGGTAATGATGCCTTTGTACCACCCGTTAATGCATCTTCAACCGCCTGCTCAGGCACTGCAGTTAACTCAAGTTCCTGCTCAACCGATGAATTCACAACAATTTGTTTCGGACATGGGTAGTTGGATTATGAAAAACATGCAGGTAATCAAATCAAATGGCATGCATGAAGCGAAATTCAAACTTTTCCCAGATCAACTCGGGCAAGTAGATGTGAGTGTTAAGTTTCAAAATGGTCAAATTGTTGCGACGTTTGTTGCGGATACTGCACAAGGAAAAGATTTAATTGAAAATCAGTTAACACAATTGCGCGGAGCTCTTCAACAACAGGGCATAAATGTCGAAAAACTAGAAGTATCCCAACAAAATTTATCTCATGATGGATTTAATAAAGAACAACGTCATTCTCACTCGGGCTCGAATCATCAAGGTCGCAAGGCAAGACATGATTTGAATGAGAAAGATGTGATTGACGGTCCGATTCCAACAGATCGTGGAATGACCGCAGGGCAATTGCAATTAAATCATATGAATTGGATGAGGCGAGCGTCATATGGTGCTGCGGTTAACGTCCAAGCATAAGGAGGCGTTAGTATGGCAGTAAGTGCTGCGGCACCAATTTCAACAAATGTAAATGACGCAATTCAGAGATCAGCTGTTGTAAAAGAACAATCCAAACCTCAAACGGGTAAAAGTAATTTAGGGAAAGATGATTTCCTCAAAATTCTTATTGCACAGATGGGAAATCAAGATCCAATGCAACCGATGCAAGATAAAGAATTCATTGCTCAGATGGCGCAGTTTTCATCGGTTGAACAAATGACAAACATGGCAACAAGTCAAGCTTCGATGTTGTCGGAAATGAAAATGATGCGTCAATCGCTCGGTTCGATGTCTTCGATGATCGGAAAACAAGTGTATTGGTTGGATGATGCTTCGCAAATGCAACATGGTGTTGTAAGTGCGGTATCAACGAAAGATAATCAAACCAAAGTTGTTGTTAATGGTCAAAATGTACCGATTGAAAAGGTCGAAATGATCGCGCAGTCGGAAGGGCTTGGAAGCAAATGATGTACTCGAACCAGCGAATCATGACAAATAAACCGGCGGCTTCAGTTCAAGCGGGATCCGCAATCAACGTACCGAATCGGTTGCGGAATGTCACGAATCAAGCAAATCAACCATCTTTCCAAGAATTATTAAGACAACAAATTAATGATCATGGTGCTGCGGATTCATCATTAAAAGTTAGTAATCATGCTGCGATTCGAATGAAACAACGCGGGATTGAACTTTCGGATGATGACATGGGTCGTTTGAATCAAGCGGTTCAACAAGCTGCGTCAAAGGGCTCAAAAGATGCATTGGTAATGATGGATGATCAGGCATATATTGTTAGTGTAAAAAACCGGACAGTTGTTACAGCGATGGATTCCGCGGACTTAAAAAACCATGTGATCACACAAATTGACAGTGCGGTAATTGCTCCAAGAAAGAACTGACGAACATTTTAATTTATAGGGCTGGACCTAACCGGGGGCCCTCTGCTGCGGATTGAGTGAAGCAGCGATATGAGACGGAGGGAACAATATGTTGCGATCTTTATATGCAGGTGTGTCCGGAATGAAAGGCTTCCAAACGAAATTGGATGTCATCGGAAACAACATTGCGAACGTAAATACAATTGGTTTTAAATCTAGTCGAGTACTCTTTAAGGATATTTTGAATCAAGCAATTTCGGGTGGTACTGCACCGCAAAATGGTGGTGGCGGTACGAACTCAAAACAAATCGGTTTGGGTTCGTCTCTCGGCGCGATTGATACGATTCATACGCAAGGTAGCTCGATGAATACAAATATTTCAACCGATTTACGGATTGATGGCGATGGTTTTTTTGCAGTCAAAGGTAATCCGGACCAAGAGCAACCATTTTTGACACGCGCGGGTACATTCCAAGTTGACGTTGAGCGTAATCTTACAAATGGTGATGGGATGTTGGTGTTAGATAGTACAGGCCAACCAATGAAATTGCCTGAAGGGATTACATCGTTTAGTATTTCTCGTGATGGTGAAATTATTTCTGTTAAATCAGACGGAACGATGGAAGCGACAGGTCTAAAAATTGGGGTTGTAAAAATCACCAATCCCAGTGGTTTGGAAAAAATGGGCGGAACGTTGTTTCGGAACAGCCCAAATGCTGAAACAAATTTGGCGTATTCCGCGGCAAATGATGCTGCATTAGGAACTGGTACGATCATTGCTGGTCAACTTGAAATGTCCAACGTAGACTTGACGGCCGAATTTGCGGAAATGATCATTGCACAGCGTGGATTCCAGGCAAATTCTCGTATTATCACAACGTCTGATGAAATTATGCAAGAAGTTGTAAACTTGAAACATTAATCTGCGGGGGTAAACTAATTTGATCCCGGTTACTAGAATTAACGGTAAAACTTATTATTTGAATGTCTTGTTTATCGAGACCATAGAGGAAACACCAGACACGATCATTACGATGACGAATGGCAAGAAATTTATCGTAATCGAACCAGCAAAAGAAGTTGTGGAAGACATGAAATTATACTTAAGGTCAATCGGGTTGTTGGCTACTGTAAATTCAAACGAAAAGGACGATGAAACCTAATGTTTAAAAATAAAATCGTCATGCTAACCGTCATCCTACTAGTTGGCATTACGTTAATTGGTGGCACGGCATTTGTATTATGGTATATGCTTTATCGCCAAGATGTGCCTGCTGACCCGAGTAAACAGGTTGAAGAATCCGTTGCATCTGAAGAACCTAAAAAATTAACGCTAGAAGAACTAGAATTGGCAACCGTTGAATTCGAAGAAATTACAACAACGCTAAAATCAGGTAATTTCATTAAACTAAAGATTGCAATGCAAATTGAAGATCCTGCACAAAAAGAGACGTTCAAGAAAACACAATTTCTTGCTCAAGATATTATCATGCGGACGTTGGCAGATACGGATGCGGATGAAATTCGCGGAGAAAAGGGAATTGGGGAACTAGCTTCAAAACTAATGGTAAAAGTAAACAATGAGTTAGAAGATGCTAAAGTTGTGAAGGTATATGTTACGAGTATTATGATTCAATAATTTCTCGTTTTGTCCGATAATAGATATATAGATGTCAAATCAAAGAGGGAGGTGAGGAACCGTGGCTGACGTACTCTCACAGAATGAGATTGACGCCTTGCTGGCCGCGCTATCATCGGGGGAAATGGACGCCGAGGAGCTCAAAAAAGAGCAGAGCGCGAAGAAAGTAAGGGCATATGACTTTAAGCGTGCGGTTCGTTTTTCTAAGGACCACATCCGAAGCTTAACACGGATTCACGAAAACTTTGCCCGTTTCCTCACCACCTATTTTTCGGCTCAGTTGCGTACGTTCGTGCAAATTAACGTTGTACAGGTTGAGCAATTGCCTTACGACGAGTTTATTCGTTCGATTCCCAAAATGACGATTCTGAACGTTTTTGAAGCAGAACCGTTGGAAGGACGCATGGTACTCGAAGTGCATCCGAACGTCGCTTATGCAATGTTGGACCGTTTATTGGGTGGACAAGGGCTCACACCAAATAAAGTTGCTTCTTTGACTGAAATTGAAACAACAATTATGGAACGAATTTTCAGTCGTGCGTTAGAAAGTTTGCAAGAAGCTTGGAAAACGATTATTGATATTTCACCAAAGTTGGAAGCGTTAGAGACAAATCCTCAGTTTATGCAGGTTGTATCACCAAATGAAACAATCGCACTCATTTCGTTAAGTACCAAAATTGGCGATACAACGGGTATGTTGAATCTTTGTATTCCGCACGTTGTCATCGAACCGATTATGCCGAGATTGTCGATTCACCAGTGGTTTGCTCAAAAGAAAACGCGTCAACCAGAAGAAATCGATGCACTCCGTAATCGGGTTGGGCGAGCTTACTTGCCGATTAGTTGCGAATTAGGACATTCTTCAATTAGCGTCCGTGAGTTTTTGGATTTAAATATTGGGGACGTAATTGGATTAAATACACTCTCAGGCGATGATTTAAACGTTCGCATTGGAGAGAAGATCAAATACAAAGGTCTTCCGGGAACTTCCCACGGGAAAACGGCGGTGCGGTTAACGGAAGTTTTAAGCGAGGAGGTTGAAGAAATTGAGTTCTGACGGTAATTTTCTATCACAAGATGAAATTGATGCCCTTCTGCGTATGGCGGACGAAGAGCCGTCCAATTTTTCGACAATGATGACTTCAGATGCTGGTGGCGATGATTTAACCGCGATCGAGAAAGATGCGCTCGGCGAAATTGGAAATATTACATTTGGAAGTGCTGCTACTTCTCTTTCGACGTTACTTGGTAAAAAGGTGGATATTACAACTCCGACCGTAGAAGCAATCTCAAAAGAGGAAGCGGCGTCTACCAATCAAGTACCAGCAGTTTCAGTAAAAGTTGACTATTGCGATGGATTTGAAGGATCCAACGTTTTGATCATCAAAAAAACAGATGCCCAGATTATTGCTGATTTGATGCTTGGCGGTGACGGGTCTAATACGTTTGGCGAAGTAGACGAAATTCAATTAAGTGCCGTTCAAGAAGCAATGAACCAAATGATGGGTGCTTCTGCGACCTCAATGTCGACACTTTTTAATCGTTTTGTAAATATTTCTCCTCCATCGACCAAATTGGTGCAGGAAGAAAACGATCACGTAAAGAATGATTTTAAGGACGAAGAAAAACTCGTTCGAATTTCGTTCAATTTGTTAGTGGGAGATCTGATTAATTCTAAAATTTACCAGATCATCTCATTGGGTTTCGCGAAAGAAATGGTCCAAATGCTTATGGGTGGCGCAGAGGAAATTTCGAAGCAAGCTGAAGAAACGGCAAATGCAAACAAAAGCAAAGCACCTGTCAATGCAGGATCATCTATGGGCGGCATGGGTGGAATGGGCAGCATGGGCGGTGGCGGCGGTTTTGGTTCGATGGATTCATTTGGTGGATCCGGCGGCATGGGCGGTGGCGGCGGTTTTGGTTCGATGGAACCTTTTAGTGGCAACGCGGGTATGGGTCAGGGTATGAGCGGAATGCCAATGAATGGTATGGGCGGTTTCGGAGGCATGGATCCTTACGGCGGTATGGGCAACCAAATGATGGGTGGCCAAATGGGCGGTATGGGTGGTATGGGCAATCCAATGATGGGCGGTCAAATGGGCGGCATGGGTAACCCGATGATGGGTGGCCAAATGGGCGGCATGGGCAATCCAATGATGGGTGGTCAAATGGGTGGTTTCGGCAACCCAATGATGGGCGGTCAAATGGGCGGTATGCCTATGGGTGGCGGTAACATCAACCGAAATGTTAACGTACAACCGGTACAATTTTCGAATTTTAATGCGGGACCCCCTATACACGGTGACGATAATAACTTAAACTTATTACTAGACATACCTCTGAAAGTGACAGTAGAATTGGGACGTACGAAAAAACTCGTTAAAGAGATTTTAGAGTTCTCTCAAGGTTCTGTTATCGAGCTAGACAAACTTGCAGGCGAACCTGTAGATATTTTGGTGAATAATAAGCTGATCGCGAAAGGAGAAGTTGTCGTCATTGACGAAAACTTCGGTGTACGTGTAACAGACATTGTAAGCCAGTGGGACCGCATTCAAAAACTTAGATAAAAATACTAGGAGGTACAATCATGGGTCACAGAATTCTCATTGTAGACGATGCAGCATTTATGCGCATGATGATCAAAGATATCCTGACAAAAAACGGTTTTGAAGTGGTTGGCGAAGCTAATGATGGCGCTCAAGCCGTAGAAAAATACAAAGATCTTAATCCAGATCTTGTTACCATGGATATCACGATGCCGGAGATGGATGGTATCACAGCGTTGCGTGAAATTAAAAAATATGACGCGGCGGCTAAAGTCATTATGTGTTCTGCAATGGGGCAACAAGCCATGGTTATTGATGCCATTCAAGCTGGCGCAAAAGACTTTATCGTGAAGCCATTTCAGGCTGATCGTGTAATTGAAGCGATTCGAAAAACACTCGGTTAATCGAGTGTTTTTCCTATATCTAAAGTGAGGAAGAGACGCGATGAAAATAAAATATATCGCGGCTTTTGTTACCGTACATCATCTTCTTGCTACACTATTTAATCAAATGGTGTTTGCAGAAGGTACCAATGCAGTGAGTGATACGCTCAAAGACGGATTGCGGCAGGGGACGACGGATGGGCCAGCGATGGTTCAAACAGTTGACACGCCGAATCCGTTTTTTTTAATGCTTGAAGTCTTCGGGTATTTGGCGCTAATTGTCGGTTTGATTTATTTGCTGATGAAATGGATGGCCAAAAAACGCTGGTCTGCGCAAAGCGGTAAGCGTATACATATTCTTGGCGGTGCATCATTTGGACCGGCGAAGTCAATTCAAGTCGTTAAAGTGGGCGATTTACTCTATGTATTAGGTGTTGGCGAAAATGTTCAATTGATTGATAAATGGTCTGACCCAGAACGTGTTGAACAATTGCTTAGCGAAATGGAACCTGAATTAGAATCGCCAGTTGTAAACGCGGCGAAACAATGGTTTTCTAAATGGCGTGATGCTAACAAACAAGGTTCAGAACGTGTTAAAGGGGAAAAAATCATTCGATCTTTTGATCAAGAAGACGCGAAACAAACGCCTTTTCAACGTATGATGATGGATCGGATGCAACAATTGCCGCGTCGTAAAGAAGCAATGGAAAAGTGGTTGGAAGAAGAGGCAGAATCCAAAGAACGGAAAAATCCGCGATGAAAACAAAACACATACCTTTTAACGGTTTTGTTTCATTGTTGCTACTCTCTTTTTTGATATTGTTTTTTGTGTTTTCTGATTCCATGGTGTTTGCTGCTGATCCGATTCCAGGTGTGAACTTGAATATCAATGCTGCAGGCGCAAATCCAGATAATGTATCAAATACGCTAACGATTCTTGCGTTTATTACAATCTTGAGTTTGGCTCCTGCAATTTTGCTGATGATGACTAGTTTTACGAGGATCGTGATTGTGCTTGGGTTTGTTAGGACATCCTTAGGGACGCAACAAATGCCTCCAACACAAGTATTGATTGGCTTGGCGTTGTTTATGACCTTTTTTATTATGTCGCCAACTCTCGATAAAATAAACGATCAGGCGTTGCAACCATATTTGGCGGGCAAATTGACGCAAACAGAGGCACTTGCTGAGGCGTCTAAACCGATGAAAGTGTTTATGGGGAAACAGACTAGGGAGAAAGATTTGTTGTTGTTTTTAGAGTTTACAAAATCAGCAAAGCCGAAAGATATTCAAGATGTACCCATTTCGGCATTGATTCCAGCATACATAATTAGTGAATTGAAGACGGCTTTTCAGATGGGTTTTATGATTTTCATTCCGTTCCTTGTGATTGATATGGTCGTAGCTAGTACGTTGATGGCGATGGGGATGATGATGCTTCCGCCGGTTGTGATTTCACTACCATTCAAAATTTTGCTGTTCGTATTGGTGGATGGTTGGTTCTTATTGGTGAAATCATTATTGCAAAGTTTTTAACCCGGTTACGAGGAGGTAATGCGTTGACACCGGATTTTATTATGCGATTAGCGGGACAAGCAATTGTCGTTGTTATGAAAGCTAGTGCACCGATGTTATTAGTTGGATTGGTCGTAGGGTTGATTGTCAGTATATTTCAGGCGGCAACGCAAATTCAAGAACAGACATTAGCGTTTGTCCCTAAAATCGTAGCGGTGTTGTTAGCGATCGTATTCTTTGGTCCATGGATAATTCATACGTTATATGACTTTACATTTAATTTGTTCAGTCGATTATCTGAATACATCAGTTAGAGGTGTGTAGCAGATGGAGATAATGGATTGGTTACCAGCATTGTTGTTGTTGTTTTGCCGGATCACTGCTTTTTTTATTTCAACACCGATATTTGGTCGGAATGTACCATCGCAAGTGAAAATAGGTTTTTCTGCATTTTTGAGCATTGTGACATGGATGACTTTACCGGATACAAGTTCTGTACATTTTGATACGATATATATTGCGATGATTATTCGCGAAATTATTGTTGGGCTTGTGCTCGGATACATAACATCGTTGTTTTTTGCAGTATTTCAAATTTCAGGATCATTTATAGATATGCAGATGGGACTCGGGATCGCAAGTGTGCTTGACCCAGTAAGTGGAATTCAAGCGCCGTTAATGGGTAATTTCAAATATTTGATGGCACTCATGGTGTTCTTTAGTATTAATGGTCATCATTTGCTCATGCGCGGATTGATTTTAAGTTATAAATGGATACCGCTTTCAGGCCAAGGATTAATACATATGGTGGATGGACAAGTATCTAATTTTTTATTGCAGTCACTTGGGATTGTATTCATGTTATCATTTCAATTGGCGTCACCATTTGTCGCTGTAATGTTTCTGATTGATTTATCGTTAGGGATTCTTACCAAAACAGCGCCGCAGATGAATATTTTTGTGATCGGCGTACCGATTAAAATTTTAGTTGGATTTATGATGTTTATTGTATTAATTCCTGGATTTCTATATTTGTTCGAGATGCTTTTTCAGCGAATGCTTGGTTCATTGGATGATTTAATGCGAATCGTGGGGGTGTAACATTGAATTACGCATCGTTACCGCTTCGTTATCAACTGAATTTGCAACAATTCGCAGGTGAAAAGACGGAAGAAGCAACACCGAAGCGAAGACAGGACGCCCGTAAGAAAGGTCAAGTTGCCAAAAGTCAGGAATTGCCAGCAGCGTTGATCTTAATGTCATCTTTTCTTGTTTTTTATTGGTTTTCGGATTATTTTTATGGACATATCAAACAATTATTCGTAGGTTGTTTTCAAGAATTTTTCTTAATGGATGCAACAATGAGTAATTTAAATACGATTTTTATGCAAGTGTTGTATCACTCGGCTATTTTGATCGCCCCGATTCTCGGAACTACATTTGTTATCGGCATTTTAGCGAATTATATGCAGATTGGATTTTTATTTACGGGTGAACCGCTAATTCCGAGTTTCGGAAAATTAAATCCATTAAATGGGCTTAAAAAAATGTTTTCATTACGTTCATTGGTTGAATTGATGAAATCACTCATAAAACTGATCGTTGTTGGATATGTTGCGTTTTCATCTGTTTGGAATGAAAAACTTAATTTACTGCAACTTGCACAATTGCCCGTTGCGGGAATGTTAGGATATGTCGCTAACCTTACGTTTTGGATCGTATTTAAGATCGCTGCGTTGCTGTTGATTCTTGCGTTTTTTGATTTCATTTATCAGCGGTATGAACTGAACAAAGAATTAAAGATGTCTAAAGATGACATTAAGCAAGAGTATAAAAACGCTGAAGGGGACCCTCAGGTTAAGGCGAAAATCCGTGAAATTCAACGTCGAATTGCAATGCGCCGAATGATGCAAGAGGTGCCGAAAGCAGACGTAATTATAACGAATCCAACGCATTATGCTGTAGCGTTAAAATATGACGCTGGAATGAGTGCTCCGATAGTTTTAGCTAAAGGTGTTGATTTTGTTGCACTCAAAATTCGCGAGGTTGCTGCGCAACACGGAATTATGCTGATGGAGAATAAACCACTTGCTAGAGCTATATATAATCAAGTTGAAATTGGAGACAGCATCCCTCCTGAATTGTTCCAAGCGGTAGCGGAAGTGTTAGCTTATGTCATTAAGTTAAAACGCAATATCATCTAAAAGGTTAAAAAGGGGTTGAGGTCATGAAAATACGCGATTTTGTCGTTTTAATAGGTGTAATCGGAATCGTGTTGATGCTCGTGTTGCCAATGCCCATCATTTTAATTGACTTTTTATTGATCATTAATATCTCTTTGTCTTTGATGATTATCTTGATTTCCATGAATACGAGTGAAGCGTTAGAATTCTCAATTTTTCCATCTTTGCTTCTTATTACGACATTGTTTAGGTTAGCTTTAAATATTTCGACAACTAAAAATATTTTGTTGAAAGCGGAAGCGGGAAGTGTTGTGCAAACCTTCGGTGAGTTCGTGGCAGGAGGTAATATTGTAGTTGGATTTATCGTGTTCTTGATTCTTGTTGTCGTGCAATTCATCGTTATTACGAAAGGTTCGGAACGCGTGGCTGAAGTTGCAGCACGGTTCACACTTGATGCGATGCCAGGAAAACAAATGGCAATTGATGCGGATATGAACGCAGGCTTAATCAATGAACAACAAGCAAAGGAACGACGCTCAAAAATTACGCGTGAAGCAGATTTTTACGGGGCAATGGACGGAGCAACGAAGTTCGTAAAAGGTGATGCAATTGCCAGTATCATCATTTTGATCATCAACCTTGTTGGCGGATTTATCGTTGGCATTGTGATGCATGATATGGCTTTTGCAGAAGCAGCCAAAACATTTTCGATTTTAACGATCGGCGATGGATTGGTTAGCCAAGTTCCAGCATTGCTCATTTCAGTGGCTTCTGGTTTAATCGTGACAAGGTCATCCACTGAGGGTAATCTGGCGAGCGATTTGACAGAACAGATTTTGAAGTACCCCCAAATGCTTTATATCGTAGCTGGAACAATTTTAGCGCTTGGAATTTTCACTCCGATTCAAATATATGCAACCATGCCGATGGCAGGACTTTTGGCATATGCAGGATACCGTTTGCAACAAAACTTGGATCGACAACAAGTAGATGTTAATCAAATTCAAGAAGAAAAAGAAATTGAAGAGGTACGAAATCCAGAAAGTGTAGTAAACTTACTACAGGTTGATCCGATTGAGTTTGAATTTGGTTATGGGTTAATTCCATTAGCAGATACAAATCAAGGTGGAGATTTGCTAGATCGGGTCATTATGATTCGAAGGCAATGCGCACTAGAGATGGGTTTAATTGTTCCAGTTATACGAATTCGAGACAATATCCAGTTGCGGCCAAACGAATATATCATCAAAATAAAAGGAAATATCGTTACGCGCGGAGAATTACTACTTAATCATTACTTGGCAATGAGTCCTGGTTATGATGATGATTCAATCCATGGAATTCCAACGACAGAACCTGCATTTGGTTTGCCAGCTTTATGGGTTGACGAGGATATGAAAGAACGTGCAGAATTATCTGGATATACGGTCGTTGATCCACCTTCAGTCGTCGCAACACATTTGACTGAAATCATAAAAAAACACGCTCATGAGCTTCTTGGTAGACAAGAAACAAAACAATTAGTAGATAACTTGAAAGAACAAGTACCTGCTGTTGTTGAAGAAGTTGTCCCAAGTATTTTGACTGTTGGTGATATTCAGAAGATTTTGGCGAAGTTGTTGCGTGAAAAAGTATCGATCAGAAATCTTTCGATGATTATGGAGTCGCTTGCCGATTACGGGAATTACACGAAAGATCCAGAAATTTTAACAGAATATGTTCGTCAGTCGCTTTCGAGACAATTGACGCAACAATATACGAATGGTTCAAACTTCTTGCAAGTGATGACTATTGGACCAAAGTTAGAAAAGAAAGTCGCTGAAAGTGTTCAACAAACAGAGCAAGGAAGTTACGTCGCATTAGATCCAGTAACATCGCAGCAATTTTTCCAGAAAATTAACGAGCAGATGAGTCGTATGATACAAGAAGGTCAACAACCGATCTTGTTAGCCTCACCGACAATTCGTATGTATATACGTCAATTGTTGGAACGCACCATTCCGGACCTCCCCATTCTTTCATATAGCGAGCTTGAACCGACGGTGGAAATTCAGAGTGTTGGAGTGGTTAATTTATGAAGATTAAAAAATTTCTTGCGGATTCAATGCCTGACGCAATGAAACAAATTACGCGTGAACTTGGCAAAGATGCAGTCATTTTAAATCAAAAAGAAATATTTGTTGGTGGATTTTTAGGGATGTTCCGCAAGAGGAAATTTGAAGTCATTGCAGCGCGTGATCCACAACCAGCGCAAAATGCGCAATCTGCTCAAAATGCAGCGCGCGACATGCTTTCTAGCGTGCTACAACAAGCGGCAAACAATGGCAGTATTGCAGCGTTTGATGCAGCTCGTATTTTGGGTTCTTCGATGCCACAACCTGCTGCAGTTGATCCATATAATCAAATGGCAGTCGGTGGTAGTGCATCGCCAATAATTTCACAAATTCCAACAGCACCTGTTAATGTTGCTGCACAATTTTATAATCAATCCAAGAGTGGGCAGATGTCAGCACAAGCTGTTATGTCTCAACAACCGATGAAACAAACTTCAAATGTGGCAGTAGAGAAGGTTGTAGAATCGACGGACCAATCTAAGAAGCCGGATAATGTAACAGATCCGAATTTGCTTCAGGAAATTCGTCAAATGCGCGAAATGTTGAAAACAATGAAGCAAGAACGTCAATTAGAAGAGTTGCCTCCTGCACTTATGAGTATTCGTGACAGACTCGTTGATCAAGAAATTGATGAACAGATCGTTAATGAATTGACACGTGCAATGATGGAAGATGCATCAATCAATTTGAAAGACGAATCTTCTGCTGTATCGATCTTGAAGTCTATGAAACAAAGACTTACAGCACTTTTGCAAACAAGTGTAGAACCTGCGGTAACGTTGACGGATTATCGAGTGATTCACTTTGTTGGTCCGACGGGTGTTGGTAAAACAACAACACTTGCTAAGCTCGCTGCTGAACAAGTATTGAAAAATAAGAAAAAAGTCGGTTTTATCACATCAGATACGTACCGAATTTCTGCAGTTGATCAACTAAAAACATACGCTTCAATTTTGAATGTACCAATAGAGGTCGTGAATTCACCGACAGATTTACCAAAAGCAATGAAAAATCTTGAAGATTGTGACCTAGTTTTTATGGATACTGCAGGTCGGAATTTTAGGAATTCATTATATGTTTCTGAATTGAATAATTTATTAAAGCAATCGCAAAACAGTTTGACGTTTCTTGTGCTCAGCCTTACGACAAAGTACAAGGACATGAAAGCAATTGCTTCTAATTTTTCGGCCTTCAAAATCGATCGAGTTCTTTTTACAAAAATTGACGAAACCGAATCATACGGTTCAATTGTAAACATCATCCGCGAATTCGACCTGCCGCCGTCGTACATTGCAAACGGACAAAATGTACCAAATGATATTTATCCGTTTGATAAACACAAAATCGTGGAATTGATTTTAGGAGAGAGATCCGAATGAGTGACCAAGCCCAACAATTAAGACAGTTGATATCGAATCAGGCAGATCCCGCAGCGATTCAAACTCGCGTAATTGCGGTTACAAGTGGAAAAGGCGGCGTAGGGAAATCAAATTTTACGCTTAATTTTGCACTACAACTTCGGACAAGAGGATTTAAGGTGCTTGTGTTCGACGCAGATAACGGCTTCGCAAATATTGATGTATTGATGGGTCTAACGCCAAAGTTTAATTTATATCACTTGTTGAAACGGCAAAAAACAATTCATGAAATTATACATACCGGATACCAAGAACTTGATTTTATCGCCGGTGGTTCGGGATTTCGTGAACTTGCATTTTGGACAGAAGCGGATGCACAGTACTTTTCGGATCAAGTTATGCAACTGAACGGAAAATATCATTTCGTCCTTTTTGATTTGGGTGCAGGTTTATCGAAAGAGTCGTTGAAATTTATTATATCAGCACATGAAACGGTGCTTGTTACGACTCCTGAACCAACATCGATTACAGATGCTTATGCAATAATCAAAATGGTTCAATCGATGAAACATGATGTAGAGTTCCATCTTGTTGTAAACCGTTCGGGTGATGATTTTGAAGGGAAGTATACAGCTGACAAAATTACGTTGGTTGCGAAACAGTTTTTGAAAATGGAAATTCCGATTCTCGGTTATTTGCCAGAAGATCCAAATGTACAAAAAGCTGTGAAAAAACAAGTGCCTTTTGCGGTTGCTTTTCCTAATACCGCAGCAGCAAAACAAATGGGGCGCATTGCAGACCAATATATTCGCACGGTTGTTTCAGTTCCTGAAAAAGAACATATGAATTCGGGGATGAAAGGCTTTTTGAACCGGATGATAAGATTAATTCAAAATCCTTCTTGATCTAAAAATTCGCGGTACGGAGGATGGTGGGAAATGTACAAAATATTAGTAGTAGACGATTCCGCGTTAATGCGCAGGATGATTAGCGATTTTATTAATAGTGATCCATCCTTTAAGGTTGTTGACACCGCAAAAAATGGTCAAGAGGCGATTGAAAAAACGAAGTTGTTAAATCCGGATGCAATTACCATGGATGTGACAATGCCGATCATGGACGGTGTCGAAGCATTGCGTTTAATCATGGAAATGCAACCAACTCCAGTACTAATGTTGAGTAGTTTGACCCATGAAGGTTCGAAAGAGACGATGAGAGCACTCGCGCTTGGTGCGATTGATTTTATTGGTAAACCGACAGGTCAATTCGCATTTGAGATTAGCAAGGTAAAAGAGGAACTTTTGGAGAAGTTACATGTAGCAGTTCGTGTAAACATGAAAATGCAAAAACCGGCATCTCCAAGTTCAGGGTTGTCGAATGATTCAAAAAAACAAACAAACACCATTGTTCAATCGAGAATACCATCTAAACTAGCTGAACAGTCCAAAGGTGGATCATCTGTATTAAAACAGATTGTAGCCATTGGAACATCGACTGGTGGTCCGAAAGCGCTACTCGAAGTACTTAAAGATATCCCCGGTGACTTTAATGCACCCATTGTCATCGTCCAACATATGCCGCCTAAATTCACAAAATCATTGGCACTTCGCCTAGACGGTGCTTGCCAAATCGGTGTGGTTGAAGCGGAAGAAGGAATGATTTTACAGACAGGAATGGCCTACTTGGCTCCTGGGGGATATCAAATGAAAATCCGCCGTGAAGGTGGACAATACAGAATTAAGTTGACGGAAGAAGAACCACGCAACGGTCACCGCCCGTCCGTTGATGTCATGTTCGAATCGTTAATAAATGCTACTGAATTAAAACAACATGTTGTTATTATGACTGGCATGGGAAGCGACGGAGCAAAAGGTATGCAAATGCTGAAATCATCTGGAGCGATAACGACCATTGCCGAATCGCAAGAAACGTGTATCGTATATGGTATGCCGCGTGCAGCTGTTGAATTGAAATGTGCGGACTATGTGTTACCACTATATGATATCGCTAAGAAACTGATCGAGAAAGTTGATAACTGAGGAGGTGCCGATTCAGAATGGAAAACAATCAGTATCTAAGTATGTTTATCGATGAATCGCAAGAGCATCTGCAAGCCATCAATGATAACTTCATGAAACTCGAGCAGGACCCGAGTAACATTAACATTGTTAATGACATTTTCCGATCGGCGCACACCCTCAAAGGGATGTCTGCGACGATGGGGTTCGAGGATCTTGCTTCGTTGACCCATGAAATGGAGAACGTGTTGTACCTCGTTCGTGACCGAAAATTATCCATGAATAACTATATTTTTGATGTTATGTTCAAAGGTGTAGACTCCTTGGAAAAGATGGTTCAAGATATCGTCGGCGGTGGTACAGGTAAAGCAGACGTTCGCGAAGTTTTGAAAAGCTTGAAGGGGATATTGGCAGGAAATATTAACGGTCCAGGTGCTTCTGCCGCATCGGCAGAACCGGTAAAAGCTGCAGCGGCTGATCAATCGTTGGATGAAGTGAAAGTCAATGAGTTCGAAATTGGCGTCATGAAAAACTCGATTGAAGCAGGCTATGCTGTATTTTTTGCTGAAGTTGCAGTCCGTGACAATTGTATGCTTAAAGCTGCACGTGCCTATATGGTCTTTAATGAGTTGGAGCGCAATGGTGAAATTATTCATTCCCATCCGACCGTTCAAGATATTGAAGCAGAGAAATTCGAGAAATATTTCTCAGTGTATTACTTAACAAAATCAGATGCTGCAGGCGTCGAGAAAATGATTATGAGCATTTCAGAAATTGATGCTGCTCGTGTTGTAACACTCGATACGAATGGATTAGGCACACTCGAAACGGGAGATTATAGTGCCATTGTTCGCGGTGGAGGTAAGAAAGCTGAAGAAGTTGCATTACAGACTGCAACAAACTCAGAATCACCAAAAATTGCTGAAGTTGTAACACCTAAAGCAGCTGCAGGTGGCGGTGGACAAGCGGTTCAATCGCGGACGATTCGTGTCGATGTTGAACGTTTGGATGCACTGATGAACTTATTTTCAGAGTTACTGATTGACCGTGTTCGGTTAGAACAGTTGGCACAAAAAATTGGCAACAATGATTTGAACGAAACTGTCGAACATATGACTCGGATTACATCCGACCTACAAAACGTTGTTATGAAACTTCGGATGGTACCTGTTGACACTGTATTCCAGCGGTTCCCGCGGATGGTTCGTGATCTTGCGAAATCATTGGATAAAAAAGTTGACCTCATTGTATCTGGTGCAGATACAGAAGTAGATAAAACGGTTGTTGAGGAATTAGGTGATCCTTTGGTTCATATGTTGCGTAACGCAGTTGACCACGGGTTAGAAACACTTAGTGAACGTAAAAAAGTCGGAAAATCCGAAACAGGGATTATTCACTTGCGTGCCTTTAATGCCGGTAACGATGTTTTTATCGAAATTGAGGAAGATGGCCGCGGGATTAATCCAGAGCGTGTTTTAAGTAAAGCAGTTCAAAAAGGTTTGGTTTCGCCAGATCAGGCAAAGAAAATGACGAAAGACGAAATTCACCAATTGATTTTCGCATCGGGTTTCAGTACTGCCGAAGCAATTACAGACGTTTCTGGTCGAGGCGTAGGTTTAGATGTTGTAAAAAGTAAAATTACAGGAATTGGCGGAGACGTTATCGTTGATTCCGTGATGGGCAAAGGAACGAAATTTATCATTCGATTGCCGCTTACGTTGTCAATTATTCCTGCAATGTTAATAAAAGCGGGTAGTGAAACTTATGCGATTCCACTCTCTTCGATTGTTGAAACATTTGTTGTTGAGAAGAAAAATATTCGTACCGTTCACGGAACACCGATGGTTGACTATCGTAAATCTGTAATTCCGATTATCTTCTTATCAAAACTATTTGATCTTCCGGATTTCAATGAAGAAGACGAAGATGAAACGGAATTGGCAGTAATTCGAAAAGGTGATAAATTGGTTGCGTTATCGGTCGATGACTTTATTGCCCAACAAGAAATCGTTATTAAAACACTTGGTGAATACCTTGAAGGCGATACATTTGCAATCATGGGAGCAACCATTCTCGGTAATGGTCAAACGGCATTGATTATTGATACGAACGCTTTAATAAAATAAGGAGGTTTTCAGACATGGCAGAAGATGTAAAGGTCATCGTATTCAACCTTGGAAAAGAGGAATACGGTGTAGAAGTTGAACGTGTACGTACGATTGAACGTAACCAGCATATTACGCGTGTGCCGAAAACCCCTTCCTTTGTGAAAGGTGTAATTAATCTTCGTGGTGTCGTCATTCCGATCATTGACTTACGAGGTCGATTTGGATTGCCGGAAACCGAATATACCGATCATACACGTATTATTATCGTTAACGTGAAGAATATTGAGGTTGGATTCATCGTTGATTCTGCCAATGACGTCGTTGACGTAAATGAAGATATTGTTGAAAAACCACCTGAACTTGTTGGTGGCATCAAAGCTAAGTATCTACGCGGGGTTGCAAAACTGGGTAATCGTTTACTAGTTTTGTTACATCTTGAAGAAGTACTTAACAAGCAAGAAATTGTCCAACTTGAAAATGAAGAGGAGTAATCGATATGGATCCATTACTCAATTTTCCAGAATTTAAGTTGGATATTTTGAAAGAAATCGGTAATATTGGAGCAGGGAATGCAGCAACTGCTTTATCCATTTTGTTGGATAAACCAATTGATATTGGCGTGCCAAAAGTAAAGGTGATGCCATTTGATCAAATATCCAATATTACAGGTGATTCCGAACAGGAAGTCATTGCGGTATTTTTAGCGATTGAAGGCGCAATCAGTGGTAATATATTTTTCATCTTGACTCATCGCTCTGCGCGTATGCTTTTGGCTAGCATCATGGAGTTTAAAGCGACAAAGGAATCTGGTTTTTCCGAAATGGAACAATCTGCGATGCAAGAAATGGGAAATATTATGGCAGGCTCATTTTTGTCTTCACTTGCTGATTTCACACATTTATTTATGTATCCAACGGTACCTTCACTTGCAATTGATATGGTTGGTGCAATCATGAGTTATGGATTGTTCGAAATGAGTCAACTTGGCGATCACGCTTTATTAATCGATACCAAATTTTTCGATGTTCAAGCGAAAGAGGAAGTGGAAGGTCATTTCTTCCTCATTCCGGATCCCGGTTCGTTTGACAAAATTTTCGCAGCACTTGGTGTGCCGTCGGAATGATGCAAGAAAATATTGTTAAAGTTGGGATGGCAGACTTAAACGTGACCAAACTAAATGGTATAATTAAGACAACCGGTTTGGGATCCTGTGTTGGCCTCACACTTTACGATGAAAAAGAACGGGTCGCAGGTTTGGCTCATATAATGCTCCCAACCTCATCGATTGCGAGGGACGGAGTAATCAACGTAGCTAAGTATGCTGATACCTCAGTTCCGGAATTAATTCGACGAATGGAACGTTTGGGTGCCAAAAGCAACAGGCTTGTTGCAAAAATGGCAGGCGGTGCCCAGATGTTTGCTGTAGGAAGTTCGTTGGATGCGATGCGGATCGGTAAGCGCAATGTGGATGCCACGAAAGAAATGTTGCAACAATTTGGGATACCGGTATTATCGGAAGACACTGGTGAGAATTACGGACGCACAATTGAGTTACAGGTTGAAACCGGAATTTTGGTGATCCGCTCAGTAAATCGTCCGACCAAGGAGTTGTAGCATATGATTGGTTCGTGGATCTGGAATGCCGTTTCCGGCGTGGTTGGTATGCTATTCGCATTCGTTGCAGCCGTCATGAATAATCCGTTAATTACATCGTTTGAGCGATCCATTTATGGCTTTGCGGTTGCGTTTAGTTTAATGTTTGTCGTTCGATGGTTTATTGGTTCTTTTTTGGGAATAATCCGTATGTTAGATGGTGGAGAAACATTTGAGTTCTCAAATAATTCTCCATCATCACCTACAGATTATACATCCTCTAGTGCCGAGCATCAGCAACCTGCCGATGGTATGGATGCACTAAGAGCATTGATTCGAGATAATATCATTGGAGATGCTCCGCTACCTACACAGGGGCAAGGGCAACAGCAACAGACGTATAATCAACCTAGTACATCAAGACCTAAACCATCAGAACCTGAAACAACAATTAATTTCGAACAATTATTACACGATAAGCAAGATTCTAATGAATTTTCGCCGATGGAACCACCCAAATTGGCAACGAAAACCGATTTTTCGGCAGAAGATTTGGCGAGTGTTATTCGGACATCGTTTATGGATGACTAGGATGGTGGATCATGAGTGAACAAACATCTTCTCATTTATCAAACTATGAGTTGTGGAAACAATGGAAAGAAGATGGTTCACTAGAAGCAAAAAAGAAACTAATTGAACTGTATGTTCCTTTGGTTGATTTTGTTGTGAATCGCTTGGCAATTGGTTTGCCACGCAATGTTTCTCGTGAAGACTTACATAGTCACGGCGTCATGGGTTTGATCGATGCAGTCGCGAAGTTTGATTTGAGTAGAGGCCTGCAGTTTGAAACCTATGCATCATGGAGAATACGCGGCGCAATCATTGATGCGCTACGATCTGGAGATTGGGTGCCAAGGTCAGTACGTGAAAAGTCCAAAAGAGTTGAAGAGGCTTATCATGTACTAGAACAAAAATATTTGCGCTCAGTTAGTGACACAGAAGTTTGTGAATACTTAAACATAAGTGAAAAAGAATTTCAACAGTTGTTACATGATACCGCTGTAACAACCATTACTTCTTTCGATGATCCGATTAAAGACGAAGAAACAGATACAAAACTTTCTTTGATCGTTGATGATCACGCCAAAAACCCCATTTATAAGGTGAATGAGATTCATCAAAAAGAAACATTAGCAAAAGCGATTGAACGTTTAACAGAAAAGGAAAGAATTGTTGTATCATTATTTTATTTTGAGGAATTATCATTAAGTGAGATCGCTGAAGTTATGAATTTATCCCCATCACGAATATCTCAATTACATTCAAAAGCCATTCTTCGTATGCGCGGAGCACTCGGGCGTTTCAAAGGTCAACTTATGAACGACTAATGGCATATGAATCTCATAATCATTCAAAAAGGTGGTGAATGGACATGGTCGCCAGTACCCAAGCATTTATGATCAAACACGATACAGATAAATATTTAAGTTTGGGTATTTCTGAAGACAAGATGACCGCAACCATTCACATTGGAGATTGTGATGAATTCTATGCCTTGTCAGTTCAATCTTTGAAAGATTTTTTAGATAAGACCCAAATTCGTTTCGGAGTCAAAATGGAAGCGCTACAATTAATTTCCGAAAAACCCCAAGCACTTAAGAACAATTCGTTAATAATTGCTGAGGGATTACCCGTTATTATGGGTGAAGACGGATATATTAAATTTAAGAGTGAAAGCACTGGGGTCGAACAACGTCCATTAGAATTGGACGATGGATCCGTTAACTATAAGGAATTAACTCAAATCAATAACGTTCGTAAAGGTGAATTACTTGCTACTCGTGTGCTTGCTACGCAAGGTATGGATGGTAAGAACGTTCATAGTGATCCTGTTCAAACTAAACCGGGTAAAGAAGTAAAGTTTAAGCTCGGTAAAAATGTAGTGCAAGATGCTGAACAAATGAAATTATATTCAGTCATTGACGGTGTCATGACGAGAACTGAAAAAGATAAAATTAATGTATTTCCAATATATGAAGTAAAAGGGAATATCGATTATCGTTCCGGAAACATTGATTTCGTCGGAACTGTTGTTATTCAAGGAAATGTTTTAGCAGGATTCAAAGTGAAAGCTGCTGGCGATGTGCGCGTCCAAGGAAATGTAGAGGGTTGTGAGATCGAAGCTGGTGGTGCTGTTGAAGTTAGTGGTGGTGTGATCATGTCAAACAAAGGCATGGTTAAAGCAGGCACCGACATCCGTGCGAACTTTGTACAAGATGCTAATATTTATGCCGCAGAAGATATCGTAATTAAACAATCAATTATGCATTCACAAGTGCGATCGGGAAAACGGATCATTTGCAATGGTCAAAAAGGATTGATTGTCGGCGGTATGGTCCAAGCGGGTGACCGGATTGTGTGTCGTGTCGTGGGCAATCAAAACAACACACCAACGATGATTGAAGTCGGTGTACATCCGGAGTTGCGCAATGAATTAAATAACATAAAAAATGAATTTAAAAACAATCATACCAAACTAGAAAATACGATGAAGGCGCTAATCTTATTAGACCGAATGGCAACTCTCGGTAAACTTCCTGCAGATAAATTGGATATGTATTCGAAATTGACGCTTTCAAGAAAACAAGTGATTGAAGAAATGAATATGCTTGATGAAAGAAAAGCGGAAATCGAGTTAATCCTAGATGCGGCAGAATCTGCAAAAGTTGATGTGATGCAAACGGTATTTGGAGGTACGAAAGTCGGAATTGGTCGTTATACAAGAAATATTTCAGATACGACATCGAAACCTTCGTTCCGTTTAAAAGAAGGAGAAATCACGATCACGACGGCACGCTGATTGCTGCAAGCAATTGTAGGAAGGGGGCGGATGTGATGAACATCAAACCTAGCGATATGCACGTTGCTATACCACGGATTATGGATTTTCATGCAAATCAGTCACTACAACAGTCCGTCCAAAAAACAAATCAAGATCAAGAACAAATGGTGAATAATGTTATCGAAACCAATGATCAGATGATGCATAAAAGTACCGGTGTTGAAAATACCCAAGGTGAATTAATTCGTGATGGACAAGAAAAAAATCAATATACCGGTCAACGAAAAAAGAAGAAGAAAAAAAATGATACGGATGAAATAAAAATAAAAAACGAAGATAAATCGCATCCATATATAGGACAGCACATCGATTTCAAAGCATAATCCACGTGATGAGGGTGAACCAATGACTTGGATCTATATGATCGTACTGGGCGGCGTATTGTTTACAATCGCCGCTCTTTTGCCAGGTACGAAGAAAAAAGAACAGGTAGAGAATGAAATGCAGGCCGTAATGGATAGCTTGGACCATTTTGTCACTGAAATGGAAGAAGATAATTCCGAACTGCTTGAAATGGTCAAGCAAATTAAACGAGAGCAAGATGAACAAATACGCGATCAGGAATTAATGATCAGAGAGCAAGGACACCAATTAAATAAGTTATATGATCGGATTGATTTTGTTGAAAGACAAAATCATGAACTTTCTCAAAAACTTTTGGATATGTCGATGCAAACGTATCCAGTTATTGAAATGCCTTCATCGAATGGGACAAGCCCACGTGGTCGCAGAAAAAAGGTGGTAATGGAAGATACGTTGCCAGAACCAGTACAATTTGAAGCTCAAGTTGTTCTGCAAACTGAACCACAATTACAAAAACAAGATTCATTTCAAGGAAGATTCGAAGATGTTTTTGCGCTATATTCCAGTGGGAAATCCATTGAACAAATCTCCCGTAAACTTGGAATGAACAAAGGAGAAGTTCAATTAATCATTCAGTTATCCCAACAAGAGGGGGGATCACGTTGAATCGAACGAAACCATTTTTAATGGGACTGGGGATTGGTATTATTGTTGCAACAATTGTTGTACAAGTATCGGTTTGGATTTCAAATGTTACTGGATTGCAATTACCAATTCCCTCAGCTTCTCCAGGAGATTTGACGATGAACTTGCAGGAACCTATTACATCACCAAAAGTAGCACCTAATGTTACACCTTCCAAAACAGTAGGTAAATCAGAAGATGTACAACAAATGACCTTGTTACGATTACGTGTTGAGCGATTGCAGTCTCAAATTGCAAAACAACAGGAAATTCGTATATACATACCTGAACTTGTGACAAATTGGCAATTGATTTCATTACTTAAAGGTTCCGGTATTTTGAAAATTCAAAAGCCATTTGAAGATCTATACCCGAGTGGATTTGTTCCAAAATCAGGAGTTTATCAATTCAAGCAAAATGCGGATGCAACAGAAGTTCTTTTCAAATTAGGCGTGCCTGTGGTCACGGCTACCCCTTTGACGGTTCAAACGTCAGCAAAGCCATAAAGATATACAAAATCAGTATATTTAGTTGCATAAGCAATCGGCGATGTGATATATTTTTTTAGGTGTCAATCACGTACGTTGTTCAATTTCTGCAGCGGTGCATCAGTTTCTGGTGATCTGCAGGAAAATGCGAGCAACGGAGAAAACAAAAACCACACATTATAGGAGGATTTACCATGGCAGTCATCTCAATGAAACAACTGCTCGAAGCAGGGGTGCACTTCGGTCACCAAACACGCCGTTGGAACCCAAAAATGGCGAAATTTATTTTCACTGAACGTAACGGGATCTATATTATCGATCTTCAAAAAACAGTGAAAAAAGTAGAAGAAGCTTACTATTTCGTTCGTTCAGTTGCTGAAAACAACGGCAAAATCTTGTTCGTTGGAACTAAAAAACAAGCTCAAGATTCCGTTAAAGAAGAAGCAGAACGTTCAGGTCAGTATTACATCAACCAACGTTGGTTGGGTGGAACGTTGACTAACTTCTCCACAATCCAAAAACGTATTGATCGTTTGAAAGAATTAGAGCGTATGGAGCAAAATGGTACGTTTGAAGTATTGCCAAAGAAAGAAGTTATCTTGCTTCGCAAAGAGCAAGAGCGTTTAGAGAAATTCTTGGGCGGTATCAAGAACATGAAGGGCTTACCTGCTGCATTGTTCATCATTGATCCGCGTAAAGAGCGCATCGCAGTTGCAGAAGCACGCAAATTGGGTATCCCAATCGTTGGTATCGTGGATACGAACTGTGATCCAGACGAAATTGACTATGTTATCCCAGGTAACGATGATGCAATTCGCGCTGTGAAATTGCTTACTGCGAAAATTGCTGACGCGATTATCGAAACAAACCAAGGCGAGCAAGTGAACGCTTAATTCGTTAAGCGAAAAATAAACTTTCATTTATAATGATTAGGGTGGTGTGTAGGCGCTCGACCTACCCCACCCTTTAACTTTAAGGAGGATTACTTCTCATGGCACAAGTTACCGCTGCAATGGTAAAAGAAATTCGTGAATTGACTGGCGCAGGAATGTTGGATTGCAAAAAAGCGCTTGAAGAAGCAAATGGCGAAATGGAAAAAGCAAAAGAAATTTTGCGTGAAAAAGGTCTTGCTGCAGCAGCTAAAAAAGCTGGTCGCGTAGCAACTGAAGGTGCTGTTGAATCTTACATTCATGCTGGTGGAAAAATCGGCGTTCTTGTAGAAATCAATTGCGAAACGGACTTTGTTGGTAAAACAGATCAATTCCGCGAATTGGTAAAAGATATTGCAATGCACATCGCTGCGGCTGCTCCGAAATATATCCGCCGTGAAGAAGTTCCTACTGATGAACTTGAAAAAGAAAAAGAAATCCTTCGTGCTCAAGCATTAAACGAAGGTAAACCAGAGAAAATTATTGAGCGTATGGTTGAAGGACGCATTAGCAAATTCTACGAAGAGAATTGCTTGTTGGAGCAATCCTATGTGAAAGATTCCGACAAAACCGTTCAAACATTGCTTAACGAAAAAATTGGTACTATCGGTGAAAACATCTCCGTTCGTCGATTTGTGCGTTTTGAACTTGGAGAAGGTTTAGAGAAAAAACAAGATGACTTCGTTGCAGAAGTCATGGCACAAGTGAACCAATAATTTTATTGATTCATTTCGTGTCTATAGATTAGATAAATGGAACACTTCGGTGTTCCTTCTTTTCAAGATTTGAAGGAACACTAACCGTGTTCCTTTTTTTCAAGAGAAATGGGGAGGATTCAACATGCCAACAAAGCCAAAATATAAGCGCGTCGTTTTGAAGTTAAGTGGTGAAGCATTGGCCGGAGAACAAGGCTATGGAATTGCCCCTGAAATGATTTTTTCGATTGCACATCAAATTAAAGAAATTATTGAATTAAAAGTTCAAGTTGCTGTCGTCGTTGGTGGTGGGAATATTTGGCGTGGTGTAGCGGGTAGTGCTAAAGGTATGGATCGTGCGACTGCAGATTATATGGGTATGATTGCAACCGTGATGAACTCCTTGGCTTTACAAGATGCGCTCGAACATATCGGCATTCCTTCACGTGTGCAGACCTCAATTGAAATGCGCCAAGTTGCTGAGCCATACATTCGTCGCAAAGCAATTAGACACCTCGAAAAAGGGCGTGTCGTTATTTTTGGAGCAGGAACTGGCAATCCATTCTTCTCAACAGATACAACCGCAGCACTTCGTGCCGCTGAAATAGAGGCCGAAGTGATTTTGATGGCAAAAAATAAAGTTGATGGCGTTTACAGTGCAGATCCATTTAAGGATTCATCCGCTGTGAAATATCATTTACTGACATATCGTGAAGTATTAGAAAAAGGTTTGAATGTAATGGATTCAACAGCATCTTCACTTTGTAATGACAACAATATACCATTAATCGTCTTTAACATTACGGAAGAAGGCAATATTAAACGAGCAGTGATCGGTGAAACGATCGGTACTTTTGTGAGTAAGGGGTGATTATTGATGTCCGCATCAATTAAGCAACAATCAGAAGAAAAAATGGAAAAAGCGTTAACTGGTTTGAAGCGTGATCTCGCTTCAATGCGTGCAGGTCGTGCTTCAGTTAATCTTTTAGATAAAATTCAAGTTGAATATTATGGAACAATGACAGCAGTAAATCAATTGGGATCAATTACGACACCTGATTCTCGTACGTTGTCAATTCAACCGTGGGATAAAGCCGTACTTGCTCCAATCGAAAAAGCGATTATGAAATCTGACTTAGGGTTAACACCATCCAATGATGGTGTCACGATTCGTATTGTAATGCCGATTATGACAGAGCAACGCCGTGCAGAAATCGTTAAATTAGTTAAGAAAACTGGCGAAGAGGCAAAAGTAATCTTGCGAAATATCCGCCGGGATTCGAACGAAGAAATTAAAAAAGCAGAGAAAAATGGCATTTCAGAAGATGAAGCACGTCGATTGCAAGAGGATATTCAAAAAGTAACCGACCGCTATGTTGCGGAAGTAGATAAAGCAGTTCAAACAAAAGAAAAAGAATTGATGGAATTTTAATATTCCATATTCCCCGTATGTACGGGGCTTTTCTGTTCTATCGGAACCTATTGGAAGTGTGGTGGATTTCGCGATGTTTATGATGTTCCGTGCACTTCGGAAATGGTTCGTTTCACCTTTTGGAAGCTTTTCAGGTCCGAAAACAGAAACGCTCCAAAGACCTGTACCGAAACATGTCGCTGTGATCATGGATGGCAATGGTCGTTGGGCTCAAAAACGAGGGTTACCGCGAATTGCAGGGCATCGTGCTGGGATGAAGGCGGTTAAGCGGATTACCAAAGTTGCAGATGCGCTTGGTGTGCAAGTGCTAACCATGTACGCTTTTTCTACTGAAAATTGGAAGCGTCCAAAGGATGAAGTTGCTTTTTTAATGAAATTACCAGAAGAATTTATCGTGAGCGAATTGGATGAACTCATCCAAAACAACGTACAAGTCCGTTTTATGGGTGAAACAGATCAATTGCCTGCTCATACGCTACGAGCGGTTGAAGAGGCTGTAAAACGTACGTCTACCAATACGGGATTGATTTTGAATTTTGCACTCAATTACGGTGGTCGTCGTGAACTTGTATTAGCGATGCAACAAGCGGCACATGCAGCAATACATGATGGACTTGTACCTACTACCATCGACGAAGCGTGGATTGATGAGCATTTACAAACATCAGGTTTAGTGCATCCAGATTTGTTAATTCGTACAAGCGGTGAAATTCGGTTAAGTAATTTTATGCTATGGCAATTAGCTTATGCAGAGTTTTGGTTTACAGAGCAATTATGGCCTGATTTTCGTGATCAGGATTTTATCCAAGCAATCGATGATTACTGTAATCGGAATCGAAGATACGGTGGTTTGGCAATAAATGAATCTAAAGATGCGTAACATGCTGGAGGTTTATTGTGCGGACGCGATTAATATTTGGAATAATAGCGGCATGTATTTTTTTGGGTTGCATGTGGTTAGGACCTTGGTGGTATAGCGGATTACTATTCATTCTTGCGATTATCGGTATGTTGGAATGGAACAAAATAAACGCACTAAATGATTCTTTATTGATGCAAGTGATTAGTATTTGTGGGTTGGCATTGTTAGTCTTGCCGTGGTCAACACTAGGTGTATTCGTTTGGTTAAAACCAGAATTGCTAGTATGGTTGTTAATGTTAATTTTATTGGCGTTAACAGTACTAAGTAATAATCGCATTCCGTATACTCGGGTGGCAAATCTTTTTATGGGGATCGTATATATTGGATTCGGATTTCATTATATGATTTATACCGCCTTTATGAATGAGCATGGTATGTATTACGCGCTTATGATTTATTTGATCATTTGGTCGACCGATAGTGGAGCATATTTTATCGGGAGTGCGATGGGGAAAAACAAACTTATTCCATCGATCAGTCCAAATAAAACAATTGAGGGTGCGGTCGGCGGAATCGTCGTCGCCATTGTTGTCGCTTTGCTTTTGTCACGAGTTGCTCCAGAGACGATGCCAATTGCGCAAGCAATCGTGTTAGGTGCTGTGATCGGAATTTTTGCCGAACTAGGTGATTTAATTCAATCAGCATACAAACGAGTAATCGGTGTGAAAGATTCCGGTAATTTTATGCCGGGTCACGGAGGAGTGCTCGATCGGGTAGATAGTTGGTTAATTGTTTTTCCGATTGTGATCATTTTAGGGTTTGTTCATTAATAAGTTGCTGTTGGAGGGTCGCATGACGAGAAAGCGAATTTCGATTTTGGGGTCGACAGGTTCGATTGGAACTCAAACATTAGATATCGTCCGTCATCATCCGGACCGATTTGAAGTGGTTGCGCTTGCGGCAGGATCAAATGCCAAATTATTATTGGAACAGGTGATGGAATTTCGTCCTTCGCTCGTAACGGTAAGTGAAGAAGCAGTTGCTATTGATTTAGATATACAACTCCGAAGTAAACGCATACGTGCTGCAGAAGGTCAACCGATCGAAGTGATGTATGGAGAAGATGGACGACGTTCCGTTGCTACGCACCGTGATTGTGATATGGTAATTTGTGCAATGGTTGGTAGTGCTGGTCTGCCTTCTACGTTAGCTGCCATACGATCTGGGAAAATGATCGGACTTGCCAATAAAGAAACACTTGTCACAGCGGGACACTTGGTTACGCAATTGGCGAAGCTGCACAATGTGAAAATGATTCCGATCGACAGTGAGCATTCAGCGATCTTTCAATGTCTGAATGGGGAAAATCGTGATGATGTGAAACGGATCGTTTTAACGGCATCTGGGGGAGCACTGCGAGATTTATCCCGTGATGAATTGGAGCATGTGACTGCAAAGCAGGCGCTTGCTCATCCTAATTGGTCAATGGGTGCCAAAATCACAATTGATTCCGCAACGCTTGTGAACAAAGGCTTGGAAGTAATTGAGGCGCATTGGTTATTTGATTTGCCATATGACCAAATCGATGTGATCATGCATCCGCAAAGTATTGTCCATTCGATGGTAGAATTTCGGGATACGTCTGTTATGGCACAACTTGGTTGTCCGGATATGCGCGTACCGATTCAATATGCAATGACGTACCCGCAAAGGCAACATAATCCAACAACACCGCTCGATTTACTTACCATTGGACGTCTTGATTTCCGCGCAGTTGATGTCGTACGTTTTCCGTGTTTGAAATATGCGTATGAAGCGGGGAAAATTGGCGGGACGATGCCCACGGTTTTTAATGCGGTCAATGAAGTGGCCGTTTCAAAGTTTTTAAAAGGAGAAATACCATTTTTGTCGATCGAACGTTTTATTGAACAAACAATGATGAAACATGATTTAATTCGAGAACCTAATTTGGAAGAAATTTTAACGACGGACGCATGGGCGCGTTCTTGGACGGAGAACCTGTAAGTGTTATAAAATAGTTATGAAGACTTAAGGAGGTTGGTCCATGTCCTTTCAAGTAGTTTTTTCCGTCGTAATGTTATTTTTTGTGCTCGTTGGAATTCACGAATTTGGTCATTTTATTTTCGCGAAACGCGCTGGAATTCTTGTGCGTGAATTTGCGATTGGATTTGGACCGCTTATTTACTCTTGGCGTCGCAACGAAACTACATACACGCTTCGGTTATTGCCCATTGGCGGATTTGTGAGGATGGCAGGTGAAGAACCAGAACGCAATCAATTAGAAGTTGGTATGCATTCCCGTTTAACGATCACCGATGATCACGTTATTCGTATTGAACCGCTTCAAGATGAGAATGAAACGACTTCATATGTCTTGTCGCCAAACCAAAAAATCGGTACCATTGATTCCTTTGATTTGGAGGAAAAGCTTTGGATTCGTTTAACATCGTCCAATGATTTGACCGTTTCGGAATATCAGGTAAGCCCCCAGGCAATGATCGGTAAACCAGGAACATGGTGGCAAATTGCACCAAATAATCGTTTGTTTAATAATAAATCAATATGGCAACGGTTCCTTACGATTTTTGCAGGTCCATTAATGAATGGAATTTTGGCGTTTGTATTGTTTATGTTGTTTGTGTTTTTAAGTGGGATGCCTACAGAATCCGCGCACATTAAGATTGGTGATATCGATCCAGGAACACAAGCCGAGTTGGCTGGACTCCAAAAAGGTGACGAAGTACTCACGATTAATGGTGTGTCACCTGGAGATGATTGGGTTAAATTAAGCGATTGGATTGGTGCGTCTGCAGACAAACCGATGAACTGGATTGTAGACCGCAATGGTGAGAAAATTGCACTTGTAATAACACCAAAAATGCGCGAATATAATGGTCAAAAACGTATCATGGTTGGTGTTCGACCGCATCGTAGAAATGCAACGCTTGGTGAATCGATTCAAGGCGGTTGGCTAATGATGTCGTTTTTCACTGAAAATATACTTGAAGGTTTTAAGAAATTATTTACGGGGAACGTCAAACTTGATGAACTCGGTGGGCCAGTAAAAACGGTTAATGTGACTGCGCAATTTGCGGCCAAAGGATTTGATTCTTTAGTCTATTGGGCGGGAATTCTTAGTTTATATCTGGGGTTATTCAATTTATTGCCAATTCCGGCGCTCGATGGCAGTCGAATTGTATTCTTGTTCATTGAAGCGATTCGCGGACGTCCAGTCCCACCGAATCGTGAAAGCATGGTACATTTGATCGGTTTTGCAATGATGATGGCCTTTATGGTGGTCATTACCTTTAACGATATTTCAATGCTGTTTAGATAGTTGATCGAAGCATCAGGAGGTACTTATGGCACAGGAAAAAACAGTGAGCAAAGAAATTACACCACAATCGGAAGATTTTTCGCGTTGGTACTTAGACGTGATCAAAAAAGCAGATTTAATGGATTATGCGCCTGTTCGCGGTTGCATTGTATTTAAGCCAGATGGTTACGCGTTATGGGAAGGAATTCAACAAGAACTTGACCGCCGATTCAAAGAGACGGGACATCGCAACGCATATTTCCCACTGTTTATTCCGGAGAGCTTTTTCCAAAAAGAAAAAGAACATGTCGAGGGTTTTAACCCAGAATTGCCGTTTGTCACCGAAGCTGGCGGAGAACAATTAGAAGAAAAATTGGCGATTCGTCCGACATCAGAGACGATGTTTGGACATATGTATGCGAAGTGGATACAGTCGTACCGTGATTTACCAATGTTAATCAACCAATGGGCGAATGTCGTACGCTGGGAAAAACGCACGTTACCTTTTTTGCGGACGAGTGAGTTTTTGTGGCAAGAAGGTCACACAGCACACGAAGACGAAGTGGATGCACGTAAAGAAACGATGCAAATGCTTGAAATTTATCGTGAGTTTTCTGAAAATGTATTGGCAATTCCGGTCATTACTGGGCAAAAAACGCCTTCTGAAAAGTTTGCTGGTGCGGTAGATACATTCTCGATCGAAGCAATGATGCAAGATGGTCGCGCAGTTCAAGCAGGGACATCGCATTATCTTGGCACGAATTTTGCCAAAGCATTCGAGATTCAATTTACGGATCGTGAAAATCAATTACAATTTTGCCATACAACGTCATGGGGTGTTAGCACTCGGTTGATCGGTGCGTTAATTATGGTTCACGGTGATGACCGTGGCCTCGTGTTGCCACCGAAACTTGCGCCTACACAAGCGGTTATCATTCCAATTGGACCTGCAAAATTGCGTGAAACAGTAAATGCTAAAGCGGAAGAACTTTACAATGAATTGCGTAAAGCAGGAGTTCGAGTAAAATTAGACGACCGTGAAGGAATTACGCCTGGATGGAAATTCAATGAGTACGAAATGCGCGGCGTACCGGTTCGAATCGAAATCGGGCCTCGTGACATCGAGAATGGACAAGCGATTGTCGTTTCTCGAATTACAGGTGCTAAAGTATCTGTACCATTGGATGATTTTGTTGATCAAGTTCAATCAATGATTGCCAATGTACACACTGAAATGTTTAACAAGGCGTTAGCGTTCCAACAAGAACAAACATATGATGTGGATTCATTAGATCAGATGAAATCATTGTTCGAGCAAAAACGCGGATTTGTTTATGCTGGATGGTGTGGATCTGCTGATTGTGAAAAGCAAGTTAAAGAAGAAACTGGCGCGACGAGTCGGAACATTCCATTTGAACCAAAAGTAAAGAAAAATAAATGTTTAGTATGCGGAGAACATGGTGAGCAAACAGTTGTATTTGCTCGCGCGTACTAATTGAATTGTATGGTCGGATTATTAATATTGCATGGTTTTACAGGTAGTTTGGATACCGTTCGGGCACTCGTGCCTCTGGCAGAAAAGCTTGGTCTTCCTTATCGAATGCCAGTTTTGCGTGGACACGGTACGCAATATATGGATCTTGCGGATGTCAAAGCGCAAGATTGGTATGATGATGCGGAACATGCCATGTTTGATTTACTTAGTGAGGTTGATGAGGTCATTATTATTGGTTTATCGATGGGCGGTGTGCTGGCGCTAAATTTGGCGATCCAACATGCTAACAAAATCAAAGGTTTGGTATTACTTGCACCAGCACTTCGGTTTCGTGATCCGCTAACAATGTTTTCACCTCTGCTCAAAAAAATATTTACTTATTGGAAGTCTCCGAGTAGCTTTAAAGATAAAAAATTGGAACGAGAAGTTTGCACCAACTATCCATATTTTCCGACGGCTGCATTTGATGAACTACGCCAGTATGCAAAGCGAACGGTTAGGCAATTACATGAGGTAAATGTTCCAGTTGTAACATTGTATACCGCAAAAGACACGATTGTTTCAAAGCAAATTATTGATATTTTAAGACGTCAATTGGCGACAGATCAAAAACATTTCGTAAAGTTTTTTCGCAGTGGACATGAAATGTTACAAGATTGCCAAGCGACTGAAATCATCCTAACGATCGAAAAAACGTTGAAAGTTTGGATATCATAGAAATGCATAATAAATGAGGTCGATGCAATGTCCATGAATTTGATGACAACAACAGAGCGCTTTCGCGCATGGTTGGAGCAAATCGGATTGTCGTCTGCTTGGGTGACTACGCATACTGCTGATTGGCAGTTGGAGCGTGTCGTTTGCGGACGTAAGGGCGGCTGGCTTCGTATGGAGGTCCGGACCGGGAAAGTGGTGCCGGACCTTTCTGTTTGGAACGAAGTTCAGAAGGCGGCAGGTGCTTCCGGTGCTGCTCCGGATAAAATTACGATGATGTTGCGGTTTCCAGGGGATTCTGCGCCGTGGTTAACGGATTATTGGCCTGCGGCACAAGAATGGCTACAAACCGAGAAATCATCTGGGAGTGGCTGGTTAAATAAAGCAGAGGCGATCGCTGACGGCGGCACCTTAAAATTATTATTTTGGGATACGGTCAGTTTGGAAATGGCAAAAAAGAAGCAACTAGAGTTGCTTGTGCCTGAATTTTTCCAAACTTATTTTGACGCGCGCATAAAAGTTGTCGTTGATCAACAATTGTCTGCGGAAGAGCGTAAAGAAAAAGTTGATCAATTCATGCAACAACAACAGGTGTTTGAGCGTTCAATGATTGATCAACAAATGAAAGAAGCGGCAGCTGCTGCCAAAGTTGCATCTTCAGATGACGCAGAAGGACCATTTATGGTCGGTTACGAGATTAAAGATCCGCCGGTAGCGATCAGTCAAATTATCGAAGAAGAAAAGAAAATTACAGTTCAAGGATTCGTATTTGGCTATGAGTCGAAGGCACTCAAAAATGGGATGGTGCTCCATTCCTTTTCGTTATCGGATTATTCTGATTCAATTCAATGTAAAGTTTTTGCGAAAACGAAAGATGATCAGCGTACGTGGGAACGATTCCGCGAAGGCATGTGGGTACGTCTGCGCGGGAAAGTGGAATATGACCGTTTTATGAATCCTCCAGAATTAAGTATGATTCCGAACGACGTCAATGAAGTGAACGCACCGCCAGAACGAAAAGATGACGCAGAAGAAAAACGCGTTGAATTCCATTTGCATACAACAATGAGTACAATGGATGCCGTTGCGTCCTTCGAAATGTATGTGAAGCAAGCGGTGAAGTGGGGACATAAAGCGATTGCAATTAGTGATCATGCTAACATTCAGGCGTATCCTGATGCGGCAAAAATGGCTAAGAAGCACTCGATGAAAGTGTTATTTGGAGTGGAAGCGAATGTACTTCCAAACGGGATACCGATCGTGCATATGGCTGACGATCGTTTGTTACAAGAATCGGAATATATCGTTTTTGATACCGAGACCACTGGTTTATCCGTGCGTAGCAACAAGATCATCGAGATCGCAGCGGTGCGCGTCAAAAATGGACAAGTTGGTGAGGAATTTCAGCGATTTATTAATCCGCATGAACCGATTCCGCACAATATTACACAACTTACAAACATTACTGACGATATGGTTAAAGATGCACCAGAACTAGATGTCGTACTAAAAGAGTTTCTCGCATTTGCAGGAAATGGTGTGCTCGTTGCACATAACGCTCGATTTGATATGGGCTTTTTGCAATCGAATTTGAAGTCGATTGGTGAAAAACCGTTAATGAATCCAGTCATTGATACACTTGAAGTGGCGCGATGGTTATATCCGAGCATGAAGAATCATCGATTGAACACGCTTGCGGACAAATACAAAATCAAACTCGAAAATCATCACCGTGCGATCGATGACTCGATTGCACTTGCCGGCATTATGATTGGATTGTTCAAAGAAGCAGTTGAGTCAAAAAATGTGATTACCGTAAGTGATTTGAACCAAGATGTCGGGAAAGATTTATCGACAGTGCGTCCTTTTCACTCCGGCGTGTATGCGCTGAATGCGAAGGGGAAAAAGCGTTTATTTGAGCTTGTCTCGATGTCACACACCAAATTTTTTAACAAGAGTGCAAACATTCCGCGCAGTGAACTTGCCGCGCAACGCGATGATCTATTGATTTTATCTGGGTGTGAAAAAGGCGAATTATTCGACGCAGTCATGTTCAAATCAATTGAAGAAGCTGAACAAATCGCAGAATTTTATGATGTGCTCGAAATTCAACCGATTTGTATGTATGAACATTTACTAGAAAAACAACTCGTTAATTCTCGCGATCAAATCGTTGATGCGATCAAGCGGATCGTAGCGCTAGGACAAAAACTCGGTAAACCGGTACTCGCAACGGGCAACGTCCACTACTTGAATCCTCGCGATAAAATTTTACGAGACATTACGATTCATGGCATCACCGGTTTTAGTCCTCTGAAAGACATCAAGAAGCCTGATGCTCATTTGCGTACGACAACAGAAATGTTAGAGGAATTCGCGTTTCTCGGTAAAGATAAAGCATATGAGGTCGTTGTCAAAAACAGTAACGAACTTGCAGATCGTTTTGAATCCTATAAAATGTTTCCGGATGAACTTTTCTCACCAATCATTGATGGGGCAGACACAGAAATTCGAGAAACATGTTACGCGACTGCAGAGCGGATGTATGGATCACCAATACCGGACGTTGTTGTGGCACGACTTGAGAAAGAATTAAAACCAATTATTCAATTTGGATTTTCAGCCAACTATTTGATTTCTCAGCGTCTCGTAAAAAAATCAAATGATGACGGATATTTGGTAGGGTCTAGGGGTTCCGTCGGTTCATCAGTTGTTGCGATGATGCTCGGAATTTCCGAGGTCAATCCACTTCCACCACATCATTGGTGTGCATCTTGTCAGTACAGTGAATTTTACACGGATGGACGAGTTCCGAGTGGATTTGATTTGCCACTACGAAAATGTCCATCGTGTGGAAAACAGATGAAAGGTGAAGGTCATGATATTCCGTTTGAAACGTTTCTTGGTTTCAAAGGCGACAAAGTTCCCGATATTGATTTGAACTTCAGCGGTGAATACCAGCCGATTGCACATAATTATACGAAAGTATTGTTCGGTGAAAAGCATGTATTCCGTGCCGGAACCATCGGAACGGTGGCAGAAAAAACAGCGTATGGATACGTTCGAAAATATATGGAGGATAAAGGACGCTCACTCCGCCAAGCAGAGTATCAACGGCTTGCAATGGGATGTACTGGTGTGAAACGAAGTACGGGCCAACATCCCGGCGGAATCGTAGTTGTCCCCGATTATATCAACGTAAACGACATTACGCCTGTTCAATTCCCCGCAGATGATACGAATGCGGATTGGATGACAACACATTTTGACTACCACGCCTTCGATTCTAATTTGCTCAAACTCGATATTCTCGGACACGATGATCCGACGATGATGCGAATGTTACAAGATTTGACCGGTATTGATCCGCAAACAATTCCGATGAGTGATCCGAAAACGATGAGTATTTTTAGTAGTGTGGAAGCGCTCGGAGTAACCCCAGAACAAATCCGTACGTCTGTTGCGACGTATGGTGTTCCTGAGATGGGCACGAAATTCGTTCGCCAAATGTTGCAAGAAACGCAGCCGAAAACATTCTCGGACTTGTTGCAAATTTCCGGATTGTCTCATGGTACAGGCGTATGGCTAAACAATGCTCAGGAATTGATTCGCAATGGAACATGCACGATTAAAACAGTAATTGGTTGTCGTGATGACATCATGCTTTATTTAATTTATAAAGGGAATATGGATGCCGCACTAGCGTTCACGATTACCGAAAGTGTGCGTAAAGGGAAGGGTTTGAAGCCGGAATGGATCGAGTCAATGAAGGAGCACAAAATTCCGGAATGGTACATTGACTCTTGTCTACGGATTGAATATATGTTCCCGAAAGCACATGCATCTGCGTATGTTATTTCTGCAGTACGGACAGCATACTTCAAGGTTTACCACCCGCTGGCATATTACTGTACGTATTATTCCGTACGCGCAGACGAGTTTGATCTACAAACATTAAGTGCTGGATATGAAACAATCATGAAAAAATTAATCGAGATCGAGGAAAAAGGGTTCAACGCGCAACCGAAAGAAAAAGCATCCGTTCCAATTTTCGAAATGGCACTTGAAATGACGTCGCGTGGTTTTAAGTTTAAGAATATTGATTTGAATCGCTCGCAAGCAACGCGTTTTATCATTGATGGAGATAGTTTGATTGCTCCGTTTGCAGCTCTTGGCGGGCTAGGGGAAAATGCAGCGCGAAATGTAGTAGCAGCGCGTGAAAACGGACCATTCTTGTCCATCGAAGATTTTCAATCCCGCAGCAAAATTTCTAAAACTGTTGTTGAGACGCTGACTGGAATGGGTGTGTTCCGTGGCTTGCCGGAGAGCAATCAACTTGCTTTGTTTTAGTAAACGATAATGAATTTGTAAATCAAAAAGCATCCTGTAAAATTACGTGCAGGATGCTTTTTCTGTGCGATTCAATGTTTCAATTAGAGGATTGGCACTCATTTACGGCGAATTGATTATTTATTGTGAATCTAAGGTAAGGTGGTGAACGCGTGGCAAATCATTTCACTGATATCGGTTTTCCGGTAACCAAGCCGGACGAGTTTGTTGAATTGGCAATTACGTTCTCAAAAATGGGGAAAGTTCACCACGCGGACAAAGGCCTTTATATTATTTATGAGGACGAATCTGGTTTTGTACTTAGTGTACAATCTGATCATTCGCATCAGTTGATCGGGTTGAATCCACATTTTAAGGGACAAAGTGTTTTTCGATTACGCGTGTCAAACACATATCCAGCAGATAATCACTCACTGGATGGATCAGTGAAGGCTTGGGCTTTACCTGAAGAAAATCAGGAATTACCTGGAGCATATCCGATGTTGTTCGAAATGCCGGATTTTGCGCTGATGAGTGACAAATTGATCTCAAATCCTGAAGTTTATGTTCAATTGGTTGGATTTGCGCATCAAGTTACCTGTTATGCGTCGGAAAAAGATTTTTACGATGATCAACCACCTGGCGCAAAGCGGGCAGTGGAGTCATTTATTCCAAGTGGACTGTTAATGATTGATGAACATATAACCGAAGAAACGGCGGAAGCGGTTTTTTCTGGTTGGATTAAAACGTGCAAAATGAAAATCAATCCGTTTACTGGACAAGCGTATTGGCATTTATGTATATCTACGTATGGCGGTGAAATTGATGTGGTCGCTGATCCGGATTTGGTGCAAGGTGTACCAAAAACAGGCGGAGTAGTTAATGGGTTATTTTGGTTGAGTGGTAGAGTACTCATGGAAATAAATCAGAACTAGCAGAACAAAAGGCTATCTGACTTGTAGATCAACATGATCTACAGATCAGACAGCCTTTTTTGATGATACTACTTCACAAGTTTTGATAACATCCATGCAGCATCTGCACGAGACAGTGAATCTAATGGTTTCGCTCGATTCGAGCTAATTCGAAGTCCACCTTGTTTTACGAGCGCACCAACTGCACCAGCGCGAGGGTCGGTTTTTGGGACGTCTTTCAATGTTTTCGAAATGATTGATTTAAGTTTCCACACTTTTTGGGCGAAAACTGCAGCATCAGCACGAGTTATCGGTTGTTTAGGTAATATGGTTTGTGATTTCGTCGGCACAATCCATTTTTTTGAAATTGCATAGTTGATTGCATCGCGCGCGGGGTTTGATGCAATATCGTAGGCTAATGATTTGGCAAGAACAGGAGGAATAATCCCATTTGCGGCAATGACTGCAGCAATAAACTGGCCACGTGTGATTGGTTGCGATGGTTGAAATAACGTTTTTCCTTTTTCGGACAGCACAGGTATCCAACCGTTTGTAATGGACTTGCGGATCGCATCCGATTGTACTAACCCATCGATATCTGATGGTGTATGAACGGGTTCAATGATGTCTGTGATTACATGTGGACTGGGTGTTGTGGTCACAATAAAAACCGGTGTTGTTACGTTAGGTGTGACTGTTGCTTGAAAAGTGAACATCGATGACGGCGTGACTGTCGAGGTTAAATTTGGCGTTGCTTTCGTTATAACCGACTGACGTGGCGTTGCTGAAGCAAGCAATTGATCATCTGACACGGTAATGCCGTTTAAGTTTTGGATGTATGAAACTACATTTAAATAATCTTCATTAGATAAACTTCCTGGATTTGATCTTGGCATGTTTTTTGATACAAAATTAAATAGATCTGCATTTGTGTGAAAAGTACTTACAAATTCTTGTCCGACAAGGTCAATCGAGAAAGGGCCATTTTTTCCGCTAACTCCATGACATATTTGACAGGAATTTTTGAATACAAGTGCGCCTTCATTTACTCGATCATCTGCATGCAAAGGTATGGCCGCTGAAAAAAACAACAACAGACTCATCCCTCCCAACAGTGTCCATCGACCGATTCGAAGGTAACGAAATCTGTTTCGTAGAGATGAGCCCATTGGTTGGACCTCCTATGTTATTCGAGGATGTCAGATTAACCGATTAATTCTTTAACAGCCGCAATCGCTGCTTCGTAGTTCGGGTGTTCAGTCATTTCTGTTAAAACGTCTGCGTATGTCACTTTATTGGATGAATCGACGACAAACACGGAACGCATTAACAAACCGAATTCTTTAATGTATACGCCATACGTTTCGCCAAAATTGCGGTTTTTGTAGTCGGAAAGCGTAATCACGCGTTCAACACCTGCAGCCCCACACCAACGAGATTGTGCAAAAGGAAGGTCCATACTAACGGTCAAAACAACAACGTTATCGCCAAGGTTCGTTGCTTCTTCGTTGAAACGGCGTGTTTGAGCATCACAAACGCCAGTGTCCAAGGAAGGAACTACGCTAATCAATTTAATTTTGCCTTCATAAGAAGCAAGCGTAACTTCTTCTAGCAAGTTCTTTTGAACTGAAAAATCTGGAGCTTGATCGCCCACTTTAACTTCTTGACCCAAAAGTGTAATCGGGTTGCCTTTAAATGTTGCAACACCGTTCCGCTCAGGTGCAGTTTGCAATGCCATGTGTTCCACTCCTGTTCATGATTAACGTTGGTCACCTATGCACGACCACTATTGATTATTATAATAGTTTAGAAGCAATATTGTCCAACGTCGCTTTCTGTGAAAGGAGAATTTTAATTATGGAATTACGGCAATTGAATTATTTTATTCGTGTTGCCAGAAGGCAGCACGTCACAAAAGCGGCAGAGGAATTACATGTTGCACAATCTGCGGTCAGCAGGCAAATTCATTTGCTCGAAAATGAACTTGGCATTGCTTTATTCATTCAAAAAGGTCGTAATCTGCAATTAACGCCGGAAGGATCGTTATTTTTGAAACGTGCCGAATCCATCGTCCTCGAACTCGAACGCGCCGTGCAGGAAATTAAAGATATGGCAGAACCTGAGTCGGGCTATATCCGAATTGGTTTTCCTCATAGTTTTGGTGTGCATATGGTACCCAGTGTTGTATCAAAGTTTCGAAAATTTTACCCGAATGCAAAGTTTCGTCTACATCAGGGAACGTATGCAAGTTTATTGAACGATGTTCAGGAAGGGACGGTTGATTTGGCGCTCATTTCACCGATACCGGAACCAAGTGAACAAATTACTGGTGATTTGCTAAAGAATGAAGAACTTTTCGTCGTTCTGCCTCCAAATCATCGTTTTGCGAACGAGCGTGAACTTGCTTTGCATCAATTAAAGGATGAATCATTTGTGTTGTTTAGTGAAGGATATTCACTTCGTCCTATCGTATGGGAGGCATGTTTGAATGCCGGTTTCGTACCTGATATTAGTTTTGAAGGCGAAGAAACCGATACGATTCGCGGATTGGTTGCTGCGGGAATGGGTGTCAGTTTGCTGCCAGAGATGGCGCTACAGACGACTTCGGAATTGCAACCAGTACGCATTCCAATCGTTGGGAAAAAAGTGACGCGTTCCATTGGTGTAATTTATAACCGAAAAGTAAAATTACCTACGTTAGCAGAAACGTTTAGAAATTTTATTTTGAATGAGTTAAAACATTAACACGAATGGGAGGGTTTATCATGGACATTATCGGTCGAGTGGAAGAAGCGATCATTAAACTTGAATGATTGGATTGGTGAATTGTTCAATCCGCCAATGACGGGAAAGTGGGAATGAAGAGTTCATACAAGATTGTTTCGGCAGGGGGATCGGGTTATTTACACTTGTGAACATCCGATGATATCGATTGTGACATATGCCTGCAGGATCGTAATGTCTGGAACAGACCATACGCTTTGTGTGGATTTCGGGAATGGAAATACATTCGTGTTTTGTGATGAAGAGGCAAAGTTTCTTGAACATGCATATGCGATTCTTTGTATTGGTTCGGATCCTCAAAAACATGTAACATGCCGGATCTTATATCACGCCTGTTCTCGTGCAACAAATCAATTATTTATTTGTACGACGCATGAAAATTTCAACTATATGGCTGCCCGTTCGTTGGATGTGGAAAGCAACGGTTAGTTGGCACAACGACTTCCTATCAGAATTCAAACATCGTGAAATGTTTGTTATGTCTGTAAAGATTGGTTAATCGCATCTTGAATGATTTGTTCTGCTAATGCATTTTGTTTGGGCGAAGATGGATGATGCGCATGAAGAGGAGAGATAAGTCCAAGTTCATTCCAACGCATGACACAATTAGGGTCATAGGATTCAATGATCAGTTTCTCAAACGTTCGTATCTGTGCGATCCACTGACCGATTGAGCGCAGCTCATTTTCATCATCGGTAAGTCCAGGAATAATCACATGTTTGACATGAATGGGAACCCCTATTTCAGCGGCAGTCTCTGCAAAATAAAGCATCGATTGATTTGAGTGACCAGTTAATTCGATATGTTTTTGTTCATCAAATGTTTTGAGATTAAAGATTAATAGATCAGTAACGGTAAGTAGTGGCTTAGTAAAATCGAGTAAACTAAATCCTGCAGTATCTAGAACGGTATGTAATGACCACCGGCTATGGCATTGTTTGAAAAGTTCAATAACAAAAGGTGCCTGTAGCATGGGCTCCCCTCCGCTGATCGTAATTCCTCCGCCACTAGAACGGTACGATTCAAGATGTGGTTCGATTTGAGATAACAGTTCATCAATCGTAACTTCTGTACCGCCAAAATAGTTCCATGAGCCAGGTATGGTGCAATGATGACATGTTAATGTACAACCTTGCAAAACAATATGAAAACGCAGACCTGGTCCAACGGTTTGAACGAGTGGATTGCACGTGAAAATTCTGCCCTTCACATTGTCATCTCCTTTAATTATATTTTGCTAGTATAGCATGGATTTATGAAATTTCACCTACTGCAAATACAATTATATGAAACGTAACAACTTGTATCGCGAATTTGCAGGAAAAATTGAGTTTGTATGGAATTCTTAGATTACTCGCTAAATTTAATGATAACTTTTTAAATTTCTAAATATAGACTTAAAATGAGGTGACGAAATGGACGAAAATCGCTTCGATTTATATTGTAAATTATTCATTGATACGGATGAAGACCGATTTCGATTGACGACATTCGTCGCTGAATGTACGTATGGCAATGTTGAGCGGTGGAATATTTACAATCATCTGATGAGCTTAAACATTAATAAAAACGAAGACTTTGACGCATCCCTACGCAAAACGGAGGATGACGGTTATTTGTATTCACGTTTTTATTTGGAGATTGAACCGCAAGTGATTGCTGACCAAAACTTATATATTGCTGCAGTCTCAAAGCTATTACAACAATGTTGGGCGGAAAACTATGATGCAGTTGCATTATGTGATTTCGCTTCAGTTTTGCCTCGAAATGGTGGAGTAAATAAATAAAAATCGCCCGAACATCTCCGACTGAACGGATATGGACGGGCGATTTTTATTGCTCCAGATCTTCAGCAAAGGAAACGCCGTCCGCATAATATGCATCTTTTTCATAACAAATAAAGGCAATTTCTACATTGTGCACGCCGACATCGAACAAATAACGACTTACAGACTGTGCAAAACGATCACGAACTTCCCGACCGCGATCAAACCACTTGACTTCAACAAATGGAAAACTCGGCGCATGATCGTCAAATTGCAACGTAATACCTTCCCAAAATTCAATGGAAAAATTGTCGGTTTCGCACTCGCAAATTTCCGCCAATTCGCTGAACAACGGTTTGTGGCATGCTTTTAATTTTTGAAGTGGGATTCCGCGCACCCATAGTTGTGGCATCGTTAATCTCCTTTTGAAATTTCGATGGATTCTTCGATCGTTAATACGTATGCTGACATACCTTTTTCGCGAATCTTCGCCGCAAACCCTTCTCCGTCTTGGGAAATTTGAGAAAAAGTATTGTAATGGATCGGGATGACATGTTTCGCACCGAGCCACTGTGCAGCGATGACTGCTTCATCAGGTCCCATCGTGAACGCGTCGCCAATGGGGAGTGCAACGATGTCTGGTTGATATAATTCCCCAATCAATTTCAAATCTCCAAAAAGCGCAGTATCGCCGGCGTGATAGAACGATTGATCACCCATCGTCACAATGACTCCAGCAGCTGTGCCACCTTCCAAAATCACGCCATGTTCTTCGATGGATGAACTGTGCCATGCCATGGTCATGCGGATATGGATATCGTTCACTGTGACTTGACCTCCGATGTTCATTGGTCGAATGTTTGCACCCTTTTTCGCACAATACATGGCAACTTCGAAAATCGCTATGATCGGACAATTGTTGTTTAGCGCAATTTCAAGCGCATCACCTAGATGATCACCGTGCCCATGCGTAACGATTACTGCATCAACTTTAAGTTGTGCCGGATCAATCGTGCAATTTGGATTGCCTCGTAAAAAAGGGTCGATGATCACAGCTGTTGAGCTACTTTCAAGTAAAATCGCAGAATGTCCAAGATACGTGATGTTCATTGGTATGCCTCCGGTTCCAAATGGTTATGATTGAAAAATAGGGGAGTAGACAGTCACTGATTGATCAGTTTACAATTTAATAGCATTCCAAATTCGAGAGGAGCATGCACTTATGTCAGATGTAAAAATTCAAGCGCGTGACAATGGTCCATTACTTGTTCAAGGTCCAGTACAATTGTTGGACGGAGAAGGCAATGCATATGAATCCAAAGAGTCCGTGTACTTATGTCGCTGTGGATTATCGGATAAAAAGCCATTTTGCGACGGAGCTCATAAAGGGAAGTTCGAAAGTCAAACGCGCGTGTAATACAACACTATCTTACTGAAACCTATTTTTGAATGCAAAGCTTGGAACGTAAAAAGTCATCCTAAAAGTGAAATTCACTTTAGGATGACTTTTGTTGTTACTGGATTACATTTGCAACTGGTTGTACGAACCATCCGGTTGGGTGACCACTGAATTCTGTGGACCAATCGCTAACGGATACGACGCCATTTTTCTGGAACACGCGGGTAATGATGCCGTATGTTTTGATTTATCACAAGGTGAATCATTTCTGTTTGTGATTAAGGAGTTGGGTTTACCGTTGGAAGCCAACCCGTAGGATGATTGAACCAATCAATCCCTGCATTTGTGAGACGAACACTGGTTCCAATTTGACTAACCCAGGTCATCACATCATTTCGGTACGGAACACCAATTTTCATTGGGCCTGGTTTGTAGTCGCTGTCGCTCGTCACCCAAGCCGTTCCATCTGATCGGATGTAGCTTACCCGTGCATCCGCGTCCATGCTCCACTGCGCGGCACCATCTGCAAATGCTTGTTTCATTCGCTCATTTAGAACAGATTCGTTTGCACCGACATAATACCACGTTCGTTGATTCACTTGCGCAATGTACTGCGCAATGAGAAGTCCATTGAATGATTTTGAGCCAATACTTTGTACATTGTTGGTAATGAGTTGTACCCCTTGATCTCTGGAAATTACATTTGGAATCGTTCCCCATGCATACAGTTTTCCGCTTTGATCCAAACATGCGGAACCTGTATCACTTGCTGCGATTTGCTTACATACGATATTGTCCATGCCAATTACATTGCTAATTTCTGAAAATAAACTAGAACCATATGACTTACTGGATCCGACTTGTCCTTGTGTGTTATCTCCCAATGCGGAAACATGGCCATCCGCGCGAAGTAAAATGGTGTGATGAAGACCGGAACGCATATCTACAATTTTTGATGGGTTCGGACTTGAAGCGCTATTGTTTGGAAGTAGCGTCTTCGTTGAAAATCCAGTAATTGTGTAGATTCCATCTGGTGATAAATAAGACGTAGGAGAGTTGACCGCTGAACCAAGTGCAATCTCTGGTAAATCTCCATTTGAAATCACATTGATGCCAGTATCTTTTAACCGAATGTTATATTGCCCTTGATTTGCGACGTTTGCTACAAACGCAGCAATCGAATTTGTCGCATTTAACTCAAGTGGTTTTCTCGGATCTGGAACAAAGCCCGTGCTCCAATGCCCATTATTTTGCGGAATGATATCAACAGGTCCATCAATCGCATATGGAATGGTCACGCAAAATACATTACAAGATGATAAATCTGGGATCACCGTTTTCAAAATAACACCAAAAGCTTTCATTGCGATGTTAAATGGAGAAGGTACTTTATCAAGTACAAGATCATAAGGCACCGCGACCGCTTTCATTGTAACGGGACGAACTTCTTTGAGTAATTGCGGCCCAAAACGAACGGTATTTGGATAAACGCCTCCAAGTTTGTATCGTCCACCATCTTTTCCAAACGAATAAACAAGTCCGTTGTTTAATAGCACATGCGTGTTTTCAACTTCTGAAGCAACTTGTTTAATTGCATAATCTGAATTCGTATTCCAAATGGGTTTTCCATAAGCGTCTTTAGGCGAACGACTGATCATCGGGGAATATACTCTGGCATCAAAATCGCCATAATTTAGATTAAAGTTTAAATCGCCAAGCTGACCGCAATCATTTTGTCCCCATGCCATGAGTGTGCCATCGCCGAGTAGTGCAAACGATGAGTTCGCTCCTGCAAACAATTGTTTGATGTTTTTAAGCCCAACAATACGTACTGCATGTGCTTCATCGACATAGGTGACTGGTGCTGGTGTAGCAATTGGTTTGCCTTTTTGTACCCAAAAGACATCCGTGCCAATGCCAAGCTGTCCGTACGTGTTATCTCCCCATGCCCAAACTGTTCCATCCGAACGAAGAATTAAGTGATGCTTACTTCCAGAAACCATCTGAATGGCAGTCATTGGCGCTGGCGAAAGAGAAGGCGAATTGGACGGAGGGCCTGCGTTCCATACACCATCAGTAAACGTACAAGCTGGCGGATAACATTGGTTATAATAAGGAGTTTGCTTATTACCACCATCATCTAATATGCCAAAATAATTATGGAACATCAAATTCACGCGGGGGTCTGCTCCAGTAGGAATGGTGATTTCACCTTCCCAATAACCTTCATATTTTTTTGATTTAGAAAGTGTTGCCCCTCCATATCCCGTATGAATCATTCCAATGGTACTCGTTCCAGCTCCGCTTGGTTTCCATGCAATGCTAGGTGTGCTCGATGGCGCTGCAGGATTCGGAGTAGATGCAAATCCATAAATAATGGATACCGCTTCATTATTGATACCTGGATTATACGGATCGCGGAAACTTTGACCACCATCATACCACCAGTTACTATTGCGATAATAAACGACGATGGTATTAGGAGGAACCGGTTTATCGGTTGGTGCAATAGTTGGCGAAGGAGATGGCGTTTTTAATGCAGGCGCAGGGGTTCCCCCATATACCTTTTGACCCAATACAGTCACGTCGCCTTTTGTAATTCCATATTGATCACTGCTGTCCCAAATGCCATCGCCATTTGTAAACTGAACCCGTGCACCATAAATTCCTTGGTACGTAACGGTGGTTTCAAAAAATCCGGGATTGCTATTGGATTTCATCATGCGCTTATATGCGGCAGGGGTGTTGTTAAATTGAGCAATACCGCCTGTTGCAAAACCGGTTTGCGCAAGCACATAAGCATACGCGGTATCCTCAGTCCAGATTGTTGGTTTATAAAATAAGTGCACACTATATGTTGGCACCGGTGTCGGCGTTGGTGATGGTGTTGCAGTTGGAACAGGTGTTGCAGTTGGTTTTGGTGTTGGTGTTGGTGTTGCAGTAGGAACTGGTGTCTTCGTAGGCACTGGTGTTGCCGTAGGTATCGGCGTTGGTGTTGGCGCGTTCATGATAATTGGAATCGTTGCATACCCAACATGAGATCCATCAGAAACCATGATTGTTATATTCGTTTGACCATATCCACCTGCAAACGATAGAATTCGAACAATTCGATCGTAATATGAACTTACTTTGTCATACGAGAGTTTATTATCTGCAACAATTGATTGGTTACTTGAAGTTACCGTCATCGTTAAACTGCTTGGACCTGTATCTGAATCCGTAATTTTAACTCGAATGTCATAATATCCACCTGAACTGTCCGTGGTGTACGTAATCGCAGGTATTTTTGGATCAGGTGTTGGTGTCGCTGTTGGAATCGGTGTTTTTGTAGGTGTCGCTGTTGGCACACTCGTCACAATTGGAGTAGCCGTAGGTACAGGCGTTTTTGTTGGTGTAGCTGTAACACTTGGTGTTACCACTGTTCCGCCTGCGACACCATAAGTTGCTGTATATGTTGAGCCATCCACTGGTGTTAAACTGCGATTCGCGGTTAAAGACTCGTAAGAAACAATTGCACCTGTGGAATCATTCACCACAGCAAACTTAAACTGAATGGCAGTTGTAGTAAATGATTTAGACATCATCCATTTCGGATACGTAACTCCATTTTGATTGGTGAATAGCTTTAATCCGCCAATCCCTCCGGTTGTGCTCCAATTGCTAAAGTCTCCTACGACCCAGCATGATTGACCAGTTGTGGTTTTGCACTGATCAACATAAAACGTCACGTTTGGATTGGTTGCAGCAGCGTTTGCTACCAAAAACGGCATCATTACGTTCAACATTAAGAGGATTGAAAGTAATTTGGATACAATTTTTTTCATTTTAGTTTCTCTCCTTTTATATATTTTAACAAAGGAAACAGTAACATAATGAGTGGAATATGACACCGAAACAATTAAGCAGCACTTTTTTTCGGTACCGAAATAAAACCGAAATGACACCGAAACGCGACCGAAAAAAGAAATGCTAATTTCAAGATCCCTTGTTATTTAAATTTGTGCAAAGGTTTTAAAACATGTATAAAAAGATGTTTTTTAGATTTGTTTTAATAAGATAATTAATAGAATTCTGAATATTTAGAATTAAACTATTTTATAATGTACGTAAACTGTGCCTTTAAATTTTAAAAATGGGTTGTTTTTGTGCTGATGCGCAACTTATTGGAGGTAATGCACGTCAGTAATTGTAGTAAAATAAGATCATGGAGGTGTAATTGATATGGTGATGGAGCGTTTCATTGTTAAAATGAGTTTGATCGTGGCACTTTTTTTCACAAGCTTTTTAATGTTGTTTGAGACTAGTTTCGCGATGACAAAGCCGTATCGACCGATTCCGGCATTTGCGGAGAAATCATCACCTCTTTTATTAGATGTGGAACAGCATAAGGTACAATCGCGTGAACGAGTGTTTAGTTTCAGCCTATTACAAAAAATGTTGTCCGCCGAGCAGTTCTCTAAGGGGAATGCGATCGTCTCACCTGTCAGTATTTATTCGGCATTTACGATTCTCTATCCTGTATCGGCCGGACAAACTAAAAAAGAATTTGCGAAGGCATTTCAGTTTCATGAATTGGACGAGTCGCAGTTGCAATTGGCGTATGCACTTTCACTGAGAAAATTGCTTACATCCGATGCTTCCATCAGCGTTAAAATGGCGAATTCGTTGTGGGTGCAAAAAAGTTTCCCGATCATTCCAACGTTTTTAACGAAAAACAAAACGGTCAATTCGGCGGAAATACGTAACGTTGATTTTACAGATGTGAACACAAAAGATTTGATCAATCACTGGGTAAGTGACAAAACCAACAAACTCGTTCCAAAATTATTTGATTCACTCGACTCGTCGGCGGTCATGATGATCATCAATACGCTTTATTTCAAAGCAAAATGGCAATTGCCCTTTAAGGTGGAAAGTACATTCGACCAACCATTCTATTATCGTGGTAAAGAGAAGAACATTCCGTTTATGCATTCATCCGCTTACATTAACTATTTGGAAAAACCAACGTTTCAGGCGATTTCGTTGCCTTATGGAAATGGAAATTTGTCGATGTATGTATTTTTACCGAAAGAAAATGGTGATCTATCTGATGTAATAAAACAGATCACCGATGCGAATTGGCAACGCTGGAAAGGGCAGTTTCGACAGATTGATCTTGATTTGTCTATGCCAAAATTCACAATGGCAAATCGCGTTGATTTCATTCCTATTCTTAAATTGCTCGGGGTCAAACAAGCGTTTATAAAAGCGGACTTCAGTAAGTTGACGACATCAAAGGTACCGCTTGCGATTAGTCAAGTGATTCAACAGTCAAAAATAAATGTCAATGAAGAGGGAACGGAAGCGGCGGCTGCGACTGCGATTGAGATGATTGCTACCGCTGTCATGTCGAGAGATCCTGTAACGATGAGCGTCAATCGGCCGTTTTTTTACACGATCTATGATTCGAAATCCGACACGATGTTATTTATGGGCGTCATGAATGTGCCGCCTACAAACTGACATTAGTTGCATGAAAAAAGACGCAGCGCGCGGTGATTTCCACCGCACAACTGCGTCTTTTGATTTTCTTTACAGCCCCATACGAGCAACGACAGCTTCCATGCGATCAAGTACATCGCTGAATACCGAGAGTGCTTGGCGGATTGGTTCCGGCGATGACATATCGACACCCGCACGTTTGAGTAGCGTTATGGAATCTGCACTGCCTCCGCTTTGAAGGAATCCAAGATAGCGGTCGACGGCCGGTTGGCCTTCGTTCAAAATTTGTGATGCTAAGCTTGTTGCAGCAGAGAAACCAGTTGCGTATTGGTACACGTAGAAACTGGAATAGAAGTGCGGGATTCGTGCCCATTCCATTTCGATCACTTCATCGACAACCATGTCTGGACCGTGGAACTGCTTAACTAATTCATAATATAGTTCACTCATCGACTGAGCGGTGAGCGGAACACCTTGTTGCGCCATATCGTGCGTGCGCATTTCGAACTCTGCGAACATAACTTGACGGAACACGGTCGTACGGAACTGATCGGCGTAATACGTCAATAAATATAGTAAGTCTTTGTCCTCGGACGCGTTGTTGAGCAAATGACTCATCAATAGCGCTTCATTTAATGTGGATGCGACTTCGGCATTGAAAATGGTGTACTGCGCGTACCGGTACGCTTGGGTTTGATCTGAAAAATAGGAATGCAACGCATGACCCATCTCGTGTGTGAGTGTAAACATGCTGTTCAAGTTTTCTTTATGGTTGAGCAGAACATATGGATGCGTGCCGAATGCGCCCCAACTGTATGCGCCGCTTCGTTTCCCAGAATTCTCATATACGTCAATCCAGCGATTCGTAAATCCTTCGTTTAGCACGCGTAAATAATTTTCACCAAGTGGTTTGAGGGAATCGAGTACTTTCGCTTTCGCGTCGGAATAGGTGATTTTCCAATCGACTGCGTCGACAAGCGGAACGAACAAATCATACATATGCAGTTCATCTACTTTTAACAAGCGCTTGCGGATGGCAAAATAGCGATGTAACAATGGCAAATGCTCATGCATCGTGTCGATTAAATTCGTGTACACCGTTTTCGGGATTTCATAAACGAATAACGCTTGGTGAAGCGCGGATTCGTATTTTCGTGCTTTCGAATAAAACACATTCTTCGACGTGTTGGCACTTAGCGTTGATGCGAACGTGTTGCGGAACGATTTGTACGTGCTGTACATTGCTTCGAATGCACGCGCGCGGACGTCACGATTCGCGTTTTCGAGAAATTGAATGTAGTTGCCGTGCGTGAGGCGTACTTTGTTTCCATTTGCATCTTCGATTTCAGGAAATTGCAAATCGGCATTGTTGAGCATGCCAAAAATAGTACCTGCAGCTTGCGATACTTGGCCAACTTGCGCTAGTAATGATTCTTCAGCGTCGCTAAGTACATGTGGTTTCATGCGGCAAAGATCTTCTAACGTTTGTTTGTAAAATGCAAGTTTTTCGTGGTCGATCAGTGCCTGAAGCTGTACATCGTCTAGTGCGAGCAGTTCTGGGGAAATATAAGACATGGCCTCGCCAACTTCGGTGCTCAACTTTTTCGTGCGATCCGCGTACCCTTGAGGCTCTGCAAGCGCAGTATCTTCGTGATGCCACATATTTGCGAACACATACAAGCGCTCAGCAGCTAAACCGATTTCATCTTCTAACGTAAAACAAGCATGCAATGCATCCACTTCATGCAGTCGGCCTTTAAAGTTTGCCATTTCGGCAAGTTTCGATTTGACCATGGTAAATTCAGTTTCCCATGCTTCGATGGAAGGAAATAAATCGCTCAACTTCCATTGGTCAGTTACAAGTTGTTCAGAACGGTTCTTTACGGATGTCGTCATTCGTGATCCCTCCAAAAAGTGTGTATGCTATGGCAACGCAGGAACGAAAAAACTGTAAACAATTAAGCCGAAAGACATTGTGATCATCACGATCGCAAGCAAGGCCAAGCCACGCCGTGCACCATAAGGTAGTGTATCTTTTTTCCAGACGAGATAGCCACCAAGTAAAAATGAAACAATAATAAATGTCGTAAGTGAACCAGTATCTGCCACGGAAACGAGGCTCCTTTCGCTAAAAATCACAAAGTTGTATGATTCAAGATTAGCCCATCCCTTGCCATATATCAATACAAGAGCGTATCATATCAAATGAGACGGGCGTTTGCCCGCCATTGAAAGGATGAAACACTATCATGGAAACTATGCAGTCGTACGGCTTTCGTTTATTTATCGAACAAGGCCTGCGCGAACTCGCGATTGATACGCCAACACCCGTGCAAGAAAAAACGATTCCGGCGTTTTTAGAAGGTAATGACGTGATTGTTCAATCGAAAACGGGAACAGGCAAAACGTTAGCGTTTTTATTGCCGATCTTACAAAAAGTGAAATTAAATAGCGATGCGTCGCAAGCGCTTATTTTGACGCCATCCCGTGAACTTGCTCAGCAAATTCATCAGACGATCCAAGTGTTCGCATCGCAAGATGATGCGGTCGGTCGAGATGCAGAAGGTAATGAAATTCGATTACGAAGCATTTTGCTTAGCGGCGGTGTCGACACTGAGCGGCAATTTGATAAATTAAAAAACGCACCGCACATCATCGTGGCCACGGTCGGACGTTGTGAAGAAGCACTGAAACGGAAACTGATCTCATTAGATAGTATGCGCTGGGTCATTGTAGATGAAGCGGATACGATGGTCAAAATGGGCTTCGTCGAGCAAGTAGGCGAGTGGCTTCGTAAATCACCACGCGCTCAAAAAGGCATGTTCTCGGCGACGATGCCGGAGAAAATTAAACGTATCGTATTGCCGTTTATGAAAGAACCGTTGTACGTTCAAGTTGATGACCGTTGGACACCGGTATCAACCCTGGAATTACACGCATTTGAAGTGACCGATCCAGAACGCGAAGCGAATTTCTTCGAACTTGCGCGCATGTACAACCCATACTTGGGGATCGTGTTTACGAATACGCGTGTTCGCGCAGAAGCACTCGGTTCAGCAATGGCTGGTGCAGGTTTTGATTGTATATTGCTTCACGGTGATTTGCACCCGAGACAGCGCAAACAAGTTGTTCAACGATTCCGGACCGGTAAAATTCAATGGCTCGTTGCTACGGATTTGGCGGCACGTGGAATTGATGTAGAAGGGATCTCCCATATTTTCCACTATGATTTGCCGCAAAATATGGAATGGTTCACTCATCGGAATGGTCGTACAGCTCGTGCGGGTATGGACGGAATTGCCGTTGCACTTGTTGCCGCACATGAGTGGGAAAAATTGCGTGAGTTTGAGAAACAGGGAAGCATGAAAATGAATCCTAAAAAATTACACGCTGGAGAAATTGCTGATCGAATCGTGCAACCGAAGAAAACACGTGAATTAATCGAAGGTCGCACACGACCGTCCGCAGAAGAAATTAAGGCCAAACGCAGCGCTGCAAATATTGTCAAAGGTACCAAAGGAACAAAGGCAAGAGCGGCCGCACAAAAAGCGATTGTTGCAGCCAAAAAGGCAAATAATTCGCCGAGAATTTACAGAGCGGGGCAATACAAACCTCCTGTAGACAAAGAAACAAAAGAAAATAAACCAACCATTCAAAATAAACCAACAAATCGTAGAGGAGCCGATCGTCACAATGGCAAAGTTCAAACTGTTCGCAGGCCGGAAGGGAAAGGCCGACCAAGCCAAAAATAATCAATTCGTAAAAATCGCGCGTGAAATTCATGCAGCGGTTCGTGCAGGAGGTCCAAGTGCGGACGCGAATTTCGCACTTCGCACAGCGATTGCCAATGGACGCTCGATCCAAATGCCGATGGATTCCATCGAACGCGCCATTAAGAAAGCGTCCGGAGCGGATGCTGCGAATGTTATTTATGAAGAAATCATGTACGAAGGTTACGGCCCAGGTGGCGTCGCAATTCTCGTTAAGTGTTTGACAGATAATCGCAATCGTACCGCAGCTGACGTTCGTTCTGCCTTTAATAAACGAGGCGGAAATATGGGTGAAAGTGGTTGCGTTTCCTATATGTTCGACCAAAAAGGCGTCATCATCGTTTCCCGTGAAGACCATGAGGATGAAGATGAAATGCTCATGCAAGCACTGGAAGCAGGCGCAGATGAAATGCTTGCGAGCGAAGATGAATTCGAAATTTTGACGGCACCAAATGATTTTGAACAAGTGAAAAATGCGCTCGAAAAAGCAGGAATTACGCTTGGGAATGCATCCATTCGCTGGGTACCGCAAAACTACGTCGCTGTTGCCGGTGACAACGCAAAAACACTTGAGCGCATGATGGAAGGATTCAGCGACTTGGACGACGTTCAAGACGTGTATGCGAACTTCGAGATGGACGAAGAATAAGTTAAAGACAAGATGAATTCCCTAGGTCCAATTGGATCTGGGGATTTTTTGATTTGTTGATCAACATTTCTCTTGCAAAGCCCTTCACTTTTACTGAACGTAAGGAAACATGATTATCTTTTTGCATACAATTTTTAGAATAAAACGACTTAAACGAAACGTTTGCGCAGAATATGGCTTTTGAGTATATTTATTTTGTACGACATATAGATAAAAATTTAGGAGTGGAATTGAGGTGCTTGTTGGGGTACGAGAAAAATAAATTTTGATAAGGTTAGACAGCGGTTGTTCGTCAATTTGTATTTGAGATGTTACATTTCGTCCTGAAATACAAACGTTTGCGCACGAGGTGGTTGTTTTGTAATGATTTATTAAAAGGGGGAAAACGTGATGGGAAATCGTAAGGGAAATTCAAATTTTACAAAATCTAAATGGGTGTTAAGTTTAGTTTTACTACTTAGTGTATTCTTCTCAATTTCGTTTACAGCAAGTGCGAGTTCTGTACCTCAAACAACCTCTGTCAATTTGCCAGCAAATAAAACGTATTCACTTGGACAAACGTTGGATCTAACGGTTAACTTCAGTGAGGACGTATATGTAACGGGTATTCCAATCGTTCAAATTAATTTAAACACAGGTGGTACGGTAAATGCCATTTATTTTAACGGAAGTGGCACTTCAGCACTTACGTTTCGCTATACGGTGAATCAAGGTGAGCTAGATTCAGATGGAATCAACATCCTTACAACAATAAATTTAAATGGCGGAAGTGTTGATGGTCTCGGTGGAACGCCTTCAAACACGTTATTAAATGGTATTGGTAATTCAACATTTGTGAAAGTTGATGGGATTAATCCAACCGTTACTTCTGTTACTGCACCAAGTAACGGTACATACACAGCAGGTCAAAACGTAGACTTTTCCGTCAATTTTAGTGAATCGGTATTTGTTTCGGGTACACCATCGTTCCCTGTAACTTTGAATGATGGCGGCATTGTGAACGCAACGTATGTTAGTGGCACTGGTTCGTCTTCACTTTTGTTCCGTTATCCTGTTGCACGCGGAACCGCAGATTTAGACGGCATAACTGTCGGAGCTTCAGTTGCATTAAATAGTGGCACAATCAAAGATGCTGTAACCAACGATGCAATCACTACGCTGAATAACGTAGGAAATACTACTTTAGTAAAGGTAGACGGAAAAACGCATGTAACGGTAACGGGTATTGTTGCAAACAATCGTACGTATAATGCGTTAACTTCAGCTACGCTTGATCTTAGTGGGTATTCATTAGCAGGCAAGGTTACTGGAGAAGATGTTTCACTCGACACGAGCGCAACGATCACTGGTACTTTTGCAGGCAAAACGGTTGGAACAGGAAAAGCTGTAACGATTACAGGTCTAGCACTTGTTGGTTCTGATGTTAATCTTTACACCTTAGACGGATATGCTCCAGTTTCTGCGAATATTACTACAAAAGCAATCAATGTAACCGCGGGAAGTATTACCGTAGCTAATAAAATATACGATCAAACATCTACAGCAGTGATTACATCAACTTCAGCTACGTTGACGGGGGTTGAAAGTGGAGATATCGTAACGTTAAATCGGGGTTCAATTGGAGGATCCTTCCCAGATAAAAACGTTGCAACAGGTAAAACAATCGCAATTAGCGGGTTATCGCTTGGCGGTGCAGATGCAGGGAATTATACGTTGAATGCCTATAGCACAACAGCAGATATCACACCGTACAAACTTACCGTTAATGGTATTACAGCTTCTAATAAAACGTATAACGCAAATACGGTTGCAGAAGTGAACACAACATTTGCTACGTTGTCCAATGCATTAAGAGGCGAAACCGTTACTTTAAACACAAGTAGTAAATCAGGTGCCTTTTCAAACAAAAATGTGGGAACTGCCAAAGTGGTGACCATCGGTGGATTGACACTCGACGGGGCATACGCATCAAACTATGCACTCAATGCATACACAACAACAGCAAATATTTATAAAGCGACGTTGCATGTGCTTTCCCCAGTAGCGAATAATAAAACATATAATGCTACGACAACAACAACGGTTGACATGAGTCAAGCGAGTTTGCTCGGTGTGCTCGGCGGAGATGTTGTTGGCATTGATACAGTAAATTCAGTCGGTACGTTTAATAACAAAAATGTTGGAACGAGCAAACCGGTGTCTATTCAAACCGCATTAACAGGTATTGATGGTGGCAATTATCAAGTGGCAGTTTATAATTTTGCAACGGCAGACATTACGCCGAAAACAATTTCTGCAACTGGTATTACCGTTTCCAATAAAGTTTACAACGGGAACACATCTGCAACGCTGAATGTTGCATCTGGTGCATTGTCCGGTGTGATTTTGGGTGATGTTGCTTCAGTAGATACTTCTGCAGCAGTTGGGACATTTGCGGATAAAAACGTTGGAAACGCGAAAGTAATTACCGTTACCGGATTGACGATTACAGGATCGGACGCGGCAAATTACTCGTTGAACAGCTATACAAAATCAGCTAATATCACAAAAAAAGCAATAAGTGCTAGCGGTATAACGGCTTCAAACAAAGTTTATAATAGAAATACAGTAGCAACATTAAATAGCGATTCTGGCGCATTGTCTGGGGTTGTTCCCGGTGATGTCGTTACCTTGAATGCATCAAGTGCAGTTGGGACATTCGCGAATAAAAATGTTGCAAATGCAAAAACAGTAACGGTTACAGGTCTTGCGTTAACGGGTATCGATGCAAGTAACTATTCCTTAACTGCATATACGACAACTGCAAACATCACGAAAAAAGCCATTTCTGTTATCTCGATTTCGGCAACGAACAAAGTTTATAACGCAACAACAGCTGCAACGTTAAATGCAGCTTCAGCAGCACTTAGCGGTGTTGAAAACGGTGATAGCGTTGCTTTGAATAAATCCGCAATCGTTGGGGTATTCAACAACAAAAACGTTGGAACATCAAAAGTAGTTACCATAAGTGGTTTTGCATTATCAGGTGCAGATGCAGCAAACTACAGCGTAAACGATGCAACAACAACGGCAAACATTACACCAAAATCCGTCTCTGCTTCGAATATATCGGTTTCCAATAAAGTATATGACCAATCGACGTCAGCGACATTAGTAACAAACGCTGCATTATTATTGGATGTTGTTCTAAATGATGTCGTGACACTTGACACGACCGCAGCAACTGCAGCATTCCCAAATGCAACAGCTGGAAGTGGAAAAGTGATTCCAGTTCTCGGATTAACTTTGAATGGTGCAGACGCAGCGAACTACACACTGGCGGCATATTCTACAACTGCAACGATCACACAACGAATAATCTACGCAACTGGAATCACAGCAATGAATAAAAAGTATGATGGAAATAACATTGCATCACTCAATTTTACCAATGCAAAAATTAACGATGTTTTTGGTGTTGAAGTGGTCACGTTGAATTTTGCTAAAGCAAAAGGTACATTCAATAGTCTAGCAATTGGTACGAATAAAGTTGTGGGTGTAAACAATTTGTCGTTGGCAGGAGCAGATGCTTCCAACTATATCTTACGACCATATACAACAACCGCGAACATTACACAATAATATAAGATTATTTGAATTAAGCTGAGCTTTCATAGCATCCCGGACCGTTCAATTCGTTGAATGGACGGGATGTTTTTTTATTGGGGATGTTTTCAATTTTCGAAGTGTAGTAGTTATGGTAGAGTAATAAGATGAATTGTAAAAAAGGATTAAGTCGATAGGGAGGTGGCATGAATTGCAATTTGTTCAGAAGTGGCGATTGATTTGTATCATGTTCACCGGATTGATTATACATAGTTTTTGGTGTGAAATGTTGTACGCGAAAGGAACACTAAAGCCTATCATTCCTCAAGCGACGATCATACTTAATGGAGTTAAGTTGCAAGGGATGAAGGCTTCAAAAATTGATGGAGATTGGCTTGTACCATTAACTGCTTTTGCAACGGCAATTCGTGCAGATTTCACTACCGATGCGCTTACGAATCGAGTTACATTCGTGCGAAACGGGAAACGTGCAACACTTGTTCCGATTGTTTCCGAGCGTATCCCCGGTGTGTTGGGAAGCGTCGCTACCATTGCCAAAAATCTTGAATTCAAAGTTACACCTAGCGATAAAAAATTAACGATATCAATTGTCACCCCTAAGTTAAAATCGTCACCAAAACCTTTGGCAAAGGTTACGGTTACACCGAAACCACAAACATCACCAACAGTTTCAATTGCCCCCACACCAACACCGCATAATTATTTCACGGCGGCAGAGTTAAATCGATCTGACTCATTGAATCGGATCCGGGTTATGGTAAGCGGGGATGTATATGATGTAACGATGATTCGCGGCAAAATAGAAATGCCGCTTTTATACCAAGGGGAAGGCGTTTTTTCAGGAGTTGTCTCTGATTTACGATTGAGTGAAGCGTTAACGCTTCGTGCTTGGGATGAAAATCAACACGTTTTACAAGAAAAACGTTTGAAATGAGAGGGATATCGTTTATGGACATTACATTAAATCAGCTCAGAAATGTCGGAGTTTCGATATTGATCGGTACAAATGGTAGCGGCAAAACATACGCGTTGCAACGGATGAACCGTGAATTTGCGGTAAATTCGATATTTCTAGGGGCGGACATGCCAAGGCAAGCATTGACAGGACATTTGAAAATGTGGTTAAAAAAGTGTGCTGAAATAGACGATGCGCTCGTTGCGGAACTTTTGAATGCTCGTGGATGGGCGGTAGATGCCGACGGAAAACCATGGTCAATCATTCAACCATCGTACTGTTCGGCGGGACAACTTCGCATGTTATGGATGTTTTTGTCCGTTGCGGTTGGTTGTTCGGAGAATGGTATTGTTCTCATCGACGAGGCGGAACAGTCACTGCATGTTGGTTGGCAACGTCGCTTAGTATGGGATTTGGAGCGACTTGCAAAGCGCCGAAATGTTCGGGTTATTTTGAGCACACACGCGCCTGCGGTGATTGATGATGCATGGGAATGGGTCGTTAGTTTGGACGAAGATACTCGCGGAGCAAAGTTATGACCGTACGAGGAAAAATATTGATGCAGCACGTCACACAATTGGACGGATTGAATGAATTGCGTCTTCATCGCAAGATTGCTTATGCCAAGTATCCACGGCCAATTTTATTGGTGGAAGGTGCATATGACAAATGGTTTTGGCAACCACTTGTTTCCGAACAGGCGCTAGTTATCAGCGTAAATAATCGCAATCATGTGCTCGATGTATTGCAATGGATGGATGAACAAACGGCCCGTGCGACACTTGCGGTGATCGATGCGGATGTTCCAATGATACAATTTGCGATTGATGAGGAATATGCTACGTTATTCTTATATGATGCGCATAATCTAGAAACATGGCTGCTGATGTCTCCTGCGGCATCGGCGTTGTTAGAACGGGTTCGAGAGGATGTAGGAATAGGGGAGTTAGTGTACCGCTCACCAGCGATGGAGCAGGTGCTTCGTTTGACGATCAGTGAAGCGATCACGTTACTTTGGGAATGGAGTTACACGCTTGGCTTATACCGCGCGGTATCGGCAATGAATAAATGGAATTTTCGCTTGAGACGGATCAATCTTATTGCCATCATTCAATCGGATGGACGAACAATAGATACGGAACGTTTGACGCGTGTATTCATCGAAAATTCAGGACAACGAAAATTGACAGAGAAAATGGTGAATGATGCAGTAGATCAACTGCGACAGAAACGATTAACAAATCATGTGATCGTCAATGGTCACGATTGGATGAACGCATTAGTAAACGTGTTTTTACGGCAAGCGTGGGATGAAACGTTGGTGAAACCACCAATCGATGGATGGAGCACACTTGATTTTCGAGATCGTTCATTTGATCAAACATGGGCCGAGACGATTCTTCGAACGTCGGTGGATCTTGATTGGTTGAATCGTACGACCCTCGTCAAAAATATTCGCACATGGGAATATGCGAATGGTTGTCAATTGTTGAAAAATCATTAAATCGTTGTGTTCGAATAGGTGATGGACTGAATGAATGTATTTAATAGCAGTTTTCCGAAATCGATGTGATGGTTGGTACCTTGATTAAATCCTGATATAAAATCCAATTTACGTTCACCAGCAAGTGTGGCATAACCGTGGCACACGCTCCATGCCATGAGAATATATTTCAGCTTCTTTTCATCAGTTAATGCAATTGGATGATACAGTTCTAACCAATTCGTCATTGCATGTTCGAGAATTCCAAATGCCTTCGCAGAAGAATTTTGCAATTCCATATGTTTCGCATCTAATTTTTCGTTGCGAAACATCACTTGAAATTTTCCTGGATGAGTTAACGCAAATTGAATATAACCTTCACCAGTTGCTAGAAGTTGTTCGGCGGGATCTGCTGAACGACTTTTTTTTGCGTATTCCATCGAATCGATTAACAAATCAAATGCATTTGTTGCATATGCGGTCAGTAATCCGCGTAAATCAGCGAAATGATGGGCAGGTGCATTGTGTGATACACCAGCTTCCCTTGCACATGCGCGCAACGAAAAAAGCTCAAGCCCGTCTCGATTAATGATTTTGTCGGTTGCATCGAGTAATGCGGCGCGTAAATCGCCATGATGATAATTTGTTTTTTCAGAATAAGTCATATGCAGAAGTCCTTTTCGTATAGATGTAGTTGTGATTCATTTCTATAGTTTAACAATCACATCTTGACACTGTCAAAATGTTTCGATATATTTAATTTAGTCAAAAGTTGACAATGTCAAGATGGGAGGCGCATAGGCGATGAATTTACGATTATTATACGAGCGGGAAAAGACACTGCTTTTATTTTCGGTGTTGTGTTTGCTTGGAATGATTGGTTGTATCTTTGGTTTGACTGTTGATTCGAGATTTTTGATGGGTGCTCCAGTTTGGCTAAAACCACTCAAGTTTTTTATTTCTGCGGGGATGTTTTCGCTATCGGCGGCGTGGATCATGAGTATTCAATCGGTGAATATTAAATGGTTGTATCCGCTTTTTAGACATACCCTTGTGTTCACCTTGAGTTTTGAGTTGATTTATATTACCTGGCGAGCGGCTCTCGGTCAAAAGTCACATTTTAACTATGAAAATCTGTTTGCGATTATTATGTATTCGATCATGGGATTCGCAATTGTTGCTGGAATCTTTGTGTTTTTGGGTTTGGCGATTGTTCTAATCAAAGCGGGGTGGCTAAAAAGTAATGATCGTGTGAAGGAAGCGGTCGTATTTGGGTTGATTATTACATTTGTGCTCGGCGGAGGATTCGGTGGGTATATGTCATCACAATTGGGGCATTTGGTAGGTACGAACATTACGGATGATACGAATGGTTTGCCACTACTCAAATGGTCAACGGAATTCGGAGATCTCCGAATTGCTCACTTTTTCGGATTACATGCATTGCAATTACTCCCGATATTGGCATGGCTTTTACGGGGGCGTTTCGCAATGCGGTCTCGATTTGCTTTAATCGGATGGGTAATCTTATATTGCTTATTCACAATTGCTCTGTTTGTGCAGGCGATTTACGGGGAACCGATCATTGGTTCACTTCGATAAAAAAGACCTCCCTTATATGATATGCTCACTGAATTGGTTTACAGTTACAGGATATGGCAGTAAGTAAACGTACTACAACGAGTGATATCACAAAAGAAGGTCAACAATTTATGGAGTCAGCTAAT